>NZ_AZCZ01000029.1 GCF_001434055.1 Levilactobacillus parabrevis ATCC 53295 | reverse complement strand
TTTACACAAAAAATTTGACACTCCCAAAGCATTACAAGGAAAGTGGAACTACCAGTGGAAGATGGACGACGTTCCTGGAGATTATATCTACTTTAATCAAAAATCTTTGCGCGCGGGCAAACGGACTTACAAGATTTCTTATATCACTGGTTCGACAAAATCACGCTACACTGTCCATTTAAAACGCAAATTTGCTGGGAGTAAGACGTTAACGTTTAAATACAAGCTCCGTGAAGTGGACCACTATGCAAATGTAAAATCGCTGAGTATGAGTACTAAACGGTACGTCGACAGTTCTGATGCTCTGTATATCAAGGGGTACTTGGAGAATTATAAGCCTAGTAACTTTATCAAGTTATCGGGAACTCCCGATATTTTCGATTCATCTGTGAGTGGCTATACGATTCCAAATGCGGAAGTCTCTATTAGTGGAGACGAAGAAGCCAGTACGGTAGCGGATGCCTCAGGTTATTTTAAAATTAGCGTCGAAGGTAACTTTGACGAGTATGAATTTTCCGGTGATGATCAATTGGTTATCTGGTCCAAGGGGCCTAAGTCAAACGATACTTTTAAGAAGACTTTTGAGTTAACTGCCAATAGTGACTACTCGGATTATGAAGATAATGATGATGGTGATGACTATTCGTATGAGACATACAATTATAATAACGATTGGGATTAAGCAGTTTTGATGGACAGATGCATCAGCAATTGGATCTGAAATAGTTGCCACAGTAACCCATGAATGAAAATTTAAGCTGAAACCGCTCTCTATTTGATGCTATAATGACCTGCAGACAAGTTGAATGGTCACATCAATTTTGGTGTGGCGTAATGATTTAATGCGCTGAGCGTCCGCCAATGATAGCACTCAGGGAGTGTAGCGGGCGCAATAACCGGCGATGGTGGTAAAAAGTGTGTAGCCATCGGTCAAATTAAGATTAGACGCTGAGGGTGTCGGCTTACCTTTTCTAATTTGATTAGCGGGATGGAGGTTACGGATGGAAACCGTATTTTTAGTATTGGTTTTGTTGATTGCGGTTGTGGGGGGCAATGTCCTTGGGAAACACTGTCCGCGAATACCACAACCTTTTTTTCTCATTGGTTTAGGGTTATTATTTGCATTTTTCCCACTGTATCACGGGTTTCAGTTCAGTCCAGATGTATTTACGTTCGCGATTATTGCCCCGCTTATGTATAACGAATCGAAAAACGTTTCACGCTACTGGGTTGGCCGGGGAATTGTGAATATTTTCTCGCTGGCAATCGTCTTGGTTGTCCTGACGATACTGGTTGTGGGGACGGGTGTGCACTGGTTATTTCCAATTTTCCCACTCAGCTTAGCCTTCGCGCTCTGTGCGGTGGTGACGCCAACGGATGCATCCGCGGTGAGTGCGATTGCGCCAGAGAGTGAGGAGTACCGAGTTCCGCAAACGATTCTCCAAAATGAATCGCTATTCAATGATGCTTCCGGCATTGTGGCGTTTGATCTCGCAATCGCGACGTATGTATCCGGAAAATTTGCGTTAGGTACCGCGTTACTGGACTTTGGAAAAGAGTTCTTGGGTGGACTTTTGCTCGGTGCCCTGCTAGGATTAGCCATTGCCTGGGTTCGCCAACTGTTGATTCGTTGGGGAGACAACTCGCCGTTGGTCCTGGTGACCATCGAATTGGTGACGCCGTTTGTCCTATATTACGTGGCGGATAGGATAGGATTTTCCGGCATCTTGGCGGTCGTCGCGGCTGGACTGATCCAAGGTGGCGAGCGGGAACATTTGCGTATGACGTCCAGTCGCATGCAGATGGTCAGCGCCAACGTTTGGGAGGTTATTAATGGGATCCTCTCCAGCTTAGTTTTTGTGCTGTTGGGGATTTCATTACCGCGGGTATTTCATGCCGTTTGGCAAAATGAACAAGTCCTGTGGTGGCAACTCACCTTAGCGGGAATCTTCATCTACAGTCTGAAGTTCGTGATGCGGCTAGTCTGGTCGCGGTACTTTGTTTGGATGTATGCACCCAGCAAACACCGGTGGTCGGACAGTTGGTTGATGGCGTTGAGCGGGGCTAACGGCACAATTACGTTGGCCTTAGCTTTCTCACTACCGCTGTTGATTAAGGGGCAACCCTTTGCGCTCCGGGGGTCGCTGATCTTTACGGCGACTGTGGTTATTCTGTTGAGTCTGTTAGTACCGACCTTTGCCCTGCCACACCTTTTAAAAGCGGGACCAACGGAGACAGAGTCGATAATGGCTTGGCACCACCGGATGCGGTTGGCAGCGATTGAAGATTTGGAAGGCCAAACGGCTCATCCGAGCGAACGTCAGATTGTGATTGATGCGTTGCTTCAGCAATTTCAATGGCAGCAAGCCCCTCGTCGCCGTCAGCAGCGGTCGTTTTTTCGTCAGGCTGATCAGGTAGAAGAGAAAGCTGTAAAGGCACTGTATGATAACGGTAAGATTACCGAGCAGGCGTGGAGCCACTATCGGCGCTTTCTAAAATACAGTCGCTTCACCATTGATCAGCGGTGGTGGAAGAATCTCATTTTGCGTCTGTGGTTTGGCGTGCACATGGGACAGATGTATCACGATATCCAGAAGGCCCAGGATACCTTCATGACGTCGCCCTTGGTGATGGAGCAGATTTATTGGCAGCAATGGTTTGAGAAGCATGGCGAGGACATCCGGCCCATTGAGGCAGTCGGCAATCAGGCGGCTTCGGCAAAATTGTCGGCGTTAAAAAATGTCGAAAATCGTACGGCGATTGACGTTGTTCAACGCTACTACAACGAACGCTATCGGCAACTCAACGCGCCAGAGGTTGATCCGTCCATCGTCTATCAACTGTTTTTGGCGGCGTTTCACACGGAGTATGAATTGGTTCAAGCCAAACTGGCCTCCGGCGAAATGTCGCCGGCTGTGGCAGATGATTTGCAAGAACAGATTATTTATGACGAAATGAGTTACTTGCAGAATCGCACGGCATTTTTAGCCTAATATTAAGTATTTCTGGTAATTAAAGGAGGGTGACGCATTGACTGATAAAATGCAAAGGTCGCATCCTTGGCTGAATGGGTCTTTCAGTGACATTGATTTCCGTTCTGAGATGAAAGATATCGGTAACTTTGAGCGCAAAGAGCCGATTGGCAAAGAGAAAATTAACTAATATTTTGGGGATGATTCACTACTAGGTAGGGTAGGGATCATCTTTTTTGATTTTTTCAAACTTTCCGCTTGCCTTGAAGTACACATGAAGGTTTAACCTAAGGTCATTCAAGCGTGAAGAAAGGAACTTTATAATGACGAAAAAAGTAATGATTTTAGCAGCTAACGGGCAAATCGCCCAAATTGTAGAACATCGAGTTTTAACGGAAGACCAATTCGCAGACGTTGACTTAACCCTCTTCTTACGGAACACCAGTCGGCTTGCCAACTTGCAAGACAATCCTCGCGTCACGTTAGTTGAAGGAGACATCACCGACCCAGCTGCCGTGAGTGCCGCTATGGCGGGTCAAGACCTGGTATTCGTTGCCGTCGTGGATCACGACCAGCAAAACCGCTTGACCAACAGCGTCATTGCCGGGATGGAGGCCAACAATGTTTCCCGCGTTCTGTTCGCCAATATCTTAGGGCTGTACAATGAAGTTGGTGGTGAATTTGGTCGGTGGAATTCAGAAATGATTGGTGCCGGGATGGCACCAGCACGCCGGTCCGATAAGCTATTAGCTGATTCTGGTTTAGACTACACGACATTGCGGTTGCCTTGGTTGAATGACCGTGGCGTTAAATACGTAGTGACCACGAAAGACCAAGCCTACAACGGCGTTTCCGGGTCACGGCAGAGTGTTGCCGATGTCGTTTTGACGATCATCGCCGATCCTAGCAAGTATAGCCGTGATAGCATTGGGATGGCTGACCCGGATACTGAGGGCCAAGACCGACCTGTTTACTAATCTGTGAGGAGCGAAGATAAAATGAACATTAAAGAAGCCAGCGAAAAGACGGGGGTCTCCTCCGCAGCGATTCGCTATTACGAAAAAGAATCGTTGATTCCCCCCATCGACCGGACGGCGGTCGGTAACCGAGATATCGACGACCGCATCATTCGGCGAATCACATTTGTCACGCAGATGCGCGCGGCGGGGATGAGTATTGAAAATCTCCGACGTTACATCGAGTTGTTTGATGCTCAAGAGGACAATACTAAGGAGCAAAAGTCCCTCTTACAGGAACAACTCAGCGTGATGGAAGAAAAGCGTGATGACTTACAGGCGGCCATTGACCACCTGAATTACAAGCTCAATCACTTCTACGATCACATGGAAACGACAGAAGAGGAGCTTCGCGAGTTGGAACGCCAGCATGCCGATAAGGTTGCACAAAAAACAACTGAAGATAGCGATGAATCTAATAACGCCTATTAACGATTAGGGACGGCTATGTATAAGGTAGTCGTCCCTTTTGGTGTATAATTGGAAAAATTTAGTTTGTGGAGGAGGGCGCTATTTACATCGACATTTGTTCTACTGATTACGGTTGCTTTGGCGAATTTAGTCGCGCAGTGGGTGCCTAAAATTTCCAAGACCTATTTTGCGCTGGTGGCCGGAATCATTGTGGCCCTCATTCCCAGTTTGAATCATTTGGTCTTGGAATTCGAGAATGAGACCTTCATGATTTTTATTCTTGCGCCGTTGCTGTTCTTTGAAGGCCAGGTCACGCCGATGGTCCGGGTTGGTCGGCGCATCCCTAGTATTCTGGGGACCGCGTTTGTGTTGGCCATCATTTCGGCTGTCGTTGCGTCGCTGGGTCTGCACGGTATCTTTGCTGTGAGCCTGCCACTAGCCCTAGTCATGGTCGCCATTAGCACGCCAACCGATGCGACGGCGTTTGAATCGGTCATGACCGGCCGCAAGATTAGTGAGCGGCTGGGGAACCAATTGAAGATGGAATCCTTATTTAACGATGCGACGGGTCTAATTCTGTTACAGGCGGGGCTGTTGTGGCTGAAGACCAGTGAATTTTCTTTCGGCCAAAATGTGGGTAAGCTTCTGGTTTCTGCCATCGGTGGGGCACTCGTCGGAGCCGTGTTGGCAGTGGTCTTCATGCTGTTTCGGCAGGCGTTGGTACGCACCGATGCCAACGTGGTTTCCTCGCAATCGCTGCTATACCTGCTAACGCCAATCATCATTTATTTGGTTGCCGAAGAAGTCGCTGTTTCTGGCATCATTGCGGTGGTTGTGGCGGGACTCGTCAATAACGGTGAGGCCAATAGTAGCCGATTTAGCTCGCCGCGACAAATGTATTTCGGCACGCAACTGCTGAACTTTGGTTCGGAAATCTTGAATGGTGCAGTCTTCGTCATCTTGGGAATCAGTCTGGAACGCATCGTCAGTAGCCAATACCGACAAATGTTCCAGTCATTGCGGTGGTTGTGGCTGGGCCTCGCAGTTTACCTACTACTCATTATTTGTCGGGTCGTTTATGCTTACGGTTTCATTGCTCGGCGGCAGTGGCGGGATAGCTGGCTGTTTGCGCTCGGCGGTGTCCACGGAACGGTGACACTGGCTATGACATTTTCAATTGGTGGTATGGTGCCAGCACGTCAATTTCAACAGATTATTCTAGTGGAAACGGTCGTCATCATCGTTAGCATGTTGGTGCCAACGATTCTCTTCAAGTTGCTCTTGCCGCAGGATGGCGATGCACTCAGTAAGCCGGCTATTCTAGCGCGGATTCGTGAGGAAATGACGGCGGTCGGGATTCAACGAGTCAATGCGTTAGATTTGGCCGCTGACGTGAAACGGGCCGTCATCTACGAGCTGCGGGATCAAAATAATACCAACCCCTTGCGTTCTTTCTTACATCGGTGGCGGCGAACCGTCAGTCATCACGCGGCTATCACGTATCTGCAGAGTCGTGATCAACGTTGGGCGATGATGCAGGCGTTTGCCAGTGAACGTGAATTCTTGACGGAGCAGGCCCGTCAACACGTCGTTGAGCTCAGCCTGATTCACGATATTTACACAGAAGTGTTGATGTCAGAGGCTTTGGTTGTCGATCCGTACAGTCGGATGGTGTAGGAGCCTGCACTAAGCGAAAGGTTAACATGGACTCGGTCACCGTGATAATGGGGGTGGTTGAGTCCATGCTTTTTATAAATAGTTAATAATTGCAATAAATATATGATTAATACGATTCCTGAGCTAAGCATTGACTTAGAGGGACTGTAACCCGGTATACTAGACACAAGATGAAACGTGAAGGAGATTTTCAGATGGCAAGCTCAACTTTGATTGTGGACTATTCCTGGTCCGGGACGACCGCTCAGATGGCCGTTGATTTACAGCAGGTGACGGGGGCGGATAAAGTCAATTTGACCGTCGCCCAAGGCACATTTCCACCCGATATGTTCGCGACTGCCGATGTCGCTAGTCAACAACTTTCGAGCGGCAATTTGCCGACGTTGACCAATGGACTACCAGATTTTAGCCACTATCAAACACTGTTGGTCGGAGGGCCTGTCTGGAGCGGTAAGGTCGCCACGCCGGTGCGGAGCTTCCTGCAACAGTTGGGTGCCTTTCGGGGTCTCGTCGCCCCGTTCTATACGGACGCGGGCAACCCTGGGGGCTATGAGGATGACTTTGAACAGCTGATTACGCAAGGGACGTTCGTGATGGGTCTCGGAATGACAGCCGGCGATTTGCCTCGCGACCAACAGGTATTACGTGGCTGGTGGCGAAACTTTCAGAATTAATCAGATTTCGCTTGCCTTGAAGTCCACTTTAAGGTCTACACTAACCGTATCGATTAAAATTGGAGGATGAATCAATGAAAACAGCTGTATTTGTTGAACCGGGCAAGGTTGAAGCCCAAGAATTACCTAAGCCAACGGTCAAGAATCCTACGGACGCCGTTTTGAAAATCGTGCGGGCCTGTGTCTGTGGTTCCGACCTGTGGTGGTACCGGGGCATCAATGACCGGCAAAAGAACACGCCGGTCGGCCACGAAGCCATCGCTATCGTTGAAAGTGTTGGGAGCGAAGTCACTAACGTCAACCCGGGTGACTTTGTCATCGCACCATTTACTCACGGCTGCGGTCACTGTGCGGCCTGCTTGGCTGGCTTTGATGGCAACTGTGAAAATGCCCGGACCGATGACGAAATCGTTGGGTACCAAGGCGAATACTTACGCTTCAAGAATGCCAACTGGGCGCTGGTCAAGGTTCCTGGCCAACCTAGCGACTACTCCGATGCCCAACTCAACGACCTGTTGACGTTGGCTGACGTGATGGCGACCGGTTACCATGCCGCAGCTACCGCTGAAGTCAAGGACGGTGACACGGTTGTCGTCATGGGCGATGGTGCCGTGGGGCTGTGTGGCGTGATTGCCGCCAAGCTTCGTGGAGCCAAGCGAATCATCGCGATGAGTCGTCATGCCGATCGCCAAGCTTTAGCTAAAGAGTTTGGGGCGACTGATGTGGTTGCTGAACGTGGGGATGACGCGGTTAAGCGTGTGATGGAACTGACTGATGGCGCTGGTGCCGATGCCGTCTTGGAGTGTGTTGGGACCGCCCAATCCATCGATACGGCCGTTAAAGTCGGTCGGGCCGGTGCCGTTGTTGGCCGGGTCGGCGTTCCTCAAAAAGCTGAGATGAACACGAACAACCTCTTCTGGAAGAATATCGGTCTGCGTGGAGGAATTGCTTCCGTCACGACTTACGACCGCAACGTGCTGTTGGATGCCGTGTTGACCGGTAAGATTCACCCCGGTAAGGTGTTCACCAAGCGTTTCGATCTCGATCACGTCGCAGAGGCTTATGCTGCAATGGATAAGCGGGAGGCCATCAAGTCATTGTTAATTATTAGTGACTAGCTGAATGGAATTAATTATTAATAATAAAAACACGGGCTAACCGATTAAAGTTAGCCCGTGTTTTTATGCCGATTTTTGCCGCCGCAGAGTCTATGGCTGTCTGGCGGGATTTTTGCCGTGTGAATGCAAAATTCAATCTTTTTCAAATTACCCCTTGCCTTGAAGTCCAGATGAAGGTCTAAACTCCTAATCATTCAATTAAAGACGAGAGAGGTAAAACAAACATGGCAAAGCAAAGACGATTCGATTGGATTCTACTGGTCATCTTAATGAGTTACTTTATGATTCTATTGGATAACTCGATCATTTTTACGGGGACGGTCAAGATTGCTCAAGACCTAAATTTGAATCAAGCAACGTTGTCCTGGGTCAGTAGCGCTTACTCGCTGACATTTGGGGGCTTCCTCCTATTAGGTGGCCGGGCGGGGGACTTGTTTGGTCGCCGACGGGTGTTTGAGATTGGTCTGGTCATCTTCGGTTTAGGGTCACTGCTCGTCGGGCTAGCCGTCAACGCACCCATGATCATTGTATCCCGGGCCTTTCAAGGGATTGGTTCGGCTATTTTAGCACCGACGACACTGGCAATCTTGATGGACACTTATGAAGGTGCCGAACGGGTCAAGGCCATTGCGTATTACGGAGCCATGGCCGGTATCGGAGCTAGTGTGAGTCTGGTCATCGGTGGAGTTTTCGCCAGCCTATTGACGTGGCGCGTCGGCTTCTTCATGAACGTGCCAATCAGTGTCTGGATGTTCTATTTAGCAGTTAAGTATTTGGATAAGGACAACGGTCAGACCGGCAAATTAGATTGGCTGGGGACCTTTAGTTCTCTGATCGGGATGAGTGCCCTGGTTTACAGCATTATTGGTGACTGGGCCAAGCTGCCAGCCTTCCTGTTGGCGATTCTATTCTTAGGAATCTTCATCTATCAAGAACATCGAACGGGGCAACCCATCATGCCATTGCGGTTATTCACCGACCGTGAACGCATCGGGGCCTACGTTGGCCGGTTCCTCTATCTGGGAGCAATGATGGGCTTCTGGTTCATCACGCCCCAGCTGATGCAAAATCAACTGGGATTTAGCGCTTTAATGGCTGGGGTGGCGTTCTTCCCCTTAACCATCGTGAACTTTATCGTCGCCTTACAGGTAGCACGCTTAACGGCGAAATGGGGCAATGGTGGCTTGCTGGTCATTGGGATTGCCCTGACGGCGATCGGCATGGTGTGGATGAGTCGCTTTACACCAGCAGTTGGCTACTGGTGGGGAATTGCCGCACCGATGGTCATTGTTGGGATTGGTCAAGGCTTCTCACTTAGTCCCTTTACGGCGGCCGGTGTGGCCCATACGCGTGGTTCTGACGCTGGAGCGGCCTCGGGAGTTGTCAACGTTATGCATCAGATTGGGGGCTCCGTGGGGCTGTCGATTCTGGTGACGGTGCAAGGATTGTTCACTGGACAAGTGGCCGGCTTCCAACACGCCATTTTAATGGGTGGTGGCCTGCTGGTTCTAGCCTTATTAGCGGCAATCTTCCTGATTGTACCGGGTGAACGGCAGTCAAACTAAAAAAGTTAAATTAATTTGCAAATAACGCTTGCCTTGAAGTAACTGCAAGGCATTACACTAGGTTTATTCAATCACGAACGGAGGATATTCATCATGACAAACATCTTAATTATTGGCGCAACGGGTTCTGTGGGCAGTGTCACCCGGCAATATTTCTTGGACAACACGGATGATCAGTTAACACTGATGGCCCGGAGTACGGCACGTTTGGGTAAATTATCCGACCGCGAGCGAGCTGTGACTGGGAGCGTTACCGATGCGGCAGTTTTACAGGACGCTTTAAAGGGGCAGGACGTGGTCTTTGCCGCCTTGAGTGGTAACTTGGCTGGTATGGCCAAAAG
This sequence comes from Levilactobacillus parabrevis ATCC 53295, assembly GCF_001434055.1. Lineage (GTDB taxonomy): Bacteria > Bacillota > Bacilli > Lactobacillales > Lactobacillaceae > Levilactobacillus > Levilactobacillus parabrevis. The sequence continues at coordinate 24,696 of NZ_AZCZ01000029.1, read as the reverse complement.
CCTGATTGCAGGGATGGACGAAGCTGGTGTCAAGCGGCTGTTGTTTATCGCTTCCATGGGTATTTACAATGAAATTCCGGCTAGCCTTGGTGCAAGCGGAAATCTGCGGCGCAATCCAATGCTGAAGGGCTACCGGAACGCGGCTGATGCTGTGGAAGCCTCTGACCTGAACTACACGGTGATCCGTCCCGGCTGGTTCGACAATGGTGGTGACACGGATTATCAAGTCACTAAGAAGGGCGAACCCTTCGGCGGCCACGATGTTTCCCGGCAAAGTATTGCTGATCTCGTGATGCGGTTAGCTCACGATGAAACGTTGGGATCACGCGACAGTTTAGGGATTAACCGGAAGTAAGCTGTTCTTGAATAAGACAGATTAAAATGGTTGGGATCGATGACGTGAGTGTGGTCTACCAGAATATTCTGGATAGCAAGAATCACCGGTATGTCGACTTCAAAGTAGCAGAAGATTCAAACGAATATAGAAAAAAACAACGACTAACAAGAAGCTCATCGTAGATTCCCCCGGATCTGCGGCGAGTTTTTTGTGATTATTTTGGAAAAAGGCTTGCCTTGCAGTTACTTCAAGGGATTAGAGTAGGTTCAATCAGTTAAGTTGAAAGGGAGTAAGTAAAAATGAATGAAGAAATTTTGAGTTTGTATCGTGCCTACAACGTCGCCATGGCTGCCGATGATACGACGGCGCTGGACCGGTTGCTGGCACCAGACTTCACGTTGACTCACATGACCGGCTACGTTCAGCCTCGAGCCGAATGGTTAGGTGAACTTCAGCGGGGCACCATGCGGTACTTCTCCTCTGCTGAGGATCACGTGGCGGTAACAGCTACTGATGATGGCTGGCGCGTTGTTGGACAGAACCGGGTCGTTGCCAGCATTCACGGGAGTGGCAAGTACGAATGGCCACTGAATACGGACATGATGGTCCAACGCATCAATGGCGATTTACAAATTATGGGGGGCCGTCGTGACGACCTACTAACGGCTAAAGTTAAAGCAACACCAATGTTTCATGTGAAACATTAGCGGCCGTTTCCGGTGAGGAGCGGCCCTTTTGTCTGGGAAAATTTAAACGTCAAAAAGGGGCACCACCATAACGGCAGTGCCCCCTCACAAAATTGGAAGTAAGCAGACTAGATAAATTGAATCAATGACATCAAGACTGGGACCACGACAATAAATAGAACGGTACTAGTCGTGACTACGTTGGTGGCGTATTCCACGTCACCGTGGGATTCGTTCGCCAGGATTGGCAAGACAGCCAGCATTGGTGTTGCGGATTGCACGATCAAGGTTTGTGAAGCCAGCGTTGGGAAGGTGGCGCCGAAGTGACCGGCAGCTAGTAATACCCCGACCATCAGGATAGGGGACAGGACGAACCGACCCAGCAAGGCGACGATGGTGTCACGGTCAAAGTGAATACTCTTCAACCCGGCATCGGCCAGGACAATCCCAATGTAGATCAGGGAGAGCGGTGTCACCAGGTTCCCCACGTAAGTCAGCGTAGAGTTAATGAAGCTGACCTTGAGCACGGGGATGTTGAGAAGCAGGAAAATCAGGGCAACTAGGAAACCAACCAGTGGCATCGGGATGACTTTCTTCCAGTCAATCTTGTTGTGGTGCTTTTCCTTCGGCTTAGTTGGATCATCGTTTGAAATCAGGAAGACCCCAAACGCCCACGTGGATACGGTGTTGACGATATAGTAGACCAGAAAGTAGGTCATACTCTTATCGCCAAACAGGGCGATGTTCAAGGGTAACCCGATGAAGATGGTGTTGGCGTTGACCATGGCGTTGATAAAGATCCCTTTACGACCAGGCCGCACGTGCATGAGCCGTACCAGGCCGAATGCAATCACGTAGCCGATGATAACGGCAAGAAAGGCGTAGACTAGGTAACCCGAGAAGGAGACCAGTTGCCCCCGCGTTAACCGACTTAGAACGGAAACGAAGATGGAGGCGGGCAGTGCAATGTTCTTAATAAACTTTGAGATGGTCCCGCCGAATTTATCATCGAACCAGCCTTGCCGCCGGAGGACAAAGCCAAGGATCATGATTAAAACAACGACGAGGACACTTTGAATCGAATTCCATAATACAGCCACGAGTGACGTCCTTCTTTCAAATAATTTCTTTCAGCGACTTATGCCAAGCGCTGTAGGGTAGTGATTTGTTTTTGAGACAAGTGGTTTTTAAGATTAACTGTTATGCTACAACTTAATCATACACAACGGATCACGACGTATTATGCCAGCGGGAATTGGGGTGAACCAACTCCTGCTGGCACAAATTAACGTGTGAATTAAGTTGTCTTGGAGCAGATTAGTCGAGACTCTTGTATTCTGGGACCCACTTCATGTCAGCAACGGCTTGCTTGGCATCGGCGATGGGCTCCTTGTTTAACTTTTGGTCGAGAACGCTTTGGGCCACGATTTCAGCCAACTTTTGGGAGAATGTCGTCAGTTGCGAAACGGGTGGCAAGACGGCCGCCCCGGGTTGGGTGGTGTCGACGATGCCTCCGAGGGCGTGGCAAGCAGCAGAGAGAGTTTCCCCGTTTAAGACCTTGGCCTTGGCGGCAATTAGACCGAAACCCAAGCCCGGATACATCAGGGCGTTGTTTCCTTGGCCAATGTGGTAAGTGGTGCCCTTGTAGTCCACGTCGCCGGCAGGAATCCCGGTGGCAATCAGAGCCTTACCATCCGTCCATTTGATCAGGTCAGCAGCCGTCGCTTCGGCCAGCTTCGTTGGGTTGGACAGTGGGAAGATGATTGGCCGTTCCGTGTGAGCCGCCATGTCCTTGACGATGGCTTCGGTGAAGGTTCCCGGTTGGGTAGACGTGCCAATCAGGACGGTTGGGTGAACCGTCTTGACCACGGCAGCTAGGGTCGTCAGCTCGTCGGCGTTGTCGAATTCGGCGCGGTCGCGGGTGAATGGTTCCTGTGCGGCGGTCAGGTCTGGCGTGTCACTGAATAACAGGCCTTGCTTGTCGACGGCGTAGAAATGCTTGCGGGCTTCGTCTTCAGAAAGGCCAGCGCGCTTCAATTCATCGAGAATCTGGTTGGCGATACCCATGCCGGCAGTTCCGGCACCGAACGTCACGAATTTTTGATCCTTGATATCTTCCTTGGAGATGTTCAGGGCGCCGAGGATTCCGGCTAAGACGACCATCCCAGTTCCTTGGATGTCATCGTTAAATGTGGCAATTTTATCCTTGTACTTATCGAGGATGACTTGAGCGTTGGAGCGCCCGAAGTCTTCCCAGTGCAGGAGTGATTCTGGAAATAGCTTCTGTTCTGCGGTCACGAAGCGGTCGATGACGTCGTAGTATTGGTCACCGGTGACCCGCTTGTGGTGGTTCCCTAAGTAGAGGGGATCGGCGAGTAAGGTAGCGTTGTTGGTACCGGCATCAATGCTGACGGGCAGCACTTGGGCGGGGTCGATGCCGGCGGCTGCGGTGTAAACCATCAGTTTACCCACGGCGATGTCGACACCGTTGACGCCCCAGTCACCCATACCGAGGATTCCCTCAGCGTCGGTTACGACGACCAACCGGATGTCCCGACCGTCAGCGGCATTTTTCAAGGCAGCTTCGACGTTGTCGGGGTCATCTACGGAGATGAAAGCGGCGTTTTGGGGGTCGGTGAAAAGGTGACTGTATTCTTCAATAGAATCGGCAACCGTTGGGTCATACACGATTGGCATGAATTCAACGACGTGATCGTCCATCAGCCGGAAGAAGAGCGTCCGGTTCTCATTGAACAGGTTCATCAGGAAAATGCGTTTTTCCAGGTCATTAGGCTTGCTTTGGAATTGCGCGTAGGCTTGTTTGGCTTGTTCGTCTAGCGTTTGGACGTGGCTGGGTAACGTCCCGACGAGACCGAGTGATTGGCGTTCAGCCTGAGTAAACGCGGTGCCTTTATTTAAAAATGGATTATTTAAGATTGCAGCTGTGGATTTCATAGATGATTTCCTCCAATTCGTGGTTAACTTTACAAGTCATACTATAACCGGTTATAAAAACTATAGTCAAATCTAGCGGTTGTTATAAAAATAATTTATAATGGGCCTATAAACAGTACTAGAGAGGAGTTCTAAAATGAACACGAAAGACTTAGCCTATTTTGACCGTTTAATTAAATTAAAAAACTTTTCGCAGGTCGCCCTGGAGTTCGGCGTAACTCAGCCGACGATTACCACCGCCATTAAGCGATTGGAAACGGATTTTGGGTCAAAGCTGGTGTTGCGTGACCGGGTCCACAACACCCTGACGGTGACGGCGAGTGGTCAGCAGTTGGCGATCCATGCGGCGGCTATTCTGGAAAGATTGGCGCTGGCCCATCACGAGATCAGCAATCTGACACAACAGCGAACGGTACTGGGATTGCCGCCAATCATTGAGAACCACTACTTCCCACGGGTGGCTGCCCATTTGCAGGAGTTGGGGATGTTGGAAAATATCGAGACTTTGGAAGGCGGGTCGGTCTGGCTGCGCAACGCCCTGCGCGACGGTCAGGTAGATCTGGCCCTATTGGGGTCAACGGAGCCCCTATCGTACGAGACGTTGGTGGCTGAGGAGTTCGATCGCAAGCCGTTCAACATTTTTGTCTCACGGCAGCACCCTCTGGCGGCGCGCAAACGGATCTACTTCAGTGAGCTACGTCGGGAAAAGTTCGTGTTATTTAATAGTAGTTTTATCCATAATACGGCGTTTAATCAGCTGGCCCGGCGCAATCATTTCCGGCCGGACGTGGTCTACCGGGCCCGCGATACCCATATCATCATGAACTTGGTGGCAGAAAATGTGGGCGTCACCTACCTGACTGCGTTGGTCGATCAGCACCGCGATGACGTGGTCCGGCTGGAACTGCTGGATGACGAGCAACCGGCGTTTATTTCTAGCATCGTCTACCGATCGTCACACGTGCTGACGCCGGCACAGAAGCAGGTGTTAGCGGTACTGCGAGGGACACTGGAGTAACAAGCTAATTTAAAAAATATATTTCTGCTATTGAAAAATATTTCGCCTTTGATTACGTAGTTAAGGAGTAGGTGGTCAGTGGAAAATGGATAAAGCGGAATGTAAAATATATCGTTTTAACATCATATATGATATAATGGCTTTACCATTTTATTAGACCAGTGAGTTGCCTAGTAAAATGATTGGAGCTGGACATGAAGGATTCTAAAACTGTTTTTACTTATATGGGGCAATCTAATGGTAAATCTGAATTCGAGGATTTTTTAAAATCGCTATCTGATAAAGAAAGACGCAAGGTGCTAGCAACGATTAGACTTGTTGAGACTGAGGGGATGCTAGTGGCGCGAGAGATGCAGTGGGTAAAGAAGATAGATCAGAATCTTTATGAGCTTAGGACGCGTATTGGAAGGGAATATATTCGGGGCATTTATTTTCATACGATTGCTAATCAATACATTATCACGCATGGATTTAAGAAAAAAACGAATCAAACACCCGTGGGGGAGATTAGGCATGCTAAGAACGTCCGAGATGAATTTCTGAAAGGTGGAAAATAACTGTGAAGTTAGAAAAGGTTGACGACCTAATAGACAAGCTCAGCGAAAATCCAGAATTTAAAGAAGGGTTTGACGCTGAAGTTGCGCAGTTGGAGTTAGCAGTGACGGTCATGAAAGCTCGTGAAGAAGCTAATCTTTCTCAGGCAGAGTTAGCAGAACGTATTGGAACTAGTCAAGCCGCTATCAGTCGTGTTGAGAATGGTACAGGCAATCCTTCAGTTAAAACGCTAGCGCGGATTGCGCAGGCCCTAAATCAGCCGCTGTCCATTTCAATCGGCTAAATAAAATTGCCAGCACCCTAAAGAGGCGCTGGCAGTTTTGATCTATCGTTTGGGAAAGGGAATAATATTTGAAGACTTGCTGGGCTGGTCATCGTTACCATTCCGGAGGTAGCCGAATTCCTGTTCCATGAATTTGTCGAATTCTTCTGGCGTATCGGGAACCTCATCATCGTCATCATCCGTGGTCATTTCGGTGTAGAGGTTATGGGCCTGCGCATATTGTATCAATTGGCCCACGCCCTCGCGATTGGATTTGTAGGCATAGAGCACGTGGTCGATGCCCAGTGCGTCTGGAATTTGGGCAACGGCATCGGCCGGTACGTTCTTCTTGATTTGTTTGTAGGCCTCGTTATCAATGAAGGAAAATGAAAATTTGGACGTCGTCACGGTCAACGTGTCATCGTCGTTGCTGAGGTCCTGAAGGTCATTGAGAGGGATGGTGAATTCTTCTCGTTTGTTGGTCATGAGATTCTTGGTGATTAACTTGAGGGTATCCTGTGGCGTCAACAGGTTGTCTTGTCGCCGTTCGCGAGCTTCGGCCAAGGCATCAGTCACCAGCTTTTCGAATTGATCATCGGACAGGTGCAGCACATCCTGTGAGGCTTGCATGGATAGCATGAGTAGATTGCGGAAGACGTCGACATTGGCGTAGTCGGGAGTTTCCGGGGTAAATGTGATCTGCGGGTCGCCCTGTGGGGTAAGGCTGGCTTGATAAATGATGTGGTCGTGGCTCATAGTAATCCTCCTGTAAGGTTTGTCTTGCCCCCATTATACCTGGAATTGCGGAAGTTGCGACTGATTTTCAAAACTTGTATGATTAACGCTAAGAAGGAGGTTTTCCCATGAATATACAGGAAAAGTTTAGCTACATGGCAACCGGTAAAACTTACAATGATCTCGATCCGGTGCTGATTGCAGCACGAGATCGTGCTACGACCAAGACCAACGCGCTCAATGCGACGAATGATCCAGCAGAACGGACGCGGTTGTTTACGGCATTGGTGGGGAGTACCGGTGCTGATCCGGTGGTCAATCCTAACTTTCGCTGCGAATTTGGCACGAACATTCACGTTGGTCGGGACTTCTACGCCAATTATGATGTGGTCATGCTTGATGGTGGCCGAATTACGATTGGCGATTACGTCTTGTTTGGCCCCAAGGTTGGCCTGTACACCAGCAATCATCTGTTTGATCCGACTGAGCGTCAGCTGGGCGGGTGCATTGCCAAGCCCATTACAATCGGGAATCACTGCTGGTTAGCAGCCAATGTATCGGTGATGCCGGGCGTCACGATTGGTGAGAATACCATTGTCGGAGCCAACAGCGTGGTGACGCACGATATCCCGGCTAACGTGATTGCGGCGGGAAATCCTTGTCGGGTGTTGCGGCCAATCACGGCGGCGGATAAGACCGGATTTGTTGGGCAAGATTTCGTTTGAAATCGCGCTGATAGGCTGGAAGTTATCAATTTACATAGATTCGTGTTACACTGACAGCTCGCCTTGGGGGCTGTTTTTTTCGTTCAGGTGGTGTATCATCATTAGATAGTGCAAAATGAGAGGATAGAAATTCTATGTCAATGTTTTTCCGCGGGCTGTTACTAAGTATCGCGCTGGTCTCGTCAATCGGGATGCAAAACTTATTTGTCTTTAATAACGCCATTAATCAACGGCTACCGCGGGCTGGCATCGTCGCTGTCATGGTCTGGTTCGCCGATACGGCACTGACTTTAGCTGCCTTCTTCGGGATGGGCGCCCTGATTGGGGCACACGAAACGGTTAAATTAATTATTATGTTGCTCGGGGGAATTCTGGTTCTCTGGATTGGGTTTGGGATTCTGCGGTCCGCCAGTAGTTTTCGGCTAGCGAGTTCCAGTCAGACTATGCCCATGGGAAAGTCGCTGGTCAATGCGTGGGTCGTGACTTGGGCTAATCCTCAAGCCATTATCGATACAAGTCTGATGTTTGGAGCACTGCGGAGTACGCTGGCTGATGGGGAAGTCCTGCCATTTATCACCGGGGTCGTCACAGCGACTGCCATCTGGTTTGCCGGGATCACGTTGATTCTTGGTCTCCTGAAAGAACGGTTGCCACAGAAACTGATGCTCTGGGTCAACATCCTTTCCGGAATTGTCGTGATGCTTTACGGTGCTTACCTGCTCTGGCAAGCTGGCCAGCTCTTTTGGTAGAATCTAGGATTAGGTATAAAATCAAAAACGTCTCGTTCAGGCAGCAATTATCTGAACGAGACGTTTTGTTTCACATGAAACATTTTAGAAAAGGATGGCCAATCCTACGATGATGAAGAGTAAGGGTGAAAGCCACGCACCGAATCGGGCGAAGAAGGTGGTGGCAGCTGTCGAACGGGCGAGACGGTGACTAGCCACCAGCCAGAGGGCGACCAGCACCAGAAAGATGAGGAAGACCCCACTGAAGTCGGTCGCTGTTAAGCTGGTGAAAAAGGGGATGTAGATGCTGAGGTTATCGCCACCATTGCCCAGTGTTAGCGACCACACCAGTGGCAGACTGACGACACGGGTCAGTTGGGGTGGCAACGTTTGATTGTGTCGTGCGGGCCACCAGTTAACGAGGCCCGTCACCCCCAGAATGAAGGGAACCAGGCCTAACCAGTGGGTCCAGTGAGCTACGTTGAAGTGGAGCATGCCCCGGCTGATCAACCATGAGGCGAGAATCAACGTGATGATACCCAGGTATTGCCCGATGATGATGGCGCGGGCCTGTCGGCGATTCTTGGCGGCCAACCAGAGGAGCAGGAGCACGATGAGATCGTCAGTGTCCGTGACGAAGAAAATGCCGATACTGGTGAACAGTAGTGAGAGTGACATGAGCAGATCCAACCTTTATTTTGAAATGAAAAAGCGGCCGTCTCCAGCGAGATGACCGCTTCATTTGTCTAGTTACTTAGCTTCTTCTTTAGCTTCAGGCTTGTGCTTGAAGACGACCTTCATGGATAGGAAGTAGTTGACCGTGACGGCAACCGCGTGACCAATGATCTTGGTGATGGTCCCGTTGGCGCCCATGACGGAGATCCCTAACCACAGCATGACGAATTCAATCAGATACGTTGCAATCCGGGTGCTGTAGAAGGTTCCCATTTCACGAAATGGCGTGTTGGACTTGTGCTTAAAGACAAACGTTCTGTCCAACCAGAATGACCCTTGGACGACCAGAATCCAGTCAATAAAGTTGGCCAGTTGATATTCAATGCCCAGGGTGTGCGATAGGAAGTAGAAGAGGGCGATGTTGACGACGACGGTCAACGCCCCAAATAACAGGTAACGTTGGACTTGGCCGTGAACTTTATCTTCGACTTCTTCCAGTTGTTCTTCGAATTCTGCTTCCGTTTCAGTTAACTCCGCTTCATACTCTGCTTCAGTAGTAGGGTAATGGTCGTGCCGTAAAGGCGTTTTGTCTGGTTCGCTCTCCATAACTTCTGAGACCTTTCTGTGACGTTCTAACCCTAAGGCATACCGTTACGAGAGTTTTCAGCGGCCAACCCGAGTTATGAAAACGTGTAATTAAGTTGCTAATTTAATTATACCGTTTTTAACCGCCACTGCAACGCAACACCACCTTTAATTTGAAACAGTTGGGTTATCGCCTGCGGCTGCCAGGGATTCTGCCGCTGTGGGGACCGCTTGCAGCCAAAGAGCGGGCTTCCAGCTCGGTTCGGAACCTCGCCAAAGTTCTGCGAGTTTCCGAACACGTCCCACGCTGTAAGTCCGGGGAGAAGCGAGCGCCCGGCCTAACACCGTCGTCACGGCTGGCGCCATCCCTGGCTGCCTCCGGCTAGGCAACGCCAACTTTCAATTTCAAATACAGCTGGTAATTGATTTTAGCCGATATTATTTGCAAACCCACATTGTTACCAATTATGTTTGATATCAGGTTTGTCTAATTAATGCTGCAAAAAGTGTGTGAGATAATCAAAAACAACGCGCTCATAGATTTCATGAGCGCGTTGCGAGGGGTTATTATAAAGTTGAGAAACAGGTGTTAGTTGGCAACGTAAGCAGCGCGGTAATCCGCGTCACCGTTGAACTTGTTGTAGACGACACCCTTGACTTTGGGGTTGACCAGACTGCTGGTCCGGCTTTCGTAGAGTGGGGTGACGGCTTGGTCTTTCAGTGCGGTCTGTGCAGCAGTGACCAGGTCTTGGTAGCGGGCGGTCTTGTTGAGCGCATCCGTTCCTTCGGCGGCCTTCAGAGCACCATCGTAAGCCTTGCTATCGTAATGGCCCATGTTAGAGTTGTTTGCCGATTGTAAAATCTGCAGAGATTGAATTGGGTCGGCGTAATCCATACCCCAGCTGGTCAGGTTTAGTTGGAAGTTGCCCTTGGAGACGTTGCTGAGCATGGATGGGAATGGCATTGCCCGGACTTCGACCTTGGCCCCCAGCTTACTGGTGATGGCGCTTTGGACAAATTCAGCGATGTTTTGGCTGGCGTCATCGTTGCCACAGGTGATGGTCAGCGTGACGGCCTTCTTGCCGAGTTGCTTCAGGGCACTCTGGTAGAGCTTCTTGGCCTGCGCTGGGGCGTAATCTACGGTGCCTTTGGTGTAGGCGTCGCTGGTGAAATCAGCACCAGTCTTGGGGTTCTTCATCATGTCGTGGACACCGAACGTCTTGGCTGGTACAGAGCCGTTCTTCAAGACTTTGGTTGCCAATTGTTGCCGGTTAACCGCCAGGGAAATGGCAGTCCGTAAGTCCTGGTTGGCAGCAACCTTGTTGTTTTCGTTGTATTGAATGAAGCCAATCCGACCTGCAGATAGGGATTTCAGGTTGGCGTTGTTCTTATTTTGCGTCGTTTGTTCGCCGCTCAACGTGACTTGGTCAAGCTTCTTGGACTGGTAGAGGTTGTAGGCCGTGGTGCTGTCCTTGATGACCTTGTAGTCGATGGATTGAAGCTTGACGGACTTCGCTTCAGCGTAGGTGGCATTCTTCTTTAACGTCCAGTTATCGCTAGTCCCGCTCCAGTTGGCAAGGGTGAATGGCCCGTTGTAGACGGTCGTCTTGGCAGAGGAACCGTACTTGCTGCCATACTTGTTGACGGCCTTTTCGTTCAGTGGGTAGTAGGTCGTGCTGGCCAGCATCTTCTTAAAGTAGGAGGCAGGTTGGCTCAGCGTGATCTTCAGTTGGTACTTCCCGACCGCCTTGACGCCGAGGCTCGATGGCGACTTCTTCCCGGCAGCAATGGCGTTGGCGTTTTTTATATTGGCAAATTGATAAGTGAATTCCGACTTGGATTTCGGATTCAGCGTCCGTTCCCATGAGTAGACGAAGTTCTGGGCGGTCACGGGGTCACCGTTGCTCCATTTGCCATCGTGACGCAGGTTGATGGTGTATTGATGGCCGTTATCGGAAACGGTGGTCTTGGTAGCCAGGGCATTTTCAGCTTGGCTGTTGGCGTCCAGGCGGTAAAGGCCTTCGCCAACTTGACTGAGCGTGTTGCTGGAAATATTGTCGGTGATCTTGGAAACGTCTAGGCTGGAAATCGTGGCGGTTTGGTACAGGTTTAAGTGCTGTGCAGCCGCGGTCTTAGTGGATTTCGAGTGGGCAGTGACGGCGAAGATACCGCCGCCGATAACAACGATTCCGGCGCATAATAGTAAAGCTTTCTTGTGATCTAATAAACTCATGATGTATTCCTCCAAATTGTGTGATTGTCTGGGTTAGAAATAACATTGAGCTTTGCCATCGTTTGAGCATTAGGGTTCCTCCTCGGTTAGGTTAAAAATGTATGCAAAAAACCGTCCTCAACAGCCAATGTGTTAAGGACGGTTTTAACCGCGGTGCCACCTTAATTAGATGGGTCGTCGTCAAATAGACGGACCCCATCCCTCTCCACAGGAAACTAACATTTCCCTGACAACTGACGTATGTCGCACGTCTTCCCGTACTGCAAATGTTTCGGGGAAGCCCTCGGTGGTCCATTTAACTACCTGCGTTCGGCCGTACTCTCAGCAACGACGGCTCTCTTTACGTGCACGATAATCTTGATCTCCACCTCAATGGTTTGTTTCGGACGATTTATTGAATTGAGGCTAGTGTACCCCCGGAAAAGAACGGTGTCAACCAGGAAACTGAAATTTATTTTGAATGGCTTTTCTATTATTAATAATTAGTTATTAGAATTAACCAACCAAATTATAACTATCGTCGATGAGCTGGTAGAGTGTCTTAGTATCGGTCTGATCGTTCAGGACAACGGTGAGCCAGTGTTCCTTATTCATGTGGTAGGCCGGAAGATAGCCGGGCTTCTGCCGCAGAATACCTGCGAGATCCGGATCGACTTTGAGGTCAATGACATCGATCTCATCGGTACCGGAGAGGCCAAGCTTTTCTTGGGACACGTTCATGACTAGGGCAAACCATTTGTTCTGTGGCGTCTTGAGTACGGCGTAGTGGGGGAAGCTTTTGAATGTGTAGACTGGCGTTGCGGCATAGTTATTTGCGATGTAATCGAAGATATCTTGACGAGTTGCCATGGGCAAAAACCTCCTAATCATTTAGAGACTGACTTTAGTGTAAGCGGTGTCGGGTAGTGGGTCAATGGACGAGATGTTTGAGAAGAAAATTAGTGGATGTGGAGATGAGTGTGGCAGGGATTGAACCAGCAACTTGTTAGCTAAGTGGGTAAAACGATAGTTCTCGCTATTGCGGTTCATTTCGGGCATACTGGGTGAAAGCAACGAGAAGCGTCTCCTTACTAGAATTTAGCAGGGGCATACAAAAAGTGAGATGCCTCACAGGACATCTCACTTTCCTTTACCTAAATATTAACGGCTATTTGCCAGGAACGTAGTCTTCATCGATGACCAAGACTGGCTTGATCGTCTTCCCGGAAACGGAGTCGGCATTGGCTTCGTTGATTTGGCTGAACTTGTAGAACTTTTCAGTCTTCTGGTAGTCGAACATACCTAACTTGTTGAATTCAATCAACCGTGGAATATCAACTTGAGGAATAGAGTCCCCCATGTTGACCCCGATGACACTCTTGTCGTTGACACAGAGGTCATTCCAAGTATCCAGGTCAATGTGGTGGTTCGTTACGGCAATTGCAGCCGAGGTCCCACCTTGTGCCAAGGCGTTGATGGAGTTGGAGATGACACTAGCAACCCCGGTCGTGTCGACCGCGTAGTTGACACCGTAGCCACCAGTCAAGTCTTGCACAGCCTTGACCACGTCGTCTACGTCATTACTGTTGATCGTGTCAGTGGCACCGAGTTCCTTGGCTAACTTCAGCCGAGAATCCACGATATCAATGGCGATAACCTTGGTGCAACCAGAGATCCGGCCGGCCATCATGGCAGCCAACCCAACGGCCCCAGTCCCAAAGACGGCGATCGTGTCACCAGGCTTTGGCTTTAAGGTGTTCAGGACAGTCCCAGAACCGGTTACGTAGCCACAGCCCAGAGGACCTAAGCCCCGCAAATCCAAGTCCTTGTCGACTTTAACGGCATTCCGTTCCCGAACGACCGTGGTTGATGTGAAGGAACTTTGGTCGAACATGTCGGCAACGTCATGACCGTTTTCAGTAAAGTGCGCGGTCCCGTCTGGCCGAACCCCAGAAAGGTTGTTGGCAGCGTAGTTTTCACACTGCGTTGGAATTCCCTTCAGGCAACTCTTACAGTTCCCACAGCCGTAGAAACTCAGGACAACGTGATCGCCCGGCTTGAATTGGGTAACTTCGGGGCCGACTTTTTCAACGATCCCAGAGCCTTCATGCCCCAGTACGATAGGGTAGTCAATGACGGCAACCCCAGTACGGAGCGCTTCGTCGGAGTGGCAGATCCCACTGGCAACCATGTGGACTTGAATGTCATCTGGGCCCATTTTGGCCAGTTCAACGTCATCACGAATTTCAAAATCAGCATTTTGCTTATCAACAACTGCAGCTTTAATCTTCATAATTGGCACCTCGGTTTTAAATTTATGTTTACATTGATAATTATCACACATGTAGCGAGAAAAGCAAGCGCTTTCACGAAAGTAACTCGTTACCTATGTCCTTTAAACTACCGTCATACCGGCGTTTACAATAATTTGCATCAAATCGTCGAAATTGACGGAATTAATCAACTTTTTTCACATTCACAGGAAAAAAGATAATTCCTGACGAATTACCTTTTTTCGACGCTATGACTAACCGTTGGCCTTTTCAGGATGGCCTTGTAGGTAAATAACGTGGGTGTTCAGGAATTCTTCGATCCCGTGCTTCCCATCGTCACCACCGATACCAGATTCCTTCCAGCCGGAGTGAGACCCATTCATGGCTTCGAAGTTGAACCGGTTGATGTAAGTTTCACCATCTTCGAGTTCCTTGGAAGCGCGCATGGCGTTGTCGAGGTTCTCGGTGAAGATGGAGGAGGTCAACCCGAAGTCACTGTCGTTAGCCATTTCAATGGCGTCATCCAAAGTCTTAAAGGTCAAGACAGGAAGGACTGGGCCAAAGATTTCATCTTGCACGATTTCGGAATCTTGCTTGACGTGACTAATAACCGTTGGTTCGAAGAAGAAGCCCTTAGCGATCTTAACGACGTGACCACCAGTTTCTAGCTTGCCACCGGCCTTAACGGCGCGGTCGACCATGCCAGATACCTTATCTAAGGCAGCTTGGTTGATCAGTGGACCCATGCCGATGTCTTCGTGAGCCATTGGATCGCCGACGGTAACTTCACCCATCTTGGTAGCCAACTTCTTCGTGAATTCATCCGCAATATCTTCTTGAACGTAGACCCGTTCACAGTTGTTGCAAAGTTGCCCGTTGTTGTCGACCCGTGAATCGATGATGGATTGAACGGCCAAATCGATGTCGGCATCCTTGCAAACGATGGCAGGTGCTTTCCCACCAAGTTCTAGAGATACCTTGGCCATGTGGGTGGCAGCAGCAGCCATGACCCGCTTCCCGGAGTTAACGGAACCAGTCAGACTGATAATGCCGATCTTCTTGTTCTTGGAAAGTTCATCCCCGATGACGGCACCAGGTCCCGTAACGATGTTAACGACACCCTTAGGAATGCCAACCTTTTCACAAATCTTCCCAAATTCAAGGCCCAAGTTAGGCGTATCGGTACTTGGTTTCATGACGATTGTGTTCCCGGTAACCAAAGCTGGACCCATCTTCCGTGCAATTAAGAAGAATGGGAAGTTCCAAGGCAAGATACCGGCAGCGACACCAATTGGTTGCTTGTCGATCATGATGCTTTCGTTAGGGTTATCAGATTGAAGAATTTCTCCTTCATAGGTTCGTGAAGCACTAGCCATGTAGTCAAAGTAGTCAGCGGAGAATAGAATTTCCGTAGTGGCTAATGACTTGATCTTACCTTGTTCTTCTTGCAACATGGCGATCAGGTGAGCGGAGTCCTTACGAATTTCAGTGGCAACGTCGTGAAGGTATTGTCCACGGGTTGCGGCAGGAACCTTCTTCCAGGACTTCTGAGCTTCATAGGCAGCATCGATGGCTTCGCGAGTTTCATCGAGAGTTGCACTAGGAACAGTGGAGATAGGTTCCCCGGTAGCTGGGTTGATCACGGTGATCAAGTTACCAGAAGTGGAGTCCTTGAATTCACCGTTAATGTACATTTGATAATGTTTCAATGCGACAGAGTTCTGTGTCATAATGCGAAATACTTCCTTTCCCAATTATCCAAATCGGTAGGTGCGATAACATCGAATATATCTGGGTAGTAAACGAAAAAACGTCACAGATTGTTACAACATGAGCAAAACATAATCAAAACTAAACGCGCGTATTTATTTGATTACTCGACATCGTTATAGTCCCTTTTGTGTTTGATTGCAAATTAATTCACAATAATTTATACGCGAAATCGCCCTTAAAGTTCGGCAAATGTCAAGAGCGACTAGCGGTTCGCAAATTTTAGAAGATTTGTTGCAAACTTTCTAAACTACAGGTCAGCGGGAGGGACCGCTAGATTCTAAAAATTCAGGATGATTCTCCAGAAAGGTCTTAGCACGAGGATGACTGACTAAAAAGTCGTGTAACTTAACCGGATCGGCAGTGAGTTTCCGCAGTTGTTCAAATTCAGAGGGGGAGTTTGCGGTGGTACCTGGGTAAAATATTTCTGTCGTGCTACGGTCTTTTACGGCCTTGACGTAGACCTGGGCGACGTTTGCAGGAAGCATGGCCTCACTGGTGCCAGAGATTCCCTGAATCGTAATTAAGCCCACGTACGTGTTGGTGCCGGCCATTTCGGCAGCTAAGGAAAGGGCGTAGCTGCGGAGGGCCGCTTTGGTAAGTGATAAAGTGGTCGTCGTCTTGTCGGGGTGGTGAGCAGCGCCACCACCCGTGAAGAGGATGTTGCGAGGGGTGTCAGTTGGGGCCAGATCTAAAAATTGACGACTGGTGGTAATGGCACCGAGAACGTTGGTGTCGAAGCGTTGGCGGATCTCGCTGGTGGGCGTGGTTAAGGGGCCGTCTAGCGTGGTATTCGCAACGTTATAGACGAGAGTCTGGGGATGACCGAATTGGCGGCTCACCTGCATAAATAGGTTCGCCGTTTGCTGCGGATCGGTTGCGTCCGCGGCAATCCAGTCGGCCGCTAAGCCTTCCGTATGAAGCTGTTCCGTCATGGTCTGTAAGTTCTGCGCATTACGGGCGACCAAGATGGGATGGTGGCCGGCTTCGCTAAGGGCTCGCGCGATGGCGAGTCCAAAGCCGGAGCCGGCACCAAGGACAATAACTGTCTTTGTCATGAGTTTTGCCTCCGATATTCGATGGATACGAGCTGTTTCACGTGAAACACACCCGCCTGAAGGTACCATACCAGCTTAAAGAGATTAGCGCAAAGAATGGAGCGGTAAACCCGAATATTTGTTGAATAACCGAATCAAGTTAACCACTGAAATTTTCATCGGTGATAGTGGATAGGCCGGATACGCTGCTGATTTGATGGCTATTAGCGGCAAAAAAGCCCAAGACAATTTTGTCTTGGGCTTTAATGATCAGCGTCCTGGAAGAACGCCAACTGACTTACTTAATTTTTTCGTTGGTGATGGCTTCGATATCTGCCTTGGCAATCTTGGCCATGTGTTTCTTGAGGTGCTTAACGTCATTCTTGTTGGTGATGAAGCCAGATTCAACCAGGCTGTAGTCGATGCCGCGGTGACGTAAGACGTTGCAGTTCCGCAGGTTCGTTCGATAGCTGAAGCCATTGTAGGCACGGTTCAGACCGACATACTTCTTGATGACCTTTGCCAATCGTCTGTCACGTTTCGTGGGGTGCTTCTTATGAATGATCACGTGGCCACCGTGACCCGCGGGGGCATCTAAATGGAACATGATGACCGTGGTCTTCTTGTTGAGCTTATAAGAGCCCTTGTGATGGTACAAGGTGTCACTGACCAAATTCTTCTTAGGATTATAGAAGGTAATCGTGCTGCCCTTGACTTTCTTCGCGTACTTTCGCAGTTGAGGTAACATGTGTTTCCGCAGGAAGGTGGCTTCCGTAGTCCCGTTACCGCGGGCGCCAGGATCGCCGGCACCGTGGCCCATGACGATTAAGTAGTGTTTCTTGGCCTTTGGTTTTGCTTTGGCCTTGGCTTTCTTGGCCGTTTTAGACGTGGTTGTCTTGTTAGCGGCGTTGGCTGTAGTGAGCGTTGTCGTTGCCAGGACCAGTGGCAAAAGTAGCATGATACCGGCAACGAAGCCCATTTTCCAGTTGTGTTTCATTCTTGATCGACTCCTTATGTATGCTTGTTAACGCCTTTAATCATACGCCAAAGGTGCTGATTAAGGTAGTGAAACTTACAATAAAAAGGAATTATACAAGAGAAAATGCACAGCGCCGTGCAAATATGGTCAGACACCGGTAGTAGCTTAGTGGTAACGCGCGGCCATCTCTGCGAGGGTGGTTTTTATGCTAGCTACAAACTCGGCGGGGGCAATGACCGCAACGTTGCTGCCTTGGCTGAGTAGCCACATCTTGGCGCCAATATCGAAAGCGGTGGCTTCAATTACCACGTAATCTGGGTGGCGCGTGATAATTTTGGCTGTGGGAAAGCGGTCAAGAGCGGCCTCCACAATTCCCCAGAATTTGAAACGGAGCGTAATTTCCTTGCCCGGCGTCATGTAATGGATGAGTTGTCGCAGTTCACCATCCTCAAAACGCTCAGCGCGGGTCCGTGTAATGGGCTGGCTGCTGGTTTGAAAGTGGCGAATTCGGTCGAGGCGATAGAAGAGATTGCTTCGATACTTGGCATTGTAGGCGACCACGTAAAAGTAGTATTCGGAAAAGATAACGGCCTCTGGAAGAATCGTACGAGTCACAACTTCGCGGTGCTGTTTCTGGTAGATAATGGTTACCGGCTGCTTTTGCGTGATGAATTGGCTGAATTGCCATAGGCGGTCTAAGAGTGGTTGTTGATGTTGCAACGGTTGATAATAGAATGATTCATTTTTAATAATTGGTTGAATCTCGCGTTGATCTTCTGGCGAGGAGAGGTTGAGTAGATTGGTGATGGTCTGGTGCATTTCGTTGGTGGTCAGTGACCGACTTGCTAATAACACTTTTATTAATAATAAAATGGATTGTTTAGTAATAGTGACCGGAGTTCCGTGTAACTGGTAACCGTTTAGGCGGCGGGAGTAGATTAACTGATAGTCGAGGCTTTCGGTTGTTAGGAACTCACGGAGCTGACTAAAATCGCGTTGGATTACCCGGGAAGTTACGTTGAAGCGATTGGCAAGTTCGGATTTAACGGCGACGTGGCCGGTTAGTAAAATTTGAAAAATATAGAGTTGACGGTAGGCGGCGTTCATGGAGCATCCTCTTTTCGTAGGTAGACGTATATGTTCTATCTGTCAGTGTAAGCTGGAGGCAATCAGTTAGCAATGGGGGAATTAATATGGATGATCCACGGAATTGGCAGGCTCTGTACCGCGAGCTTTCGCAGGTTATTGGTCGTTCGGCAACGCGACAACTTTACCATTACTTCCGAGGCATGCAGGTTAGCTTCCCGCAGCGGTTATTGGATTCGCACCGGGAGGCTGATCTGATGTATCAGGAATACTGTCGTGGTAGTAGTGTGACGCGGTTAGCCCAACGACATAATTATTCTGAGCGGAGTGTTCGCCGGATTTTAACGAAATTCAGAGAATAATACAAGGTAGACCTCATTTATCCCTGATGGTAATCCGCATTTTCCCTCGCCTTAAGCCTTTGATACGCTAGTGATGGCGGAAAACCGTACAATGAGGAGGAATTGGTAATGGCAATGCGTGTGGATTTATTACAGGAATCATACGCCCAGTTATACGAGCTATTGGGTGAGGATTTAACGGAAAAGATTTACGAAATGTATCGCGGACGGCAGATCTCATTTCCGATGCGCCTTTACAATCGCGACAAGGTAGCTGAGCAAATCGTCGAGGAATACGATGGGCATAACTTGGCCCAATTGACGAAGGAATATGACTATTCCCAGCGTTGGATTCGTCAAATTATTCAGAAGAGTCGCGAACGCGATGAAAAGCAGAAGTAGGCTGGTAGGTTAAATTCCCGGACAGCTGATTGGTAAAAGTGAGGACGCTTGGCTGGGCTGAGCGTTTTTTGAGTGGCATCAGTTCTTGCTTAATTGCGGATCAACCCAAAAACGGACGGTCATCGATAACGATGGCCGCCCGTTGGGAGTTGTCGTGGGGACAACTCCCGTAAAATGGAAAAACGTCGCCACTACTGTTTGGTAGCGGCGACGTTTAGTTAGGTTAATCTTCTGCTGATTCTGGTTCTAAGTTTTCGGTAGCGGGTGCTGTTCTCTTTTGAACGGCGCCAAGGACTGCCCGTGCAATGGGACCGACCACGATTAATTGAAGTGGCAGGGCCATGAACAAGTTGAAGATCCAAGTGTGCAGGTAGGTAAGGAAGAAGTTGCCGCCGAAGTTTTGCGTCACGATCATCCCAAATAATGACATTAGCGTAACCATTCCCACAACCATCATGCACGAGATAGTCAGGGCGATCCGAATCTGCTTTTTCTTCATGTAGTCGTTTAAGATAAATTTGAAAAAGATGCCCTTAACGGTGGGCCCGATGATTCCCAAGTCGCAGATTGCGGCGACCACGAGCGCTAACGGGTAACCCATCAGGACTTCACGGATGAAGTGGTGAGAGAAACCGTCAGTTAAGGCGATGTTGTAGCCGGCCATGACCAAGACCATCAGTCCGGCCATAACGGCAGTAAATAAGAGTTCTTCTTTAAAGTTTTTAGGCATTGTGTTGCTCCTCGTTTGAATTTCCCACGAGATGCTAGCGTACCATATATATTTTCATTTCGTAAGGTTTATTTTGAAATTAAATGAAAAGAACGCTTACTTCTTTAAAAATTGTCAATCGTGGAACCAGTAAGGGCGAATTGACAGTGTTTTTTTGAAAATGGGGGTGGTGAATAGAACGGCAGTTATCGGGAGGAGTAGACATCATGCTAGTTTGCTTGTCTACGATAAACCGCATTACACCGTGTTTTTTACGCGGAATTATACAAGGTAATCGGCGTTACCTTCGACCGCTGATAACGCGTACTATTATCCTGCATTCATTATTTAATAACGAAATAATTATGAAGCGGGAGTGGTTTTTGTGCATCGTGGAAAATACATATTGCGTAGTCTGATGGTACTGATCGTCATGGTTGTGGGGTTAGCAGCCTTGCCAACATCGTCAGCATCTGCCAAAAGTGTGGCTGATAAGACCGCCTATAACAAGGTTTATAAGAGTTCGCGAACGCTGTATCATACGAAGTATGGGTTTTATCATAACTTATATAAATCAGGGACGAAGCGGTCGGCGTCGGCCAAGCACCTGTACGAGCATCATTTTAAAATCACGCGGGTTGCTAAGAACGGTCACGGCGTCTTCTTCAAGACCAACTACGGTTGGATCAATCGCGATGCTTTCTACAAATGGTTGCGGTACAATGGAAAGCTGAATTATGGTATGAAAGTCAGCAAGAAACACATTCTGTTGTATAACAAGCCGTGGGGGCTGAAGGGCGCCAAGGTCACTGGGAGCACAAGCACTAAGCAGCTGGTGGGCCACTGGTATCACGTGGATAAGCGGGCCGAACTCAATACGGGGACGGGTTACTACCGACTGACTGCTGGCAACAAGCATTATTGGATTCGCGGGAAGTACCTCGCTTTTAATACGAATAAACTGAAGGGTAACGTCAAGAAAGTCGAAAAGGCTATCAAGACGGGTTCTGCCTTGGTCGGTAAGTCCAAGTACGACTGGGGTGGTGGTCGAACGAGTGCCAGCATCGCTAATCGGCGGTTCGACTGTTCTTCATTTATTCACTGGATCTACGCCAAGTCTGGCGTACGCTTAGGGCCGACATCGAGTTGTACCACGTACTCCCTAGTTCATATGGGACGGAAGATCAAAGCCAGCAACATGAAGCGTGGGGATATCTTCTTCTTTAATGATAAGGATGAGGGTAAGAACTGTCATGTGGCCATTTACCTTGGTGACAAGCTCTTCTTGCACGACTCACCTAGCTCTGATACCGGTGGTGTTGGGATTTCCAGCTTGAATGATGGTCACTGGAAGACCCGGTTCAACCATAATGTTCGGCGGATCGTGGGTTAATTTAGAATAAAATCGAGTGCCGTGATCAATCTGAAAAGATGGTCGCGGTATTTTTGTGACTAAGCCAGTTCTATATGCGAAATTAATAATTGAGTTCTCCGTGTTTTCATGAAAGTCTACTCGTCGGTTTCCTTTTTTTTGAAAAAAGGCTAAACTGCAATGAGGAGGTTTTTCAAGTGAAGACACAAGAAACAACACTATCGAAGCGGACAATCCTACTCATGGCGGTGGTCACTGGAGTTATCGTGGCCAACCTGAATTTTATTCAACCCATTGAGAATTTGATTGCGACCGACTTTGCTATTTCAAAGGCAGCGGTGGGGACGTTGGCCATGGTCACGCAATTGGGATACGCGTTTGGCTTGTTACTGATCGTACCGCTGGGAGATATCTTTAATCGCTATCATCTCATTCAATTCATGATGATTCTTTCAATTGGCTCGTTAGTCTTAGCGTTTTGGGCACCCAATGCCGCCGTCTTTGCGGTGGCGACGGCGCTCGTTGGAATTACGTCGGTTGCGCCACAGATTATCATTCCGTATGCGGGATATCTGGCGCCGGCGTTACAACGGGGTCGAGTTCTAGGTGTCGTGCTCAGCGGTCTGTTGACAGGGATTCTGCTGTCACGCTCCTTCAGTGGTTTACTGGGGAGTGTGATGCCGTGGCAATATATTTACCTGTTGGCGGCAGGTATTGATCTGGTCTTTCTGATCATCGTTCATTACCGATTGCCACAAGATGCGCGGGGCCATCAGAACCTACGCTACTGGTCGGTCATCGGCATGTTACCGAAGTTATTTACCGGTCAAAGGGCACTACGGGGGGCAGCAATCAACGGGTTCTGCCTGTTCGGCATGTCTAACGTTCTCTGGTCGACGTTGGCCTTTTATCTGGCAGCGACCTACCACTTGGGTAGTAGCGTAGCCGGCCTGCTGGGACTTCTCGGGATCGCCGGTGTTCTGGCCGCGCCGATGATTGGGAACCTGGTTGATCAACGTTCACCACGGTTGACGATTAGCCTGTCGATGGCACTTTCTGGCGTGGCCTTTGTGATCTTTTGGGGCGTTGGTCACTGGATGGTTGGCTTGATTCTGGGAATTATCCTGCTTGATTTGGGAACCCAGTTTAGTCAGGTCTCCAACCAAGCAATCGTCCAATCGTTGAATCGCAAGCTAAGCAGTCGAAATAATTCGGTCTTTATGTTTAGCTACTTCTTAGGTGGGGCGATTGGGACCCTTGCGGCAACGTGGGCGTGGACCCACGCAGGTTGGCTCGGCGTTTGTGGCGTAGCTCTGGCGTTCTTAGTGATCGCGCTGCTGGGTCATTTGGTGATTGGGGAACCGGAGAAGTTGGCGACGGAGAACTAGGAAATTCTGATATAGTTACTTTTATCTAAAATAATATCAAAAATCACCTTATCCGAGGACTAGTGGATAAGGTGATTTTTAAATGAAACCTTAATCGATTGTGCGAACGAGATGTTTATTTGCCGTAATGTATCCGCCGGCGACCTTGTAGCGTAAGGTATCGCCCTTACTAAAATCGTTGGCGTTTGAGTAGGCCCAGCCCTTAACCTTGAAGGTCGCGTGAGCTTTCTTGGTGTAGTGGCGGTTGCGCTTAGTCAGGTTGGCCGTACCGTAACGATTCAGTGCTTTCTTGGCCTGAACACGCTTGGGCATCGTCAGCTTACCAGCGGTGACCAGCTTTTTGTTGGCGGTGATATACGTGCCGTTATTGAGTAGGAAGCGAGTTGTCATATTCTGGGTCACGACTTTTTTAATCGTCAGGACCTGGCCCTGCTTGTAGTGAGCCTTTTGATGCGTGAGGTCCTTCTGACCATAAGCATCGACACCATTTGGACTAATCACGGTAATCCGTTTGTAGGCGGGAGCGTAGTAGGCAGACGTCGTGTAATCAGTATTGGCTGTGATATAACCGGTTTGTCCAAACGTGTCGCTTTCAGAGTTTATATCTTTGACCTGGTAGCGTTTGACACCAGTCTTGGAAGTAGCGGTGCCAATCACTTCAAACATCGGCCGGTTCAGCCGCGACTTCTT
Organism: Levilactobacillus parabrevis ATCC 53295; assembly: GCF_001434055.1. GTDB lineage: Bacteria > Bacillota > Bacilli > Lactobacillales > Lactobacillaceae > Levilactobacillus > Levilactobacillus parabrevis. The sequence goes on along the minus strand of NZ_AZCZ01000029.1, from coordinate 1,176 downwards.
GGCGTACCACTGCTTGAGTGTCTTACTGCTAAAGTCAGGCGAGCTGTAGAGGCCAATCTTCTTGGTTGCGGACAGAACAGTTGCTTTGACGACAGCGTTCTTCGCATAGGTGTAGGTGACGGACTGCGCGGTATCGCTAAATGTTCCCGATTCCGTCCCAGCCGTCTTGGCAAGTGTGTAGCCAGCGATGGTAAGTGGCTCAGCCTTGTAGGTGTCGTTCAGAGAACCCGTTAAAGTTTTATCGGGCTTCAGCGTGTTACCTTGGTCATCGACGTAGTGGACGGTGACGGGCTGGCTGGTAGGTGCTGGAGAAGAAGACGCTGGTGTTGAAGGGCTTTCATTTCCAAAAATAAGGGCGATAAGTCCATTATCAATCACCCGACTAGTAATTAAACGACCATCTAAAGAATAGGATAGAACGTTGCCGTTAGCGTCAAGTTGTGGTGTCAGGTAGTCTTTTACATACGTGGTTGTCCATAACTTGTAGGCATTGCTGGCGGTTGCATCTAGGTTTAGTTGAGCGAACGTTTTGGCAAAGTCTGGGGCATCATAGTTTATGTAAAAAGTTGGGCAGAAAGTCTCCGCTGTAGAACATATCTTTTCTTCAAAATTGACTCGGCTGTCAAACGCACCTGCAAATATATCTCTATTTAAATTGAGGTCAGATAAGATCTTAGGTAACACATTTTTTGTGTAATCTTCGTGGGCTTTTTCGAGATTAAATGAATTTTCATCTGATTGATACTCAGCAGCTTCTTTAATAAACCAGAGCTCGTAATATACCTGTGCTTTTGCCTTATTGAGGATAGCGGTAGAAGTAGGACCGAAAATGAAGTTTCCCAAGGTTTCTTCTGGTGGATTGTCAGCAAATGTACCACCGTTGACCATATTTTGAATGATGCGCTTGGCCATTTGGGCTGATTCGGTGCTCCCTATAGAGGGAGTGGATGCAAAGCAATTTGCCCACCAAGTGTCTCCGCCATCTTTACCGAGAATTTCATCGGACGTGTAAGAGCCTTGAAGTTCGGAGAACAAGTAGTGTTGCTGGGTTTCGTTGCCATTTACGTAGTTGATATACGGCATCTGTTCAGAACTAATCTTAATGGGATCAGCGCGATTATTGTTAGTCGTGACGTTAGCCGTCTCAGAGCTAGGGAGTGTCAAATTTTTTGTGTA
>NZ_AZCZ01000028.1 GCF_001434055.1 Levilactobacillus parabrevis ATCC 53295 | reverse complement strand
CTAACTTGTTCTTGCAATTTGCGTTCTATTTATATATGGCAGTTGTCTAGGATCTCTACTGGTCGCCATGGCTAGTCGCTACGTCACTGGTGACTCCTACCTGTTCCCTGCCTCCCACTGTGACACTTGTCAGACGCCCCTCGCTTATTGGCAACTAGTCCCGGTCTTGAGCTACGCTTTACTGCGGGGAAAATGTCAGATCTGTGGGGTAACGATTCCAGCGGTTACTATCATCGTGGAAGTCGCTACTGGCCTATTAGCCACCACCGTGACCGACTGGGCCAGCCTTCTAATGGTCCTGTGGCTCGGACTCTGGGGATTCGCCGCCCTGTGCGATTGGCAAACACAAACCTTTCCCGGCTGGGTGAGCTGGCTGGCAACTGCGCTCTCACTTTGGCACCACTCTCCCATTGTCTGGCTACTCGTCTGTGCCTGCTTACTAAGCATTCACCAACTCTGGCCACGGTGGCACCATCCCGTCATTGGTGACGGCGACCTAGAAATGATGGCCAGCTATGGCTTACTCTGGGGTGTGACTGCAACTGCACATTGGCTGGTGGTCGCTTGTTTGCTGGGACTTTGGCGAGCTCGTGCCGGTGGTAGAATCGCTTTTCTTCCTGACTTGGTAGTTAGCGCGGTTTGGTGGTGGCTGGTGGCGTGAAGGAAGATGCTTATGAGGTCGATGAACCATCAGTCACATGTAGTATTGTCATCGGTCACGATGCTTCTGTCCAAGTAATTTCAATCCCCGTTGGAGGGCCCAAAGTAGATAGTATATTCCACTTTTGGTATACTGCCGGTAAAGCCGCTGGTTGGCCGAGTCAAGAAGCCAAGTTACGTGCCACCGATTACGTTTACGCCAAAGGAGCCGTACACTATGAAAAATACTGAAGATGACCAAAAACTCGTCCTAGTTATTGATGAGCCGGAGACACGTGCCTTAACAACGATTGAAAAAGAACAAATGGCCCGAAGAGATCAGGACCCTGCCTTTCAAAAATGGCTAGCTGCTAAGGAACGCGAAGCAGATTCTCTATTTAATTTACCCATTACGAAAGCGTAATATTGTCTCAGAATTTTCAGCTTCATTAAGAAACCAGTAGTTATCCTTTGTTGGATGGCTACTGGTTTTTAAGACGTATTTTAATAGCAGACTGATGTTGCTGGTTTCTTGTTCAGAGCGTTTACTTGCTCTCGCCATACTATCCTGGTCCTGGCAACCTCCAAAACGTGTTCCCTCGGGCAGTCCCCTCCGCTTAACCCCAATAAGCACCGGCTCGGCTCCGCCGAACTGGCACTTATTGACGTTAATGCTCAAGGACTAACCGCCCTCACTCACACTCTGGTCGAAACGCGTTCCGCTAGCCAGATTCTTCCGCTTAACAAAAATAAGGCTCCTAGCCGGCAGTTGCTACTGGCCTCACATACTCAGTTCGCTTGGACTTGCTCTCGCCATACTATCCTGATCCTGGCAACCTCCGAAACGCGTTCCGTAAGGCAGGTTCCTGCGCTTAACAAAAATAAGCTCCCTGGCCGGCAGCTGCCGACCAGAGAGCTTATTCTCGTTAATGCTCAGAACCTAAGCGCCTTACTACACGCTCTTAGCTCTTACGCCTGTGAATCCTCTTGCATTTGCTTTTCCAAATCGCTGATCGAGTAGACGCCTTCGGTTGACGAACCGCCAACTTCCTTGGGCTTGATCTGACGGTAATCTGGCATCCCAGTCCCGGCAGGAATAATCTTCCCAATAATAACGTTTTCCTTCAAACCAACTAATGGATCGTTCTTGCCACGAATAGCAGCGTCGGTCAAGACACGCGTCGTTTCCTGGAAGGATGCGGCTGACAAGAAACTGTTCGTTTCCAAGGCAGCCTTGGTGATCCCCAAGATAACTGGACGAGCCGTAGCGGCGATACCACCAGAAATTAACGTCTGGTAGTTGGCGCGACGGAAGTCTTGAATATCCATCAAAGTACCAGGCAAGACATCGGTATCACCCGGATCCATGATCCGAACTTTACGTAACATCTGCCGAACCATGATTTCAACGTGCTTATCACTGATAGCAACACCTTGCATCCGGTAAACACGTTGAACTTCACCTAAGATGTAAGTTTCAGTAGACAAGACATCGCGAACCCGCAGCATTTCCTTAGGATCAACAGACCCATAATTCAATGCTGACCCACGGTGAATGAAGTCGCCTTCGCTGACCCGCATACGAGCAGTGATTGGTAACGTGTAACTCCGCGTATCGGCTTCACCCTTAATGGTGATTTCCTTGGTCCGTTCTGCTGGGTTTTCTTCGATTGATTCAACCGTCCCAGTAACTTCAGTAATTTCAGCTTTACCTTTAGGGTTCCGAGATTCAAATAATTCTTGAACACGAGGAAGCCCTTGGGTGATATCTTCGTTCCCGGCAACACCACCGGTATGGAAGTTACGCATGGTCAGCTGAGTACCTGGTTCACCGATAGATTGCGCGGCAACAGTACCAACAGCTTCACCAACTTCAACTTCGTCACCAGTAGCCATGTTACGGCCATAACAATGTTCACAAACACCATGTTCAGTGTTGCAAGTAAAGGCGGAACGAATGGTAACTTCTTCAACACCAGCATCGACAATCTTTTGTGCTGTGTCTTCGACGATCATTTGGTTCTTAGGAACAATAACGTCCCCAGTCTTTGGATCGTAGACGGTCTTTTGGGTGTAACGCCCTAAGATCCGGTCGTACAATGGTTCGATCATTTCGTTACCATCAGTGATAGCACGAATCTTCAAACCACGGTCAGTCCCACAATCCTTTTCCCGAATGATAACGTCTTGCGCAACATCGACCAGCCGCCGAGTCAGGTAACCTGAGTTGGCAGTCTTGAGGGCCGTATCGGTCATCCCTTTACGAGCCCCATGGGTCGAAATGAACATTTCCATAACCGTCAGTCCTTCACGGAAGTTAGACGTGATAGGCAGTTCCATGATGTCACCACTAGGAGCGGCCATCAAACCACGCATACCAGCCAACTGCGTAAAGTTAGAAATGTTACCACGAGCACCAGAATCACTCATCATAAAGATAGGGTTCTGTTGGTCGAAACTGTGGATCAGAGCGTTTTGAATGTCATCCTTGGCATCGTTCCAGATCCCAATGACCCGTTCGTAACGTTCGTGGTCGGTAATCAACCCACGACGGAATTGCTTCGTTACCGTAGAAACCTGCTTGTGGGCTGCATCGATAATTTCTGGCTTTTCCTTCAAGTCGGTAACGTCGACCATCCCAACCGTTAACCCAGACTTCGTAGATTCGTCGTAACCCAAATCCTTGATCCGGTCCAACAACTTAGAGGTTTCAGTAACCTTGTATTGTTGATAAACGGCAGCGATAATGTCGGACAAGAAGCCCTTCTTGAATGGGCCAACTAATTCAGCATTTTGCAGGTAATCGTGAATGTCTTCGCCCGGTGCCAAGAAGTACTTGTCAGGGACGTAGCCGTTCAGGTTCGTGCTGGTTGGTTCGTTCAAGTATGGGAATGACTTAGGCAGGATGTTGTTAAAGATCAACTTCCCAACGGTCGTTACCATAATCTTACCGCGCTGTTCATCGGTAAATGGCTTATCAGTCATGCCAGAGACTTGAACCCCGACGCGACTGTGCCAGTGAACCAAACCGTTACGGTAAGCCAAGACGGCTTCGTTGAGGTCGGTAAAGATCATACCTTCCCCTTCACGGTTATCTTCTTCCATGGTCAGGTAGTAGTTCCCGATAACCATATCTTGAGAAGGCGCAACAACTGGCTTACCACTGGCAGGTGCCAGGATATGGTGAGCAGCTAACATCAGCAAACGTGCTTCAGCTTGTGCTTCGTCAGATAATGGCACGTGAATGGCCATTTGGTCCCCATCGAAATCGGCGTTGTAAGCTTCACAAGCCAATGGGTGAAGACGCATAGCTTTACCACTAACTAAGACTGGTTCGAACGCTTGAATCCCCAAACGGTGAAGCGTAGGTGCCCGGTTCAACAGAACGGGGTGTTCCTTGATAACATCTTCAAGAACATTGAAGACATCGTCATCTTCACGGTCGATCTGGCGCTTGGCATTCTTAATGTTAGAAGCCAATCCACGCGCAACCAATTCCTTCATGATAAATGGCCGGAATAATTCCAAAGCCATTGGAACTGGCAGACCCATTTGGTTGAACTTGAGGGAAGGACCAACGTCAATAACGGAACGACCAGAGTAGTCAACCCGCTTCCCTAACAAGTTCTGACGGAAACGTCCTTGCTTCCCTTTCAACATGTGTGAAAGAGACTTCAGTGGACGGTTACCAGGACCAGCAACTGGACGGCCACGACGACCGTTATCGATCAAAGCATCAACGGCTTCTTGGAGCATCCGCTTTTCGTTTTGAACGATGATTCCAGGTGCATTTAAGTCCAGCAAACGCTTCAACCGGCTGTTCCGGTTGATAACCCGCCGGTACAAGTCGTTCAGGTCGGACGTTGCGAAACGACCACCTTCGAGTTGTACCATTGGACGAAGATCAGGTGGGATTACCGGAATGGCATCCATTACCATCCATTCAGGACGGTTACCTGACGTCACGAAGGCTTCCAAGATGTCCAAACGACGAACGGCACGCGTCCGCTTTTGACCAGTGGCTTCCTTCAATTCTTCTTTTAATTCTTTAACTTCTTTATCCAGGTCTACGGCCATCAATAACTTCTTGATGGCTTCGGCACCCATTTCAGCCTTGAAGGCCTTGCTACCGTATTCTACAAGCTTGTCACGGTAATCCCGTTCGGAAAGGAGTTGCTTCTTTTCCAATGGGGTGTTACCTGGATCCAAGACAACGTAGGATGCAAAGTAGATGATTTCTTCCAGGGCACGAGGACTCATGTCGAGGACCAAGCCCATCCGACTTGGGATCCCCTTGAAGTACCAGATGTGGGTTACAGGAGCAGCCAATTCGATATGGCCCATCCGTTCACGACGAACCTTAGAACGGGTAACTTCAACACCACAACGGTCACAAACGACACCCTTGTAACGGATCCGCTTGTATTTCCCACAGGCACATTCCCAGTCCTTAGTAGGACCGAAAATCCGCTCGTCGAACAGCCCATCTTTTTCAGGCTTTAACGTCCGGTAGTTGATGGTTTCAGGCTTCTTAACTTCCCCGTAAGACCAGCTACGGATCTTATCAGGTGAAGCCAGCCCGATCTGCATGCTTTCGAACTTATTGACATCGACCAAAGAAGCGACCTCCCTTATTAATTAGTCTTGTGTGTTCGGTTGACTTTCATTTTTCGTAGTTTCTGGTGTGGTCTTGGCACTGTCGGCCTGAGCTTGCGCTTTGCGTTGCTCTTCTTGCTGTTGCGCATACTTGCTCAAAGCATCAACGTTCACAACATCATCGTCATCGTCGTCCATATCGCGGAGTTCGATTTCTTCGTTGTTCCCGTTTAAGACCTTCATGTCCAACCCTAAGGATTGTAATTCCTTGACCAGAACACGGAATGATTCAGGGACACCAGGCTTTGGAATTGGATCGCCCTTAACGATGGCTTCGTAGGTCTTAACCCGACCAACCACGTCATCAGACTTGTACGTCAAGATTTCTTGCAACGTATAAGCGGCACCGTAAGCTTCCAAGGCCCAAACTTCCATTTCACCAAACCGCTGGCCACCAAATTGTGCTTTCCCACCAAGGGGTTGTTGGGTAACCAATGAGTAAGGTCCAATGGAACGGGCGTGCATCTTATCATCGACCATGTGGGCCAACTTCAGGTAGTTCATGACACCAACGGCAACCCGCTTATCGAATGGTTCACCAGTCCGACCATCGTATAAGACGGTCTTGGCATCAGCAGCCATCCCAGCTTCCTTCAAAGCGTCCGCAATATCAGTATCTTGGGCACCATCGAAGACTGGCGTAGCCACGTGAATCCCTAACTTACGAGCAGCCATCCCTAAATGCAATTCGAGCACTTGCCCGATGTTCATCCGGGAAGGCACACCCATTGGACTCAGCATGATGTCGATTGGCGTACCATCTGGCATGTATGGCATATCTTCTTGAGGGATAACAACGGAAACCGTCCCCTTGTTACCATGACGACCAGACATCTTGTCACCAACTTGGATCTTACGCTTTTGTGCGATGTAGACCCGAACCATCATGTTGACACCAGGTGATAATTCATCCCCGTTTTCACGAGTGAAGATCTTAACATCCTGGATGATCCCGCCACCACCATGTGGAACCTTCAGAGAAGTATCCCGTACTTCACGGGCCTTTTCACCAAAGATAGCATGGAGTAAACGTTCTTCGGCTGATAATTCAGTCACACCCTTAGGCGTTACCTTACCAACTAAGATGTCACCATCTTGAACTTCGGCACCGACACGGATAATCCCGTCTTCGTCCAAGTTCTTCAAGGCATCTTCACCGACGTTAGGAATTTCACGCGTCATTTCTTCAGGTCCAAGCTTCGTGTCACGTGCTTCTGATTCGTATTCTTCAATATGAATCGACGTGTAAACGTCATCGCGAACCAACCGTTCGTTGATCCCGATGGCATCTTCGAAGTTGTACCCTTGCCAAGTCATGAAGGCAACCAATGGGTTTTGCCCTAAAGCAAGTTCCCCATTTTCCATGGAAGGACCATCAGCCAAGATTTCGTCGTTGTCGACGTGATCGCCAACCTTAACGATTGGACGTTGGTTGTAGTTCTTACCACCGTTTGACCGGCGGAACTTCATGAGCTTGTAAGTGTCAAGCGCATCGTCGGCACGACGAACACGGATTTCACGTGCATCGACGTATTCAACAGTTCCTTCGTGTTGGCTAATTAAAGCAACCCCGGAGTCATGCGCAGCTTTATATTCAATACCAGTCCCAACCAATGGTGCGTGAGGGTCAAGCAATGGCACAGCTTGCCGTTGCATGTTGGCACCCATCAAGGCACGGTTGGAGTCATCGTTTTCCAAGAAAGGAATACATGCAGTGGCCACGGCAACAACTTGCTTAGGCGAAACGTCCATGTAGTCAATCTTGTCAGCACTGGTTTCGATGTTGTTATCTTCGTCACGGGCCATGATGGTATCCGTAGCAAATGAACCGTCATCGTTTAAAGGCGTGTTGGCTTGGGCAACGACGTAGTTATCTTCTTCATCAGCAGTCAGGTAATCGATCTTGTCGGTAACCATGTGCGTGTCCCATGACACACGACGGTATGGCGTTTCGATGAACCCATACTTGTTAACCCGTGCGTAACTGGACAGACTGTTGATCAACCCAATGTTAGGCCCTTCAGGCGTTTCAATTGGGCACATCCGACCATAGTGGGTGTAGTGAACATCCCGGACTTCATATCCGGCACGATCACGCGTCAAACCACCAGGTCCAAGGGCAGACAGACGACGCTTATGGGTTAATTCACCCAATGGGTTGGTCTGGTCCATGAATTGTGACAATTGAGATGACCCGAAGAATTCCTTAATGGAAGCAACCACTGGCCGAATGTTGATCAATTGTTGTGGCGTTACGGTTGCGGCGTCTTGAATAGACATCCGTTCACGAACGACCCGTTCCATCCGGGATAACCCGATTCGGAATTGGTTTTGCAACAATTCACCAACGGAACGAATCCGCCGGTTACCCAAGTGGTCAATATCATCAGTGTTCCCAATTCCAATTTGCAGATCGAAGAAGTAGTTCATGGAAGCGATGATGTCGGCTGGGCGAATGTGCTTCAGCTTGATATCAATGTTCCCATTCCCAATAACGGGAACTTCTTGTTCGGGGTCATCTGGTGATTGCACCTTAATAATTTGTAACTTCAGAGGTTCCGTAACGACTGCTTCGTCTGAAGGTTGGAAGGTAACCATCTTGAAATCGTCTTGATCCAAGAATGGTGCCAACGTCTTCATAACGTCCTTGTCAACGACCGTTCCCTTTTGCGCGATAACTTCACCAGTATCTGGGTCAGCTAACGTTTCAGCTAAGGTCAAGCCGAGCAAACGGGTCTTGAGGCTGAGCTTCTTGTTGGTCTTGTAACGACCAACGGGAGCCATGTCGTAACGCTTAGGGTCAAAGAACCGTGCAGTCAGCAAGCTCCGTGAAGAGTCAGCCGTCTTAGGTTCACCTGGACGTAGGCGTTCGTAGATATCCTTCAAGGATTCTTCAACACGGGAGTCATCGGTATTCTTGTGAATATCCTTTTCCAACGTGTTGGACAAGCTGTCGTTGTCACCCAAGATATCTAAGATTTCATCATCGGAACCGAAACCTAATGCCCGAACCAATTCGGTCATTGGAATCTTCCGTGTCCGGTCGATTCGAACGTAAGAAATGTTCTTAGCGTCAGTTTCGAATTCGAGCCAAGCACCACGGTTAGGAATAACCGTTGCGCCAAACACAGTCCGACCGTTCTTATCAGTATCTTCATTGAAGTAAACGCCTGGTGAGCGGACTAATTGAGAAACAATAACCCGTTCTGCCCCGTTAATAATGAAGGTCCCTTGGGCCGTCATTAATGGGAAGTCACCGAAGAAGACGTCTTGCGATTTAATTTCGCCCGTTTCATGGTTGGTTAAGCGTAAGGTCACGTGCAGTGGTGCTGAGAAATTGGCATCGTGTTCCCGTGCTTCATCGACCGTATATTTGGGTTCCAGTAATTGATAATCAACAAACTCTAACGAAAGGTTTCCTTGAAAATCTTCGATTGGCATGATGTCGTCGAACATATCCCGTAAACCTTCATCGAGGAACCAGTTGTAAGAATTAGTCTGAATCTCGATTAAGTTAGGGAGATCAAGGACTTCCTTGATCCGCGAATAGCTACGGCGAGTACGGTGTTTCCCGTATTTCACTAAGTGTCCTGCCAAGTTGTTCACCTCTCCTATTTATTCTGTAAATTGGTCAAAACCCGTAATGTTACATTTTGATTACAATTGCGTAATCAGCCGGATTTTTGGCAAAAAAAATCCAAAAACAAACCCACAGTTTGCTTTTGGCTTCTTATAATGGACGCTACCGGACAATATATCGGTGCATCCAATTTCAATTCACAGTTGCATACAAATGATATAGTACTAGCTTTCAGGGTAAATGTCAATAGAGAAGCTCTACTTCTTAACGGCAACCCCAAATAAAATCAACCGTACCAGCGCCAGTGTCTGGTCGTGTTGTGAGGCATCCTTAGGCCCCACGTGATGGAACGTGTTGAACAGTGGGCTCAGACTCGTCAAGTAGAAGGAAGCGGCGTCTTGTGCCTTAACGCCATCCTGCAGGCTAACCACACCGGTCTCAAAGAAACTGGTCAGTGGCATCAGGTAGTCTTGCATGAAGACCATCCCCAGCTGCCGCTTGTTCTCCGGTTTGAGGAACTTGAAACTCCCATGAATCACGGTAAAGACATCTCGTGGATGGGCTTTGGTAAGCACCTCGGTGACTGCCGTCAGGGCCTCTACTGGGTCCGCGTCGGCCGGTATCTGTGACACCACATCGGTAATACCAGTCTTGATCTCACCACCAACGGTCTTGATGACCTCAAGGAAGATGACCTCCTTATCGCTGAAATGGTGATACAGAGCAGGCTGGGTAATTCCCACTTGTTTGGCAATGTCGCGGGTCGACGTCGCTTGGTAACCCTGAGCCAGAAACTGTTCCCGCGCTGCAGCTAAGATAGCGGCGTGGGTGTGGGTCAATTGTTCTTCTCTCTTCATGAGCAGGCCGGCTTCCTTTCTGAATGTGATTTATTTTTTCATATTATATATTGAAGACGGAAAGTGCCGTCTACGGCTAGGCTGATCTTCATTGACAGTCATACTGATTCAAAACCAACGTACATCTCAGCATCTTCAATTACTGATTAGCCATGCTCCCATGGCAATCAGATACTATGCACTACTTTATAACTGCTGACCTAAAAAATGTCTCCGATCAGCCGGTAAAATTGCGACCAATCAACCTTCCTAATATACCATATTATCCATTTAAGTGTACCACATTCATTTATCACCAGCTAGGTCAATGCCTGTGATTTATCGTTCATCAACAGGCTGTCCCCAGCCCACTTCGCCACGATGCTATCTCTGGTCATCGCGCAGAAAAATAGTGGCATCTCCCCACCTGGAGGAAACACCACTATCGTTAAGACATTTTAAATTTAGTGACTGGCCACTGCGGTCGGCTTAGCCTTGTTGGGTGCCTTCACGTTAACCGTGATTTCACCACGCGTCGCCCCGACTGTGACTTGATCATTCGCCTTGACTTCACCGTTCAGCAAAGCTTCACTCAGCTTGTCTTCGACCTGTGTCTGCAGTGCCCGGCGAATTGGCCGTGCCCCGTATTCCGGATCAAAGCCTGCCTTCGCAACCACGTCGATGGCAGCTGGGGTAATCTTCAGCTTAATGTTCTGCTCAGCGACCCGGTCAACAATGTGCTTAGCCATCAACTTCACGATCTCGTGGAGTTCATCCTTCTTCAGTGAGTGGAAGATGACCGTTTCATCAATCCGGTTCAGGAATTCTGGTCGGAATGACTGCTTCAACGTTTCCCGAATCGTCTGCGACATTGCTCGGTAACTATTAGCCAAGTCTTCGGCACCGAACCCAACGGTCTTTTCATCCCGCAGCTTCGTTGCCCCTAAGTTAGACGTCATAATTAGGATGGTATTCCGGAAGTCGACCTTACGTCCCTTAGAATCAGTCAAGTACCCGTCATCTAAGACTTGTAAGAGAATGTTGAAGACATCCGGGTGAGCCTTTTCAACTTCATCGAAGAGGACCACGGAGTACGGCTTCTGTCGAACCTTTTCCGTTAACTGACCGCCCTCGTCGTAGCCCACGTAACCAGGAGCCGAACCGATCAAACGACTGGTCGAGTACTTTTCCATGTATTCGCTCATGTCAACACGAATCATGTTGTCTTCGGAACCAAACATGGCTTCGGCTAACGCCTTGGCTAATTCGGTCTTCCCAACCCCGGTCGGTCCTAAGAACATGAATGACCCGATTGGCCGGTTAGGATCTTTCAACCCTGACCGTGCCCGCCGAATGGCCCGTGAAACGGCCGAAACGGCCTCTTCCTGGCCAATGACCCGCTTATGCAGGATTGACTCCAGGTTAACCAAACGATCGGCGTCCGTCTGCTTCAGCTGCGTGACGGGAACCCCCGTCCACTCAGCCACGACATCGGCAACATCTTCGCCAGTGACATCGATCGCGTATTGCCGATCTGGCGTCACTGCGGCCGCCGCCTTCGCTGCACGGGCCTCAACCTTCTGCCGAAGCGCCATTTCTTCCGTCCGCAACTTAGCGGCCTGTTCGAAGTCTTGACGCTCGATAGCAGCTTCCTTAGCCGCAGCAAGGTCGGTCAATTCCTTGGCTTGCTTGCTAGCTGGCGTTGGCTTGTCCATCTGATCGATACGTACCTTCGCGGAAGCTTCATCCATCAGGTCGATAGCCTTATCTGGTAAGAAACGATCGCTGATGTAACGCGTCGATAATTTAACGGCTTGGTCCAAAGCATCATCCGTAATGTTCACGTGGTGATGATCTTCGTAGCGTGACCGCAAGCCCTTCAAGATCTCTAAGGCTTCCGCACTCGTTGGTTCATTGACCTGTACCGTCGCAAATCGCCGTTCTAGAGCCGCATCAGATTCGATGTACTTCTGATATTCATCCAGCGTCGTTGCCCCAATAGTTTGGAGTTCTCCTCTGGCCAGTGCTGGCTTTAGAATGTTGGAGGCGTCAATGGCCCCTTCAGCACCACCCGCACCGATCAGCGTGTGCAGTTCGTCAATAAATAGGATAACTTGACCATCGTTGTAGATTTCTTCAATAACTTTCTTCAGTCGATCTTCAAATTCCCCACGGTACTTGGTCCCAGCTACCAATGAGCCCATGTCGAGCATCATCAGTCGCTTGTTCTGCATATCTTCGGGAACATCGCCGGCCACGATCCGTTGGGCCAAGCCCTCAGCAATCGCCGTCTTCCCGACACCAGGTTCTCCAATTAAGACGGGGTTGTTCTTAGTCCGCCGACTCAAGATTTGGATCACCCGCTTGACTTCCTTTTCCCGACCAACAGTTGGGTCCATTCGGCCTTCCTTGGCGGATTCAGTTAGGTTCCGGGCTAACGAGTCCAAGGTTGGGGTTCCACCCTGTGGTGCTCGGCGGCTACGATTGTCATTCCGCCGCTTAGGCGTATCCGTAATCCCCAGCTTGCGTAGAACGACCTTGTGAGCATCCGGTAAGGCCACGTTGAGGTTCTTCAGAATCCGAGAGGACAGAATCGTTTCGTCACTCAGTAAAGCCAGTAACAAGTGTTCCGTCCCAATCTTAGTCGCGCCTAACCGCTTAGCTTCGTCACCAGCCAAGGCCAACATTGATTTGGCCTTTGGTGAGTAGGGCAAGTAACTATCCTTGTCCGTGTTTGCTAGCGTACCGTAACCGGTAAAACGTTCAATCTCTTCGCGAACGTCATCGTCGGTCACAGAAAATTGTTGTAAGACTTTGTTGGCAATGCCATTTTTTTCAATGGTGAGGGCCAGCAGTAAGTGTTCCGTCCCCACCGCTTGGTGCTTGAAGTATTTTGCTTGTTCCTGTGCCAAGACGAGGACACTCTTAGCGCTTGGTGTAAATAGATTATCCATTGCAGCTCCTCACTTTCTTAACTCTCATATCGTAGGTGATTCAAAATCGAAATTAAAATCTGAGCGCGAATCTGCTCATCAGCCTGTCGGTCACCCGTGTTGATGGCGTCCTTGTTAATGGCAGCCAAGATGATATTGGCCTCGCTTCGGTTGATGGCTCCCGCTTCGAACAGGCTCCGCACAACGGACAAACTATCATGCCGGGAAATCTGATCGCCAACGGCACTGACCAACGAGTCGATAAAATCGAGGTTGTCGAGCAGCTTGACCTTTTCGATCCGAATATAACCGCCACCGCCCCGTTTACTCTGAACCACGTACCCATCCTGAATCGTGAAACGCGTCTTGATGACGTAATTGATCTGGGACGGCACAACGTTAAACTGATTGGCAATTTCCGCTCTGCGGATCTCCACCTGCTGGGATTCAGCCAAAATCTGCTTCAGGTAAGATTCAATAATATCCGAAATATTTTGATTCTCCATTATCGTCCCCCCTTCAGTCTAGTGTTCTTGACTAATGTTGACTAATATTATACGAAATTCCAGTGAAATTGCAACGGATTAGACCGCTTATCGCTGAGAAGTTTTATTTTCTTACCAACAACCCACAATCAAGCTCTCAGCCACAGTCCCTAAAATCCGCTTTTCACCAGCCGGCAGATGGGCTTCACTTCTATAATATAATCGTAACCCAATCAGGTCAGATTAGCAGCCAACAGCACTTAGTAATCTATGGTAACAAAAAAACGGCCAGCATCCAAACAATCTGTATGGAAACCGCCGTTACTTTTATTATATGTATTCGGGATAAAAAAATCGGGAAGACAAGATTTGAACTTGCGACCCCCACGTCCCGAACGTGGTGCTCTACCAAGCTGAGCTACTTCCCGAGAAAAAGCTCACTGACCCACTAATCTTGTCAGTCAAATCGGGAAGACAGGATTCGAACCTGCGACCCCCTGGTCCCAAACCAGGTGCTCTACCAAGCTGAGCTACTTCCCGAAAATTGCTTACAATTGCTTATAAGCAACAAAAATGCACCCAGTAGGAGTCGAACCTACAACCTTCTGATTCGTAGTCAGACACTCTATCCAATTGCGCTATGGGTGCATAATTATTATTCAATTAAATGCCGAGGACCGGGATCGAACCGGTACGGTCATCACTGACCGCAGGATTTTAAGTCCTGTGCGTCTGCCAATTCCGCCACCCCGGCAAAAGGGCAAAAGCGGAAGACGGGATTCGAACCCGCGACCCCCACCATGGCAAGGTGATGTTCTACCACTGAACTACTTCCGCAAATTGGCTATTATATTAATGGTGCCATGCCGACTAGAGGATTCGAACCTCCGACCTCCTCATTACTAGTGAGATGCTCTGCCAACTGAGCTAAGTCGGCAAAATATTTTTTAAGATATTTTGCAATATTCGGTTAATGCAGGTGAAGGGACTCGAACCCCCACGTCATAAGACACTAGAACCTAAATCTAGCGCGTCTGCCAGTTCCGCCACACCTGCAACGTTGGCGAACTAACGCCTAGGAACTTAAGTTCCCGATGGAGGATACAGGGCTCGAACCTGTGACCCTCTGCTTGTAAGGCAGACGCTCTCCCAACTGAGCTAATCCTCCATGAACTTCCGAAGCAAGAAGTGTATCTCGCTCGAAACAACTATTATAATTTACCATGTTCAGCGAAGCTTGTCAACAACCTTTTTGAAATATTTTGAATAAATATTCGTTAGCTGAATAACTACTCGCTTAACAACAAGTAATATTTTAGCGTACCTGAGAAGAAAAAGCTAGTCTTTTTTGCATTTTCTTGCAAAAAACTTGAATCGCTTATTTCTTATAATTGCGGCCAACACACCGTCCTGCGCCTTCAGCGCGGTGGGAGCTAATTAACCAACAGAAACTATTTTATACGAACTCCCTACCCTACGTCAATAAGAAATTGCAAAAATACCCAAAATAATTATTCATTTCATAATTAGACCGCCTCATACGCTCGTCAGAGCCCCACGCGACACCATTCATCTCATTTCAGCTCCCCATTCAAAAAGGGTCCTTAACGGTTGTATTCACCGTTAAGGACCCTCCTCAGTGCTGACGTGCACTGACTACTTATTCATATTGACGCATTCAAGTTACATTTAGCTAAACTATCACACGTCCCGCAAACGACGAGCGGTTACTTCGTGATCCGTGTCACGCCACCCATGTAAGGTACCAAGACATCGGGAACCGTGATGGAACCGTCAGCGTTTTGGTAGTTTTCCATGATTGCAGCGACTGCCCGACCAACGGCCAAGCCAGACCCATTCAAAGCGTGGACGTATTGGAGCTTACCATTATCGTCACGGTATTGAATGTGGGCTCGACGCGCTTGGAAGTCCGTCGTGTTAGAACAACTGGAAATTTCCCGGTACGTGTTTTGTTCTGGGAACCAGACTTCCAAATCATGAGTCATTGCGGCCGTGAAGCTCATGTCACTGGTCGTCAACGTAATCACATGGTAAGCCAAGCCAAGCTTCTGTAAGAGGCTTTCAGCATGCTTCGTTAAGGCTTCCAGTTCATCCCATGAGTTTTCTGGCTTACAGAACTTCACCATTTCAACCTTGTTAAATTGGTGAAGACGGATCAGCCCACGGGTATCGCGACCGGCGCTCCCAGCTTCGGAACGGAAGGCGGGAGTCAAAGCGGTGAACCAAACTGGCAGGTCCTCTTCAGGGATCACTTCGTCACGGTAGTAGTTGACCAAAGGTACTTCGGCCGTAGGAATCAAGGTCATGTCTTCGTCCCGCAGTTGGTAAACGTCTTCTTTAAACTTAGGGAATTGGCCGGTTCCGTACATGGAATCATCATTCACGATGTATGGCGGTAGGACTTCCTTGAAGCCAGCCTTGGTATTTTCATCGAGGAAGAAATTGTAGACAGCTCGTTCCAAACGTGCACCTAAACCTAAGTAGTAGAGGTAACGACTCCCAGAAACCTTGGCCCCTGCTTCGAAGTCCAAGATGCCCAAGTCTTCACCCAATTCATAGTGGGCCTTTGGCTTGAAGTCCAAGTTAGGCTTTTCGCCCCACTTGCGAATTTCCACACTACCATCTTCCGTCAAGCCAACAGGCACGTTGTCATTAGGAATGTTAGGGAGGTGAGCGGCGGCATCGTGAACTTGGGCTTTCAACGTGTCAAGGTCGGCATCAATCTTCTTGATGTCCGCACTAACCTGACGCATTTCGGTAATCTTGTCGTTAGCATCTTCCTTATTACGCTTCAGTTGTGAAATCTCATCGGACACCGTGTTGCGTTGGGCCTTCATGGTTTCACTCTTGACAATCAATTCCCGGCGTTGCGCATCTAAGCCTAACAGGCTATCGATATCAGCGGGATCAACACCCCGGGTTGCTAACTTTTCTTTAATGAAGTCGGGTTCTTGGCGAATCAATTTTAAATCTAACATCTACTTACTCCCTTCAATTTTCCGGATGATACAAAAAAAGCCTCCGTCACATGGGACGAAGACCTTCGCGGTACCACCCAAGTTCATGACTGCAATCTTCAGCCATACCCTTGAACATGATAACGGTCTGCACCGTGCGGCATTACCCGCCCACTTTAGTTAGTGCTGGAATGTTCGACGTTGCGGTTTGCAGCTTGCCCCGCTTCTCTGGCCGTCTACTGGATAGGCACCTCGTGTTTTGATTACGCTAATCATACCGCATTTCGGCCGTGATGACAATCGGGAAAATTTCCCGCCTGGTACAGCATCGTCTGCGGCTGTCAGAGATTCCGCCTGCTGTGGGGACCGCCTACAGCCAAAGGACGGGCTTCCGGCTCGCCTTGAAGCCTCGCAAAGTACAGCAAGTCTCCAAGGTCGTCCCATGCTGTAGGTAGGCAAAGAACACCTACCAACACCATTGTCACAGCTGGCTCCATCTCTGACCTCCTACGACGATGGCTTTACATGGTCACTCAGTTCTTCACGACCTGTCGTCACTAACCGCACAAATGCAGTCAAGATTAATCATCGCCAGTTACATCTAAACGATCCAGTAAAATCATCAGCCTAAACTTTAGACACACAACTAACCACGGTTATTGTCTACCATCAGTTGAAAAGTACCTTGATCTTTAAAATGGTTACACACAATCTTTAGCCGGAGGCTGCCAGGGATGGAGCCGGCCGTGGAGGTGGTGTTAACTGGCGGTTTTTGGCCAGTTTACAGCACGGGCGACCTTGGAGACAGGTGGGCTTCGTGGCTCCAAGTCGAGTCGGAAGCCCGCTTCTCAGGCTGGAGCGTCCCCACAGCAGGCGGAATCTCTGGCAGCCGCAGTGCGGACAAACCACACTAGCTTAGTGGCAACCATTAATCTTCATTTTGCTCTTAATATTTTGCTGTAAAGAAAAGAGCACCAACCGTGGTCAGTGCTCTCAACCATTTATCATGGTTTACTCAAGTTAAGCTTAGAGTGAAGCAATCTTTTCGTCGATCAAGTGGAGAACTTCTTGACGCGCTGCTGGGTCTTCCACGAAGTCCAGCTTGTCGCCGTCGATTTGCATCTTAGGTGACTTGTCGTAGTTGTTGTACCAGTTCACGTAACGTTGATCGAGTTGCTTGTAGTATTCGAACAAGCTAGGATCGTGATCGATCTGTTCGTAAGAACGGCCGCGCTTTTTGATCCGTTCCAACATCGTTTCAAAGGAAATGTTGATGTGGATCAATAGATCGGGGTTCTTCTTGTGAACGGCGTCTGGTAATTCTTGCATCATGTTGGCCAGTAAAGAATCGTAGATATCGACTTCCGTACTGGTTGCTCGACCGAGGTCGGCGTTTAAGTGAAAGAGTAAGGAGTCTTCAAAGATTGAACGATCCAAGACACTTTCATCGTCAGCGTTGGCAGCCTTGATGCTGTCCAACCGCTTGTTTAAAAAGTAAATTTGCAATAAGAAAGCATACTTTTGCGGGTTCTGGTAAAACAGTGGCAAAATCTTATTATCGTCCACCGATTCATAAAAAGCTGGTTTCTGTAAGTGTTCGGCTAATAAGTTCGTTAAACTCGTCTTGCCGGCCCCAATTGTTCCTGATAGTACAAGCATGCTATCTCTCCTTTGATTTACGCGCATACCGGAAATCGTTTTCATCCGGTCTAAATTTCAACACTACATATTGTACCAACCCTATCGGCAAAAGACAATATATCGTGGGAAATTCCTCTTCAGCGGTTCACGGGTTCTGTCCCCTTGTCAGACACAAAACGGCGACTGGTCGGGATTCACTCGAACCAATCGTCGTTAAAATTTTTTTATTTAAGTGAAAATTGCCCACACAATTCCAGATTAATCGTTTGATGCTTCACGTGCCGCAGCGTCTTCCTTTAACGTCCCATCACGATGGACTGGGGAAACGTCGACATCCTTCAATGGAATCAACTTCGTGTGCTTCTTGATCTTGTAGCCAATGTAGAGGACTAAGACCAGTGGCACACTCATGTAGGTAACCAGCACTTGTTCCCAGTTACCAGTGAAGAAGGATTGTGGATCTTGACCCACGATTACGGCGATACATAATACCAAGGCCAGAATTGGTCCTAATGGGAACCACTTTGCATGGTACTTCAGTTCAGACAGCTTGTGACCTTGTAAGGTGAACGCCCGACGGAACCGTAAGTGAGATAAAGCAATCCCGAACCAAGCGATGAACCCAGTCAACCCACTAGCGGCAACTAACCACATGTAGATTTGAGGACCGGCAATACTACTGATAAAGGTCAGCGCAGCGATGATGGTCGTGGCAAACAATGCAGGATAAGGAATCCCGTTCTTACCAGTCTTTTCGAACAACTTAGGTGCGTAGCCTTCCTTTGACAAGGAGAACAGCATCCGCGTTGACGCGTACATCCCAGAATTAGCAGCTGAGATAACGGCCGTCAAGATAACCGCGTTCATCACGCTGGCAGCAGCAGCCAAACCAGCACGACGGAAGACCAACGTAAATGGACTGATTGCAATGTCACTTGCAGAAGAACCTAACAGATCATGACTCGTGTATGGTAAGACGGCGGCAATGACAAAGATAGCTAAAATATAGAATAAAATAATCCGCCAGAACACTGAGTTAATCGCCTTAGGAACACTGTGTGAAGGGTCTTCAGATTCACCAGCCGTGATACCAACTAATTCAGTACCTTGGAAGGAGAACCCGGCAACAACGAACACACTCAGAATGGCTGGGAAACCGCCAACAAATGGTGCCTTCTTGTAAGTGAAGTTTTCCAAGCCAGTTGCGTGACCGCCCATGATACCAACGATCGTCATTAAACCAACAGCCAGGAAGATAAAGATCGTAACAACCTTGATCAGAGACATCCAGAATTCCGTTTCACCAAAGGCTTGAACGGAGAATGCGTTGATTGTGAAGACCAGAAGCAAGGCAACGGCACTCCAGATCCAACCGGGAACGCCAGGTAACCAGAACTTCATGACCAGAGCAGCAGTAGAAATATCAACGGCAACCGTAATGGCCCAGTTGAACCAGTAATTCCAGCCCATCGCAAATCCTAAAGCTGGGTCAACATACTTGGCGGAATACGCGGCGAACGAACCAGAGATTGGCATGTTCGTGGCCATTTCACCCAAACTAGTCATCAGGAAGTAAACCATCAGACCCATGGCAACATAGGCAACTAGCGCACCACCAGGCCCGGCAGTTGAGATGGCCGATCCACTTGCGACGAATAATCCTGTCCCGATACAGCCACCTAACGCGATCATTGAGACGTGTCGCGTCTTGAGTCCCCGCTTAACTTGATCAGAAGCCTCGCTGGTTGTTGCGTTTGTCATGCTTTGTTCCATAATGTTTCCTCCTTCTTATTTTAGAAGGACTTCCTCGAAACGACCCAGTGAACGAAAAAATCTCCTTCGCAATAAAAGCCCGCGAAAGAGATTGGAAAGTTCATAATTCCAAGTCAATATCGTTGAAAGCGCCCCGCAGCCTAATATTTGACTGCGACAGTCCCTGATCTGTTAAACCAGGACCCAACCCTCACGCTAGGTAGTCACGTGGGAATTTCGGCAATCGCCCCTTTTGCTTCCCCTCATCGGTGATACCCACCTGAGGAAAGCGACTCATGTTGATTGCGCCTCTTCTATTCGATACATTGAAGTATACTCATGAATTTTGAAAATTGCAAGATTAAATTTAGATTAGTGTCAATTATTTTGAGAATCATTCAGGTTTAGGCAAAATAAAGCCTGTCGTTGCAACGTTTGTCCACCACCGGTCACGCCCATCAATTGGTCACCGATTGTTTGGAAACATAATTTTTCTAATAATTGGCAGGACCGACCATTGCTGACCAGGCAGTTCGCCCAGACCGATTTAACCGGTGATTCCGCCCGTTTCAAGTCCTTAAAACACGCCATTAAGGCTTCGGGCATCAGCCCTTGCGCCCAGTATTCCGGGTCCAAGAAATAACCTAATTCCAGACTCGTCTCGTCAGGCAGGCCATTGTCTGCGAACCAATCGTAAAAGATAACCGCGCCAATAAACTGATTGGTCTGATGAAGAATGATTGCATAGGACCGCGCGCTGTTTCGATCCGCACGGTACCACCGCCGAACTTGCCTGTCATCCGGTTGTGGTGAGAAGCCCACGGGCTGCGCGATCACCGGGTTGGTCACTAGCCGCTTATAGGCCGGATAGTCACTGTCCGTCAGCGGGCGTAAGTCTAGCCGCTGCGTCTTTAAAATTGCTGTCACTCGCACAACTCCCTCTCGTTACTTTTTGATAAAGTGCGTTACAATTAGATATAACGTCTGCATAACCTTTAGCATCTATACTAACATGATTCAATAACTCAAGGAGGATTTGCAATGAAGATTATTACCCAGTCGCTTGCCACTGACTCCGCGGCTTACCTACAGGGCTATCTGCGTGAGGATGGCGATACAGCCTATCCCGCTATGATTATCGTTCCCGGTGGCTCTTACACCCACATCCCCGAACAGCAGGCCGAGGACTTGACGCTAGCCTGGTCCGCCCGTGGTTTCCAAGCTTTCTTTCTCCGCTATAGCTTTACGGGAGAAAAACAACCCCTGCTACCAGCACCCGTCGTTGAATTGGCACAAAGTGTGGCCACGATTCGTCAACACGCAGCGGATTGGCGCATTGATGCCAACCGCATCACTGTCGCTGGCTTCTCCGTGGGTGGTCACATCGTTGCCCTCTTCAATGACCTCTGGCACGATGACCAGATCAATGGCCTCGCCGGAACACAGCCAGACCAGGTCAAACCCAACGCCGTAATCCTCGGCTACCCGGTCATCTCATCCAAGTTAGGGTTCCCAACCGACCAGCAAGTCCTAGCAAGCTGGTCCGCCGACGTCGATAGCATCGCCGCAGATGAGCTAGTCAACGACCAAAACGTGCCAACCTTCATCTGGGGCACGGCCGCCGACCCACTGGTTCCGGTTCAAAATGCCCTGAGTTACGCGCAGGCTTCCCTGGCCCATCACGTGGATACCGACCTCCACATCTTCCACCACGGTCCCCACGGCTTAGCACTTGCCAACCACGTGACGGCGTGGAAGCCAGGAACCGATTTACCCCACGTCGCCCACTGGATGGACTTAGCGAACGAGTGGCTGGATGAATTGAATTAACTTAAAGTCATTTAAAGAACCATTGACAAAAAGGTAGTTGCGTCAATTCCCAGTGGAATCGATGCAACTACCTTTTGATTTGAGCTAAGAATCTTATCCTCAGCTTCACTTTCATACCCTTAAATTTCAGATCTCTTGAGTAATGGCCAGTTCTGCATCATCGGTGCGAACCGAATGTAGAGTCCTTCTGCCACTTGTAACCACAGGTAGGCTAGTAAGATGGCCCCAATGGTATCCGTTGGGAAGTGGGCGTTTAAGTAGATCCGGGAGATCATGACCAACCCCATCCAGACAATCAGGATGATCCGAAGTAACCACGCCTTCCACGCATGCGCAATCATCGGCAAGAGCACGACCCAGATCATCGCAATGATCAGAAATGTTCCGAAGACGTGCCCACTAGGAAAACTAAACCCATCGTCGATAGCCAAATGAGTTGATGGCCGCGCACGCGCAACGAACTTCTTAACCAAAGCGGCGATGACATCCCCACCCGCTAAGGTCGCCAGACACCAGAGCGCTGGAATCTTGAATTTAAAGCCCCACAGTAGGAAGGCCAGAATTAAGGCCCAGATAATAGCTAATTTCGGTTCTGCCAGACTGGTTACGCCCCGGTACAATAACGTCTTCCATTCCGGCTGATTTTTTTGAATCACATCAATGATCGATGAATCCAAGAAGTCCACGTAGGCGTTCTGGACCTTCACAAAGTAAGCCACAACCAGGAAAAGCACCGTGGTCAGTGTAAACTTCCACGGCCGATCCCGATCTCGATTAAATAACATCATGATTAAAATTCCTTTCGTCATACCCGATTCTGGGAAACCCCTAGCAATGAGTATACCACCCCACCGCTAGATTTCTAGAGTTGCTATAAGATTATCAGACTTCCTTAAGGTTATCGCCGATGCCGCCAGACCCGTTGCTGGACCCGGTTGACCAATTCCGACAATAGGAACCCGAAGGCAATCGCCCCGGAAATCATGACGACCTGGATCAGGAAGACAAACGCCGTGGAATTCTCGCCCAACGCAAAGTATTTGATCATCTGGTAGGCCTGCCCTCCCGGCACCAATGGTACCAGTGCAGGGATGTTAAAGAGAATCATTGGCATCTTCTTGATACGGGCGGCTTGTAGCGAGGCCACTCCAATGACGACCGCTCCCATCATATTACCGACGACGTAGCCGCCACCCCAGATGACGATAAATTTATACACAAAGTAGCCCAGTACCCCAATCCACCCGGCAAAGTTCAGCGCACGACGGGGAATATTCAGTAGGATACCAAAGCCGATGGTCGCAACGTAATTACCGGCAACCTCAATTAAAAATTCAGTCAAAGACATTTGGTACCCTCCCTAAAGAAATTGTAAGACCATGGCAATGCCAAAGCCGATAGCAGCCGCACTGACCAAAGCCTCCACACCCCGAGCCGGGCCACTGACCAGGTTACCAGCCAGAATGTCACGCACCGAGTTGGTAATGGGCACGCCGGGTACGAGGGGCATGACGCTCCCGATGATAATGTCATCGACGCTATTCCCCAACCCTAAGTGAACCGACCAGATTGCCAGCACACCGATCGTGGCCGCCGCCGCAAATTCTGACAGGAAGCGAATCTGGATGAACTTGTTGAGCAGGTAAAAGACCAACCAGCCTAAGGCTCCCACCACACAGGTAATCCAAAAATCGGGAAGGTTGTGCCGGAAGACGACTTCCAGTGGCCCACTGACCATAGCAGCCGACAGCAGCTGGAGCCAAAACGGAAAGTACTTCGTTGACTTGTCCAAGTGGTCCAAACGATTAGCAAACTCCTGTAAGGTGATCTTATGCGCCGCAAATTGTCGCGACAAGTCATTGACAACAGAGATTTTTTCCAAATCAAACGTCCGGCGCTTGACTGGCTCGATCTGAGCACCAACCTCCCCGTTGATGGCCATCAGGATCCCCGTGATCATCACGAAGAGTTGACTGGTCTTCGCCCCCGCATTGTGGGCGATGCGTTCCATAGTATCCTCGACCCGCTCGACTTCCGATCCATTTTCAATCATGATTCGACCAGCGGTTAATGCCGTATGTAAGATTAATTGATCCCGTTTCTTCTGGCTACTCATCTCTGTCCCTCCCGCCGGTTTTCATTTATTATACGACAGTCGCTATGGGTCTGACACCACTAACTTACCGGATAACGCAAATACTTTAGAATTTGGCTGGCTGGTCTACGAAGTGTCGCCTACGGCTGGACTATCTTTGACCACAAATGGTGCTTTTGTTCCTGAGACACTTCTATTTACTTAACTAACATCCCCAGATGCCACCAAATGTCGACGTTCACTAGCAATAGGCGGCGCTTCAACCCCAACCAGTTTTCATACTCAGCCGAAACCTCTACGTATTCTGAAAAAAGTGAGACAGATTCCCGGAT
The DNA here is from genome assembly GCF_001434055.1 of Levilactobacillus parabrevis ATCC 53295. Lineage (GTDB taxonomy): Bacteria > Bacillota > Bacilli > Lactobacillales > Lactobacillaceae > Levilactobacillus > Levilactobacillus parabrevis. The sequence goes on along the minus strand of NZ_AZCZ01000028.1, from coordinate 11,138 downwards.
TTTTACATTAGTAATAAGTATAAGTGCTTTTAAGGATAGTAACAGACCACCGACTCATAGCGATACAGCCTGAATCAGACAAAAATTTTACAGTCATAGAATCGTTAAAATAGCGGATACATCTCATTCGGATACTAAACTTATATCGGTATGTAACCTGTATCAATGGCCATGACGATCCTAGCCGGAGGAGGCCAGGAATGGAGCCAGCCGTGGCGGTGATGACTGAACGGGCGCTCGGACCTCCCCGTTCAGTCATCACAGAATTTCCGACATCCGCAGGCGACCTGCCGTCAACCATAGAAAAAAGGAACAACCGACAGATGCCGATTGTTCCCTTCAATTAATTACATTTTAGTTGATACTCAAAGTTTAAAACGCTACGTCAGCGCTTCAAAGGCATTAAATGTTGCCAGCTAAATGTTTGTCTAGACGGAGGCAGCCAGGGGTGGCGCCAGCCGTGACGACGGTGTTAGTCCGGACGGTTGCTTTTACCCGGGCTTACACCGTGGGACGCGTTTGGAAACTCGCACGATTTTAGCGAGGTTTCAAACCGAGACGGAAGCCCGCCTTTTGGCTGTAGTCGTTCCCCACAGCGGCAGAACCCCTGGCAGCCGCAGGCGACAATGCTCAGCTCAGATTTATTTAATGAAGATGTAGTGGGACGCCTTGTAACTCACAATCAGTTCCGCATCGTCCGTTAAGTTCTGCACGGTCACGGGGCCCTCAAACGGATCGTGTTTGATGATCCGCAGCTGATCGCCAATATCCAGCTCCAAGTCACCTAAATACGTCAACAGGTCCCGATTATCGATAAACCGGTCCACAGTCACAACCGAGCCATCCTTGGCATCGTTTAAGACGGTATGGCTGTCTTCATGGTAGTGGCCAAACCGGTCCGGAATGACCCCACCATGGGGACAATGCGTGGGGTGACCCAGCATGTCGTCCAGCGAATTAACTAATTTGGGACTCGTCACATGTTCCAGCACTTCAGCTTCCGCGTGAACGTCGGGCAAATCGTAATCCAACTTTTCCACGAGAAAGACTTCCCAGATTCGGTGCTTACGAACCAAATCTTCGGCCAACCGGATTCCCCGGTTAGTCAGGGAAATGCCGGCGTAAGGCGTATGCTCGGCCAAGCCCTCTGCCGTCATCTTATTGACCATTTCGGTCACGGACCCGGCAGCAATATTCAAGCTGATAGCAATCTGTTTATTGGAAACTTTCTTTTGCTTACCACCCAGCTCAAAAATAATTTTTAAATAATCCTCCTTCATCGGAGTCATCACTGTTCACCTCATCTAGATTATGTTCCTAACCCAACAACCGCAACAGCACAATTACTCGTGCCGCCAATCATTTTGATCATAAAATAACGCTTCGTGCTCACCACGGTGGCACTCCGCCTGAATCGTCACGTGATTTACATTATACTTCCGACACAGCAAGGTTTCAATCTGCCGATAAATCGGTTCAATCTCCGCTAGTGGAAGATCATCCATATTCACGTGTACCGAAAAGACAATGTTGTTCTCGTCAATTTGCCAAGCGTGCAGGTGATGGACCCCCTCAACTTCCGGCAACCGCTCAATATCCTGAGCTATCGCCTCATAGTCGAGGTCCGGCGAAGCTTCCATCAGGATGCCCAACGTCTGCTTCACGATTGGCCAAGACTCAATGGCAATGTAAATGCCCACCAGAATCGTAATTACGGGATCAACCCAGTTCACGTGCCACACGGTGATCATCACGGCCCCAACAATCACACCAACTGATGCCAGCGCATCACTCAATAAGTGCAGGTAGGTCGCCCGAACGTTTAGATTGTGCTTAGCCCCGCGATTCAAAAGAACCGTTGATAAGAGATTCGCGCCAAAACTAACGACGGCGACTAGGAGCATCACCGTCCCCTGCACGTGCTCGGGATGGAAGAGTCGCCGGACAGCCTCGACCGCCAGAATGACGCAGACGACCACCAACACCAGGGCATTCAACAGCGCCGCCAAGATTTCCGCACGCCGGTAACCGTACGTGTTGGTGCGGGTCTGCTGCCGACCACCAATCTTATGGGCCGCGTAACTCAACACGATGGAGAGCGCGTCGCCAAAGTTGTGAAAGGCGTCTGAGAGCAGTGAAAGACTGCCCGACAATAGACCCCCGATGAATTCAAATATCGTAATCACAACATTTAACACAGTAACCAGAAAGAACCGGCCACCCGATAAGCTACTCTTTTCCAACGCGCATCACCCCTATGGTTGACTACTTCCTATTATCGCAGAGTTTAGGGTGAATGAAAAGGTGGTTTTCGGCAAACCTGACTTTGATACAAAAATAGGATCAATTCCCGATGAAAGCGGAACCAATCCTACTATTATATACATTCTTTATTTAGCAGCGCCGGGCGTCCTAAAATTACTTAGTCGTCACTGAGTGCAGCACGTGTTCTGGTTTAACGTTAGCCGTGACCCGTTCGTAAGCAAAATCCTTCGTGCCGGGCATATCAACGGCTGCGAGATCAATCATTCCAGTTTCAGTGAAACCGTTCTTCTTGATAACGTGTTGCATTGCCATATTTTGAGGGTGCGTATCAATGCGGATACTTTCGATGTCCGCAGCGTGGTCAATCTGTTCAAAGAGCCGACTGAACAATTCACCAGCAAGTCCCCGACCATGATGGTGGCTGGATACTGCTACACGATGAATCGCCAAGTAAGGCGCCTGTTTGGTCAGCCACTGACCTTCAATCTGTTTGTACGTTGGGTCCTCTCCCGGAATAATTGCGGCAGTCCCCAAGATTTCGTTGTTTTCTTCCAACACGACCGTCCACCCTTGGTGAATGTCGTCAACTAAGACCGCAGTGTTGGGGTAGGCTCCCTGCCATTGATCAATTGCTTGGGCCGCCAATAATTCACGACCATCACGAATGATTGATTCAATTTGTGGTAAGTCCGCCATAGTAGCTTGTCGTAACAGCATGTATAACACCATCCTTCATGTTTTTGTTTTAAAGCGATTTTGTTATATTAACACGCTGACGACGAAATACAACCATCTTGACCAACTTTTTTCTTCTGTGCAAAATGGCACAAATGAAAACGCCCGTTTGATAGCTTTCATAGAAAAATTGCCGTTTCATTTTCCTTTCATTTTCTCACAGATTTCTCACGGATGAAACTAACTATTATAGCTTAAAACAATAGTGATTACTCAGAGCGTATGCCCATCTCTAAGTCTTAAAAATGTGATGACACGTTGTGACCACCGTTTAGGCCAGAACCGGAGTCGAATAGGAACGGAACCCCGCGACGGTGCAGTTAGACTGGATACCTCTCTTGATTCATAGTTACCTATATCCGCTTGCTAAGCGTGATACAAACCAACGCGGCTTATTGCATGCCATTACAGACTTGGCAACACGGTCAGTGTCAGCCGGAGGGCGGTCAACTATCGGCTCAGCCGGTGGAATTCTCTTAGTGGTGATTTTGACCGCTTAGAGAATTGGTGTCCTTGAGACGCGATTCATAGCGGCTTGAGGACAAGTTGGAAGACCGCTCCTTGGCTTCCGACGTCCGCCACCAGCGTTCCGGCCGATAGTTGACCGCCCGGGAGGCGACGTTAACCGCCACGTCCAAGACAAAAATGGCAACAAAAAAAGCGGCTGGTCAAGAACTTTCTAAACTTGACCGACCGCCAACGGAAGCCGTTCCGGGCGAGCGAAAAATCAAAAGCAGTTTCAATTTTCCAAAAAACACGTCGTTTAGGTTTCACGATTGCTTACGTCAACTTAAGTTAACGTAGTCCATGCGCGAGATGAACGCGCTATTACTCATGGTTATTAGCCTGGTTTCACAACACGTCAACAACATGATTGACCACCAATCCAGCCAGAAGATCGATTGGTATCGAAAGTTTTTTCTGCCTGGGACCTGAAGAATCTCCCGTGTCTTCAGGTTACCATTGTTACAGGCGATTAACAATAAAATCGCCCTATTTAACTGCTGGAATCAGCTTAAAGTGCCACTGACTCGCAACACGCTCCGCAATCAACTCCTGAGTCGGGTCCGGATCGAACTGACCGAGGTTGATCTGAACGTCCCCGTCGTCGGCCATACTGACATGTGAAAACCGCCCATCCACGAAGGATCTGAGTGCATCAAACAAGTCCTTACGGCGCTTTGCTTGCTTGACCGCAGCCACCAACGTGAGGCCCTGATCCAGAAGCGTCTTGATCTGCTGCACCTGTATCAACGTCTTATAGCTAAATTTACGGTTCTTGCCATCCCCAACCTCCTGGCTGTGAATATAGCCCTTGCGCTCCCAGTAACGGAGCTGGCTCTGCGAGACACCAGTTGCTTCGGCCACATCCCCGATTCCCAGTACAATATGGGCCATCGGAAATTTTTTAATTAAATTTGTTTCGTCTTCATTCATTAGAAGGTCACCCACTTTCACAAAAATTCCAATTTTTAAAAATGCCCGTCTAAACGTAATGAAAGCGGTCATCAATTTTGTTAGGTAATTTAAAAAGCTTGTTCACTTTTCTCCAACTAGTATATATATTCTAAAAAGGTTGTCAAGCTAGTTGACAAAATAGTTCATTCTGCGTATAGTGATTTCAGAATTAATTTTAGGAAAAAGAGGGAATTATTTTGGGAAATGCAGCATCGCTTGATACAAACGGCAAGCCCTACAACCGGAACCTCCTGGTTGTTCTCCTATTAATTGGGACGTTTTGTACCGTTTTAAACCAAACTATTTTAAGTACGGCCTTTCCAACCTTAATGAAGGCCTTTGATGTCTCAACGTCAACCGTACAATGGTTGACCACGGGATTTCTGTTAGTCAATGGGATCATGATTCCCATCAGTGCCTGGTTGCTGAACACCATCAGCTCCAAGGTTTTGTACATTAGTGCCATGACAACTTTCTTAGTCGGAACCATCACTTGTTGGGCCGCCGTTAGCTTCCCAATGCTATTGGCCGGCCGGCTGATTCAAGCCGTTGGTGTGGGAGTCTCCATGCCATTACTGCAGACCATGATGCTGACGATCTTCCCCGCTAACAAACGGGGAACCGCCATGGGTCTTGCCGGGATCGTCATTGGTCTGGCACCAGCTATTGGCCCGACCCTTTCTGGGTGGGTCATTGACAACTGGACCTGGCGGGACCTCTTCGGGATGATCATTCCAATCGTTGCCGTCGTGATCTTAGCCAGCTTCTGGCTCATGCGTAGCGTGCTGGAAACGCACAAAGAACCCTTAGACGTGCTATCCGCAATTCTGTCTACCATCGGATTCGGGAGCATGCTGTATGGTTTCTCCTCCGTTGGTGACGACGGTTGGGGTAGCGTCAAAGTTCTCTCGACCTTGATTATCGGGTTCATCTTCGTTGGTCTGTTCATCTGGCGTCAACTCGTCATGGACGATCCATTCTTGAACTTCCGCGTTTACAAGTCTAAGCAATTTACAATTGCGGCCATCTTAAGTTCCGTGGTCAACATGGCCATGGTCGGCGTGGAAATGGTCATTCCCCTCTACCTTCAAATGGTTAAAGGGATGTCCGCCTTTCATTCAGGGCTGACGCTGTTAGCCGGCGCCCTTATGATGGGGATTATGAGTCCTATCACCGGGCGGGCATTTGACCGCTTTGGGGCTAAGCGTTTAGCCACGATGGGGATGTTCCTCCTGACGGTCGGGACCTTGCCATTCGTCTGGATCACCAAGGATACCTCAACGCTGTACATCGTGATCCTCTATGCCATCCGGATGTTCGGGATCGCCATGGTTATGATGCCAGCAACCACTGCCGGAATGAACGCTTTACCAATGAACATGCTGTCTCACGGGACTGCCGTCAACAACACCCAACGGCAAGTCGCCAGCTCTGTCGGAACGGCTATCATGGTCAGTGTCTTGACCAACGTTACCAAGAACAGTATGCCTGCTAAGCACGTCTTGACGACGGACCCTCTGAGCTACGCCTCACGTGCCATTAACGCCACTTTGAACGGTTACCATGCCGCCTTCTGGATTGCCATTGGATTCAGTGTCATTGCCCTGTTTGTGGCCTTCCAATTGAAGGGTTCCCATTCCGTTCACATGGCGGATGAAGATTCTATTAAAGGAGGTGCCGCAAAGTGATTGTCATTACATTAGTTCTCTGTGCGGTTCTCGCTTTCGTCTTTTACGTTTACATGTCTAAGCGGGCCCTCGCAAATACGTTGACCGTTCTCGCCATCGTCGGGATGCTAACTAGTATCTTCTTCATGGTCAAGAACGATCATGATCACTACGGCCTGCACAACGTCACCACGACGTCGACCCAAAAGATTTACTCGGCTTCACCTTCTAAGCAGCTTCCGATGATGATCTATCAATCTATCGGGACTGCGAACAAGCACCAGGTCTACGTTTACAAGACCAGCGCTGATGCCAAGAAGACCAGCCACACCAAGGCTAAAGTCACCACCAAGAACGTGGTTAAACGGACGACGGGAGCTAACCGCATCGTCACCAAGAAGGTTTACCGCGAATATAAGAGTGATCTGTACAGCTTCTGGTTCGGTCTCTCCGGTAACGGTCACAAGTACGTGAAGGAAACCAACACCATTTATGTCAACAAAGACTGGACGGTTCTGAGTGCAACTCAAGCTAAAAAGTTACAAAAATTAACCAGTTCAAAAGCCTTTCAGGCCAAGCAAAAGACGGCGGCTACAGCCTACGTCAAGCAACAGGTCATGGCAGCGATGACGAAGAACCCATCGTTGTCAGCAGCAGAACAGAAGAAAGTTACCAAGCAAGCTGCGGCCGCTTACCAAGCCCAAGCCATGCAACAGCTGATCAAGCAAGTTAAAGCTGAATAACCGGTAACGTCAAAGGACGGTCATCCCCCATTGTGGGCATGACCGTCTTTTTTCGTCTCGTGGAGATTGATTGACTGTACGCAAAAAAATAACGCCTGCGGCTAACCCGCACGGCGTTATCTGGTACTACATTTACACTTTCGTTACTAAACTTGCATGAGTCGAGATTGACCCTTCCGGCATCGTGGTAACAATCCGGATAAGTCATCTAAAGACGTCCCGTTATCCTGAAAACACTGAATCATATCAATCCAGTAGAGATCCGAATCATCGAATTCCGTGGCGGAATGATCTGCTCCCAGCAAACCATGCTTAACGTATTCATCGATTCGACTAGCATCAACGTTAGCCGCCTTTGCCAGTTCAGTTAAGTTCATCTTCATCATCTTTACCCCGCTTTCTTCGTTTATCAATGAGAGTATCATACAACCGCTATCAGCAAAAAGCAACCCTTTTACGCGAAGTATTTTTCACAGAAATTTTACATTTTTGTTGCAGAATGGGCTAGGCCAAATCAGTAGTCTATAAACCGCGGCCCACCAGTCTTCCATCCAAATTGATTGGGATGAATTTGAGTTAATTTTTAGGGCCTAACAACTTTTGGAGCATCCCTTTTTTCACTGCTTTAGTGTCACCACATCTATCTCGTCAATTCTCCCTATCTATCTTATCACCAACAATTGAACTAAATAGTTCAAATTGCCAGTTTACCTTCACCAACGATAGCGATACACTGGTACTTAACTTGATTAATTTTCAATGAGAGGAAGTCTGTCTATGGGTCCTTCACTAACCTTCAGGACCGGCGTCCGCGATGTGTTACCGACTGTTTTTGGCTACATTGGCGTTGGATTAGCATTTGGTATCGTCGCGCACACTAGTCACCTAAGTCTACTGGTCGTGGCCGGTATGTCCTTTATCGTTTACACTGGCTCCGCGCAATTCATCATCACCAGCATGCTCCTGCTGCATGATCCACTGTCCGCCATCTTTATCTCGACCTTTCTGGTCAACTCACGGATGATCCTGATGAGTACCAGTCTGGCTCAGTATTTCCGGCACGAGTCTCTGTTCAAGAATCTCCTGATTGGCACCCTCGTGACCGATGAGACGTTTGCGCTGGCAATGAACAAGCAGAACAAGACTAGCGGCAAGCTGAGCTTTGCTTGGCAATCTGCGGCTAACTTAGTGGCCTACCTCGTCTGGGGCGTGGCAACTATTGTTGGTGCCCTACTGGGAGGCATGATTGCCGACCCAACCCGCTTTGGTTTCGACTTCGCTCTGACGGCCATGTTTATCGGGCTGGTCTACCTCCAACTCATTAGTGACCGGCGTTTGGGCTTGTCCTTACAACTCATGGTCATGATCTTTGTTGCCATTATTTATTACTTCATGATTGGCCTGATGAGCCAGAACTTTGCCCTGCTGGTCGCTACGGTGGCTGGCTGTCTCTTTGGAATGGAGATGAAGAAATGTCGATAAGTGCAACTGAACTGTGGGTAATTCTTGGCTGCGGGGCGATTACCGTGGCTTCACGGGTTCTCCCTTTCGCCTTCGTGAAACAGGTCAGCATGCCAGCATGGCTGATCGACTTTCTGACGTTCGTACCCATTACGATTATGACGGCGCTGTGTTGTCAAAGCCTGTTCATCGCCAATCCCGGTCACCTCGCCACCCTCAACGTGGCCAACTGTCTAGCCGCCATCCCCGCCACGATTGCGGGTATATTAACCAAAAGTCTGCTAATGGTGGTTGTGGTGGGAATTATGGCCATGGCTGTGCTACGCTACTTTTCAATCGGTGGCTAGTTCACCACAAACTCACTCAGAAACGATAAAGCATCGCTGACGCAAAGGTTGTCAGCGATGCTTTTATTTTATCTCAACTTTTTAGACATCCTTTGGCAGAACCAGGTTCAGCGTGATGCCCAATACCGCCGCCACGGCCAACCCAGAAAATTCGTACTGGCCCAGCTTCAGGTAGGCATTTCCAATCCCGATAACCAGGATCGATGAAGCAATCATCAGGTTACGCCGCTTGTTAAAATCAACGTGCTTTTCGATCAGGATTCGCATCCCGCTGGAGGCAATCACCCCGAATAATAGGAAGCTGATTCCCCCAATAACCGGATTAGGAATACTTTCGATCAAGGCACTCAACTTGCCGACAAAACTGAAGATGACCGCGAACACGGCTGCTCCAATCAGGACGTAGACACTGTGAACCCGCGTGATTGCCAGCACACCGACGTTTTCACCGTAGGAGGTCACGGGCGGTCCCCCAACCAGACTGGCCACGATTGACGCCAAGCCATCCCCGGCCAACGTGTGATGGAGACCCGGGTCCTCGAAGAAGTTACGATGCGTCAGTTCATTTAACACCGTGATGTGGCCGATGTGTTCAGTCATCGTCACGAAGGCAATGGGCGCGAGGCTCAGCACGGCACCCCAATAGAAGTGTAGCGGATAGCTCACACCCGGAAATTCAAACTTGGGGAGCTGGAACCAGGCCGCTTCCAGTACTGGCTTAAAGTCGACCAATCCGGCAACCGCACCCACCATGTAGCCAAACACGATCCCCAGTAGGATGGGAATCAGCGCGAGGAACCCCTTCAAGTAAAGATTGAAAGCCACCGTCAGGAGCAGGGTGATCATTGCCACCAGGAAGAATTGCCAGTGATAGTTGCCGCTGCTGTCAACGGTCGCCTTCTGTGCAGCACTGCCAGCTAACGACAACCCAATGACCATGATCATCGGCCCAACCACGATGGGTGGCAGGACCTTATTGATCCAGTCGGACCCGGCCAAGGCGACAATGATTGCCACAATCAGATAGACCAGTCCCACAGCCATCGTCCCCTGTGCAATTCCCGGATAGCCGGTCGTCTTCATCAGGGCCACCATGGGGACGATGAATGAGAAACTCGACCCCATATATGCTGGAATCTTTCCACGCGTAATCAGAATGTACATCAGGGTGCCCACCCCGGAACTAAAGAGGGCAATCCCCGGGTTCAACCCGACCAAGATTGGGACTAAGACGGTGGACCCAAACATGGAAAATAAATGCTGAAGCGATAACCCAAACCACTGTCCCAAACTCGGTCGTTCCCAAATATCAATCAACGCATCCGGATTACGATAACGCGATGGTTCTTTCATGCCACATGACCTCCAGTTCAAAATTGGTTTAAAAAAAGGCGTGCCCGTCCCGTAAGGAAGCGTGCTCGCCCAGTTTACCCAGCTATCGCCGGAAGTCGAACCCTTCACCGCCTCACGGGACGATGTTAAAGGAACTAAATTTTTACCAGTATACGGTCCGTGACAGACCCTTGTCAAGAACAATCGTAACCAGGGGGTCAGGGACTAAACAATCAAATTATTTAGTCATTAACCATCCGCCAGTCACCCTGATCAGCTTTGGAAATGTCGTTCAAAAATTTCAAAACGCGCTTAGCCCGGTTGGGTTGTTGGTCATTTAGCAGGTTTAAGCCGGCGCCAGTCACCATTGGCTGGCTCAAGCGGAAGTCCCCGTCAGCCGTTTCCCCGGTCGCAAACGCCATCACGGTCTCACCGGATTCAATTTGCGTGGTTAGGAAAAACATCGTAAAGTCATCGTCTTCCTGCATGTAAGCTGGCATCGCCCAGATGTCGGGCGCAATCTCCTGCATTTCACCAGTTTCGGTGCCATCAAGGAACTTAAACTCCTTGTGGTTGGCCTGCGTGACGGGTTCCTTGAGAACCAGCATCATTTGGGCAAATTCAGCATCACCCATTTGAATATTGTCTTTCATGTGATTATTCCTCCTAATTTTTCGTTTATTTTTAGCAAATTAGATGTCCTTGTCCCAGACGTGATATTTTGTGGCATAGATTTAAGACTGGCTCTCATACCAACCCAAATTTAGCCAAAATACAGACGCTCAGCTCACAGTCAAAGAAGAAAACAAACCATCGTTTTGTCAAAACTAGCCAAGCCGGAGGAGGCCAGGGATGTAGCCAGCCGTGACGACGGTGTTAGACCGGGTGATTGCCTTTTCCCGGTCTTACAGCGTGGGACGCGTTTGGAAACTCGCATGAATTTTGCGAGGTTTCAAACCGAGCCGGAAGCCCGCTCTTCGGCTGCAGGCGGTCCCCACAGCGGCGGAATCCCTGGCAGCCGCAGGCGACAGTTTTAACCATATACGTACTGAGCGGATACTGCTTACCAGCAATCAGTATTATACCAATATTTGTGGCCAAATAAAATTCCTCGATTTAAAATTGAAGTG
>NZ_AZCZ01000027.1 GCF_001434055.1 Levilactobacillus parabrevis ATCC 53295 | reverse complement strand
GTTTTTAAACGGGCGTGGTTGACTTTATTATCAATTATCGATTTTATGACTAAAGAGAGTCTACCCCATGTTGGTAACATTTTACAAGAATTGTTACTTAGGGGGCATTTAATAAAATGTAGATCCCATTAACTTCAATTTAAGTTAACGGCTAAAAAAGACTACCCAGTTATGAGTAGTCTTTTTTGAGTGGCAGCTAGTCGAAGTACATCATGCCTTCAAAGTAGGGCTTAGCATTAACAGTGTAGTTCGTCCAGCTACCCCGAGTTTCTTCTGCAAAATTTTTACCGCCGCGTGTTTTGAGATTGGTAATTTTGATCTGATATTTGTGGGCACTCAGTTTTTTACCAGGAATTCCCTTAATACGTTTGTTATACTGCACGGTGGTCGTGTTGCCCTTAACGGTTGTCTTAATCATCTTGGCTGACGCAGTAGGCTTGTAGTTTTCCATGGCGTTTCCACCATCAATCACCATTTCACCCTGAGCATCATACTTAATCAGCGCTGATTTACTATAGTATTGAATATAATTATCCAGCGTAAGGTAAAATGCGGAACTATTGCCGTAATTAAATTTGTTGTCTTCTTTGAATCCATTACCTGCTCGCAACACAGTTCCACGGAGAGGTGCTTTTAGCTTGACGTTCTTAAAGTTTGCCTTAGTGAGCGGAATGGTTGCTGTGTCTGAGAATCTAAGTTTGCTCAGCCGACTATAGTGGACTGCTCCAGAAGTGAAAGAAACTTTAATGGGGCCTTTTCCGGTCGGCTGGTAGATACCGGCAACCCGTAATAGGGCGCCCTTTTTCTTGAGCAGTGGCTTATAGGTGTTGCCATGCTTTTGATAGAGACCAACGTACATAGCTTTTTTAGTGCGTACGTACCCCGACTGGCCCAAGTCTAAATACTTACTTGATGCTTGTGCTGTGGTCGTCCCCGTGGCAAGGCCAATCCCTGCAGCTAAACCCAGCATCATGAGAACAATGGTCCCCTTACTTGTTAACTTAATCATGTAGTTACCCCCTAATATAACTCCTTGGTAAATATTGTAACACAAGCCGAATGGCATTAAGCAAATTCCTGTTAACTGGCAGGATAATTTACGGTTGCTTTTTTAAATCAGTCTCCCGCTTGTCGATTAGTTCTCTGAGTTCTTGCAAATCGTCAAGTGTGGACTTGGTGCGTATGAAGCTACGCGCAGCGGACCGGGCGTTTAAGTACCTGGTTCGATCTTTGTTTTTTTCGTCCCATTTACGGTTAGCCTTTGCACGGGCCTCGGTGTATTCATTTTTAGCCATTTTAAAGTCTCCCTATCAATCTAAGCAACCAGTAGCACAGGTTAAACCCGAATAGTACTAGTGCGATTGCCCAGCAGATTCTACTTGCTTTTTTACTAATAATATTACTCGCCCCCTAATAAGTTGAGCCACTAAACAAGACATGCTAGAATTGGGGTACACGAACACAAGCGGCTCCCAACCGCCTGTGCCTTATTCCTAGGGCCTTGAGAATATCTGTCAAATGGTAACTGCTGTTGTGATAACTGTAGTAGCAACATTACCACCCCTGATAGTAAATCTCGGGGCTTTTTTCTTTGGTGCGTAAGGCCCTGTGTACCTTTGTTTCCCCACGCTCTACTTAATAGGATACACCTATCTTGCAAAACATAAATGGGCCATAGTAGTCGCCATCGTTGAACGTGTGCTCAGTATGGGGGAGGGGAATAGTGTCTAAATGTCTGCCTCAATAGGACATGGCTAGTTAGGACGTCTCCGCTGCAGGTCGTAATATAGGTGTTGTCAGGTCCTTGAAGAGTCCTCCTAATAATTATCTGTTACACACTGTGATGCCAAGTGCGCTGCCTGAGTAGGTGAGGTGGGGTTTTTGATATAAGAAAAAAATAAAAACCGCCAGCTATTACAGCTAACAGTTTCATTGTTTTGCCAGGCATGAGCTTCTCAAAGTAGTTGGTATTGATTGTTATCTTATAGCAATCAGTAGTACTTCTACTTGGGTAGAGAATATCTTTATTTCAACTCGTTAGCACTTTTTTCTATCCCTGAAGCGCTATTCAATGGACCTTATCGGGCTTGAACCGACGACCTCCTACATGCGAAGCAGGCGCTCTCCCAACTGAGCTAAAGGCCCAAAACTTACCCATTAATTATAGCACGTTGGCTAAAAATGTTAATGGGCAATGTGATTATTGGAGAAGTGAGCGACTAGCGTAGATTAGCTCTGGTGACGCCAGCCGTGTAACAGGTGTTGCCAGAAACTACGGTTGTCCGTTTGTAGCATCAGCCGTTGGTATTGACTGCCGATGTAACCGGCGAAGAGGGCGATAGCGGCTAGCAACACAACCAGTGAAATCGCCTGTTCCCAACCGTTGACTGTGCCGTTGATGATCCGCATCGGCATGAAGTATGACGAAAAGAATGGGACGTACGAGAGAATCTTGACCAATAAAGCGTCCATGTTATTTTGGAACGGGAAGGTCGCAAAGAAGCCAAATACACCGAGCATGATGACCGGCTGTGCCGCCTTGGAGGCGTCCTCGGCCTTGGCCACGATTGCACCGCTGTATGCCGCGAGAAGCGTGTAGATGATCACACCCAAGAACAGGTAGACCAGGTTGATACTCAGTAGATTGTGAAGAACGGTGTCAATTAGGCTTTGGTACTGCGTAATCAGCGGCTTTAGGGAAGCGTTGTTCATGGCGAATTGAAATGCCGCCCAGCCACCTAACAGGTAGATGATAATCTGGGTAAGAATGACCAGCAGAATCCCAGTGATCTTTCCCACAAAGTAGCTGGTGGCCGTGGTACTCGAGAAGATGATTTCCATAATCTTGGTGCCCTTGTCGGAAGCAATCTCCTGCGCAGCAATCGTGGAGTAGGTAATCAGGATGATGTAGATCATCGTCACCAGAATCCAGAAGGAAATCGTCTTAGCTAGGTTGGCGGTGCCAGCCTTTTTTTCGATGTGCTGTTGTAGGACCGGCGTTCGGGCCAATAGGCGCTGTTGCTTAGTCGTTAATTTAGCCTGCTGGTAATTGTGGGCCTGTTGATAGCGACTCAGAAAGTTCTGCGTTTGCGCCTTGAGTGCGCTACTCATCTGGCTACTGCCGTGATAGTCGGCACGAATCTGCTGCTGATTATCGCTGAGTAGCAGGTAGCCTGCCAGATGATTTTTGCCCATCGCAGACTTGGCCGCGCTGACCGTGGTGATCTTGGTATTGAGGCCACTATCCTGTTGCTTGATGTAGTCGCGCCGCAGGGGTTGCGAGGTACTGATGACGGCAACCTGCCGACTACTCGAGGCGCTGTTGGCACTCAGATAGCTGATCCCAATCGTCAGGCCAATCATCAGGAAGGGTCCGAGCACCATGAACAGGAAGCTCCAGGACTTGATTTGACGAAGGTAGGTTTCAAAGGTGACGACCCAGGTCTTACGCATGGTCTTCACCCACTTTCATTCGGAAAATCTCATCGAGGGTCGGTGGCTGCTGACTGAATTCTTCGATGTAGTGACCCTGAGTAAGTTCCGCAAAAATGTCGGGGCCCACGGCTGGATCGGTCAAATGCAAGAGGTACTGTCCGGGTTGACGGGTTTCCACATCGGCCACGCCGGACAGTGTGGCGAGACGGGTAGCTGACCAATCCGTCGTGACGTAGAGTTCAGTCTTACCGAACTGTGAACGGACTTCATTAAGGGTGCCGTTTAGAACCATTTCGCCCTTTCTTAACATGACCAGGTGGTCACATAGCGCCGAAACATTTTCCATGTCATGGCTGGAAAAGATAATGGCGGCACCGTCATCGCGAGCGCTCAGAATGGCTTGCTTCAGTAAGTCGGCGTTAACGGGATCGAGACCGCTGAAGGGTTCATCCAGGATCAACAGTTTGGGATGGTGAATCAGAGTACAGATCAACTGGACCTTCTGCTGATTTCCCTTGGACAGGTCGCTGATCCGGCTCTTACGGGTGCCTTTGACGGCAAAGCGGCCCAGCCAGTCATCGATGCGTAGTCGCGTATCCTTGGCCGATTTGTTCTTGAGTCGCGCGAGGTAAACAATCTGTTGTTCAATGGTCAGCTTCGTCATCAGACTCCGCTCTTCGGGCAGGTAGCCAATCGTATCGAAGTCGTCGGGCGACAGGGGATGACCCTGCCAGGTGATGGTACCATCGTATTTAATGAAATTTAGGATACTGTGAAAAGTTGTGGATTTACCCGCACCGTTTTGACCGATCAATCCTAGAATCTGGCCATTGGGTACGTCAAAGCTTACGTCGGTTAGGGCTTTCACGGTGTCAAATTGCTTGCTGATGTGTTGAATGCTTAGCATGCACAGTTCTCCTCTTCAAAGTTAATACTCACATTATACGCGAACCCTCGCCCGCAAGCCAAAATGAATACTTATATATTGCGCCTTGCCGGGCCGGTGAAAATGGGCCGTGTCGCTGAGGGCGGGCGCCTAAAGCCAAAGGACGGTCTTTAGGCTTGGCCGTCAGCCTCTGGGGAACGAGTCTCACGACCACCAATTCTCTAAGCGGCTCAACCCGCCACTAAGAGAATTCCCACAGCTGAGCCCATTTTCACCGGCCCTCACGGCTCACATGGATGTAAGCCTCCAACCGGCTGGCTAACTCGAAATGAAATTGGGTAGCACATTTTGGGAACAGTCTAAGTGGAAATATACAGGATTTAAATTAGACAATTTATGACTATCAGGATGGGTGTGACGCTTATATAAAGTAGAAAATCGGTTTCTTAGCCGAAGGAGGCCAGGGATGCAGCCAGTTGTGTCGACGGTGTTAGGCCGGGCGATTGGTTCTTCCCGGACTTACAGCGTGGGGCGTGTTTGGAAACTCGCATGATTTCGGCGAGGTTTCAAACCGAGCTGGAAGCCAGATCTTTGGCTGCAGGCGCTCCCCACAACAGGCGGAATTTCTGGCAGCCGTAGGCGGAGGTTTTCTGCTACGTAATTTATAGTTAATCCTAAACGTCAAAAATTGCGGACAAAAATAGCCGGCAATCAGGGCAAAGGGGCCCAGTTACTGGCTACAGTGACAGACAACGTGAAACTGTTAGTGATGATTCTGCGGCTGGACAGTCGTGTTGACCTGTGCCTGGGCTGGCGCTACTGCCCGTTGTGGCCGCATGTTGAACACAATATTTAAGATGATCGCGGAGAAACTGCCGATGACGACCCCGTTGTTCATGATGATCTGAAGCGACTGAGGCATGGCTTGAAAGATCTGGGGATAGACGGTGACGCCTAAGCCTAAACCGATGGAGATGGCGGAGACCAATAGATTGTTGTTGTCCTTAAAGTCAACCTGTTGCAGCATCCGGATACCTTGCACACCAACCATCCCAAACATAACGATCATCGCACCACCGAGGACGGCGTTGGGGATGACCGTGGCGAGAGCCCCAATCTTAGGCAGTAAGCCTAGCAGCATGAGAAACAATGCTGAGAAGTAAAGTGGCTTACGGGTCTTGACGCCAGATAGTTGCACGACCCCCACGTTTTCGGAGAAAGTCGAGTAGGGGAAGGTGTTGAAGAGGCCGCCGAGAATCACGGCGATACCTTCAGCGCGGTAGCCACGTTTTAAATCCTTTTCGCCAATCTTACGACCGGTGATCTCGCCGAGAGCGAAGAAGACTCCCGTTGATTCAACCATCGTGGTCAGCGACACCAGAATCATCGTCAGAATAGAAGACCATTCGAACTTGGGCGTGCCGAAGTAGAAGAACTGCGGCAGGTGAAACCAGCTGGCTTGACCCACGGCCTTTAGAGAAACCATGCCCATAGCGGCGGCAATGAATGTGCCAATCAGGATACCGGCTAGAATGGCCAGTGATTTAAGAAATCCCTTGGCAAAGACATTGAGTCCTAAGATGATCCCCATCGTCAGAAAGCCGATCAGCAACATCTTGGGATCACCAAAGTTCTTCGCCGTGGCGTCCCCACCACCGAGATCTTGGAAGCCGACGGGGATTAGCGTAAACCCAATAATGGTGATGAGTGAGCCAGTCACAACGGGTGGGAAGAAGTTCTTGATCTTTGAAAACCACCCAGCGCTAAGGAAGACGAAGATCCCAGCGCTGATGATGGCCCCGTACATGACGCCCACGCCGTATTGATTACCGATAGCGCTCAGTGGCGTCACGGCTTGGACCGCACAGCCGAGAACGACGGGCAGGCCGATTCCAGTCAACGGTGTCCGTTTGAGCTGTAGGAGGGTTGCAACCCCACACATGAAGATATCCGCACTGATTAAGTAGGCCATTTGCATGGCGTTAAAATGAAGCGCGCCCCCGATCAGTAAGGGAACGATGACGTCACCAGAGTACATAGCTAATAAATGCTGAAAACCGAGAATGGCCGCGCGCCACATGGGTAAGGCGGGCCCGTTTTCTGATGACGAGGCTGGTGTTGCGGACTTAGTGGACTGCAAGAAAAGTTCCTCCTTCTCGTGATGTCCATACGCCGCCAAGGTTGATGAAAACAAAAAAGCTCCCTTTGCAAAAAGGGGGCTTCTTAAAAACTCTACCGACGAACTCTTTTCATCGGCAAAAAGAGTTTCGTCCTCAATTTGCTTATAGTCCAGAGTTTACGGCTCTGGGTAGAAACTCGCCAACCTTATCTTGGCATTATATAGGCAATCACTTTATTTTTTTAATGGAATGTTGATAACTTTACCACGTGAAAATGAAAAAAACAACACCCGGTAGACTTTTCTAATGCCGATGCCATAGTTTCTTGAAAAGCCCGCTAAACCAAGTGAATAGCGGTCCCCAGTCTGCGACACCACCGGAATTGCTGTACTTTTTGGGGTGGACGACCACACCAGGGCGGTAGGGTTTAGCGCTTTCATCTTTTTTCGGCATATTTCCACACATCCTCTCCTAATTCTAACTAAATTCTACAGCAAATAAGGTACAATGTGGGAAAGAAAATCTTTTGAGAAAGAAGTTGACGGTTGTGAAGAAAATTTTAGCCATCCATACGGGCGGAACAATCTCGATGTCCCAGAACGAAAAGGGGGAGGTCGTGCCCAACGCTCAGAACCCAATTGCCCAGCAAGAAACGATTATGGAAGGGCGCGTTGAGCTGATTACCGACGAACTCTTCAATTTACCGTCACCGCACGTGACACCGGTTGAAATGCTGAAGATCAAGGAACGTATCAACCAGGGAGAAAAGGAAGGCATCGACGGCGTGGTCATCACCCACGGAACCGATACGCTAGAAGAAACAGCGTATTTCCTCGACCTGACCCTGCCCAGCACCATTCCCGTAGTCGTGACGGGGGCCATGCGCTCCTCTAACGAAGTTGGGTCCGATGGCTTGTATAACTTTCAGACGGCCATTGAAGTGGCCGCAGACGACGCCTCACGGGGCAATGGGGTCATGGTCGTGATGAACGATGAGATTCATACGGCGCGGTACGTGACCAAGACCCATACCACCAACGTTGCCACTTTCCGCACGCCGACGTTTGGTCCCATTGGTCTGGTTGCCAAGGGACAGCCAATCTACTTCCAACAGCTGATTCGAGAAGCGACCTGCGACATCGACCACGTGGTGGATCACGTGTACTTGCTCAAGGCCTACGCGGGGATGGACGCCAGTTTATTTGATGCCCTGAACAGTGACCAGACAGCCGGTATCGTCATCGAAGGCTTGGGTGCTGGGAATTTACCGCCAGTTACCTTACCAGCCATTCAGCGCCTCTTAGATCGGCATATCCCGTTAGTCTTAGTCTCACGGTGTTATAATGGCGTTGCCGAGGACATTTACGACTATCAGGGTGGTGGTATCGAGCTACGCAAGATGGGCTTGATGTTATGCCAAGGCTTGAACGGCCAAAAGGCTCGAATCAAGCTGTTAGTCGGCCTCAGCGCTGGCTTACAGGGTGACCGTCTCGCGGAGTATCTGAGCACGGCCGTATCTTAAACGGAAATTAGCGGCGGCTCACGAGCTATTTTCAGTCAGATATGATAAGATTTTCAGAACAGTAGAAATAAGCTCGGGGTGCGTTTTAGCGGCCGAGTTAAGCTTCAAATAAAAAGGGGGTCGTCATGTTGAATTCGATTATGAATGATTTAAACCGGGCGTTGGCTCAGCATATATTGGTTAACGTGTATCAAACTAACCAAGAGGTCGTGTACACCGGCTACGTGACGACGGTCAGCGATTCCGGCATTATTCTCGCCACGTTTGATGATTTTGGTTTGCCGGATGGTGCCGTGTTCCTAGCGGTCGATGTCATCGATGAAGTTGAGTTTTCAAGCGATGACTTGGATAACATGGCTTTTCGGATTCAAACAGCTCAAGAAGAGCAGTTTATCCAAGCCGGTGGTCTAACCATGGACTTTGACAGTCAGCGCGACTTGCGCCGGCAGGTGTTGAGTCACGCGTGGGTCGATCATCTGGTCGTCATGCTAGTCGTCAAGGGTGACGAGCACTTCTACGAGGGCTTAGTGACCAGCGTGGCAGCGGATCAAGTGACCATCCAACTTTTGAATAAATTTGATTATACGGATCAGCCGGTCTTTACGCTGAATCCAGCTGAACTTGAAGTTATCGAGTTTCAAGGTAAAGAATTGACGCTGCAAGGGATTGCGGCACCCCATCTGCGGAAGTTATCGCACGTGGCGCCTAAGGAAGTGACCGATGCCAAGGCCATTCCAGAAACACTGCAGAAACTGGCGGGACAAGAGTCACTGGTTGCGCTGGTACCAGCACACGACAAGGAGCTTTTCTTTGTTGGGCGGATCAACGTGGTCACGGAAAATGCCGTGGTCATGAACTTGATCGATATGACTGGACAATTTGGTGGGTACACCGTGATGCGGCTGACTGAGCTACATGCAGTAGTCATCGAATCCGATTATCTACAGACGATGCGGCTGTTCTCGCTCTTGAATCAAGCGCGGCAGCATCAGATTCAGCCGGTCTTAAACGACGAGCGGCTGTTCGATCCGACCGTTGACCAGTTCAGCGCGCGGTTGACCCAAGCGGCAGCCTTTCGAACGATTATCCGCTTGAAGATGCACGACACCACTGGTCTGTTGGGGTATCCAAGTCAGGTCGGTGGCGAGCGGTTCATCTTCCATGAAGTTGAGGATAATCAACTGGATCAGGTGGGCAAGGTTTATCGCATCAGTGATGTTGACGAAATCGCCTTTGGGTATTTGGACGCCTATCTGGTAGAGCGTCAACTACGTGTGGAAGGCGACCTGTAAGGAGTTGTAACCATGAAAGCCAAGAAGATGCCGCGCTGGCTCCGCGATACTTTGTCGGTGGTCGGTGCCATGTCGGTGCTGTTAATCGCTTATAATCTAGTCGTTGCCAAGCATCCTGACTGGGGAATTGTGCCAGTGCAGATTGTTTTGGCCCTGATCGCAGTTGGGGCGTGGAGCTTCTTGAGCTATCGTAGTCGTGCTAAACGTCAACTGGCCGCTAAGCAGGCGGCAGAAGCGGCACAACGACGTGCTGAGGAACAACGTCAAGCGGCGGCTCGTGAGGCTAATAACGCGGTGGTTCGCCGCCAGCGTAATCAGCAGCACCGGCAACAACCCAAGTAGGAGGCAGAGCGATGGCTGAAGACTTAAAATTTTGTCCCCACTGTGGTGCCGCAGTGACGGCCACTGACGATGAGTGTCCGCGCTGTCATACGGATCTGCGGCCGTTTCGGTCCGCGCCCAAGGCTCCAGCGAACAGTCAGAAGTTAAACTTATCAGCGTTGTATGCCAACCCGTATCGAGAAGGCATGAAACGGTTAAAGGCACGTGATCAGACGAGTCAGGCACCCGCAAAGAAGCGGTGGCATTGGCCGTGGTCAAAGGAGTGATCAGATGGCAGAGTTTACGGTAATTCATGGCGATATTACGGAGAGTCACGTGGACGCTATCGTCAATGCGGCGAATACCACGCTGTTGGGTGGCGGTGGCGTTGATGGAGCAATCCATCGTGCAGCCGGTCCAGAGCTCTTCCAGGCGTGTGTGCCGTTCAACGGTTGTCCAACGGGTGAGGCGCGAATTACCCCGGGGTTTAAACTCCCTGCAACGTGGGTGATTCATACGCCGGGACCGGTCTGGCACGGTGGCGACCAGCACGAGGCAGAGTTGCTAGCGGCTTGTTACCGCAACAGTCTTGCCTTGGCTGGACAACACGATTGTCAAACGGTCGATTTTCCTTCGATCAGCACGGGTGTTTACGGCTATCCACTGGAAGAAGCGGCGGCTGTTGCGACCCAAACGATTGCGACCGTGTTGGCGCATACGACGAGCGTCCAAACGGTGCGCCTGGTCGCGTTCGACGATCATACGGCGGCGGCTTATCGTACGGCCTGGGATCAAATTCAATAAAATGATAAAAAGCGCTCC
Source organism: Levilactobacillus parabrevis ATCC 53295 (assembly GCF_001434055.1). Lineage (GTDB taxonomy): Bacteria > Bacillota > Bacilli > Lactobacillales > Lactobacillaceae > Levilactobacillus > Levilactobacillus parabrevis. The sequence goes on along the minus strand of NZ_AZCZ01000027.1, from coordinate 26,649 downwards.
AAACCAACCAAAGTTGATTTGGAGCACTTGTTTTGATTACGTGACAATGGAATTTGTAAATCGGGCTGATTAAGTCAGCGACTCAGTTAATTTGGCTTCGTGGCGATTAAGCTTTTCAGAGAACTTTGCTCGTCACTCGTCGGTGTGAGTTCCCCCGACTTGATTGCGTGATACTTTTCGACTGAAATTCGAGAGCCAAAGGCCATTTCGCCATCAGTTTTATCGTATTTCTTTTGGTAGGCGATGATTGCTTCAGCAAGATCATTTAATTCTTGACTCATTAATATCCCTCCAAATGATAATCCAAATTACTGCTTACGTTTATTATACTAAAGTTTTGCAAAAGCGGTGAAATAACCCTCGATATCTGCAAGTTTTTTTGTATTCTACTTGATGAATAGACCAAAATTGCGTAAACTTATATCCAATATAACAATTATCGTTGATTAGACTGCTAATTGTTAACGTAATTTGGTCAACCTGTCATGGTTTTGTGATATTGCTGGCTTAAGCTAAGCGGTGAGAAAGACCATGAGGTGACAGGATGAATCTGAAACATGTAATTTCGAGTTTGACCACGGCAGTTGTGTTGTTGGCCATTGTTAGTGTCTTCTCCTGGTTTACCATGGGGAAACGCACCGTGACCCACGTTGGCACGCAACCTGCAACGGTTAATGTCACGCGGACGCATGCCTCACAGATGCGCGTTAAATAAATTGCGGAGAGATACTCCGCCACCGGGGCCGGGCAACCGGCTGTACCATCTTAAATATCGGTAATCATATTGATTACATGACTACAGTCTCTTGTAGTTTATCAAGCGGGGAAACAGGCTAACTTCGGTTAGTCTGTTTCTTTTTGTGCTGAATTTCTAAATCGCATGTACCAGCGCCTTACCGGGCGGCGTAAATCAGCCGGAACGCGTGGGCGGGCGGCCAGAGCCAAAGAGCGGTCTCTGACCTTGCTTTGAACCGCTGAGAAGCGCGTTTCAAAGACACCAAAGTTCTAAGCGGCAAGGTTCGCCACTAAGAACTTTCACACGGCTGGGCTGATTTACGCCGTCCTCACGGCTTACATGGATTTAGTATTCCCTTTGCAGTTTGTTTATGCTCCCTTTCAATTTCATTGTCTTAGAATCAAACAAAAAGTCCGCCACCGTGGACGGACTAAGGTTATCATCAATTAAATAGCTTCTAATTACGAAATGAGAATGTGATTTCAAACCAAGCCGAAAGCCCGTTTCTCAGGCTGTGGGCGGTCCCCACAGCGACGGAATTCCTGACAGCCGCAGGCGACTCATCCCGTTCAACCATTAGAAGTGGAACCACTCGCTTTGGTTGCGGCGGACTTCACCGCGTAGGCCGAAGAAGTAAATCATGAACGCCGCGGCTAACAGAGCTAGGACAATTGTCCAGAACCAGGCGTGGGTGTGGATGAATGTGAAGTATGCAAAGCCAAGCGTGCTCAGTGCAATTAAGATCAAGTTGACTGGTAGATTCTTACTGTGGATGAAGGCGATGGCTAATGCTAAGACCACCGCACCCCCGAACATGTCGTCACCAGACAACCGGGTTCCCAGGCCATTGAATAATGCGTAGACCTCAATGATGAGGCCCAGCGCTAGGGCCAGGTAACCGAAAGACTGCAAGAATGTTAATTGTCGAATTCTTTTCATCGACGACACCTACTTTCTCTCTTAGGGTGTCTCCAGTATACCGCATTAGTTTTCGGCTGAAAAATCTGACGGCTCTGCAACCGGAATATTCCAGTTTTCATGGTCGAGGGCCATTTGCCAGAAGTTCAGTTCATACCAACTACTCTTTTCGAAAATGTCGAGTAACGTGGTCGTGTTGGCTGACGTTGCGACGTGGTTAGCGAGAGCCAACTGGTCCGTCATCATGCCGGTATAATCATCGGCATCGTAAGTGTCCAACCAATCCTGATAAATGGGAACCGGTGATCCTGCTTGCGCCAGCTCCTGACCGATTTCGGCGTAGAGCCAGTAGCAGGGAAGAAGACCCGCCACCGCACCAGCTGGACCGACCGTAGTCAGCGCACGGTAGAGATGGCTGGTGTAGGCGTAGCCGGTCGGGGCTACGGGCGTTGCCGCAACTTCTGCCGCTGTGATATTGAGACGGTCAAAGAAGGTTTGTCGCACAGCAATTTCCCCTTGCCGCAAGTGCTCAGCACCAGCGTGAAGCTGTTTAGCGACACGTGGGTCAGTACTTTGATCGCCAGCGAGGTCGTGGATCTTACCGAACTCCTGCAGGTAATAGTGATCTTGAATCAGATAGTAGCGAAACGTCTCGCGTGGTAGGGTTCCCGCGCAGAGTTGGGTGATGAAGGGATGATGCTTGGAAGCCGTCCACGAAGCCAGTGTGGCGGCATGTGCTTGATCGGTAAACATGACAAAACTCCTTTTGAATGAACGTTAAGGCAGGCCGACGAACAGACCGACCTGAACCAAGACAAGGCTACCACCAAAGAGCCACCAGTCACGAGCAACGAGTGGCACGGTCAGGGAGTGCGTCCGCGGGGCCCCTTCCACGAAGCCGTGGGAGACCATGGCGGCTGCTAATTGATCCGACCAGTTCATGGCGGCAAGAATGACTTTGAAATACAGACGAGGCGACCAGACGTGCAAAACTTCTCCTCGCATCAAGGCCGCGGCTCGAACGGTGGAGACTTCTGCCTGAATCTTGGGCATCAGGTTGAAGGCTGCCAGAAAACCATAAGCGAATTTACTAGGTAACTTGGCATTTTGTTCCAACGAACGGGTCAGCCGCAGGGGCTTCGTGGTCAGCGTGAACCAGCCTCCCATGTAGACGTACACGAACATCCGCGTGAAGATGACGATTAAGAAGTGTGTCGAAGCATCTCCACGGATCATCAACGACCAAACGAGGGCACTGGCGAAGAAGAGCGGCACAATCGTGAGTAAGAGAAGTCGACGCCACGGCACGCGGTTGATCAGCATGAGCAGGAGGCTCACAACAATCAGGACGACGTTGACCGTCCACACCTGAACGAAGGAAACTTCCAGCGCAATCAGCACAATCAAGGCTAACTTTAGTGAGGGATTCATGCGCTCACCCCCTGGTAAGTCAAGTGTTGGTCGGCTAATTGCAAATGCAGATCGACCAAGCCATCCAACCCACTGAGTTGATGGCTGATCAGAATCAGCGTGAGGTCGAGCTCACGTTGCACCGTGGTCAGGATGGTCATGACCGTTTGAATTGAGGCGTAATCCAGTCCCTTTAAAGGTTCATCGAGCAACAGGACTTCTGGTGTCATCATGAGCATGCACAGGAGCTGAAGCTTTTTCTGTTGACCGCTACTCAGGGAATAGAGCACCTGATCATCACGGCCATCGAGGTTGAGGTCGCGTAGAAGGGCTTGAACCCGCGTTGACGTGAAGTAAGTGCTATTGCCGTATTTCTGCGAGAGTGCCAGTTCCTCAGCAACGGTGACGTTGAGAAATTGTGCGGTGGCCGACTGAAACATTAGGCCGACTTGCCGGGCGTAGTGGCGTTTCCGGAGCTTTTTAATGTCGGTATCGCGGTAGGCGATGTGGCCTTGGTAGTGACCCAAGCGAACGAGTGCCTTGAACAGTGTGGATTTACCACTGCCGTTGGGACCGGTAATCAGGGTCGTTCGGTGTGCGTAAAAGCGTAGATCTTGTGGTGTCAGGAGCTGCCGGTCGCCGTGGGCCAGACCAAGTTGGGTGCCGTGGAGACAGGTTGTGAGCTGCTCGGTCGGCAACTGCACGTGTGACAGACGCAGGCGCTGTGGTGTGAAAGCCGCAAACCGTTGCTGCGTCTCGGTTGCGGAGAGTAAGTTGAGCTGACCATCCGCTAACACGGCGAGGTGGTCGACCCATTGTTGATAGCCACTGAGGTCGTGATCAGCCAGAACGATTGTCTTGCCCCGGTCGGTGCATAGCGCCACCAGTTTTTCCAACAGGGCTAAGCGGGTTGGCGGATCGATGCTAGCAAATGGCTCGTCTAAAAGGATGACATCGCTGTTCATGGCAACGATGATGGCCAAAGCCACCTTCTGTTGCTCGCCACCAGAGAGCTGCATGAGCTTACGAAATTTCAAATCTGAAATACCCACGAAGGACAGCGCGGCATCACTGCGTTGCGCAATCTGTTCGGCAGGCACCTGTTGATTCTCTAAGGCGAAGCGCAGTTCGTTTTGGACGGTATCCATGGTGAACTGCGTGCTGGGTTCTTGGAAGAGCATGGCCACGGTGGCGGCGCGCTGGGTTGGGGCGACGCTGCTGAGTGGGTGACCGTCAAACGTAATCGTATCACCGGCGTTAGGGAGCAGTCCGGCAATCAACTTGAGTAGCGTCGACTTGCCGCCGCCGGATACGCCGGTCAGTAGTGAAAATTTGCCAGCAGGAAAGGTGCCAGAAAGGTGATTCAGCACCGGCTGGTCTTGCTTCGGATAGGTGTAAGTGAGTGATTGTACCGTGACGGTAGCCAAATAAATTCCCCCAATACTGCTTGAAAGACTTGAAAATATGTTGCTTGATGGTGTGTGAATGATTGCTTGTAGTTGTCAGAAATTCTGATAGTTCGAAGCTTACTTGTGGTTAAAGAAGGTAGCAAGTTTGAAGGGCTGAATCCATGTAAGCCGTGAGGGTGGCGCAAATAAGCTCAGCCGTGGGAATTCTCTTAGTGGCGATTCTGCCACTTAGAGAATTGGTGTCTTTGAAACTCGGTTCTTAGAGGTTCAAAGACAAGCCAGAAGACCGTTCTTTGGCTTCCGGCGTCCGCCCCAGCGTTCCAGTTTATTTGCGCCACCCGGTAAGGCGACAAAAAGGTTAGTCCTTCAAAACGTGGGCGCGCACTAGGAGATTGTTGATCAGCTTGGTCAGCACGCCACCGAAGACGAAGACGGACAGCAACCGCACAACGAACAACAGTAACAGAAATGGTAAGTGGTAAGCCGTGTACCCGTTACGAATCAGGTCCCATGCGAAGGTGACGATGGTCGTGGTAAGCGTGCTCATAGCTAGCGTGAACCAGCCGTAACGCTTGTAGCCGGTGAAGATGAAACCGAGTTCGGAACCGAAACCTTGGAGGACACCGGAAATCAGGGTGCTGGCTCCCCAGATACCGCCGAGAAACATTTCTACCACGGCACCCAGCAATTCACCCAAGGTTGCCGCGCCGGGAATCCGAATCACGAAACCGGCGAGGGGCCCCGCCATGACCCAGATTCCTAACAACAGTTCATTTGCTAGCGGTTGTAACCCGAATGGCGCTAAAGCTGCCGCCAAAATTGTGTAAACCGGACCAATTGCCCAAAAAATAACGCCCATAAAAATTGCAATAATCGTTACTAAAATAATATCTCTAATATGCCAACGTTTCATAAGCATCCGCCTCCTAAAATTTTGACGCTGAGGGGCCACCAATGCTAAAAAAATCCCCACTAATACACTTAGTGGGGTCATTGATAGCTATTGATTACGCGTTCCCTTCGCTGGTATTAACCAGAGCAGGTTCAATGGGTTTGATCTCAGCCGCGATGGCACCCCAGTCGTATTTGATTAATCTTAGCTTAACGAGTTTACCCGGGAATTGCAACCGCAGCCGTGAAAAATCGTTTCTATGCTATGAGCTGTTCAGCGGCAAAATTATTTTTACAACTACGTTACAGTCGCACTAGTGTCCCCCCAGAACGCTTTCGGTTGCTGAGAAAGAGTGCTATTCTAATCGTTAGTTGTCTTAATTATTGTTGGATAGGAAGGGTTCGAGTTATGCGTAAAGTACATATGAAACGCGGTCTTATCGCGTTTGCCGTGGCCATTACGGTAGGCGGCGTAGTTAGTCCAGTTGTGCCGGTGAACGCTGCCACTGGGTATAAGACGGTCAGCACCAAATCAATCAAGAAAACGGCTTATCACAAGAAGAGTGCCAAAGGCGCCATCTTCAACAAGCGGCACACCCGTAAGGTTATTAACCTAACTGCACACCCCCACACAACGTGGTATGCCACCAAGCAAGCAACGTTGAAGCACGGGAAGACCAAGGGAATTTACTTCTACGTCAAGAATAGCAAGAGTAGCGTTAAGGGCTGGATTTGGCACGGGTACCTGAAAAAGGGGAAGGCACCGTTTACTTTGACTAAAGCCAGAGCGGCCGTTGCCATGGACGCGAAGACGGGGAAGGTCGTTTGGGCCAAGCACGCCAACACGGCGCGACCAATTGCGTCCGTTTCTAAACTGATGACATTGTATCTGACGTTGAAGAAGATCGATGGCAAGTCGCGTAACTGGAATCACAAAATCAAGATTACCAGTCGCGGTCTGGTCTCGATGAGTCGTAGTGCTGCGTATGGCGGCTTCCACTTTAAGCTGAACCATAAGTACACGGTTCGTCAGCTCTACTACGCAGCCTTCTTGGATTCATCTAACAACTCAGCGATTGCACTGGGCCAGTGGGTCGGTGGCAGTAACGGTAAGTTCATTCGGAAAATGAATGCGCAGGCCAAGGCCTGGAAGATGGGCCAAGCTCACTTTGTTTCAGCATCCGGCTTGGAGAACAGCGACTTGCGGCAGTACGGCTACGCCTATGGCAAGGCCAACGCCAACAAGGTTTCGGCTAAGGATGTGGCGTTGATTGCGCGTCATCTGATGACTCAGTATCCGCGGGTCTTGAAGGACGGTAAGATTGGCTCAATGAAGGTCAACGGGCAGGTTTGCCACAATTACAACAACTTGTTGAAGGGACGGAAATACTACCGCGCGTCTTTGAAGGTTGATGGGTTAAAGACCGGTTACACGCCATTGGCCGGTTACTGTTTCGTTGGGACGGGTCAGAAGTCCGGCAAGCACCGGGTGATTACGGTCGTCCTACATGATGAAAATGAGTTCACAGAAACACGGTCGCTCATGAATCATGCTTACGGTATGATCAGCATGAATAACTAGGCTGTGTGTAGCTAAAAACGCATAGATTTTAATATAAGCTAGGCAGAATTCCCTTGCTTGAAAGCATCAGTGAGAATCGATTGGTTCTCACTGGACGCTTTTTACTTTGGGGTCAAGGGCAACTCAGGCGATAGGATAGGGTTGGTGGGTAAAAGTAAAGTCCACAATTAGTTCAGCCGACAAGTGATGGATTACGGTAAAATTACGGTCCCAACAACTAGGTTACAAAGTCGCGCGACCCCTTGTCTGCGGTCTATTTAACATGGTAGGCTGTGGGTTAGAGATTAGAAAAGGGGAATACATACCAATGAGAATTTCAAAGTTCAAGGGGTTCATGCTGGCCCTGTTGTTTACGGTCACATTAGGGGCTGCCGTAAACGTTCAGGTGACCGCCAACGCCGCAACTTACACCACGGTGTCGACGAAATCAGTGACGAAAGCCGCTTATCATAAGAAGAGTGCAGCGGGAGCCATTTACAATAAGGCACATAACAAGAGAATCGCTACGATGAAGGGCTATCCCAACACAACCTGGTACGTGACGCAACAGGCCACACTCAAGCACAGTAACTCCAAGGGAATTTACTACTACGTTGCTAACAAGAGCGGCTCCGTTAAGGGCTGGATCTGGCATGGCTACCTGAAGAAGGGAAAGGCACCATTTGGGCTGAAATACGCCAAAAATGCCGTTGCTTTAGACTACACGACGGGTAAGGCGGTTTGGTCTAAGCGTGCGAATACGGCGCGGCCAATCGCTTCCGTTTCCAAGCTGATGACGCTGTACCTGGTCTTGGATAAGATCGACAATGGTTCCGGTAAGTGGACCGACATCGTGAAGACCAATAATCGGGGGTTAGTTGCCATGGGCAATAGTGCTAGCTGTGGGGGCTTCAGGTTCTACAGCAATCACAAGTATACGGTTAAGGAATTATACGATGCGGCACTGCTAGATTCGTCGAACAACGCCGCCATCGCGCTGGGCCAATGGGTTTCTGGCAGTAACGCTAAATTCATCAAGAAGATGAATGCGCAAGCGCAATCCTGGAATTTGGACAAGGCCAGCTTTGTCTCCGCTTCTGGTTTGGAAAACAGTGATTTAAAGGCGTTTGGCTACAACTACGGTTCTGCCAACGCCAACATGGTTTCCGCTAAGGATGTGGCGTTGATCGCGCGGCATCTGATCAAGGATTACCCGCAGATTCTGACGGATGGTTCTGTCGGTTCCAAGCGGGTCAACGGTCAATTATGCTATAACTACAACAACATGTTACAGGGTCGCAAGTATTATCAGGCGAGCCTGAACGTGGACGGTTTGAAGACCGGGTATACGCCACTGGCAGGGTACTGCTTCGTGGGGACTGGCCAGAAAGCCGGTAAGCACCGGGTGATCACGGTCGTTCTGCACGATGAGAACGAATTTACCGAAACCAAGTCATTGATGAACCACGCCTACAGTTTGGGCATGGATGCTTAATCTTTAAATAGTTGCCGAATCGCGCTGGAGAAATCCAGGGCGATTTTTATTTTTGTGGCCGACTATCTTGATTGTGGATGGTCTTTTGGGGGGATGAATCGTTACTGAAACAGATACTAGATTAAGCCATTTAGCCTATCGGTATCCCTGGTATGACGGCGTTTGTTTTATGATTTTATTTATAAGAGAAATGCGTTGTACTGGGCTGAATGGCCAGGTATGATGGGGGTATGTTATTTCAAGAAAGGGTGTCAGTGGATGCGACCAAAGATTATCGCAACGGATTTAGATGGGACGTTTTTAGATGAAAATGGTCACTACAACCAGCATCAGTTTGATGCACAACTGGCGGCGCTGGCACGCCGCGAAATGCGCTTTGTGGTAACGACAGGCGACCCGTTAGACCACGTGCAAGCGTTGTTTGCACCACTGGCCAATCGGGCAACATTAACCTATATCGTTGAGGATGGTGCGTTGACAGTGACCGGGACGGGGAAGCAACTGCAGTCCCAAGCAATTGCGCCACAGGACTGGCAAGCCGCGGTGACCTGGCTGAAGACGGTTCCCATCATGGCTGACTGTTTTGTGATCGTGTGCGGCCGGAATCGGGCGTACACTGAGTTACCGGCGACGAGTCAGCGATTCCATGAATCTCAAGCTTTTTATCCCAGTCTGACGAGTGTTTCAGATCTGCTTCAGGTGACAGATGCTATATTGAAGATTGACGTGACGTGGCTCAAGACAGACGTGGTCGCTCAGGTGGCGGCATTTAATCAACATTTTCAGAACCACTTGGTGGGAACTAGCAGTGGTCTAGGTGGCATGAACGTGACGCTGCCACTGGTCAGTAAAGCCACCGCACTGTTAGCTTTAGGCCGAATCTGGGGTGTTTTACCGGAGCAAATGGCAGCGTTTGGCGATTCCGGCAATGATCACGCGATGTTAGAAATGGTGGGTCAAGGTTTTGCCGTGGCAAATGCCGACCCGGCTATTATTACGGGAAATATTCAGCGCTTGCCTGCGAACAATCAGTTAGGTGCTGTGGGTCAACAAATTGACCAGTGGTTAGTTTAGGTGATCGCCAGACTAACTGAGTGTCGCGTGTAACAGGACGACCACTAAATGCCGTACAATCAGCGGTATTGAGGGGGTGGTCCCGATGGCTGAACGGATCAGTAGGGTTGGTTGCAACCTCATTGGACTTGAAATTAAGTTTCGACGGAATCGGCAAGTTAGTGCCATTTACCGGGCACTGCGACTGATTTTTCCTGTAATTCTAGTCGGAACGTTAGCTGATTTTGTCAATCAGACGTGGCTACAGCGCAGCGGGTATTATTATCAAACGCTTCACGTGGCGAAGTGGGCGTTTCAATTGCACCTCCTTCGCCAGTACCTCGGACTCTTGAGTGCAGGTACGCTAGGGTTAACGGCGATTCTAATGGCTTTTGCAGTGAGCTTTTATCTGGTGGCGCCGGCCACCCCACTGGTTAGGGATCGGTTGATGGCGGGAGTCATCGCGATTATTGCCTTGAAGTCACTGAATGTGAATCGCCAATCGGTGTTGAGCAATCATTCAGTACAGTGGCTTTCTAGTAATCTCGGGCTCTCAGGTATCTTAGTTGGGGTCCTAGTTGGCTTGCTGGTGGGGAATGGGTACCGATGGTTAATCAATCATCAAGATCCGGAACACGAGCACCTGGAGCAGACGGTGGGGGTTGTGGGCCTTTGGTTGGTGGTACTAACTGGTTTAGGCTTTATTTGGGTCAGTACCCAGACAGTCAGTTTGAATGCAGCACTCCTGACGCTAGCTCGGTGGCCGTTTCAACTCCCACATAGTTTGGGAACACTATTAGGATTTGGCTTGCTCACGGGAACTTGTCAGTGGTTGGGCATCTTGGGGCCAATCGCTAGTGTTGGGGGGCAGTCAATTGAAGCGGCCCAGAACCTCGCTGCGGTGCTGAATCATAGTGGTTGGCAGGTGCCCCATCCGATTACCCTGCACACCGTGGTCGATGTCTATGCGACAAGTGGGGGACCGGGAATGGTCCTGGCCCTTCTGCTAGCAATCTTTTTAGTGCGGCACAACTCGGCACAACGGCGAATGGGGTGGTATTGCTTAGTCCCGACCCTGGGGAATTTTAATGCGCCGTTATTAATGGGCCTACCCGTGATCTTTAGTCCCCTACTATTTACACCGTTCATCCTGGCCCCGTTAGTCTGCATCACGCTGAGTTGGGCGGCCCTGGTCCTGCATTGGGTCCCAGCAGTGGCCTATCCGTTGGCTAACGGGACACCGGGAATCTTACAGGCATTCTTGGGTACTGGTGGTAATTGGGGCGCGCTGGTTTTGGCCGTGGCGGAGCTCGTCATCAGTACGGCAATCTATTACCCATTCGTGAAGTGGGCTGGAATTGCGGAGGAGGCGGTCAATCATGAATCGAAGATTTCGTAGTTTAGCGGTGATTCTAGTGGCCTTAGTTGTTCTCTGCATCCCAGGCCTTCTCTGGCGGTCCCAACAGCGGGCCCATGTTCAAGCGGATTATCGCAGTGCGATGGCGCCCGTTTTTCTGGTACCGGGATCAAGCGCGACGCAGAATCGCTTTAATGCGTTAGTCGCGGAACTCAATCGAGAGACGCCGCACCAGCACAGTCTATTACGCGTGGAAGTCATGACTGACGGGACGTTGAAGTATACCGGTAGTATTCGGCCAACCGACAAACAACCGATTATTGTTGTGGGATTTGAGAATCATCGTGATGGTTATGAGACGATTCAGAAGCAAGCCAAATGGTTTACCATTGCCTTCAAGGCCCTACAACAGACCTATCACTTCAACCATTTCTCGGCGATGGGTCACTCCAATGGTGGGCTGGTACTGACGATTTTTTTGGAAGACGACGTTGCCCAAACAAAGGCCCACGCTGATCGGTTAATGACGATTGCCTCGCCGTTTAATCTGGAAGAGTCTGATCAAAACGTGGATACACCACTGTTTAAACAACTGAGTCAGCACCGTAAGCACCTGCCTAAGTCCGTCACGGTTTACTCAATTGCTGGGAGTGAGGGCTATTCCGGTGATGGTATTGTGCCCTTTGATAGCGTGAACCGCGGTAAACTGATCTTTCAGGGCCAAGTTAAAAGCTTTACGCAAATGACGGTGACCGGCGCGAATGCCAATCACGCCGATCTTCCAGAGAATCAGCAAATTGTTGGCTTGATTCGCCAAGACCTTTTGAAGATGACCGGGTTTAATTCGTAACCGGTTACGTGTAAAATGGGAGGTATACGGAGGACGAAAACGAATGACAAAAATGATTGCACTCGACCTAGACGAGACGCTACTGAATACTGATAAGACCATCAGTGAGGAGAATGCTGCCGTTTTGCGCAAGCTTCACACCGCTGGCATTAAAGTGGTACTATGCACCGGCCGCCCAATCAATGCGATTTGGGGCTACCTCGAACAACTCGGCCTGACGACCGCTGAAGATTACACGATTACTTTCAACGGGGCGTTGGTTATTCAAAATACAACCAAAGAAGCTTTGGCTCAAAGCGGGTTAAGCAAGCACGATTTTCAACCGCTTCACGCTTTTGCTAAGGAGAACGGGTACCCACTCGATATCTTGGATTTTGACCAAGTCTACCCTGTGTCGGATCTAACACCATCCGTCTACCAGCATATGCTGAAGGCACCGATGGACTTTATTCCTACGGCGTTCGCTGACTTGCCAGAACACCTCTTTAGTAAGGCGGTCATGGCAACGGATGCAGATGTCTTGGATCAAGTCGTTGCCAAATTGACGCCTGAACTACACGATTTGTACCATGTGGTGCGGTCACAGCCCAAGATCCTTGAATTCTTAGCTGCCGATATGGACAAGGCGGTTGGCTTGGGTCAACTGTTGACACACTTCGGGTGGGACTTCGATGACCTAATGGCCTTTGGCGATGCTGAAAATGATTTGGGGATGATTAAGGCCGCTGGCGATGGGGTTGCCATGTTAAATGGTCAATCAGAAATCAAGGCTGCGGCCAATCATCAGACGCCAACGACGAACAACGAAGCTGGTGTCGCTGAGTATCTGAAACAACGTTTTGCAGAGATCTTAGACTAACGGATGAGACTTCTTGCAATTACAAAAGAATAATGGCACTATAAAAGGTGTAGTGGATGAATTTTAAGGAGGATTATCGTCATGAAACGTTTAATGGTTAAGCTAGGACTAACAGTGATGGCATTGGGGACCCTTGGTGGGGTCGTTGCACCGAGCGTTTCTGCTAGTGCTGCTAAGAAGCCAACAATCAACAATACCGATTTGAAACGGTACTATAAGAATGCCAAGTCAAAGACAGTCTTTTACTTTAAGACGTACAAATCAGGCGGCAAAACCGGCACGATGCTGATTTTTGGTGACTTTGGGTCCACGCCGAACGTGAAGTACGGTGTGCCAACTTCAACCAAGCTGAGTAAGAATCGGCAAACGTTGACGACGAAGTACAAGTTAATCCAATTTAAGACCGCCGATAAAAACAAGACCACGACCTCGTTGACCAAGAAGACTTATACCTTTAAGTTAACGAAGAAGTCGAGCTCGAAGTTCACCGCTAAGATTGCGGGGACGAAGGCTAACCGGCGCTTGGCAACGACCGGAAAGACTTACACGTACACCAAGACCAAGAAGAGTCCAGCCGCAGCCTATGGCAAGAAGTACGTTAAGCCAGCATTGTACAAACAGTACATGAAGGCGTTTGAAAGTTTGGACGCAACTAACCAGAAAAAGTATGCGAATCAGTATGCCAATCAAGGTGTTAAGAACATGACGAGCAACTTTAATTACAAGACGAAATAAATCTGATTCTAGCGAGTGGCAAATCCCAATTGGCGTTGCCACTCGTTTTTTGTTGTCTTGAAAAAGCAGTCCAGCGCAAAAAAATCCCGCCATTACGAAACGGCGGGATTCAAATGACTTAAATTTAGTTTTGCTTGAACAGGTTCGTCAAGTATTCCATAAAGGTCTTCAGGTAACGGTCCTTATCAACCGCAACAGATACCTTCACGTTAGTTGGTTCGTTCAACCGGTTATCGTCACCGATGGTCCGGCCGTAAGTTTCCTTGTTGTAGTTTACGACCATGTTCAGGTCAATCGTGGTAACGAAGCTAGGGTCCAAAGCAACCCCAACAGCCAGTGGATCATGCAAAGCACAACCACCTAAGTTGTCGTTAACATCAACGTAGGCTTGAATGTAGTAGTCAACGATGTCGGCAAACTTTTCACCGGCTTCGGTGCCTAAGTCACGCCATTGTTGGGTTTCCTTCTTGGTTAAGAGGGTCCGCAGCGTTACGTCCAGGCCGACCATCGTTGAGTGCATTGGGCTGGTCAGAACGGCGTTAGCAGCTTCAGCATCTTGGTTGATGTTGGCTTCGGCGTAGGCCGTCACGTTACCAGGAACAGTTAAGGCCCCACCCATGAAGGTCATGTTGCCGATTTCCGTAGCGATTTCTGGAGCTTTCTTCAAAGCAGCAGCTAAGTTGGTCATTGGACCAGTTGGCACTAACGTCAAATCTTTACCGTACTTGTGAGCAGCATCGATTAAGAAGTCCACACCGGATTCCTTTTCGATAGCGCGCTTAGGTTCTGGTAATTCGACTTGGCCAATCCCGTTTTCACCGTGGATGTCGGCACTAACTTGCATCCGATCAAAGTGATCACTGGTTGAGGAATGACTTTCACCTAGGTAAACGGGGATGTCGGTGTGGCCGAGGAGTTCCAAAATCTTTAAGGAGTTTTGGCCACCTGCTTCAACAACGACGTTACCGTAAGAACCGATAATCCCGATTAAGTCCACATCTGGGGCACCTAATGCGTAAGCAATTGCTAAGGAATCATCGATACCAGTATCTAAGTCTAAAATCATTTTACGTTTTGCCATGATATAATTGTCTCCCCTTTGATCTATATTTAATTGGCTGAGCGCCTACTACAACTATAATGTAACGGTTTACATTTAGCAAGCGGTCTCGGAATCAAGTTGAAGCGTTACGGCATTCACGGTAAACTAAGAATCAGGCTCAAGCGTTTTGATGGGCCGGTCAAGGGGGATTGGGCAATGGCGAATAAGGAGTCAGTGAAGCCGACAAAACGGCATTTTGAGTATCACAATCATTTACTAGATGATGCAACGAAAGAAATGAATGAGTGGACTGGTGAAAATAAAGTTGTTGAAATTCATTTATTTTCTATGTTTTCGGCGGTCTTTAAACATCACGATTTAGATGATGCGGAGTCGCTCTTTATTGTCGGGACCAAAGAAACCACGCCTTCGCTGGAGGCCGTCTCGACCGCACCGGTGAAGCCGTGGCTATTTTCCCGGGTATTTGCACTATTGGGCGCTAGCTTTGTCTTGTTAGCCTTACTATTTCTGGGCTTTCGGAGTAACAACGCCGTTCCCGGGATGATCTTTATTGGGTCGTTGACTGTGCCATTTTCACTAATGATCATGTTTTTTGAAATCAACGTTTTCCGCAATATTTCCGTCTATCAACTCATGGCGGTCTTTCTGGTCGGGGGAATCCTGTCACTGGTGGCGACGATGATTCTCTATTCGCTGATTCCATCGGGGAACGGTGTGTCGTGGGAGTCCGCCTTGATTGTGGGCTTTATCGAAGAGACCGCTAAGATGTTAGTGATCGCGTTCTTTATCAATCGTTTCCGTTTGAATTATATCTTTAATGGACTGCTGTTGGGAGCGGCCATCGGCGCAGGGTTTGCCGTCTTTGAAACGGCCGGGTACACGGGGCAATACGGCCTGGTGACCTTGCTGATGCGTAGCTGGCAGGCGATTGGGACGCATACGATCTGGTCCGCCATCATGGGGGCGGCCATCATGCTTGCCAAGGAACGGCATCAACCCGTGACCGGAAGTAACATTGTTGCGCCAAAGTTCCTGCGATTCTACCTGCTGGCGATTCTGCTCCACGCCGGTTGGGATTGGAATGCGCCGTTCGACGTGTTGGATATCCTTTACCTCCAGCAGTGGACCCTGATCGCCATTGGTTGGGTGGCAATCTTTGTACTGATCAATGCCGGTCTTCGAGAGGTCAGAACGCTGCAAGGTCAACGAATCTTGAAAAATAGTCAACTCGGCGGATAGAGAAACCTAATGATTTTTCGATCAATCGCCGGGTTCTCGTGAAGTAGGGAATGTTGCATATCCCACACCGGACCACGCAGCTCTTCGAAACGATAGCTACCGACGTGACCCGCAACTAAGTGTCGTAGTGGGGTCGCCGTGTCTACAGGGACCTCGCTGTCGTTGCCGGTCAAACCAATGCTGCCCGCAAGATTTAAGATGTGTAGCTGGGGGTAGTGCGCTCGAAGTGGTGGGCAGCCAGGAAAGTCGGCGCCGATGCAGACAATCCGGCTGACCGTCACGGGCGCGCGTCGGGCTTGGTTCAGGTAGTCGTAAGCAATCGTGCCACCCGAGGAGTGGCCAACGAAGTTAACGTGGGTAATGCCGTAACGTGCTCGTAGTTGAGTCAACACCGTTACGAGTTGACGCGCTTCTCTGGCGGCATGAGTGTTATCCTTAAAGAGTACCGGTACCAGTGGATTAGTATTGATGGGCTGGTGTTGTTGCCAGCTGACGTGTCCGCTATCGGTCACGCGCGCGGTCAGGCTAAAGCGGGCCAGTTGTGGGCGGTTGAGGCTGAGAACCATGTCCCGCATGGAGAGCCAGCCGCCGCTGTTTCCTGGTAAGAAAAGGGTGGCCGTGCGCGTCTGCGGAACACGGGTCGTCGCTAAGGCGGCTTGACGCGCGTGCCAGCCCCAAGCGAGTGCGCCTAGCGTGACCAGTGCGGTCAGGAGAATCGTGAGTCCGCGCAGATGTTTCATAGCCATCACCTCCTCAGGTGTTTGTCGAGTTAAAGAAATGGAGTTCAAAATTATGACAGAATCTTATGATATTACCATTGTTGGCGGTGGCCCAGTCGGTATGTTTGCCGCCTTTTACGCCGGGATGCACAATGCCAAGACCCAAGTCGTCGAGAGTCTCTCTTCACTGGGCGGGCAGGTCGATGCCCTCTATCCGGAGAAGACGATTCTTGACGTTGCGGGTTTTCCGGGCGTCACCGGCCGTGATCTGATTGCCGGGCAACGCGAGCAGCTCAAACAATTTCCGTTGACTATCAAGACGGACGAGTCCGTGACTAACGTGACGCCCAATGCAGATGGCTTCTTGATTACCACGCCGAAGGGCACAAGCCAGACGCGAGCGGTCATTGTTGCCGTGGGTAACGGTGCTTTCAAGCCGCGTAAGTTAAACGTGGCCGGGGCCGATGATTTTGCTGGCAAGCAGCTCTTTTACAGTGTCCGTGACTTGGAGAAGTTCCGTGGCCACCGTGTGATGGTCGCTGGGGGTGGTGATGCCGCCATCGACCAAGCCCTGATGCTGGTGCCGGTTGCTAAGTCCGTCACGTTACTTCACCGTCGCGCCCAGTTCCGTGGACTGGCGCACATGGTGGACTTGTTGCATGAATCGACCGTTAATGTAAAAACGCCATACCTGATTCGGGACCTGCAAGCCACGGCCGAAGGTGCTTTGGATGTAACGTTGAAGCCCGTGGGTGCGGCTAGCGATATGGTTCACCAAGTCATTGATGATTTGGTCGTTAGCTACGGCTTTACCGCCGACCACTCGGCCTTGGCCGCCTGGGACGTGGATATGGCTGAGGACCGGCGTTTGATTGCCGTTGACCGGCAGATGACGACCAGTGTTCCCGGCATCTATGCGATTGGGGATGGGGCCACCTATCCTGGCAAGGAGCCATTGATTGCCATTGGTTACGGCGAAGCACCAATTGCCGTGCAAGCCATCATGAGCACGTACTTTCCTGACCGTCGCGGCCCAGTCCACAGTACGTCGATTACCCCTAAACCTTAAGATTTCGGTTTGTTAAAAGCAAAGAAGCTATCCGCTCATCGTTAAGATTGAACGGATAGCTTCTTTATTTTGTGGCAAGTTGTGCCTTATTTGCCGCTGGTATCGTCCTGATTGGTAATCTTGATCCGGTTAGAATCAGTCTGCTTGTGGTTAAGTTCTGGTGCATCGGTCTTGTAGAGGCCTTGCGTGGACTTGTCGCCATTGCGGGAGAAGAGACTGGTTGATTTTAAGCCCAGTTTCTTTTCCAGTTTTTCAGCCTTTTGTAAGCCGTCCGAGTAGTTATAATCGCTCGGATCGACTGCTGTAAAGCCCTTAGGATGGTAGAAACGTAAGAGGTTCTTGTTGTTCAGTGAGTCGGATAGGCTCAGCCCCTCGTTGACATGTGCCTGCATCTTATCAATCTTAGCCTTCAGCTTCCCAGTCGGGTGAATGACCTGTTGGGTCTTATTACTGTAAATGGTGTCGTCGACGGATGTATAACCCGGACTTTCCCAGTCACGGTTACGGAAGGCGACAACCTGATTGTGTTGTTTAGAGAACAGGTCCGTTCCAAACTGGAGGTATTTCTTGCTGTTCATCCCCATCAGATGGAGCAGGGTTGGCAACACATCGACTTCACCACCGTAAGTGTGTTCAATCTTACCCTTCTTGTAGCCAGGCATGTTGAACATCAGTGGTACCCGTTGTAGCTGCGCGTTGTTGTAATCGTTCCAGTCGTCCGGATTGACGCCGAGCAACTTCGCCAGACTCTTGTTGGATGAATTAGAAATACCGTAGTGGTCCCCGTAGATCATTACCAGTGAATTCTTTGCTAACCCAGACTTGTTAAGGTAGTGGTAGAATTCTTGAATCGACTGATCGAGGTAGTTAGCCGTCTTGAAGTAATTATCAACGGTCTTGTCGCCAGTGTCTGGGGTCTTGAAGGTACTATCCTCACTATCCAAGGAGAATGGGAAGTGGTTCGAGACGGTCAAGTATTTCACGTAAAATGGCTGTTGGAGGTGCTGCAGGTATTTCACGGAGTCGTTGAAGAGCAGCTTGTCCTTCAAACCATAGCCTAACGACTTATCCCCAGAGGTGTCATAGTAACTGGCATCGAAGAAGTACTGATAACCCAGGTTCTTGTAAGTGTTGTTTCGGTTCCAGAAGCTCCCAACGTTACCATGGAAGACGGCACTCGTGTAACCAGCTTGATTGAAGATGGCCGGTGCAGCCTGGAAGGTGTTGTCGTTGCCCAGTTGAGTGAATAGGGACCCTTGAGAGAGGCCATACGTTCCGGTTTCCAGCATCGTTTCGGCGTCGGAAGTCTTCCCTTGACCGACTTCATGGAAGAAGTTGTCGAAGCTGTAGGTGGATTTGCTCTTGTAGAGCTTGTTCAGAAATGGCGTGACTTCTTGGCCGTTAACCTTCTTGTTAATCAAGAATTGTTGGAAACTTTCCAAGTGAATGATGATGACGTTTTTCTTTTTAGCGACCCCGTAGAGATCTTTGTCGGGTGCCGCGTAGTTGCCATGAACGTATTTTAGAATACCACTGAGCTCGGACTTCTTGGCGTGTGAACGAAGCTCGCTAGTGTGGCCAGATTTGATACCATCGTAAACGGTGAAGGCGTCTAATCCTAAGTACTTCACCACGTAGGTCCGATCGAAGGTCCGCGTCAGAAGCTGTGGCCGGTCCATTTCGCCCAGCGTCAGGTTGACGGAAAAGGCGAGGAGGCCGACCGACGTCACGGCGAAAGCCACTCGTTTGTTGACGGGGCGAGGATCAATATAGATTCGCCGCGTCAGCATCAAGACGATGACGATGACCAGGTCCAGCCAGTAGAGAATGTCGTGGGGGGAGGTCAGTGCCAGCGAACTGCCGGAGAGTCCCTGGTCGACCTTTGAATAACCCAACATGGTACTGACCGTCATGAAGTCGGTGAACTCCCGGAAGTAGATGACGTTGATGTAGAGCAGTAGGGAGTTAAGAATGTCGATCAGAAAAATAAATGGGTAGAAGAATCGTGCCCGCTTCAGGTACAGCGCCAGTCCGAAGAGCAGGATGGTTGTCGCAATTGGATTCAAGAGGACGATGAGAAACTGGAAGGGGTCGCTGAGCCCTAATTTGAAGTCGACGAAATAGGCGACTAATGTCTTTAGCCAAAAGATCACGACGAGCAGGGTCGTAAAGCCCATCCGTGTCCCCGTTCTGGCCCAGATCTTTTTGAAACGTTCCAAGTTATTTCGCTCCTTCATTTGTAAATAAGTAGTCTTATTCTACCATAGTTAACGGGCAATAACCGTCACCCGTAACGCAGGCATTTTCCCTATCCTAGCAAATTCCCCGGTCCGATAGGGATTCTTCGGGTAAGTTTAGGGAAATTTTAAGTCCCATGGGGAAATCATGCGCCGCTGGTGATGTTATTTGGTACACTAGAGATATAGAATTGATGATGGTATAAGACTGTCATACTTTTAGTTAATAAATGAATACAGTAGAAGGTAATTTGAACGGTTGGTTAGTACTAGCTTAGCCGCAGGGATGGTGAAAATCGCCTCAGCTGTGGGAGTTCTCTTACCGGCGTATTTTAGCCGGTTAGAGAACTGGGTGGTTTTAAGACGTGATTTGTCGGCTTAAAACCAAGCCGGAAGACCGTTCTGTGGCTTCCGGCGTCCGCCCACAGCGTCACGGGCGATTTTCACCATCCCGGAGGCACATGTCTATTGGAAACCAACAAAATGAAAGGTGTGAAGACGTTATGGACAAGCAGATCACGTTGTACGTGGTACGGCACGGTCAGACTTATTTCAACATCTACAATAAACTACAGGGCTGGAGCAATTCGCCGTTGACCGACGCCGGGATTGCCGATGCTAAGGCGGCCGGTGAGCGGCTGCAGGATGTGAAGTTTGCGGCAGCTTATTGCAGTGATACTACTCGGGCCCAACAGACCGCGGAGACTATTCTGGCGGCGAACCATTCACAACCGGCGGCCAAGCTGACAACGGCACCGTACTTCCGTGAGGAGTTCTACGGTTACTATGAGGGGACCGATATGGCCCAAGCTTGGTACGTGGCGGGAGCACCGCATGGTGTACCAACGTTTAAGGCGATTGAAGAGAAGTATTCCATTGGCAAGGCCAAAGATTTTTTGAAAGAGGCCGATCCATTCCGGCAAGCTGAGAACAACGCGGAATACTGGGCACGAGTTGATCAGGCGTTTGACATGATTCGGCGTAATCCCGAGTTAAAAGACGGTGACAAGGTCTTAATGATCAGTCATGGCAATACCTTGCTGAGTCTGATGGAGCGTTACGGTCAGGGTAAATACGACCTGAGTGTGCGACCAGCCAACGGGAGTTTAACGAAATTATTACTGACACCAGACGACATTCAGGTGTTGAGTTACAATCAAAAAGATTAGGACGAGGATGGTTTGATGGAAATTAGAATGGCTTGGGGTAAGCTAAACCCCGTCTATCAGGACGCGCTACAGATTCGTAAGGACGTCTTTATTGCGGAGCAGGGCATTGACCCTCAGTTGGAGCTAGACGGCACTGACGAGGACAAGATGCACTATGTGGGCTATGAGGATGATCAGCCGGTCACAACGGCGCGAATTGACATGTTGGCGGGAAACCGCGTGAAGATTCAGCGAGTTGCCACCGAGAAAGATGCGCGGCACCACGGCTATGCCGGAGAGTTGATCAAGCAGATTATTCAGGATGCCAAGAAGTCCGATGTGACGCGAGTGGAGTTGGATGCCCAACAGACAGCCTTGGAATTCTACCAGGAACTAGGCTTCACGGTG
Organism: Levilactobacillus parabrevis ATCC 53295; assembly: GCF_001434055.1. Taxonomy (GTDB): domain Bacteria; phylum Bacillota; class Bacilli; order Lactobacillales; family Lactobacillaceae; genus Levilactobacillus; species Levilactobacillus parabrevis. The sequence continues at coordinate 5,492 of NZ_AZCZ01000027.1, read as the reverse complement.
ATCGGCGATGTGTTTGAGGAAGCCGGGATTCCCCATCGAACCATGCGGTACACGATTGCATAATGTAACAGTAAAGAAACGAGACAAGCAGGCGATGGATTCAGCGCTGCTTGTCTTTTTTGATGGCTGAGGTGGGGGAGATATTTTCCACAAAAAAACACGTTACCACCGACCAATTGTCAGTGCGTAACGTGTTTGTCATTTATTAACGTTCATTTGAATTCATGAGGTTCAGTAGAACTAGTCAGCGTCAGTTGCGGTATTAACGCGGGCGTAACCAACAGCATGCCACCATGGCGCGTGAACGGCTTCGCGGACCACACCACGGTTTTGGGCATCAATCATCTTGCCGCCACCGATGTACATCCCAACGTGGGAGATGGATCCCTTACTGTAACCGAAGAAGACCAAGTCACCCTTTTTGATGTTCTTGTAGCTGACGTGCTTGTACTTGTTGTATTGGGCTTGTGCGGTCCGAGGCAACGTTGTCTTGGCACCCTTCTTGTAGATATAACCAGTGAACCCTGAGCAATCAAATGCGGAAGGACCAGTAGCACCATAAACGTAACTAGCACCTAAATGTGACTTGGCAACTTTGTAAACGGACTTGAATGATGAGTTAGAAGCGGCGGATGCCGTGGTGGTCGTACTCATCGAGACAGCGAAGACACCAACAATAACTAATGCAAATGCGGCTAATATTTTAACAACTTTCTTCATTCCTACTGACAACTCCTCATGAATTATTACAGTTACTAGCGTACCAATGTAATGTGACAAATATGTAACAAGCCCTTTGCAAACCCGTTAAATGTCTTAAACAAATCATTACTTTTAGCAATATAGTTGCAATTTAGGGGCAAAACTTGTTAAAATCTAACAGGATTGGTAAGTAAGTTAACACGGGGAGGAAGTCATAGCAGGATGGCAGAATTTACAGATCAGATCCGGCAGACCTTTGATTTTCACCGGTTGGTCTTTCGAATCGGGGAGTTATCGTCGATGACCGGTGTCTCGGCTCGGCAGTTACGTTACTGGGAGAAGAAGGAATTGATTGCTTCTCGAGAGCGTGAGGACGGTCAACAGGCCCGGGTCTATACATTTAAAACGTTTATCAAGGTGTCAATGATGAAATATTTCTTGGATGCCGGCTACACGTTGGCCGGGGCCGCTAAGCAGGCGCAGGCGCGTGAGGAAAACGTGAAGCACATTCACCGCTTCGTTTCTACCGGGATGAAGGGCTTTGCCATGATTGACAATCAAATGGCCATTAACTTGGGGGCTTTCGATGATACCCAAACATTGATGGCCCTGTTGCCCGACGATGGTCCCATTCATTACAAACTATTACCAAACGATGAGGCCCAGCGCTTGACCGATGCGAGTCGCGTTTAAGCGGTGAAGGTTTGGTCGTCATTAGCGTCGTTGATTTTTAATCGTAAATGAAAAGCGCTCGGGGGAAAATCCCGGGCGCCTTTTTGCGAGGCGTGTACTTGATGGTTGCAACGTGAAGCCGGTGGGTGGATTAATTACCTACATCCTTACCAGATGAAGGGGATGAGCTCCTTGGTTTCACGTTGATAGTCTGTGAAGGCCGTCCCGTATTTCTGCGCGAGGTAGCGGTCGGCTGTGGGGATGTAAGAGAAGACAAACAGTGCCAGCAGCAGTAACGGTACCAGGAGCGCGTAAGGGTTACCGGTCACTAGTGCACAGCCCAGCACCCACAATACGTCACCCAAGTAGTTAATGTGAATGGCGTACTTGAAAAGACCGCCGCGATAGAGCTTTTCGGCGTTACGGGGATCGTTTTTGAAGGGTTTTCGAAGCAGCTCGGCGGTCGTGTTTAGGGCGCTACCACTGACAAAGAAGAGGAGTCCGAGCAGATAGGGCCACAGGACGAAGCCGCCACCGTGAATTAAGAGCCATGGGAATCCCAGATAGTAGAGGGCAAAGGCCAGACTATTTCCCAACGCTTCAGACCACCCAATGCCGCGCGGTAGCCAGACAAACATCATGGCGTTAAGCCGCAGGAAGATGACGGCGAGGCAGCCAGCCATGGTCCAGGTGAGTAGTGGGGGTTGCGCGGCGTTTGCCAACCAGTAACCACTCACCACGAGGTAGCAACACTGAGCGGCTAAGATCAGTAGTTTTGCCCCCGTCGTTGTTCGGTTAATCCCATACATAAGCGAACCCTCCTTTTGGATAACCCTAGCGTACTGCACGAGAGCATCAGCGTAAAGTCGTTGGGTTATGCATGGAGAATTAAATAGCTGAGAAATTAGCTTTCATCTATTGGCCGGATACCCTATAATGGGGGCCGATAAAAGAGTTGACTCGGTTCGGACCGGGTGACGTAGGGGAGAATGAACATGAAAAATTTTGCGGATGATCCTGCGATTCAAAAACATCGGTGGCTAATTCTGGTGGCCGTCTGTCTATTTACCTTCATGTCGACGTTGGACGGGAGCATCGTCAACATTGCGCTACCGGTCATTAGTAAGGACATTGCCATTCCCATGAACCAAGCGGAGTGGGTGGTGTCAATCTACTTGATCACCATCTGCGCGTTGCTACTGCTCTTTGGCAAGCTCGGCGATACCCGCGGGAAGATTCGTATCTTTAAAATTGGTTCCGTCCTGTTCACCGTTGGCTCACTACTCTGTGGATTCAGTGTGGGTCTGGGGTTCCTGCTGGTGGCTCGGACAATTCAGGCCATCGGGGCAGCCATGACTATGGCGACCAACAGCGGCATCATTACCGAAGTCTTTCCGTTCAACGAGCGAGGGCGAGCGCTGGGGATGATTGGCTCCTTTGTGGCACTCGGCAGTATTGCCGGTCCCGGGGTAGGGGGCCTGATTCTGGCCCACTTCAATTGGGGCTACATCTTCTGGATCAACGTGCCAATTGGGATTGTGGCGCTACTGATTGGCCAGCGCATCCTACCCAAAGATATTACGGTCAGTCGACAGGCAATCGATAAGCCTGGGGCGGGGCTGTTCGCTCTGATGATGGTGACGTTGTTTGCTGGCGTCTTTATCGGCCAGGAGATTGGGTTTACGAGGCCAGTGATTCTGGGATTATTTGCGGTCGCCATCGTTGCTACGGTCTTCTTCGTGCGGCTTGAGCTGCGAATTGACAACCCAATCTTAGCGTTACATCTCTTTGAAAATAAGCGATTCACGATCAGTATTCTCTGTGCCTTTCTGATTTTTGTAGCCAACTTCTTCTTTAACGTCATCGCCCCATTCTACTTGGAAAATGCTCGGGGCATGGCGGCTAATTACGCCGGCTATGCGCTGATGACCTTTCCCATCGTGCAGGTCGTGGTTGCGCCGATTGCCGGGAGTATTTCGGATCGGATTGGACCAGAAATTTTGACGTTTATCGGCCTCGTGTTGATTTCGGTCAGTCAGGTGGGTTACATGTTGGCTACCCTAGCGACCCCGTTGTGGGTGTTCATGTTCTTCATCGGTCTGGTTGGCTTCGGGAACGGGGTCTTCATGGCGCCCAATAATGCCATTGTTATGAGCTCCGTACCGGTGCGCGACCTTGGTGTAGCTGGTGGGGTTAACGCGCTGGCACGGGAGATGGGCATGGTTGTGGGTATCTCCATTGCCACGACCGTTCTGTTCTCTGCCATGGGTCACTACGCGGGACACAAGGTCACCGCGTATCTGCCGGCGCATCCTGAAGTCTTTATTAGTGGGATGCACGTGGCCTTTATGGTCTCGCTGGTGATCTGTTTGGTGGCCAGTGTGATTACGGGCTGGCAGTTGTTTAGTCGGCGCGCACGGGCTTAGAAATGGCGTCAACAGACCTTTCTATCGACACCAAATATCATAGGCAACAAAAAAGCCTTCGCAATTGCGAAGGCTTTTCGGGCTATACTCCTACTTAAGTAGACAAGCAAATAATCAAAGCTTGTTTACTTAGGGAGGAGTTTTTTGTATGGGCCGAAGAGGCATCCGGTACAGTCTGGAAGATAAGCTGTACTATATTCATTTGGTTGAACAAGGACAAACGGTATCTGGGATCGAACGGCAGTATGGTGTAAAGCAGGCACAAGTCAATCAGTGGGTTGAACGTTTTCAAGCTGCGGGTATTGATGGCTTGAAACGACGAAAGGTACGCCAATACTCCTCAGAGCTCAAGCAGAAGGTGGTTGACTTATATCTAGCCGGTAATACTTCTTATTCACAGTTAGCGAAGCAGTTTGATATTTCTAATCCCGGTGTTATTTATCAGTGGGTGAACCTGTATACTAGTGGTAAATCATTGAAAACCACTGGGAGGTCCAAGACCATGAATACTGGTAGGAAGACGACACAGAAGGAACGAATTGAAATTGCGCAGTGGGCTATCGCAAACAGCCTGGACTACAACGCCGCCGTACAGCAGTTTCAGGTATCTTACGGGCAAGTGTATGCCTGGGTCAAGAAGTTCAGGCGAGGTGGGCCAGAGGCCCTACAAGACCGTCGTGGTAAAGATAAATCCGGAAAGCCCCAATTGACTGAGGCGGAGAAGCAGGAGCTTAAAGTCAAGGCTCTAGAAGCAAGGATTGCCTACCTATCGAAGGAGAATGAAGTCCTAAAAAAAATGAAGGAATTGGAAAGGAAGGATGCCCCTCAGAGGTTAAATATCGCGCAATCCAAGCGCTCGCCCAAGAAGCCTTAAACCGAAACGAACCAACTCAAATTGGGTTAATGTGTCAGTGCTTAGAGGTTTCACGAGCCGCCTACTACAAGTGGCTTCATCGACGCCCTAATCAACGAGAACTCGATAATGAGGAAATCTATAAGTACATTAAAGCACTAGAAGAGAAGCGCCATTACATCTTCGGAGTAAAGCGCCTAGTGGCATACGTAAACAAGGAAACGCCGTATCATGTAAGTGCCGGAAGAATCCGACGGTTGATGAAGAAGCACAATATCAGAGCATCAATTCTAGTTGCGAAGCATGACCGTAAGGCCGAACGCAAGGAGTATATTCTCGGCAATAAGTTACTCACAGCAGATGCCAAGCATGACTTCCACCCTGACAAGCCTAATCAAGTCTGGGTAACCGACTGTAGTGAACTTAAATATGGTATTAAGGGCGGTAGTAAAATCCGTGTCAGTGCCATCAAGGACCTGTACGATCATCATGTCGTGGCTTGGCGAATCGAGCCAACGGAGACAGCTGCCTTAGTGACCGACACCTTTAGTGCGGCTATATTAGCTACCGGTGGCGTGAAACCAGACATCCTTCATAGCGACCAAGGATCGAGCTATACGTCAGGGCAGTACAATAAAGCTTTAGCTGGTGCAGGCGTAACTCATAGCATGTCACGCCCAGGAACCCCCGGTGATAATAGCCCTATGGAGAGTTTGTGGAGTCATATGAAGACGGAATATTTTGACTTTGAACATCCATTATCGCTAGAAGAAATCACAGCACTAGTGGCGGATTTCATGGATTGGTATAACAATTGTAAGCACCTAATAACTGACCGT
>NZ_AZCZ01000026.1 GCF_001434055.1 Levilactobacillus parabrevis ATCC 53295 | reverse complement strand
TGAATTCATTCAGGGGCAATTGACTGCACTTTAGTTATCACCCGAAAGGCGAATTGCTTGAGTTGTTAGGACGGTCAGTTTATGATGGGAGTAACTAATTAAGGTGGTGGTTTTACGTGAGTGAAAAAGTATTTGATCGCACGGAATTGGCCAAATTTGATGGTCAAAACGGGCAACCGGCCTACGTGGCGGTAGATGGCGTTGTTTATGACGTTTCTGATGTGGAAGCTTGGGCTGGTGGCAAGCATCATGGCAACCTTGCCGGCCAGGAATTGACCAGCGTAATCGATGGTCAGTCACCACACGGTCGGAAGGTTTTGAAGAAGCTCCCCGTTGTGGGCCAGTATCACGACTAGGTTGTAACCTGATAGTCAAAAGCTGATAAAACCAAAAAAGAAGTTCTCACAGCGTTGTGAGAACTTCTTTGTATTGTACTTTGATGTCGCAAGAGAGATTCGAACCCTCGACCTACGGTTTAGAAGACCGTTGCTCTATCCAGCTGAGCTATTGCGACCTAATGGGTCTGGTGACCAACAACTTCTTAATTATAGAGAAGCCGTCGCGCCGTGTCAATTGTGGATTAACTGGTAGTCGCCAGTTGACAGTTACCTGGTGCCTCCAGTAGAGTGGAAGGTGTTTAGAGGAGGCGGAAATTATGCTAGTAGTTCACATCGTTGCAGAGATTGCGGTTTTCTTTTCTGCTATCTGTATTATTTATTATTTTTTTCAGATTACGCAGGCACAGGGGGATCGCCATCGCAACTTGGTGTACTGTCTATCGGCCATCATTGTTCTATTACTGGCGGCCCCGGCAGCTAACCTGTCACGGCAAAAGAATGTGAGTCCAACTGATCAGGTCTCCAATCAAGTTCGCAAGGTTCAGAAGAAACACCAGTCACAGCGCAAATCTCAGCAAAAAGAGTTCGTCCAGCAATCGTCTACCGGTACGACTAATAAGTGAACAATCTAAGCATAGGGTAAAAATATCAAGATTTTCTTATTTTCATAACAACATGCTTGCAATATTCCTGTAACATTTAGATAATATAACTGTAATCTAAAGTTGACGGGGGGAATTGCTATGTCTGCACTAGTTATTATTTTATTCATTATCATTTTGGCCGCGGTAGGTCAGCTGTATTTGAACAACCGGGAAACTTTCCGGAAGAACAGCAAGCATCTGGCTACCCGGGAAAATAAATTCCACGATGATTCTGATCGCCGCTTAAGTTAATTCAAGTCAACTGGTCGTTAGCGCTACTGCTAAAGGCCTTTTCTTTTACCCTGATTTAGCAAGGCATGGGACGCAAAAATTCTGTAAAACTGTGCTAAAGTGGTTTTAGTGAAAAAACGTGAAGGAGTTGATGGTACGATGACTACGCTCGTCTTGGTCTCCCATCCCCAGTTGGCGGATTCAACCAGTCAACAATTTTTAAAGGAAAGTCTGCCCGATGATGATGTTGTCTGGGAGCATATCGAAGGGCAATCCACCCTGGATGTTACCAAAGAGCAGGATCAATTGCGGCATGCTGACCGAATTATTTTACAGTTTCCGTTGTATTGGTACGCGGCACCGGCGGGATTGAAGCAGTGGGAAGACACGGTGCTGACGCGGACGTTTGTCTACGGTGATCATCGCGACCCGTTGGCCGGCAAGGAGTTGGGTATCGTGGTGACTACCGGCATGCCAAAACAAGCCTTCCAGCGAGGGGGTGCCGAGAACGTGACGTTAGATGCCGTTATGGCCCCGTTAGCGGCGTTAGCCCACCGAGCCAAGATGACCTGGCTGCCGACGTTTCCCATTTATCAATTCAGCTACCTCGAGGAACCGGAAAAGTTGCAGCTGGTCATCGACTACCAGCGGTACCTAACCCAGAAGCAACCAGACAGTTTGACCAATCGGCAGGAGTGGTTTGCTCACCGGCTGTCAGCTATGGTGGACCAGTTACCAGCGGAACAGCAGACGACTGGCAAATTGATTGCCAGTATTTTTGATCAGAATCGGGCGCATCTCGACCAGTTGACGGACACTTTAGCCATGATTAAGGAGCAGGAAGATGACTGAACAATCAGCGTGGTTACGCCAACAGATCGACCAATTGGCTAACCAACAATCTAAGTTTACCGACCGGGCATTTTGGTTAGCGTTGAAGCAGGTCGTTGCCGAACAGGACCGGCGCAGCGAACAACTCGGCGGTGAGGTCGATGGTCGGACGTGGCGACCGGATCGATGGTAAGTGGCAGTCGATAGCAAGAAGAGAGGATACGGAGAAGGCAGTATCTTTTTTTCGGAATTTTCTAGTGCAGTCCACGTTAGCAATTGATTCTTCTCAGGCTTAATATAGAATATGTCAAATCATAAGTCGGCGAAACTACCGGTATATATTGAATCGAAGGGACAGAGAGGAATGTCGATTAAACAGGTGTTGCTAGGTGCACTAACAGTGCTGGCAGTTGCTGGCACAACAGCAGTCTTGCCAACTGCTAGTGCTTCGGCTAAACGGACGGTTACGCCAGCGAACTTTCGTGGAACGTGGCAAGCACGGATTAGCAAAAAAGAAGTTCAAAAGGTCAAGATCACAAAATATTCCTTTAGCGTGAGCCAGTACAAGAATGGTAAAAAAGAGGAAGGTTCTTGGACCGTGGGCAACAAGAAGCGGAAGCACTCTAAGAACCCATTCAACGGAGTGCCACTTTACGTACATAAGGACAAGAAGGGGTATACCTTCATTGGTGTCAAACGTCGTGGACAGTTGTGGCACCTGAAGCGTGTGACACACAAGAAAAAAGTATCTCTGCGCGATGACGGCTGGGAATACAAATCCTTTGGTGAGAAGCCAATCGTTCATTATTACTACCGTGTGAAGTAAGCGAAGTTAAAAAGCAGCTAAGCGTTCTCGTTTTGAGAACTGCCTAGCTGCTTTCATTATTTCTTACTTAAAATCGCGATCCATTGCTGCCCAGTGGTTAACTGGACCAAACTTGTGGCCGACTTCAATTGGTGAGCCAATCGCAGCGTTGACGAACTGCTTGGCAATTTCGATGGCGCGCTTCATTGGTGTCCCCTTGGCTAGTTCCGCGGTGATGCAGGCGGAGAGGGAGTCGCCGGTCCCGTTGACTCGGTCAGTCTCGTGGTAGGGTTCGCTCAACCAGAAGCTCTCGCCGGATTCCAGCAAGACAAAGTCCTTCACGACCTTCTGGGTGGGGTCGGCGTGACTGCCCTTGGCAATCACATTTTTGGCGCCCATTGCCTGAAGCTTGTGCGCGGCCGTTTCCATATCCGCATCGGTCGTAATTGACATTTCAGCAAGCTTTTCGACCTCGAAGAAGTTCGGCGTCAACACCGTTGCCAGTGGGATGAGTGCGGTGCGTAGCGTGTTGAAGGCACTCTCTTCCAGCAGCTGGTTGCCATGTTTGGTCATGATGACTGGATCGACCACTAGGGGACCAAAGTCGGCGGCTTGGTAGTTTTTGACGACATCGTTGATTAACGCTGAGTCGGCAAGCATCCCAGTTTTAGATGCTCGGATGTGATAATCGTCCGCTAAATCCTTGAATTCTTGGTCGATGAAGTCGGTGGGCATCGGAACACTAGCGTGAATGCCGTAAGAGTTTCCGGCCACACAGGCGGTCATGACGGATGCGCCGTAGACACGCCGGGCAAAGAAGGTGTGCAGATCAGCCTGCATGCCGGCACTGCCATCGCTATCGGAACCCGCGATGGTGAGGGCTTGTGGGTATGAATTTACCATGATTAAGTAACCTCCGCTGTCAGTATTATAGCTTCCAGCATAGCACAGACCATAGTGAAAAGACGACCGGGAAGTTTGATAAATATATTTGTTAGCGCAACGGCAACTTGTAGTGGCTAGAGAGCAGTTGTCGCAATGTTCGTTGACCCCGCGAACGAGGTTGGTTTGCTCGCTAGTCTGAGGACAACCGCGTAAGTTAAAGTTAACGACAAGGATGTTGAGAATAACAGTGGACAAGGGGATGACAGCTAATGAGACGTGAACGATGGGGTGTGTTGGGGTGGAGTTTGATTGGCTTTATCGTGAGCTGGTATGCACTAATTGGCGCCGTTCAAACGGTTTACCGCTGGTTTCCCCACGAACCCGCGACTTTATTGTTCGGATTCGTCTTAACTGTGATAAGCTTAGTAGGGTTGGTTCGGTCCGCTAAAAAGGGTCCCTGGTGGTGCCTGGTTCCCGCTACGGTGAGCGTCATTGCCGTAGCTTTGGGGTTGGTTGCTGATAGTACGATTCTTTTGCTCGGACTGACTATTCCCGGTTTTTATTAAATTAAAGATGAAAAAGTGTAGGAGGTAGGTTAACGCGCATGTTAATTCAACAAGGTCTCATCGAAAACGCAACGCAACCACAGGATATTCGTATTGAGGACGGTAAATTTACTGCGATTGCCGATCATTTAACGGCTAAGGATAATGAACAGGTGATCGATGCACGGGGCAAATTAATTTTGCCACCGTTTGTTGATCCACACGTCCATTTGGACAGCACCATGACGGCAGGAGATCCTGAATGGAATCAGTCCGGGACGCTATTTGATGGTATTCGGATCTGGTCCGAACGGAAGAAGACGTTGAGCATTGCTGACGTTAAGAGTCGTTCTCGGCAAGCGTTGGAATTGCAGGCGAGCCATGGTGTTCAGTTTGTTCGGTCCCACGTGGATGTGACTGACCCGAATCTGACTGCGCTGAAGGCCTTGATCCAGGTGCGTGACGAAGTGAAAGACTTTATCGAATTGCAGCTGGTAGCCTTCCCTCAAGAAGGTATTCTGTCATTCCCACACGGTAAAGAACTGATGGAACAGGCTGCTAAGCTGGGTGTCGACGTTATCGGGGCAATTCCACACTTTGAATTCACGCGTGAATACAGTGTAGAATCCCTCCATTTTGCCGTCGAATTAGCCCAAAAGTATGGCAAGCTGGTCGATGCGCACTGTGACGAGATCGACGACCCCGCTTCTCGTGGCTTGGAAACGTTAGCCACCTTGGCTTTGGAAACCGGCTTGGGTGACCAAGTGACGGCCAGCCACACCACGGCGATGGGTTCTTACAACAACGCTTATGCTTACAAGCTGATGCGCTTACTGCAGATGTCTCACATCAACATGATTTCTAACCCCCTGATCAATACCCACTTAGGCGGTCGGTTTGATACTTATCCCAAGCGTCGTGGCTTGACGCGGGTCAAGGAACTCAATGCAGCTGGGGTCAATGTGGCCTTCGGTGAAGATGATATCAAAGATCCTTGGTACCCAATGGGCGATGGAAACATGCTGGATGCCCTTCACATGGGAATCCACGTCACCCAAATGATGGGTTACGATGACATTAACGGGTCCTACAAGTTTGTCACGACGAACGGTGCCAAGGCTATGCACGTCGGCGACCATTACGGTATTGCCGAGGGGAAGCCCGCCAACTTGGTCATCATGAACAACGATAATTTCTATAACGCATTGAACAAGCGCTCAGAGGTCCTGTACTCGATTCACCATGGTAAGATCATTGTTAAGACGGACCCCAAGCAGGTGCACTTAGACCTTTAGGGGTTTGAAGCGGTGCCTGTTGGCGCTTCTGGTTCTCAGTGGCGTCGCTAGCAGTCGCAGGCGATGCAAAAAATAACAAGAAAAATAAAAAAACACCAACGATAGTCGCAGAATGACTTTCGTTGGTGTTTTATGTAATGCCGCTATTTCTTAGCTTTAGCGTGCTTTACTTTTTTTACGGTCGTTACGGTTGCCGGTTTTGGCGTCGCAACGGGCTTCTTCTTTTCTTTGTGTTGGGCGCGGAGCTGATCCTTCAACACTTCGATCTCAGCGACGTGTTCTTCCTTCCAGCCTTGGTAGGTGCCGGCGGAGTCCGTGTCGTTGGGTTTCAATCCGGTGTTTAGCCAGAAACAGGCCTCGGACAGACTTGGGAAGTTGTGAATCCACAAGGTCTGGCCGTTGTCGGAATCAAAGGCGACGTAGGAACGGAAATGTTTCTTTAAAAAAGTATGCCGCCGAATCTTAAAGGCCTCACGCTTACGGGTTAACCGATAGTCTGGTAAGATATATTGGCCGGAGGTGGCCAGCTGGGGAAAACGTTCGTCACGTTGTTCTCGCTGGTCCTTAAGCATCGCGCGGGCTTGGTCGACGGTAATAATGGACGCATGAATTGGATTCTTCATCAAAAACCCCCTTAAAAATTTGGGAAAATGAGTAAATTAGGACAGTCTCCGACCAATACTCACACCTACTAGGTTAGCATAATCTAAAAGTTATGGAAACAATTTACACTTTGAAATTATTGTTTTTTAAGGTTTGTGGCTGAGCAATTCGAGAAAAAAGTTTTTCCGGTCCTTATGATGTTGGCAACGGCTTCATAAGTCCTGTAATAGCGGATTTGGTCACATTGAGAAAATCTATGGTAAACTAATTTAGATTAGGTCGAAAGCGAGGAATGAATTTGGCACAGAAATACTATGCAGTCCGCCGTGGCCGTAAGCCCGGCGTCTACCGAACCTGGGCGGAAACACAGGCGCAGGTCACCGGTTATTCCGGGGCCCAATACAAGAGCTTTACGTCGGCGAGTGCCGCAGACGCCTTCATGCAAGGTCAGGCAACGTCGAGCACACCCAAGGCACACCACAAAGTACAACGGACGACAGCAGCTGCCCCCCAGAGTGGTTCTGCGGCGATTACCGTCTATACGGATGGTGGTTCCCGGAATACTGGGAATGTCGCTGGTGGGCACGTGAGAACCGGTGATAAGGCCGCTTGGGCCTACCGTATCGAGTTGCCGGATGATGTCGTGACCGGGTCCGATGGTGAGTTTGGGGCCAGCAATAATCGGATGGAGATCATGGCCTTTCGCAATGCGCTTCAGAAGTTAGCTGACTTGAACCAGAATCAGACCAGTATTGAATTTATCTTAGACTCGCGGTACGTGTTGAATGCTGTCACAGAAGGCTGGCTAGCTGGCTGGAAGCGCCGCGGTTGGAAGCGTAGTGCGGGACCGTTAGCCAACGCCGAGCTGTGGCGGGATGTTGATCGCCTATTACCTCAGTTTACACAGTTGAGTTATCAGTGGACCAAGGGGCACGCCACCAACCAAGGAAACGTGTTCGTGGACCATCTGCTGAACGAAACGATGGATGGGATGGGGCAGGAGCGCCATCACGCCGCGGTCAAACCAGCGGTGAAGCAACCGGCAAAGACGACAACTTCACGCCCAGCAGCGCCAGTCAGTCCGACAGCTGATGAACGGTCCAAAGCGGCGGCCTCACAGGCACCGTTGAAGCATACGACGGCGGAGCAGTCACTCGCTGACATCGCGAAAGGGCTACGCGACCTACCGTTTTAAAGTCATTAAGGGTATAATACCAGCTAGAGATAAAATGCGGTTCATCTAATCGAAGAGACTAGCACCGGACTAGCGGTGACTAGACAGTCGATTTGTTTCTAAATTATGTCATGAATGGGGTACCGACGATGCAAGCAAAGTTAATTCCATATTTGGAATTTGAAAATGCCAAAGAAGCCATAGCGTATTATCAGAGCGTCTTTGGAGCAACCAACGCCTACCGGGTCAGCCCGACTGCCGAGGAAGTTGAACAGTTTGGATTAGCGCCTACCGTTGATTTGGATGAAATGACCATGAGCGGTGGTTTTAAGATTCTGGGTTTGGACATTCAGTGTGCCGACGCCTTGATGGGTCAGCCCACGTCCTCCACGTTGATTTCACTAATGATCGACGTCGATGCGGACGATTCCGCCAGCGTCAAGGAATTGACAGGCTTGTACCAACGACTCCTTAAGTTCGACGTGAAGGTCATCAGTCCTTTCGGTGAGCAGAGCTCCGGAGGCAAGATGGGCCAGGTCGTCGATGCATACGGCATTACGTGGATTCTACGTGAACAGACCATGCCGGGAGAAACGGTAGACGACAACGCTTAGGTGTTGTGGTGGGCCAATAAATATGTAATTTTGTAGGAATGAGCGTTAGTGGCTCATTCTTTTTTTGTGGCCAAATCGAAATTGTTAAGGTTCGTTGAAAATCCACCGACGCTGAACTGAGAACATCCCCAAGAGCTCTATAATTAAGATGTTTCAGGGGAACTTAGGCTTGAAGATTCAGGCCTAACGAGGAGGACTTTTTTGAAGAAGACATTTTTAAACTTATTCACGTGGGTGAACGTATTTTCCAAGTATCCAAAATGGTTCAAAATTTTTGCATGGGGCACGGGACCAGTTGCCACGTTGGATCTTATTTGTTTTTTGTTGCCACTGTCGTTGTCATTTTGGATCGAGGTTTTCTGCACGATATACGTGGTTTTATTCATTTTGACATTAATTGTTGAGAGTCTAAAAATCTGGATTGGCACGTTGATTAGAGCTAAACAGCGGTGATGCATTGAGAATTCTAACTATAGATACGACTGGTGGGCGTTTGACAGGGGAATAAGTTGTCGTAGCCGGAGGAGGCCAAGGATGGCGCCAGCCGTGACAACGTTGTTAGACCGGTGGGCTTTCCGGCTTTACAACGTGGGATGTGTTTGGAAACTCGCCTGAACTTGGCGAGGTTTCAAACCAAGCCGGAAGCCCGTTTTGGGGCTGGAGGCGGTCCCCACAGCGGCAGAATCCTTGGCAGCCGCAGGCAAACCATTACCGTTTAGAGAAAACGCCCAGCAAGTGGTATCATGAGAGCCAAGAGGAGTGATTTATGTAATGGCAACAGAACGGGAAAAAATGACGGCGGGGCAGCCTTACAATCAGTTTGATCCAGAACTGATCGACCGGCGAGTCGCCGCACGAAAGCAACTGCGGGCCGTTAACCAATTGGACGACAACGCTGAACGAAACGATGGTTACCGGAAGTTGATCGCGGATAGTGGGGATGACTTCTTCATTGAAGCCGGACTTGAATACGATTATGGCTGGAACATCCACATCGGCGACCACTTCTATGGTAATTATAATATGACCTTGCTGGATACCTGTCCCATCACCATTGGCGAGCATTGCTACTTTGGTCCCAACGTTGGGCTCTATACGCCAGTTCACCCACTGAATGCGATGGCGCGGGTCAACGATGTTGAAATGGGTGCGCCCATCACCATCGGCGATAACGCCTGGTTTGGTGGCAACGTGACGATTCTACCTGGTGTCACACTAGGGAATAACGTCGTCGTTGGTGCCGGCGCCGTAGTCACAAAGTCCTTTGGGGATGACGTGGTCTTAGTTGGTAATCCAGCCCACGTCATCAAGGAAATTGATAACGGTCCCACTGGAAATGCCGCGGCCAAGGCACAGTGGCCAGAAAAGCTTGACTAAGACAAAGGGTTAAGCTATCGCCTAAATTCTAATCAAATTCTTAGAATGCAGTAGGCATTGGCTATGTAAACGCTTTAATTTCCGCAGAAAAAACTTATTCTTAAGCAAGATTTTACTAATCCTAGTGTCCGCGTATAATAGACTTTGGATATTGATTCAAAGAGATTTGCGTAGGCAATTTGTATTCAACCGTAATGGCGCTGTACAGGTGGCTCGTGTAACGACCCTGTTTAGCGCTTTTTTCGTACAATCTCTTCTGAACATGACCGCTGGGAGTTCGCTCCCAGGAAACAAATGAGGAGGATTATTTATTTTAGCGCGTAAAAATATTGATAAGTTAGTATTCGTACCAACCATCGTTTTATTTATTCTCGCGTCATTGCTATTTATCTTAGGTGGTAACCAATTACAAACCACTCTGAGTTCTCTATTGAACTGGATTGATACTCGCATGTCATGGGCCTATATGATGGTGTACGTGGTCAACTTCTTATTTTTTATGTATTTAGCATTTGGTAAGTTTGGTAAAATTAAGTTGGGTGATGCCAATGACAAGCCCCACTACAGTAATTTCCAGTGGGGATCAATGGTCTTCGCCACGGCGATTGATGCCAGCATTTTGATGCTGTCCATCGTTGATCCACTGCGGTACCTACAACACCCAGCTTTTGGGCTTAAGCCGTTCTCAAGCAACGCCTATAGCGCTGCCCACATGATGGGCCAGTTCAACTGGGGCCCAATGGCTTGGATGATGTTCGCACCAGCAACGATTGCGATTGCTTACGTTTTGTACGTCAAGCACGCCAAGGTTCAACGGGTCAGTGCCGCAATCACCAGTCTCCAAGGTGACAGTAAGGGGAAAGTTATTGCCCGACACGTCGTCGATTTCTTAGTTGTCTTTGGAATTATGGGCGGGATCGGTTCGTCCGTCGGGATGGAAATTCCGATTATTTCCAAAGTTCTCAGCCGGTTGACTGGGGTTCAAGATAACCTCATGCTTAAAATTGAACTCTTTATCATTTTGTTTATTCTGTTTGCGGTCACCGTTTTCCATGGGTTAAACGGGGGAATCAACCGCTTGAGTTCCGCCCACATTTGGACGGCACTGGGTCTGTTAGCTATTATTTTAATCATTGGACCCACTGTTTATATTTTAAATTCTGAAACTAATAGTATTGGGTTAATGGCCCAAAAGTTTATTGCCATGTCGACCAACACTCTGCCTAATGGTGGGAATAGTACCGCTCAGCAGCAAACGGTCTTTTACTGGGGTTGGTGGTTATCCTACATGCCCGTCATGGGACTGTTCATTGCCCGGATTTCTAAAGGCCGGACGATTCGTCAGGTCTTAGTTGGGATGTTAACTTATGGTGCCTTAGGGTGCATGAGTTTCTACGCCATCTTCGGGGGCTACTCCTTGTGGCTCCAACAAACCGGTGCCGTCAACTTGGTTCACATTTTAAACACGCAGGGTCAAGCTGCCGTGGTTGCCACGGTTATCGCAACGTTGCCATTTAAGATGATTATCCTGGCACTGTACTGTATCTCTTGCTTCATCTTCTTGGCTACGACGATTTCGTCGTCAGCCTTCATCGTGTCATCCTTCACCAGTCTTCACTTGGATGACGGTGAGGAACCAAGTCGTTGGAACCGGATGATCTGGGTCATCGTCTTCATCATCTTCTCCTTTGGGATCGTGATGGTCGGTGGGTTCAAGACCGTTCAAACGGTGTCGACGATTGCTGGTTTCCCACTAATGTTTGTCTGCATCTTATTGTTGCATTCAATCTGGCACATGTTGGCAGCCAAGCCAAAGCCAGCACCAGTGGTGGTTCCACAACCAGTCGTTGTACGGCGGATTACCGTCGAATTACCACGAGCGGTGCGGGGCCCGATGATTTTGTCGCCGGACCATGCAAGATAAGAGTGTGGAGCCAGCTGATTAGACTCTGAGCATTAACATGGGTAAGTGCCCACTCGGTGGAACTGAGTCGGTGCTTAGCCGGGTTAAGCGCAGGAGTCTGGCTGGCGCAACACGTTTCGGCGGCTGCTGGTTTCGCTAGATAAAAATCAAAGGGACCAACAGCACTCAACAATTATAAAATCAAACACGAAACGCCTTCTAAAATTTAGAGGGCGTTTTTTCGTGGCTATTAGGTTTGAATGTGGCAAGACCATTTCAAAATGCCGGCGGGCCAGCCGCCTTTAGACTCGATGGCATCCTGGTAGCCACAGTCGAGTATGTATCACGTGTTTAGTGTTTCTCACCAGGTATGATACAATAGGGCCGTGTCACCATTGATTGCAGGAGGGTTTTTATGGCAGACGAAAGTAATAATCCACTATTTTTCCGGCGAATTTTAATCACGATCGACGAGGACGACCGGCCCTCGACCAGCCGCGCATTCCGATTCGCGATGACGATGGCGCGTGATTACCAAGCACACCTGGGCATTGCCTCTGTGCTGGAAAGTAATGACATCAGCATCTATGAATCACTGATGCCGGACAAGCTTAACGAAAAACGCGATGAGCTAAAAGCCATCGTCAAGGAGTACGCCGACAAAGCAACGGCGTTTGGTGTGAATGACGTGCGGTCCATCGTGGCTGAAGGGGGCGATGTCGATGATGTCGTGCTCCAAAAAGTCATTCCGGAATTCAAGCCGGACTTGGTGGTTTGTGGCGCGGACGTTGATTTCGCTAGTCACGGCCATCCTGGTGCCATCGGGTTACGGCTCGCCAAGAAGTCGGATGTTTCGGTTATCGTAATTCGCTAAATTAACAATGGTTCACCGCATAGTTTAAAGCGGTGAACCATTTTGTTTTGGTGTATAATAGTCATAAATTGAAACGCTTTCACGAGGGGGAGTTCTCATGCAAACACGACAATTACGCGGCTTTCTTTTTGATTTACACGGGGTGTTGGCCGATTCCTGGCAATACCATTTGGCGTCTTGGCAAACGATTGCGCAGGAATTACACATTCCGTGGACTGACCAGCTCGCGGAAATCTTACCGGGAATGAGCCGGGAAGATTCGCTGACGGCTATATTGGCCTCTGTGGACCGTCAGAGCGAGTTTACATCCAATCAGCGACTACGGCTCACAAATCACGAAAATGACCTGTATCGGCAGTATGTGGCGGCTCTGACGCCGGCTAACTGTCTCCCCGGTGTCACGGCGTTCCTAGATGAGCTCGTGGCGGCAGAATATCCGATGGCCTTGGCATCCGCTTCAGCCAACGCCCCAGCGGAGATTGCGCACTTGGGGTTGACCAAGTACTTCCCGCAGATCGTACCAGCAGAAAACCTCAGGGCCAGCAAGCCAGCACCGGACGTTTATTTAGCAGCTGCCGCATTGATCCATCAGCATCCGGAAGATTGCGTGGCCTTCGAGGATACCGTGACTGGTGTACGGTCAGCCAAGGCGGCGGGATGCTTCACGGTGGGCATCAACGTTAAAGATCTCCCACAGGCCGATGCCATGTTGGCCAGTACCCGGGAACTTAGTCTGTCAGCCGTTCAGCAGGCACTCGGCCAGCTAAGCGTTTGAGCAAAAATTCCTTCAGAATAATCGCTTGGTTGTGTTCTTCATCCTTGGCGCCGTATAATAGAATAACATCTTGGTCGTTGAGTTGTTCGGCGACCAGGTCCAAGAAGGCGGGTAACGCTTCGTTAGCTTCGAGTTCAGTGACGTAGCGTTTTTTGAATTCTGGGAACTTTTCGGGCTCGTGGTTAAACCACTTCCGTAGGTCGGTCGTGGGACCCATTTCTTTTTCCCAGGACGCCAGTTGCGCGTTGACCTTGGAAATTCCTCGTGGCCATAGACGGTCGACGAGTACCCGATAACCCTTGAGATCAGCGGGCTTTGTATAGATTCGTTCACATTTAATTGCCATCACGTATCATCTCCATGGCTCCATTCTAACATAGTAAATTGGAGGAGAAGTTAATGTCAGATTCCTTATCAGAATTTTTTACCGGGCGGCCCACGCCACAGATTGCGCAGGAGTTGCTGGGTCACGAGTTGGTCTACGGTAGCCCAGCTGGAAAAATGAGTGGCTGGATTGTTGAGGCTGAAGCCTACTTAGGTGAACAGGACACGGCGGCTCACGCTTTTAACGGGCGTTACACGGCGGCTAATGCCGCGCTATACGATGCACCGGGGACAATTTACATTTATATTTTGCGGGGCTACTACATGTTTGATGTTGCCACGCAGGCCGAGGGCACGCCCCAAGGAATCTTGATTCGCGGGATCGAGCCACACGAGGGCTTAGACCTGATGCAGCAGAATCGAGACAAGCCGGTGCCAGACGTGACGAATGGTCCCGGAAAACTGATGGCGGCGTTAGGTATTCAGTCTAAGGATCTGAACCGAACGATGCTGGGTGCCCAGAATCTGACGATTACTCCTGAAGTGACACGACGCCCGAAAGAAGTTGCTGCCACGTCGCGGGTCGGTGTCTCCGCTGGAAGTTGGCA
This sequence comes from Levilactobacillus parabrevis ATCC 53295, assembly GCF_001434055.1. Lineage (GTDB taxonomy): Bacteria > Bacillota > Bacilli > Lactobacillales > Lactobacillaceae > Levilactobacillus > Levilactobacillus parabrevis. The sequence continues at coordinate 24,580 of NZ_AZCZ01000026.1, read as the reverse complement.
CGACCGTCCCCTGCGCTTCACGGTAGCGGGCAATCCCTTTGTGTCCGGGAGCCGCAAGCGCGACTGGGACCGTGAGAGCCATGGTTGGCAAAACTAGAAAGACAACTTAAAAATTTAAGAAAAAATCCCCTTGAGTCGGCTGGCAAAATGTCATGAAGCTCAAGGGGATTTGTTTTGTTTTAGAATCTAATAAGGCTTATACCCAAAGTGCACGGCCGCCGCGCCCAAGTTGAACGCGGTATAGCTCACGCGGGTCAGGCCAGCCGCCGTGAACATGGCGGCGAGCTGGTCGACCGATACGAAGTCGTGGGTCGAGCGCTGGAGGTAGTTATAGGCCTGATAGTGGTGCGCCACCACACTGCCCATCAGAGGCACCAGGTGGCCGAAGTAGACCTGCCAACCGGCGTGAATCACCGGATTCGTCGGTTGCGACGTTTCCAGACAGACCACCTGACCGCCGGGCTTGACCACGCGGGCCATTTCCCGTAAGACCTGATTGGCATCCGGCACGTTCCGTAGGCCAAAACCAATCGTGACCACGTTGAAACTATTGTCGGGGTAGGGTAGGTACATGGCATCCCCCTGCCGCAACGTGATCCGATCGTTTAGCTTAGCGGTACGAACCTTCGCCGTGGCCTCTTGTAACATGACCGGGCTAAAGTCCAGGCCAACCACGCGACCAGCGGGACCAGCCGCACGGGCCAAGGCCAACGTCCAATCGCCAGTCCCGCAACACAGGTCCAACGCAAAGTCACCAGCGCGGACGGCCATCATGGTCATGACGCGTTTGCGCCAGACACGGTGGGTCCCCAGACTGATGACACTATTCATCTGATCGTATTGCGGGGCAATTTTATCAAAAATAGCTTGAACGGATTGCTCCGGCGTGTAGTTGGTCAGTGCCATGGGCGGTCTCCTTTACTTGAGTCGGTACTTTTCGTCGATAGCGTCATCTTGAGACGTTAGGATCTTAGGACCATCATCAGTGATGACCAAGGTGTGTTCGTATTGGGCGGACAGGGAACCGTCAGCTGTAACGTAGTATTCCCAAGACTTATCGTCCGTTTCGCGGGAAGCAATTTCCCAGGTCCCCAAGTTGATCATGGGTTCGATGGTAATCGTCATGCCGGCGCGTAACCGCAGACCCTTGCCAGCTTCACCATAGTTAGGCACGTTAGGTTGTTCGTGCATGGTTGGTTGAATCCCGTGGCCAATCAGCTCACGGACATCGCCCATGTGTTCTTCACCTTCCGTGTAGGCTTGGATGGCGTGACCAATGTCACCGATCCGGTTACCGACAACGGCTTGGTCGATCCCCAAGTAGAGGGACTTCTTGGTGACGTCCATCAAGTGTTGTGCTTCTGGACTGATCTTACCAACGGCGTACGTCCAGCAAGAGTCACTTTCGAAGCCGTCCAAGTTAACGGTCATGTCGACCGCCACAATGTCGCCTTCCTTTAACAGTAAGTCCTTGCGGGGAATGGCGTGGGCCACTTCGTCGTTGACGCTGACACAGGTAGCGTACTTGTAGCCTTCAAAGCCCTTTTCGGAAGGGGTGGCACCGTGTTCCGCGATATATTTGTTGGCAAACCGTTCGATTTCCCAACTTGAAATTCCTGGCTTGATGATGTCGCGCAGACCTTTATGAACACCTGCAAGTACGGCACCGGATTCGGCCATCTTTTTAATTTCACGATCTGATTTAATGGTTATCAACGTGTTACCTCCTCAAAATTTCGTTTGTGACCGGCCAGTTGTGGGCAATCCCAAACGTTTCCATACATTACTAATCTACACCTAAATTGAGATTTAGGCGAACCGACCACTTGAAAAATCTGGACCGGTCAGTGGGATGACTTCTTCTTGAAAAAATGGTTTTTGATAAAGCCAGCGGTTGCCAAGGCGAGGACAACCAATAGTGTTGTCTTGAAGTCCGTAATGAACCTGAAGATCAAAAAAGCAAACAGGCTAACAATGACTAGTAAAGTCAAACTTTCAACAATGATCCGCGTCTTCATCAGGCGTTCCTCCCCAGGTGACAAGCCCGTTAAAATGACGTTCTCGGCACAAACGAGTCTGGGAATTTATCCCAAACTCGCTGTGAGGTGGTGCTGTCTTTTATTTAACGGAGATTGTCGCGTTACTATTCGGCTTTTAGCCGGTCGATGGTGCCGTTGTCAATCTGTTCCAGAATTCGTTTTGCTTCGGTGATGCGGGCATCGCACAAGAAGTTCATTGCATTGTCTTTTTCCTCTTTAGCCCGGTTCATTTGTTCCGTTAAGAAATTAATCTCGTCGTGTAAGTATGCCACTAAATCCATATTTTACCCTCATTCCTTGCGTAGTCCGCGACGGCTGAGTTACCTCAACCTCAATTAGTTTCATTGTACCAAAGATTAGGGGATAAGTAACTTTATTGGGCAGTGGTCGCCGGGACGCCTGAGTTTACAGGTCGTTGGAAAAGGACTAGGATAATAACCAGTTGATAATGCTTCTAAAGTAGGCATAGGGAGGAAGAATTCTATGGAACAACCGATTGATTTACAGGGGAAACGCTATAATCACTTAGCGTTTATCTGGACGTTATTGGCTGGGACGTTTACCATGTCCATCAGCCAGTCATCGCTGTCGACGGCGTACCCAACGCTGATGCGCTATTTTGGGGTACAGGCCTCGACTGTGCAGTGGCTGACGACCGGCTTCATGCTGGTGATGGTGGTCATGATGCCCGTGAGTCCCTGGCTCTTAAATAACATCCGCTTCCCAGTCTTATTCGTGAGTGTCTTAGCGTTATTCGACATTGGGACGTTTATTATCTACTTAGCACCGAGCTTCGGGTTGATGATGTTGGGGCGGGTGATGGAGGCCATGGCGGTCGGCATCATGTTCCCATCGTATCAGACCGTGATGTTGCGGATCACGCCGGAGAAGCAACGGGGTGGCGTCATGGGAATGGCCGGCTTGGTTATGGGGTCGGCGTTAGCGGTCGGTCCCATTATCTCCGGAATCGTGCTACGATATACGACCTGGCAGGGGCTGTTCGTGGTCTTCATGGTCATTATCACCATCGTCTTTCTGGTGGCGTTGAAGACCATCAAGGACGTGATGCCACAACACGAGTCACATCTAGACTACTGGTCCGTAATCAGTAGTGTTGGTTTCATTGGTATCCTGTACGTGGTCAATCAAATTGGTAAGGCCGGCGTCAACTGGGGCCTGATGGGCGGTTTATTGGTTGTGAGCCTGCTGGCTGTGGCGTTCTTTGTGTGGCGACAATTTCAGACGATGGAACCCCTGTTGGACTTGCGTGTGTTGAAGACGTTTAACTTCGACTTGGCGGTCCTGTTAACCGGGACGTCGTACATCGCTTTGATCGTCGTCACGATTGTCTTTCCGTTGTACTATCAGGAAGTGTTGGGCATTTCACCATTTGCGTCCGGGATGGCACTGGTACCCGGGGCAGTCGTGTTGAGCCTGTTGAATCCATTGACCGGGAAATTGGCCGATCACATTGGGTTCAAGGCGACCATGTTGACGGGGATGTCGATGATTGTGCTCGGTTGGCTGTGGCTGGCAGTTGTTACGCGTCAACAGTCCTTGGTGGCCATGATTCTGATTGCGGCCTTGATTGAAGGCGGCAATGCCTTTGTCATGATGCCGGCGGTAACGTTGGGCGCCAATTCGTTGCCTGACCAGTTGATCTCACACGGGACGGCGGTTATTACGACCGTTCGTCAGATCCTTGGGTCGACCGGGGTCGCCGTGGCTACACTGATCTTGGCCATGGTGACTGCGAGTCACGTCAAGGTCACGACGCACGCGGCGGCCACGTTGGCAGGTTATCACGCCGTCTTCGTGACGTTCTGCGTGGTCGCGGTCGTTGGCTGGATCTTCGCGGCGATGTTGCGGGATGGTCGGAAGCGTCAGAGTGTTAAATAAGTGAGACATAAAAGCTGCATCAAATCGGTCATCATGGCTGGTTTGGTGCAGCTTTTTCAGTGTCAATCTACGCGTTCAAAGACTTCACAGAAACACGGAATCTGCTCGTTGAAGGTTTGACCGGCTTCACGGTACTCATTGGCAAAGAAGGCGCGGTGTTCGCGGCGCCAAGAAGCTAGCGTCCGGTCGTCTTCGCCCTCGTGATAGGCGTGTTCTTGGGTGACTTGGTCAAACGAGACGACCTCGGTCACCTTGGTTTGCGTCACACAGACGGGCTGGTCGTGAGCGTCTAAGATGACGTTGTACTCGCCCACAAAGGGGAGGGACTCGTCGACTTCATAGAGGTCGAGCGCTGAGGTCGTGGCGGTCTTCTGGCCAATCTTGACCAGGTGTGCCAGCAGGTCAGCGGATTCGTCGGTTGAACCAAAGGCATAGGTATCGTGATGCGTTGTGGTAATTTCGGGGTGAGCAGTTTTGAAGTGCTGCCAAAAAGTTTCAACGTCCATGGGAAGCCTCCTAAATAAGTATTGGGATTACTGTACGCCATCTGGCTAAGTTAGTCTAGGAGACTTTAGTTAGCGATGACGGCAAAATAGTGGGTGGCCAGTTCCAATCTTAAGGTGGCCGTCTTTGAAGTTAAGCTGACGGCGCGGTGCTTCGGTAAATGGCTAGAGACCGCTATCTCTTTGTCACAAAACTGTAATCAGCCAGGCGTATCTTTTGATTGCCTTTTGACGAATGTTTCTTTAGAATAGGAACACAGCGAAAATTTTAGTGAGGTGATAGATATGGCATACGTATTATTGTTCGGTGGTATTTTTATGGAAGTTGTTGGGAGCTTTTTCTTAAAGCAAGCAAACGGGTTTCGAAATTTAATACCCTCGATCATGGTGTTAGTGGGGTACTTTAGTTCATTGATTTTGGTGACGCTCGCCATGCAAAAGCTCCCATTAGGAGTGACGTATGCCATGTGGGCAGGTCTCGGCACAGTGGCGACGGTTATTTTGGCCGTTGTGGTGTACCGGGAACGGCTCAGTCTCAGCCGAATCAGTGGCTTATTGGCCATTGTTGTTGGCGTGATTCTATTAAATAGCTAAAAGGGGGTCTGCACGATGCGGGCATGGTTACAGTTGGTATTCGCAATCGGTGTCGAAATTGTCGGAACAAGCTTGTTGAAATTCTCAGATGGGTTTACTCATCGGTGGATTGGGATTGCGGGGATGTTCCTCTACGGGCTAGCAATCTTTAGTTTCTCGTTAGCCTTACGGCAGCTCCCCCTAAGCGTGGGCTATGCGGTCTGGGCCGGCGTCGGCACGGCCATTACTGGCCTGATCGGCGTCTGGACCTTTGGTGAAATCTTGACCGGATTTAAAGTCGTGGGATTCGTGGCGATTATCATTGGCGTGATTTTATTAAATCAACCCGTCAAGGCGAGCAGTCCGCGGCCAGTTAGTCCGTGGGTCCAACACTTACGTTCACGAACCTCGAGTCATTAATCAATCAAATTGAAGCAGAGAAAGCACCGTTTCGTCACCAATTTGTGGAGATGAAGCGGTGCTTTTAGTCTGGCTAAATATTAGTGGGTTTCCGCAAAGCCCCGGCGACTACCGGGCTTTGGAATCTGGTTCTGCATCATGACGCTGAAGCCGCCGTCGATGGCGAGGCCGGCAGCATTGATGTAGCTGGAACGGTCGCTAGCCAGGAACAGGATGGCGTTGGCGATATCGTCGGTCGTCCCAATCCGCTTGCTGGCAGTCAATTCTTTCCGGCCGTTTTCGACTTTCGGGTCCGCGTAGAAGGCCGCAGACATCGGCGTCTTGACCAGGCAGGGTTCCAAAACGTTGCTCCGGATGCCAAACATGCCCCATTCGGCCGCAACCTGTTTGGACAACATGTTGACGCCGGCCTTGCTGGTACTGTACGCGCCGCTGTAGGTTTCGGGGATGTCACTGGCGACCGTTGAGATGTGCACGAAGGTCCCGTGCCGTTGCTTGATCATCAGCTTGCCAAATTCGTGGGTGACCAGGTAGTAACCATTTAGGTTCACGTCAAGAACTTGCTTCCAGGTCGCGTAGTCGAGGTCCTCCAGCGGGTCAAATTTCAAAATCCCAGCCGTATTGATGACCACGTCGACGCGACCAAACTTAGCTTGGACCTGCTGGACCGCGGCTTTGACACTGGCCTCATCCGTGACGTTAGCGGCCACGGCGAGCGTCTCCGTTCCATGATCGGCGGCGAGTTTCGTTGCAAAGGCGGTCACAGCGTTCTGTTTCATATCCAAGGCCACCACTTTGGCGCCTTGGTCGGCGAGGGCTTCACAAATTTTAGTGCCCATTCCGCCGATGGCCCCCGTAACGACACAAACTTTATCCGTTAAATTCAACCATTTATCTGACATCAGTTAGTCCTCCTTAAAGATTTCGTGACGGACAGCGGCGACCGGCATCTCGTGACCAGTCCAGAGCTTAAATGCCGCCACCCCTTGATTTAACAGCATACCTTGACCATTAATAACGTGTGCGACTTGGGCCTGTTTGGCGACCCGCATCAGCTTGGTCTCAGCCGGCGCATAGACGGTATCGAAGACCGTCATGTCAGGGTGAAACCAGGTAGGGTCATCGACCAGCGTCTTGTCGACCAACTTGCCCATTCCCAAGCCGGTGGCGTCGGTGTACAGGTTGCTGGCGGCAATAGCTTGACGGAACTGCTCACGGTCCTCCAGAGGATAGAAAGTGGCGTGACAGTCGGTCTGGTCGTTGATGACCTGAACCACGCGTTTGGCATTGGTGACGGATGAATCGTTGATGTTAAAGACGTTTAGTGTCTTCAATCCGGACAGGGCCGACTGAATGGCAATCGGAGTGCCGGCACCACCGACACCCGCCAAGGTCATGGTCTGACCGGCAAGTGCAACGCCGTTATCCTTCAGAGCGTTGACAAAGCCGATACCATCGGTCGTGTACCCGGTCAGCACGCCGTCGTGATTAACCACCGTGTTGACTGCGCCGATCATCTTAGCGGCGTCATCAAGGTGGTCGAGCAGGGGAATCACCTGCTGCTTAAAGGGCATCGAGACACTGACCCCGGGCATCTTAAAAGTCCGAACGGCGGCAATGGCTTGAGGGAGGCCCTCTGGCTCAACGTCGAGGGCCAAGAACCGGTCATTCATGTGTTCGTGTTCAAAGGCAAAGTTGTACATTGCTGGCGACTGGGAGTGTCCAGCCGGATGAGCAATTAGGGCGATTAACTTGGTGTGACCATCAATTTCCATAGTTCAAGCTTCCTTTCAAAATCATTCAGTTGGCACTGAACCTAGTCAATACGCCTTGCCGGGCGGCGCAAATAAACTGGAACGCCAGGGCGGACGTCCGGAGCCAAAGTGCGGTCTCCAGACTTGTCCTTGAACCTCTGGGGACCGAGTTTCAAGGACACCAATTCTCTAAGTGGCATAACCCTCGCCACTAAGAGAATTCCCAAGGCTGAGCTTATTTGCGCCGCCCTCACGGCTGACATAGCGTTAGTTCACAACTGATTTGCGAATCTTTTACGCTGCCAAATTGGTAAAATTCGCAAGTTTATGTAAGGTGTGTATTGCCACTTTAGTGTGGTTAGATTTGACTGCTTTTGGTTCCCACATCGTGTCCAGTGACGATTGCATAAATCGGCACCAATCAAACAATGGCAGCGCTTTATACCTTTTATGGTAAGACAGCCGCGAGGCGAATGCACTTAATGTCTTGTAAAGTTGCTTCCCTCCGTCCAACTTTTAGGCTAAACTGATGGTTAAGACATTTATGAAAGGGGCTTCACCATGCAGACACCAGCATCAATTGATTTGGCTTCATTTTATGCAAATCCCGACCGCAATGTGGCGGTCTTGGACTACAACACGCGTTTCATTACCAGCATTTTTGACCTCGTTAACAGTGACGAACTGGCCGATTTTGTGCGCTTGTTCCTCGATGAACAGCGCGAACACACACCCGAAGTTGCTGATCCAAGCATCACGTTCAATCTGGTTACGCCACAGGTTTATCTCGCAACGATCAAGGCGATTCTGACCGATCAGCCGGACGCTTTCGCACAGTACCAAAAGTCAGAAATTCTGGCCAGCATCGAAGACCTCTATTCGTATTACCGGACGTACTTGCGGGTCGCAACGATGACCATCAAGCAAAATGACGTGGTTGCCAGTGAATTTATGACCATCGACCAACGTTTTAATGACCTGGTAATTCGCCTATACCGGACCATCGAAGAAAAACTCCAGGGACATGCCAACCACGTTTACCGTCAAGTGAGCGCCGGTTCTAGCGCCTGCATGTTGTTGCAACAACTCAAGTGGCCGATGCCCGCGGGTTACGAGAAGTTGCAGGATATTCGTTTCATTGACCGCTTAATGTTGCGGCCGCCGATGATGCTACACACCAAGAGTAACAAGCGTAAAGGGACGTTCACGGCGACCAAGGTCAACCCGTTGACGAACTTCAATGGGACGGAAGACGATTACTACTGTTACCCTGCCATGATTGGTGAGAGCCTGGCTTACATCTACTTCCACCGTGACTACATGGCGTCAGGTTTAGCGTTGGCGAACTTGTTCCAGCTTGCCGACGTGAAGCAGGTTGCCGGTCACAAGCCAGACCTGGTTCTGTTATTTGGGACGCCGGGAGTTGCGAGCGATACTGATCCTGAAAACGGCCACTACTTCTACGACCAAGCCAATGATATTTACGTGGGTCAGGTGCCTTACAACGACCAGACCACGTACTTTGGCTACATGAAGAAGATGTGCCTGACACTGCATAACCTGCACATGATTGCACAGAAACGCCTGCCGATTCACGGGTCAATGATGCGGATTACCTTTGCTAATGGGCAGACCAAGACCGTCGTCTTCTTCGGCGATTCCGGTGCCGGTAAGTCTGAATCCATCGAGGCCTTGCAACAGATTGCTGATGATAAAATCGTCAGCATGGAGACCATTTTCGACGATATGGGCAGTTTTACGTTGAAGGGCAAGGAACTTTACGCCCAAGGAACGGAGACCGGGGCATTTGTCCGGCTCGATGACCTGAGCAGTGAAGTGGCCTTCAACAACATGGACCGTGGGATCTACATGAATCCCGAGCAGAAGAACGCGCGGGTCATTATTCCAGCGAACACTTGGCCACGCGTGGTTGCGCACCACCACATCGACATGTGGGTCTACGCCAACAACTATGACGATGCTGTGGGGGTTCACCGTTTCGCCGACCAAGAGACGGCTAAGGCAACCTTCATCGCCGGCAAACGGAAGGCGTTGGGCACCACCGATGAAGTGGGGATGAGCACGACGTTCTTCGCCAACCCATTCGGGCCAGTGCAGGAACAGGCGGCTACGCAACCAATTATCGATGCCGTCTTCGATCGTCTGTTCACGGACAGCGTCTACGTGGGTGAAATCTACACCCATCTGGGCAATGACAAGTCGCAGGACAAGCTCAACGAGTCGGCCCGGCAATTGTTGGACGAACTGCTGAAATTGTAGTTAAAGAGTGTGGAAGCAGGTGGTTAGTTGGCGAGCATTAACGTCACACCGGTGAAAATCCCGGGTTTGGATTTTGGCCGGTGTGGGGTTAAGCGCAACCGACTGCCTGCTGGAACACGTTTCGGCTATAGTTAATTTCATCGCCTGCAGCTACCAGAATTCCGCCTGCTGTGGGGACCGATCCAAGCCTGAGAAGCAGTCTTGGACCTCGACTTGAAGCCGTCAAAATTCGTNCAGAATTCCGCCTGCTGTGGGGACCGATCCAAGCCTGAGAAGCAGTCTTGGACCTCGACTTGAAGCCGTCAAAATTCGTACGTCTCCAAGCTCGTCCCATGACCTAACCTGACAAGAATCGTCAGCTAAGGTCATCGTCACGGCTGGCTTCATTCTGGCCTCCTCCGGCTAAACATTGTCAGCCGATGGATTAGCTCGAGAGTTGGGAGTGCAGCAGGGGGTATAGTCATACCGTAGTTTCAAAATTAGCTCTACACTTACTACTAATGTAAAAATTACAGAAACAGTCTCATGTTTTGCCAAAATAATTTCAATTATTTCTAAAATACGAAAAAGTCCCAGAACACCGACCACGTCAAATGGTTGATGTTCCGGGACTTTTGTTGTTTTCGCAAGGTGAATTCGGTTTGAATGATGAAGCGGCACAACTAACTTTTATGATTAATTAGCCGTCTTAGAGTTAGCCGTGCAGGATTAGCGCAATTAGGTCAGTGAGTCTGTGATTTGCTTAGTTCTACCAGTAAAAACAAACCTAAGCCGGAGGAGGCCAGGGATGCCCCCGTCGTGACTGCGTAACGTAAGCGCGGGCTTACGTCACAGGACGCGTTTGGAAACTCGCATGAACTTTGCGAGGTTTCAAACCGAGCCGGAAGCCAGTACTTTGGCTGCAGGCGGTCCCCATGGCAGGCGGAATCCCTGGCAGCCGCAGGCGGCCTATTTCAGCAATCCCAGCACTAAACAAATCTAAGAGCTAGACGAATTGCGCCAAGAGGGCGGACATGAACGCCGGTGCGTCCCCAACGTAGCCGTAATCGGCCACATCGAAGATTGGTGCGTCCTTGTCGGAGTTGACTGCCACAATCGTCTGGGAGTCTTGCATCCCAACGAGATATTGCACGGCCCCACTGATCCCGAAGTTTAGGATCAATTCGGGGTGAATCGTGTTCCCACTCTGCCCAATCTGGTCGTCGTGTGTGAAGCGTTCCTGGTCGGTCAATGGCCGCGAGACCCCAATCCGGCCGCCGAGCTTTTCAGCTAACTTGGTAGCGGTGTCGATGGTAGCTTCACTAGCCGCACCACGGCCTAAGGCAACTACGCGACTGGCATCGCCCACCGTTGTCGCGGTGTTGACGACGGGAACGGCAGCCTTGACCTGTAAGCGGTCGACGGGGTGGAAGGTCACCGTATCGGTTGTGACCTCGGCGGCACCATCCGCAGCTTCAGCCACAAAGGTGTTGGGCCGCACCGTTGCCATTTGTGGCCGGTGGTCAGGGCAGATGATTTCGCACATGATGTTGTCACCGTAAGATGGCTTGGTGGCGACTAAGGTTTCATCATCGAAACGCAGGTCCAAGCAGTCGGCGGTCAGCCCCGTTTGCAGCTTGGCTTGGAGCCGTGGCGCAATGGACCGGCCGGTAATGGTAGCGCCGAAGAGAATCGAGTTGGGTTGGTACTTCTTGACCAGCTGTTCCAGAGCGTCGGCATGTTCGGCGTCGGTGGCAGTTGGAAAACGGTCATCGCGCACGACCCGGATTTCGTCGGGACCGTAAGCTGTTAACTCGTTTTCCAGGTGGTCAGTGGTGGCTTCAAATAAGATTGCCACGGTATGAAATTGATCGCCAGCAAGGTGCTTGGCCTTGGTGATCAGTTGCTGAGTCGTGGGTTCAATATGGTCTAAGCGGCGTTCCGCGATGACCCATAATTCTGGTTTTGACATAGCAGATTCCTCCTTAGATTAATTGACGGCCCTTTAAGGCCTTGATCAGCTGACTGGCGGCTTCGCTTGGCGTCCCGGTCAGTGGTGTCAGTTCCCGTTTGACGGGTTTTGGTGCGTAGACTTTGGTTACAATCGTTGGTGAACCTGCTTGGCCGAGACGAGAGTCGTCCAAGTCGAGGTCATCATGGTGCCAAATAGTCAGAGGCTTTTCAAAGCTGAGTTGGATGTTCCGTGGCGTTGGGTAACGCGGCGTGTTCAGCTCGCTACGAACACTGACAACGGCTGGGAGTTGGGCAACCAAGGTCTGCTTCGTATCCTCCAGCAGGCGTTCGGCGGTTACTTCATTCTTGCCGCTCAGGCGCAAGCTAGCAGCGTAGGTGATCTGTGGTTGATGGAGAAATTCAGCGACAATGGGGCCGACTTGACCGGTATCAGCATCGACGGCTTGACGACCGAAGAGAATGAGATCGGCGTCACCGACCTTCTTCAAGGCTTGAGCGATGACGTAGCCGGTGGCCAAGGTATCGGCCCCAGCGAAGGCCCGGTCAGAGAGTAGGTAACCTTCATCGGCCCCCATAGCCATCCCTTCGCGCAGGGATTCGGCGTAGTCGTCCGGACCCATGGTGAGTAGGGCGACCTGAACGTCGTCGGTGGCGGTGTCCTTTAAGTGTAGCGCCAGTTCGATGGCGTTTTTATCAAATGGATTCATGACGCCGGCCAGACCGCGGCGGTCCAAGTTATGGGTGACCGGGTCGATGGTGACGTCGTTGGTTTCGGGAACTTGCTTGATACATACGACAATTTTCATGGGGAGCCTCCTATTTGTTAAATTCGGCGGTGGCAATGGCGGACCGCATCTTTTCAACGGTTCCTTCGGCAATTTCCATTGCCCGGGCATCCCGAATCAGGTGCTCGACCGGGTATTCGCGGCTGTAACCGTAGCCAGCCAAGATCTGCAAGGTGTCGTCACCGGCACTGACCGCGGCCCGTGAGCCGTGAGCCTTGGCCATAGCGGCTTCTTCACTGTATGGCTGACCGGCAGCCTTTAATTGTGCGGCGCGTTGGTACAGGAGCTTCGTGGTCTCTTTGCGCATGGCAATGTCAGCGACCTTACGATGGGTCACCTGCAGTTCAGTCAGCGGTTTGTCGCCAGCCTTACGTTCCTTGGCGTAATCGGTAGCAATCTTTAATTCGTGTTCCATGATTCCAGTGAGGACGGCACCCATTAAGATGCGGGCGTCATCGTGGGCGGAATCCCCGATAATGCCACCATCGCCGAGCTTACCCAGCAGATGGTCGTTGTCGACAACAATATGGTCCATCACGATTTCACCGACCGGCGTGCCACGGAGACCGATGAAGTCTTCGCGTTTTCCAAATGAGAAACCAGGCATGTCTTGATCGACAACGAAGACGGAGAGTTCCTTTGGCGCGGTCTTGACCAGCACGCAGTAGACCTGAGCGAGGCCCCCGTTCGTGATCATGATCTTGTCGCCGGTAATGACCCAGTGGTCGCCTTCGCGGGTAGCCGTTGAGCTGATACCCATGGGGTTAGAGCCCCCGGAAGCTTCGGTCATGGAAAAGGCGAAAATCCGGTCGTTAGCGGATGGCAGCAGTTGTTTTTGCAGAGCTGGCGTCCCGAACTTGAGAATCTGATCGATGGTTTTGAAGTGACCTTCGAGGGTGACCGCCGTGCTGGCGTTGCCCCGAGCGATGTGGTTCAGGGCTGCGGCAGTGACTTCGGGGCCGAAGCCGGCGCCGCCGAATTCTTGGGGTAGCATGATGCCGAGAAAACCGGTATCCGTCAATTTTTGCATAAAGCCGGCTGGAAAGTCACCCGCGGCGTCCATGGGCATATCCTCGGGACTGATTTCCCGAGTGGTATAGTCGTCGACCATTTGGAGCAGCAGCTTTTCAGCGGCAGCAGTTGTAGCTGGCATAGATAGTTCCTCCTTAATCAAGCAATATATTTATTGTGTAAATGTGCACGATTCGAGGTAAGTATAGCGAATAATCAAACGATAAGTCCAGTAAAAACGTGATTATTTTGCCAGTAAATGATTGTGGGTAATCCCAATTCCTTGTTATAAATAAATTGGTGCTGACCAACCGGTTAGTATACAATGAAACCGGATTCTAAATTGGAGGAGATAGCTGATGAATATTACGCAAGAAGTGGCCGGCACCATCGCAGACCAGACCGTGACTAAATACCTGTTAACCAATAAACAAGGCACACGGGTCGCCGTGTTGACCTGGGGCGCCACGCTTCAAGAATTTAGTGTGGTCGAGGGCGACCGTCGGCAACAGTTGGTCGTCAGTGAACCCGGCCTGACGGCTTACGACCAGAATGGCTACTGTTTATGCCAGGCATTGGGCCGGGTCGCTGGCCGGATTGCTGGTGCACAATTTGACCTCGAGGGGAGTACGGTTCAGCTGGACGCCAACAACGGGCGCAACGCCATCCATGGGGGCCCCCATGGTTTCAAGAATGTGAACTGGGCGGGGACAACCAGCACCACCGATGAGTCGGCCAGCGTGGCGTTGACCCACACGGCGACACCCGCCGATGACCGCTATCCGGGGACGTTGACCACGACAATCACGTATACGTTGACGGCCGACAATCGCCTGGAAATCAGTTTTGCGGGGACTAGTGATGCCGCAACGCTCTTTAACCCGACAATTCACACCTACTTTAATGTGACCGATGACCAGCAGAGTATTGACCAGCAGTGGCTCTTACTGAGTGGCAATCGGCGGCTCGAGCTAAACGATGAGAAAATTCCAACCGGGGAAAAGCTGCTCACGGCCGGGACTGGATACGATTTCAGCCAACCACGGACGATGGCGGATGGTTTGACCCAGCTCAAGCAAGCGGGTAAAGTCGAATACGATGATGCTTTTGAAGTCGTCCCAAGTGCGACGACGCCGATCGCCGCTATCGGGGATGCCGCGGGACATCGTCGGGTGGCCCTCTATTCCGACCGGAACGGTCTCGTCGTCTTCACGGCCAATCCAACGGATAAACAACGGGCAAAGGCGCGTGATTACAATGCGCTGGCACTGGAGGCCCAGGCGCTACCGGATGCGATTCACCACGCCGACTTCGGCGATATCGTGTTGCCGGCCAACCAGACGATTACTCACAAAATTGCTTACCAATACCTGGCTGGCGGCAAGGGGTAGTCAAAGAACACGGGGGTCGCTTGCGGCCGCTGTGGGGACCGGCCAAAGCCTGAGGAGCGGTCTTTGGCCTCGCCTTGAAACCTTGCTTAAATCCGCGAGTTTCCAAGGTCGTCCCATGGTGTAAGAACGGGAAAGTCTCCCGTCCTAACGCCATCGTCACGGCTGGCTCCATCCCCAGCCGCCTCCAGCTGGAGGTGTTCCTTTGACTCTCTCTGGGTCATAATTGTTGGTCAACTCTAGTCATCAAGGAAGGACAATGGTCATTACCGACAATGTCAGGGGTGAAGTGCCGCAAGAACCCTAAAGAAAGCGCTAAGTTTACGTAGTGACTTGGTTAAACTTTTACCAGCAACGTGTCAAATCACAAGCGTTGCTGGTATAGTAGTGTTATTGAATTTAGTTAACTAGCATGTCAGGGGAGAAGTAAAAGGATGGCGTGTGGGGTTAACTCATTGTCTGGGCAAGATCCGTGTAAGCCGTGAGGGTGGCAAAAATAAGCTCAGCCGTGGGAGTTCTCTTAGCGGCTGGGTCGGCCGCTTAGAGAAGTGGTGGTTTGGAAACTCGGTTCGCAGAGGTTTCAAACCAAGTCGGAAGACCGCCCTTTGGCTTCCGATGTCCGCCCTAGCGTTCCAGTTTATTTTTGCCACCCGGCAAGGCGAAACGAAGATCGACCCCAGACAAAATGTTAAGTGATAATCGAAAAGGAGCGATTTAGATGAGTTGGCAAGAAAACTATCAAGTTTGGCAACAACAGCCCACGATGATTCCCACAATCAAGCAGGAATTAGATGCTATTGCGGATGATCCAGAGGCGTTAAAAGCAGCTTTTAGTGGTCCTATGAGCTTTGGGACTGCCGGGATGCGGGGTGTCATGGGACCCGGGATCGGTCAAATGAATGTGTACACCGTGCGGCAAGCGACCGAAGGGGTTGCGCGTTATCTGGACACGTTGGATGACGCCACGAAGCAACGTGGGGTTGCCATCAGTTTTGATTCCCGTTACCATTCCACGGAGTTCGCTCACGAAGCGGCCCACGTTTTGGGTGCGCACGGGATTCCTAGCTTCGTCTTCGATGATTTACGGCCAACGCCAGAATTGTCGTTTGCGGTCCGGTACTTACATACGGCCATGGGGATCATGATCACGGCCAGCCACAACCCCAAGCAGTACAACGGCTACAAGATCTACGGACCAGATGGTGGGCAAATGCCACCCAAGGCGTCCGACATGATTACCGACTTTGTACGGTCTGCCAAGGATGTCTTTGCCATCAAGGTGGCCGATGAACAACAGTTACGTGCTGACAAGACGCTCCAGATCATTGGGGAGAATGTCGATCAACCTTACCTGCAAAACGTTGAGAGCGTTACGATCAACCACGAGCTGGTCAAGACGGTAGGTAAGACTATGAAGTTGATTTACACGCCATTGCATGGAACCGGGAAAGTTATCGGCGAACGGGCGTTGCGTGGTGCCGGCTTTGAAAATTTCACCATGGTGCCGGAACAGGCAATCGCCGATCCAGAATTCCCAACGGTACCGTTCCCAAACCCTGAATTTGCACAGGCCTTCGATATGGCCATTGCGTTGGGGAAGAAGGAGGGCGCCGACCTGTTAGTCGCCACCGATCCCGATGCCGACCGATTAGGGGCCGCCGTTCGTCAACCGAACGGGGATTATCAATTGTTGACTGGGAACCAGATTGCTTCGATTCTGCTGGCCTACATTCTAAAGGCCCGCAAGCAAGCCGGCCAATTGCCAGCCAACTCCCGGGTCGTTAAGTCTATCGTTTCCACCGAACTGGCTACCAAGATTGCGGCAGCTTACGGTGTGGAAATGAAGAACGTGCTGACTGGGTTCAAGTTTATTGCCGAACAGATTCATCAGTACGAGACGACCAACGAGCACACCTTCTTGTTTGGTTTCGAGGAAAGTTACGGTTACCTGATCAAGCCATTTGTCCGTGACAAGGATGCAATCCAGTCTACGGTGCTGTTGGCGGAAGTCGCTGCCGACTACAAGCAACGTGGCATGACGCTCTACGACGGGATCGAGGAACTCTACGCGACCTACGGCTACTTTGCCGAAAAGACCACGTTTGAAGAATTCCCAGGCGTTAACGGTGCCGACCAGATGGCCCACTTGATGAGTGAGTTCAGAGAAAATGCGCCAAAGTCCTTTGGTGACAGTGCCATTGAGACGGTCGAGGACTTCTCGACGAGCGTCAAGACCGAAGTTGACGGGACGACCAGCAAGATTGATCTGCCACAGTCAAACGTCTTGAAGTACTGGCTGAGCGACGGGACCTGGATCTGCATTCGGCCTTCAGGGACCGAACCTAAGGTCAAGTTCTACATCGGAACGAGTGATCAGACCGACGCGGCCGCCCAGAAGCGGTTGGCGGGTTACGAAACAGCTTTAAAGCAGTACGTTGATTCAGTGAAGTAGAACTACCGCAATTAAAAAGTAATTCAGTACAGTTAGTTGCTCCCTCTAGGGGTGTGGCTAACTGTTTTTTTGTGGCAGCAAGTGTGTCAGGAGAGGCAAACGGTTGCCACACCGGCTAATGGTGTGGTGGCTTGCTTTCACAGAATTTTTAAGTAGTTAGGGGCTTTCACCAGGAATCCACCTTAGTCGGTCACTTTACTGAGCACTTTACTAAAGCTTTTACAATAAAAAGACAACCGGTTGCAACTGATTGTTACCAGATAGTACAACGAATTACCGAATATTTTTCACAATAAAAGTGGTTGCATTTAAGCAGAGATAACCCTAGAATAATAGCCGTAAAGCGCTTACATTTTAGTTAAAAGTAAATTTATATTTTACTCTGGGTGTAGGTATTCTATTTGAGAAATCAGAGGTGGGTCAAAATGGCTAAGAATGACAAAATTACGTTGGACCCCGCGAAGTTTGCGGCAGCTATTTTGGGAGGAAACGCGCAGTATCCGGATGAGGAAAATAAGTTGTACATCAAGCGGCAACTGACGCTCTACTTGGAAGCAACGTTGCTTGCTCAAGACTTTAACAAGTTGGAAGAGTCCCAATTTGATATGGCCAAGGCGCAACAACGGGAGAATGTGCTCTCAAAGATCATTGAACACCGGTATCACTAGACTAGTGGTTATCGTTAAGGATTAGAACGTAGTCGCTTGTTGAAAGGCGTGAAAGAACAATGGTTAAGCAATATCTCTCATATGCTCTAGGGGCATTCGGACATGATGCCTTCTATGCAACACTTAATACTTATTTCGCAATCTTTGTAACCAGTGCCTTGTTCGTGGGAAAGGGGTCCGCCGCTGAAGCCGGAATCGTCACCACGATGGTCGTGGTCATTCGTTTGATTGAAATCGCTTTTGACCCGATGATCGGTGGGATGGTTGATAACACCGATACCAAGATCGGGAAATTCAAGCCATGGCTGTTAGCGGGGGCAATCGTCAGTTCAGTTGGACTGATTCTCATGTTCTCCAGTCTGTTTGGCTTGGCAGATTCCAATAAGTCCGTTTACTTCCTAGTCTTTGGGATCGTCTTCGTCATTATGGATATTTTCTATTCATTCAAAGACATTTCGTTCTGGTCCATGCTACCAGCTTTGAGTGTGGACACCAAGGTTCGGAACCGGTTCGGGACGGTTGGTCGTTTCGGGTCTACCTTGGGTTCTCAAGGGGTTATCATTGTCATTATGCCTCTGGTCATTTACTTCTCCCAGAAGTTCTCTGGGACTCACGGCTCCACGGAAACACGGGCCGGCTGGTTAGGATTTGCGATCGTGATTGGGGTCGTTTCCCTGTTAGGGGCTTTGGCCACTTTCTTTGGGACGAAGGAAACCAAGAACTTAATCCGTAATGATACTGAACGGACGCGTTTCCGCGATGTCTTCAAGGTTATTGGTGAAAACGACCAATTGATGTGGTTAGGTCTTTCTTATCTGTTATTTGCCTTGAGCTACGTGGTGACGAACTCACTCTTGATTTACTACTTCCAGTACGTCATTGGTAATGCGAAGGCCTACAGTGTGATTGGTGGAGTTACGGCGGTCTTAGGGATCATCTCAGTGCCACTGTTTCCAATCATTGTTTCTAAGATTACGCGGCGTGGGGTCTACGTCGGGGGTATCTGCATGATGTTAGTCGGCTACGTGCTCTTCAACTTTGCGGGTAGCAGTGCCATCATGATGTATATCGCGGATGCCATCTTCTTCTTCCCATACCCGATGATTTTCCTGGCGGCCTTAATGACCATCACCGACAGTGTGGAATACGGGCAATGGAAGAACGGCACGCGTAACGAATCCGTGACCTTGTCAGTCCGTCCCCTGATTGATAAATTAGCTGGGGCTTTCTCAACCGGGATCGTAGTTATTGCGGCTGTCCACTCCGGAATGACGGGGAACGCTCAGCCTAGTGACATTACCGCACACGGGATGTTTATCTTCCACTCCTTCATTTTCTACATGCCGATGGTCTTGTTAGTCATCTCTGCTTTGATTTACCAATTCAAGGTTACTTTATCTGAAAAGAAGCATGCCGAGATCGTTAAGGAATTGGAAAGCAAGTTAAGAACTCGAAAAGCTAAAAAGATTGAAGCAAAAGTTGAAAATTAATTCGGAATTCTAAAGAGCTTGGGCCTCAGTACCCAGGCCCTTTGTGTTTCTGAACGGCTGTAATTATTCTGAACCGGGGCGTAACTGCTGAGCCCCGGTGGCAACAAAGTAAAAAGAAAGCGCTTTATAAATGGATTGACAATCACCACAAAAGCGTTTATGATGATCGTAGTAAAAGTTTACTAAAAATTTATTGAGGAGTTAATCGCCATGGACTTTGCCAGCTTAGCAACTGAATATCAAGAAAAGTTTGATGCTGCACCAGAACGGGTCTTCTTTTCTCCCGGTCGGATCAATTTGATCGGTGAATACACTGACTTCAACGGTGGGCACGTCTTCCCAGCCGCAATCAGCATGGGGACTTACGCCGCGTACACGAGTCGAGATGATCGGCAGTTCCGGGTTTATTCGGCCAACGTCCCGGATGCGGGCATGTTGACGTTCTCACTGGACGATTTGGCCTTTCATAAGGCTGATAACTGGGCCAACTACCTGAAGGGGATGTTGTTCGAGCTGGCGAAGCAAGACCTAACGATCGACCACGGTTTTGACCTCTTTGTTCACGGAAACTTGCCGGACGCCTCCGGGTTGTCCTCATCTGCCTCCATGGAAATGTTGATGGGGGAAATTCTTCACGCCGCTTATGGTATGAAGTTGGATGAAGTTGAAATGGTTAAGGTCGGCCAACAGGTTGAAAACGACTACTTCGGCTTGAATACCGGGATCATGGATCAATTTGCCATCGGCATGGGGAAGAAAGACCAAGCCATGCTGCTGGACACGAACACCATGGACTATGAGTATGCACCCCTCAACTTGGGCGACAACGTCGTGGTCATTATGAATACAAAGAAACGGCGGGAACTGACTGATTCTAAATACAACGAACGGCGGGCCCAATGTGAAGAAGCTCTGCGCCGGTTGCAGACCAAGCTGAACATTAAGACGTTAGGGGACTTGGACGAAGACCAATTCGACCAAAATGCCTACCTGATCAACGATGACACCTTGATCAAACGTGCGCGGCACGCTATTTTCGAAAATCAGCGGACACTGAAGGCCTTCAAGGCTTTGCAAGACAACGACCTCGAATCCTTTGGCCACTTGATTAATGCGTCCCACATTTCCTTGAACTATGACTTTGCCGTCACTGGGAAGGAACTGGACACGTTGGTTGAAACCGCTTGGCAACAACCTGGTGTCTTAGGCGCCCGGATGACCGGTGCCGGCTTCGGTGGCTGTGCCATTGCCATTGTTAAGAAGGCCAATGTGAAGGACTTCGAAGCCAAGGTCGGTCAGGTCTATGAAGACACGATTGGCCACAAGGCGGAATTCTACGTTGCAGAGATTGCGGACGGTCCTAAGGAATTGCAGAAATAAGTCGGCAGTCGGTTGTTTGGAGTCGGGCCGGGTGGCGGCAGGCAGAGCTGAGCTTCCGGTGCCAACGCGACACAATTTAACAGCGTTATAAATTAGTTTTAAGATAAAATCAGTCAAAGAGTTTCCTGGTTAACGACTAAGTTTGCAGTGGGTTGACCAAGAAACGACATAATTGAGGAGGAATTGATGATGACAGTTTTAGTTTTAGGTGGTGCTGGTTACATTGGCTCACATGCCGTTGATCGGTTAATTCAAAAGGGATACGACGTTGCGGTCGTCGATAATTTAGTAACGGGACACCGTGCCGCGGTTAACGACAAGGCCCGGTTCTACGAAGGAGACGTGCGTGATCAGAAATTCTTGAACGGTGTCTTCGATAAGGAAGATATCGAAGGGGTCATGCATTTCGCCGCCTTCTCCATTGTTCCAGAATCCATGGAAAAGCCGCTGAAGTACTTTGACAACAACACGACTGGGATGGTCTCCCTGCTGGAAGTCATGAATAAGCATAACGTGAAACGCATTATCTTCTCGTCAACGGCGGCCACTTATGGCGAACCTAAGCAGATTCCAATTAAGGAAACGGACCCACAGATTCCAACCAACCCATACGGTGAAAGCAAGCTGATGATGGAAAAGATCATGCGGTGGGCCGACGAAGCTTACGGCATCAAGTTCATCGCGCTGCGGTACTTTAACGTGGCCGGGGCCAAGGAGGACGGGAGCATTGGTGAAGACCACCATCCTGAAACCCACTTGATCCCAATCATCTTGCAGGTTGCTGCGGGAGAACGTAAAGAACTCTCCATCTTTGGTGGCGACTACCCAACCAAGGATGGGACCAACGTCCGTGACTACGTTCAGGTGGTTGACCTGGTCGATGCTCACATCTTAGCGTTGGAATACCTGAAGGCTGGCCACGACAGTGATGCCTTTAACCTTGGTTCATCGACTGGTTTCTCCAACAAAGAAATGTTGGAAGCCGCTCGGAAGGTTACGGGTAAGGAAATCCCTGCCAAGATGGCTCCTCGCCGTGCCGGTGATCCTAGCACGTTGATTGCGGCTAGTGACAAAGCACGAAAAGTTTTGAACTGGCAACCACAGTTTGACAACGTGGAAGATATCATTCGGACGGCCTGGAACTGGAAGCAAAAGAATCCAGCCGGCTACGACGATCAGAACGAGGCAAAGTAAATGGCACAAGACACAATTCAAACGTTTATTGATCGAGTCGTCCAATCACCCGCACCCTACACGGAACTGGATCGGCAGTATGTGACCAACCGGATCTTTGCGTTGATTGGTGATGGGGCTGCCCAGACGACCACCAGTGCCGATCCCATTGATCTGGTGGCGGCTATGGTCGAAACGGCCGTCGCTAATGGCAAAATCGAGGATGCACCAAGTCCCCGTGAGATTCTGGAGTCCCAGTTAATGGACTTCATGACGCCGTTGCCATCTGCCGTTAACCGCGGCTTCTGGGACCGGTATCAACAGAGTCCGAGTGCCGCGACCGACTGGTTCTACCAGTTGAGCAAGGCTAACAACTACATTAAGACTAGAAATATCGCGCGTAACGTGGTCTTTCCCGCTCAGACACCGGCCGGTAAGTTGGAAATTACCATCAACCTGTCCAAGCCGGAAAAGGACCCGAAGGCGATTGCGGCTGCGCAAACGCAGACGCAGGTCAGCTACCCACTGGATCAATTGTGTATGACTAACGAGGGCTATCTGGGGCGTCTTGGCTATCCTGCCCGCAGCAATCACCGGATTATTCGGATGATGTTGGGCGGAGAGACCTGGGGCTTCCAGTACTCGCCTTACGCCTATTTCGCTGAGCACGCCATCTTCTTGGCCAAGGAACACCGGCCAATGGTGATCAACCAGCATGCCTTTACCAACCTGCTGGAAATTGTCCGGCAACTGCCGACCTACTTTGTCGGGAGTAACGCCGATTTGCCAATCGTGGGTGGCTCCATGCTGACACATGACCACTATCAGGGGGGCAAGCACACCTTCCCAATGATGCTGGCACCCGTGGACCGGGAAATTGACCTGGGTGTCACGGGTGTTACTGCGGGAATCGTGCAGTGGCCGATGACCGACATTCGGTTACGCGGGACGCAACCGGAACCGCTGATTACGGCGGCAACTAAGATCCTGAAGAGCTGGATCGACTATTCCGATGAATCTGTGGACGTTCGCGCCTACACCGATGGTACCCGTCACCACACTATCACGCCAATTGCCTACCGGGATGGGGCGGATTATGTGTTAGACTTAGTCTTACGGGATAACCAGACGTCGGCTCAGTATCCGGATGGTATCTTCCATCCGCATCAGGACGTTCAGCACATCAAGCGGGAAAATATTGGTTTGATCGAAGTCATGGGTCGCGCCATTTTACCCGCACGGCTGAAGGCTGAGATGGCCGAAGTCAGCAAGTACCTGTTGGACCAGCCTAACCAGATTGCGCCGATGCATCAAGCATGGGCCGATGGGTTGAAGCAGGCCAACACGATTACCGAGGCTAACGTGACGGCAGTCGTCCACCAGGCTATTGGGAATACCTTTGCCCGTGTGCTGGCTGACGCCGGGGTCTTCAAGCGAGACGCACAGGGTCAAGCCGCATTAGATAAGTTCATTGCACAAGTTTAATTCTGACAGGAGGTGATGGTGATCGCAGCCACCTTAAAAGATATTGCGAAATCAGTCGGGGTCTCACTAGCGA
The DNA here is from genome assembly GCF_001434055.1 of Levilactobacillus parabrevis ATCC 53295. Lineage (GTDB taxonomy): Bacteria > Bacillota > Bacilli > Lactobacillales > Lactobacillaceae > Levilactobacillus > Levilactobacillus parabrevis. The sequence continues at coordinate 1,254 of NZ_AZCZ01000026.1, read as the reverse complement.
CCGTGTCGCGGGTCTTGAATTACGACCGGACATTGTCGGTCAGCGAGTCCACCAGAAAACAAATATTTGAGGTCGCCGAGGACTTGAACTATACCAAGTCCAAACGCCGGACCAATGCGCCGGTTAAGCAACTGCGGGTCGCCATCGTTCAGTGGTATTCGAAGTCCAAGGAACTCGATGATCTGTACTATATGGCGATTCGGTTGGGCCTAGAGAAACGCTGTGAACAGCTCAATATGCTGGCCACTCGAACCTTTCAGAACAACCTGCAGGCCATTGATCCAGACGTAGACGCCATCATTGCCATTGGTAAATTCAGTGACGAACAGGTTCAGACGTTGTCGCAATTGACCGGCAACCTCGTCTTCGTCGATCAGGATCAGTTGGGTCACGGCTATGACAGCGTGGTCACGGATTTTGACGTTGCCGTTCAACAGGTCGTCGACTATTTCTGGCAACACGATCAGCATGAGATTGGCTTGATCTGTGGGAGTGAGTCGACGACGGATGGCAAGCTGGATGTGCTCGATCCGCGGTACACGGCGTATTGCCGTGACTTGGAGGAGCGAGGCGCATTTGATCCCAAGCTGGTCTTCACCGGGGATTACACCTCGGAGTCCGGCTACGAGCAGATGCAGGCCGCGGTGACGCGGCTGGGGGCTAATTTACCCCACGCCTTCTTCGTGAGCAACGACCCAATGGCTGCTGGGGCACTGAAGGCGCTACGCGAAAATGAAATTTCTGTGCCGGACCGTGTTAGCCTCTTCAGCTTCAACGACACCACGATTGCCAAGTATGTCTTCCCCGAATTAAGTAGCGTTCATGTGAATACGGAGATGCTGGGTGCGGAGGCTGCCGATTTGGTGGCCGACCGCTTACAAACTGGACGACGAACGCCGCAACGGGTGACGATTGGGACTGAGTTGATTGTCCGCGAGAGCACGTTGAAATAGTAATGCGTGTGGTTAAAAAATAACAAATTAGAAAAGGTTGCCTCGAGGTAAACGCCATAAATTGACGTGAACTTCTAGGCTACTAATTGGCTGGCATGTTCCCTGTGTTTTACTGGGGACATGTCAGCCAATTTTGTTAGTTGCGATAATCTGCGTATGTTGCAATTGCTGACGCAAGCTCTTGATAGCTGCTATAGCTCTGATGAGAGATCAGCATGTTTAAAGACCTGAATTAATCTAGAATAAAGTCGGCACTTGAACCCTATAAGTCTATAAACGAGAGCGTAAAATATCTTGTGTA
>NZ_AZCZ01000025.1 GCF_001434055.1 Levilactobacillus parabrevis ATCC 53295 | reverse complement strand
CACAAGATTCTTGACGCTACCGATTGTTGCGGCGGGGCACCGAATGCGCTGACGCCGGCTGATAGACCCATGAGCGGTCTTTCTGGTGGATTTCTGATAATTCGCGGTGAAAAGCGGGTAATCCGTAACATGCCGCGCGCCGTTCTGCTATAATTGACCCTAATCAATCAACGTTAATTTGGAGGGAACATAGTGACGAAACCAATTAAAGTAATGACGGTGTTCGGGACCCGTCCAGAGGCCATCAAGATGGCGCCAATTATTCTAGCCATGCAACAACGACCAACTGAATTTACACCGATTACGGTGGTCACGGCACAACACCGTGAAATGCTCGATCAAGTGTTAGAAATCTTTAAGATCAAGCCAGACTACGATCTAAACATCATGAAGTCTAAGCAGACACTCAGTGACATTACGACGCGGGTGCTGACCAAGCTTGATGCCATCATCACGGAGGCGGCCCCCGACATCGTACTGGTCCATGGTGACACGACCACGACGTTTGCGGCTAGTATCAGTGCCTTCTACCACCAGACCATGTTGGGCCACGTGGAGGCTGGGCTGCGGACCTGGAACAAGTACTCGCCGTATCCAGAAGAAATGAACCGGCAACTGACCGATATCTTGAGCGACCTGTACTTTGCGCCGACCGAATTATCCAAGGAGAACTTGCTGAAGCAGGCTCACCCGTTGGAGAATATTTACGTGACGGGGAACACAGCAATTGATGCGCTGAAACAGACCGTGGATGCCAACTACCATCACGCCGTCTTGGATCAAGTGCAACCCGGTCACCGGCTGATTCTGATGACCATGCATCGACGCGAGAATCAGGGGGCGCCCATGCACGCCGTCTTTAAGGCCGTACGCGCAGAAGTCGAGGCTCATCCTGACGTGGAAGTGATTTATCCGGTTCATTTGAGCCCCGCCGTTCAAACGGTCGCTCATGAAGAGTTAGGGGGGATGGATCGGATTCACTTGATCGATCCGCTGGACGTGGTCGACTTCCACAATCTGTCGGCTAAGAGTTACTTCATCATGACCGACTCTGGTGGGGTCCAAGAAGAAGCCCCATCGTTGAACAAACCGGTGCTGGTCTTGCGGGATACCACGGAGCGGCCGGAAGGCGTTACCAACGGCACGTTGAAGTTGGTGGGAACCGATCCGAAGCGTGTCACGGACGCAATGGAAAGTTTATTAAGTGACCAAGCTGCTTACGATAAGATGGCGCAGGCCGAGAATCCCTATGGGGACGGGCATGCGTCGGAATATATTCTGGCGGCGATTCAAGAAAAATTAAATGGAGGAAATGCTAATGGGTGAAACGGCGTACGATCGAGCCGAAATCAAAACGACTGAACAGTTGTATGAAATTATGCGGGAGATTCATCAGAGCGCTGCAAAACATCATGAACGTTTCGACTATAAGATTCTGCGTAACGTGCACTTTGCAAACAAGGTCAAGAATCCGGTGACTCAGGAAATGAACGAAGGGGATTCTTGGCGGGTGATGCAGATTGATAATTTGCTGGTGACTTCCTTTGGGGTCATTAACGTGGAGAGTAAGTATTGGCGGGGCATGATCTTCCATGACCTCTCCGAAGAAATCTTCTCATCCAGTCTGGATGACTTCTCTGGCGTGAATCTGAGTGGTCGGGAGAAGGAAGTGCCCAAGGCCTTGGCGAACCATTTAGACCGGTTCTTCCTACCCAACCTGTCGGAAGAAAATGAATCTTTAACGCAGGGCTATACGATGAGTCTGGAACAAGAGGGGCGTGGACAACGATCCATCACGCTGCATACCGGGATCAGCAACCCAGCTACCCAGGCGGAACTGTCCTCTAAGCTGCTGGTGCGTTACATCAATAGTGAAATCACCATGCACCGTCAGCTGGAAAATAAGAACGACCGAATCATCGACTTTGTGAAGCCGTTGGTTTACTATAATTACTACGACCGTTACAATCACAGTAACTCGTTAGTGGTTGGGAACAAGACAAAACTGAACGCCCATGACGCGTACAACTGTACGGCGGTGGCTAACTATGATGATTTGGCGACCTTTATTGAAGCCTTTCGTCAAGCCAAACGGGTGCGGTTCAGTCGTAAGACCTTGGAGAAGATGATTGGGACTCTGAAGTTTGCCGAGGATTACGGGTCGTTCTAAATCTAGTGAAAGGGGCCATGGCTCGTGTGGCAGAAATGGCGCCCGCGTTTGGCGGGAATCAACCGGATCATCCAAACCATCAGTAAGCATTATCAAATGGCGAACGTGTCCGACTCGGCGGCGGTATTAGCGTACTATACCCTTTTGTCATTATTTCCAGCGTTATTGGTTTTAGCAAGTTTATTGCCCTTTTTCCACATTGAAACCAGTACCGTGATGAACAGTATCGAGCCGTTTATTCCGGCGAACGTTTACGACTTGTTGGCACCGATCATCCACTCGTTTTTGAATAATCGAAGCGGCAGTGTGCTGTCCATTGGGGTTGTCGTGGCTATCTGGTCCTCATCACGGGCCGTGGCGGCGTTTCAGCGGACGGTCAATGGGGCGTACGGTGTCGTGCGGAAGCAAAATGCCATCGTTAATCGAGTGGTGGCATTCTTCTGGATGGTGGCACTAATTGCCTTTCTGTTCCTGATGATGTTGTTCTTTAGTGTGGGGCAGATCGTATTGGAACGACTCACACCACTCTTGCATCTGCCAACGCAGATCTTAGCGTATGTCAATGCGGCAAAGTGGCCGGTAACTTTTGTGATGACGTTCTTTATTCTGATGATTCTGTTCTACTTCGTTCCGAGCGTGAAATTAAAATTGCGCTATGTTTGGCCCGGAGCTTTAACGGCGACGTTAGGCTGGTTACTGCTCTCGCAAGCATTTAGCTGGTATTTGAAATTCTTCGTCCACAATATCGATAGTTATAAAACGATTGGGACGTTCATTGTCTTGATGTTTTGGTTGGACTTTACGGCTTTGATCCTGATGTTTGGGGCGGTGCTCAATGCCGCTATTCAGGACTTAGTTGAGGGGACCATTGAGGAGCAGGCGGTCTTTACCTACATTCTGCGGAATCGATTGAAACGTAACCACAAAGATGATTAGTTGGATCGGCCAGGCTGATTATTTAAGCTGGCCAATGTGATAACGTCACTTTAATTCAAAAAACAATCCAAAAAGCTACGACTCGTCAACTCCGAAAAGTTTGATGGGTCGTAGCTTTTAGACGCAGTAGCGTTGTTTTGTTGATAGAGGCCTGTCATAATGCCGTGGCGGGTCCGTATGAATGCGGTTAGGCTTGTTGCGCGTGCGTTACCAGTTGGGTGGCGAAGGTATCGAGTTGTTCGATGGCCGCCTGATCGGGTTCTAAGTTGATTTTGATGCTAGGAGCGCCTTGCGTTGCGCCAGTCTTCGTAAAGGCCGCTTCAAAGTGATCGACGGTCGTGTTGTAGTACTCGCCGTAGAAGGTGTCACCGGAACCGGCCACCCCGAATGTCTTACCACTCAGGTCTAGTGCCTGTAAGTCTTCATAGAAGTCGAGACCTTCGTCCGGCAGGGAACCCTCATCGTAGGTGTAGGCGCAGACCACGCAGATATCGGCTTGGTTGAATTCGGCGGCATCGGTCTGAGAAATTTCGGTTTCGGTGACCTGACAGCCCAGATCCTCTAACTTTTCGGTAACGATGTCGGCCACGTCTTCGTTATTGCCGGTAATCGTGGCAAAGACCACGTGTGCTTTTAGCAAAATCGTTCACTCCTTTGGTTGTACTGATTGCCGTTAATTATAGCAGGCTATCGCGATGGTGACTAGGGATGGTGACGTGTGGGGATGGTGGTGCCGCCGAAAAGATGATTGACTAACTAAACCGCTGTTAGGGTCGTCACCTCGGTGGGAGAACTGGTAAAATGATGACATAAGACGAGAAAAGGATGTGACCTGAATGGCCGAAATTACCATGATTGAAGCACAGAAACGCAGTGGCCGGTTTAACATATACGTTGACGGGCACTACGCGTTTCCCGTGAGTGAGAGTGTATTGGTCGATTTTCGCCTGTATAAGGGGATGGAAATCGATAAGGAATTGGAAGAACAGCTGACCGCTGCCGATGATGTGGCGAAGGCCTACAATCGCGCGCTGGATTATTTATCCCATCAGTTGCGCACGGAAAAGGAAGTCGCCGATAAGCTGGTGACGTTGGAGATTCCTGAAGAGACCATCGAACAGACACTGAAAAAGTTGCGTGAGTTTGCGTTGGTGGACGATGCCCACTACGCTGCCAGTTACGTGCGCACGGTGATGCACACCGGGGATAAGGGCCCGCGGGTCATTCGACAACATTTGCGGCAAAAGGGTGTTGGTGAAAAGGTAATCGACGAGGCGTTGACCCTTTACACGCCGGAAGAGCAGTTGGCCGTGGGGACGGCCGTGGCGGAGAAGCTGGCGAAGCGTTATCAGCACAATTCATCACGTAATCAGGAGCAGAAGATGCGTCAGGGGTTAATGGCGCGGGGCTTCGGTGGTGATGAAATTAAGGCGATGCTCGACGCCGTGGACCTGACGCCAGACGTGGACGAACAACAGGCGTTATTGGCTAAGCAGGGCGAGAAATTTCTGCACCGTTACCGGGCACTTAGTCCCTCGGAGCGACAGTATAAAACAAAACAGATGTTGTATCGCAAGGGCTTTAAGCTAGATGACATTAGTCAATGGCTGGCTGATTTTGGGGAATCGGCTGAATAGATCCATTCAGAATTAAAGGGTAAGGGGGAGTTACCATGAATTCTAAAGTTATGGGAACGGTGCTGGCGTTTGCCACGGTCTTGGGCCTCAGCGGGGGGCTGGCTTGGTGGTTCAACAATCAGGCCAAGACACAGGCGGAGACAAAGACAAGCAGCAGTTCAATCGTTCGGCAAGTTAAGCCCAAGAAGAAAAAGCCGGTGGTGAAGAAGGCCGTTGTTAAGGCGAAGCCAACGGCGGCCACTAGAGAAATTGATGCAGTTCTCCGAGCCAATCGTTTCGTCGGGACCGCGTTGGTCATTCACAACAAACAGGTCATCTACCAAAAGGGCTGGGGGTACGCGGATGCAGCGGCTCATAAGAAGAACGGGGCCCACAGTGTGTACCAGTTGGCCTCCGTGCAGAAGTCGTTCACGGCGGGGCTGATCATGAGACTCGCCAGTGAGGGGAAGCTGTCACTGACCGATCCCTTGTCGAAATACTACCCGACAATTGCCGGATCAGATGAAATTACGCTGCAGGACATGCTGGATATGAAGAGCGGCTTGACATTACCCGCGTTTCCCAGCAAGCTTCACTCGGAGAAGGGCATGATTCGGTTTATCTTGGCCAACGTGGTTAGTCGGCCAGCTCAGATTGGCAAGTGGGATTACTCACCCGTTAACTTTATGTTGTTGTCCGGGATTATTCAGAAGACGAGTGGTGAGAGCTACCGGCGGTACTTCACGCAAAATATTACCGATGCTTGGCACCTGAAGCATACCGGGTTCGTCTTTAACATGGCGGATCAGGCCACGTACTCACAAGGGTATCAGAATGCCAACAATGCGGACGTGACCGCCAACTATGGGTCTCAGTTTGGGGAATCCAAGGCGTCGATGTTCTACCAGTTCGGCACGGGGCAGGTCTACATGTCCGCACGTGATCTATACACGGCCCAACGGAACATGCTGCAAGGTAAGCTCTACCCAGAAAGTGACGTCAATGTCCTGCTCGCACCGGGGACGGCCTCCATGTATGGTGGCGGGATGTACGTTTACCCCGGCTACGTCCGGACGCACGGACTCGCTTACGGGTACGAAGCAACGTCGCTGTTGAGTAAGGATGGCACGGACGGGGTGGTTCTGCTGAGTAACTACTACCGGGTCAACCAACTCTCGCAAACGCCGGCAATTCAGATCTGGAATCTATTACAGGCTGGTGAGCTGGGCAAGTAAGTGCGTTGCTACTGATTGATTTTAGATTTAGGCAAAATTAAAAACAGACATGCTAGTACCGCGGATACCAACTTGGGTGACAGCGGCGGCTAGCGGGTCTGTTTTTAGTCTCCGGGCTGATCATAAGCAGAGTGTCAGAGCCACTCTAGAAAAGTCCTGGGTTAATCTTTAGGGCGACTGCCGTAAGCGCGTTTGGACTTGTAGCCAGCAGCTAGAATTTTTCGCATATCGGCGATGTGGCGGGCTTTCGTGTCGTCCGCTTTAGCACCGAAGATGTAGCGGGCCCATTCGCGTTGGTAGCCAACAGTCAGGTCGGCAAAGAAGGCAGTCAGTTTGGGGTCATCGGCCAAAAGGTCGGCGACTTGTGGAATCATGGGTTCAAAAGTACTCAGGGGAGCTTGTGTCATTGCTTATTCACCTCGGTCATTGATTCATTTAGTTTATCTTAAATTTGCGGGTCACCCAAGGATTTTGTTCAGGAATGTGGCGGTGCCTATTCATTAATACGGCTGAATCTGGTATAATATTGATTGAATTTTTATAGTTACCCGTTACTTAGAAAGTAGGGTTAATACATGACGCGCGAAGCTAGAGGACCTAAGGAAGGCGACTTCATTACGATCAAAAGCTACAAGCACGACGGAAGTTTGCATCGAACTTGGCGCGACACGATGGTACTCAAAACAAGCGAAAATGCCCTCATCGGGGTTAATGACCACACGTTGGTCACTGAAGACGATGGGCGGCGGTGGGTGACAAGAGAACCCGCTATCGTTTATTTCCACAAGCATTATTGGTTCAATATTGTTGCGATGATTCGGGATAACGGGGTGTCGTATTACTGTAATCTGGCTTCCCCGTATGTTTTGGATAAAGAAGCGCTCAAATATATTGATTATGATCTCGACGTAAAGGTCTTTCCGGATGGTGAGAAACGCTTGCTCGACGTTGATGAATACCAAGATTTCAGTCAACGGTGGCAGTATGGCGAGGAAACCGATCGGATTTTGAAGGCAAACGTCTTGACCCTCGTCGATTGGATTAATCATCACAAGGGCCCCTTTTCTAAAGCCTATGTCGATCTTTGGTATCAACGGTATCAGGAACTGTTACGACGCTCAAATTAATCGCGGCGTAGACCTGTAAGAGTTGTCTTCCGTATCACCAGGAGCAAGTCATTCGTGGCTGGCTCCTTTTTTCAAAAAGCCATCGTTGTTACCGGACACCATTGCGGGCCATTGAGGCTTACTGGGTCCGGGAAGGCGTTCTAAAAATAAATGACGAATGAGAGGAGTACTGCCCATGAAGTGGTTCGCCAATTCACGACTGATGTTTTGGTCCGTGGAACTGTTGATTGTTGCGGCCTTAATCTGGGTCTGTACACAGATCAGCTTCTTGTTTTCTCCGATTGGCATTTTTCTCTCCACGATATTTGCACCACTGCTGATCTCGGGAATTCTCTTCTACCTGCTGAATCCGGTAGTCAGATTACTGGAAAAGGTGCGTTGGAAGAAGTTTCACATTAATCGCACGGGTGCCGTGGCACTGGTCTTTTTACTCCTGGTCTTGGTTCTGGTGGCCGGTGCGATGTGGCTGATTCCCCGTTTGGTTACCCAGGTCACCACGTTGGTCGGTAATATTCCAGACTTTGCCAAATCTAGTGAGGCTGTCCTCAACAAGCTGATCAATCATCCAGTACTGAAAGAGATTGACTTCTCCAAGTACTTAACGCAGTTGCAGAGTGCTTTGTCCAAGTACGCACAGGGCTTCATGAGTGGCTTGACCAGTGGTATCGGGAGTATTATTGGCACGGTCACCACGGTCACGGTGACAGCAGTCACGGTGCCGGTGATGTTGTTCTACATGTTAAAGGATAGCGACAAGTTCATGCCGGCTATTCAGAAGTGGTTGCCTGCCAGACACGGTGAGCAAACCGTTGAGCTGCTGGGCCGAATGAACAAGACGATTGCTCGGTACGTGGGCGGTCAAATCGTCGAGTGCCTCTTTGTGGGAAGCTTCACGGCGATCGGTTACTTCTTCGTGGGTGAAAAATACGCATTGCTGCTGGGATTCTTCGCGGGCATCTGTAACCTGATTCCCTACGTGGGCCCCTACATTGGGATTCTCCCAGCGCTGATCGTGGCATTTGCAACGAGTACCAGCCTGATTGTCTACGTGATCATCGTGGTCGTTGTGGTGCAACAGATCGATGGCAACCTGGTCTATCCCAACATCATTGGGAAGAGTCTACAGATTCATCCGTTGACGATCATTATTATCCTGTTAGCGGCCGGTAATATCGCCGGACTGCTGGGGATGATTCTGGCGATTCCGTTGTACGCGGTGGTCAAGACCGTGGTGCAGTATCTCTACAGCATCTGGCAATTGGAACACGCGGAGAAGAAGTCACTGTAGCAGTGTCATTCGGAAAGGGAGCGTCATCTAATGGGTGACAGCACCGGAATTTTCGTAAATTCGCGCAAATTGGGTAGAAATTATCAAGAAATGACTAACGTTTGCGGTTTGAAGTTGACGTGACCGCTGAATATGCTACTATTTAGATTGTTATTGGATTTTTTGAAAAATAGACCCCCGGGTAAAGCAACGGGGAAATTAACCAGATAAAGTAGGAGATTCTACATGAAAAAAGTAATTACTTACGGAACGTTTGACCTGATCCATAAGGGTCACATTCGTTTATTGAAGCGGGCCGCAGCCTTGGGTGACGATTTAACGGTTTGTGTTTCCTCCGATGAATTCAACGCGGAGAAGGGTAAGCGGGCTTACACCTCTTATGAAGACCGGAAGTACATTCTGGAAGCAATCAAGTACGTTGATCACGTGATTCCAGAAACTACTTGGGACCAAAAGATTCGCGACGTCCAGGAAAACAACATTGACATTTTTGTTATGGGTGACGACTGGAAGGGTAAGTTTGATTTCTTAAAGGATTACTGTGAAGTCATTTACTTACCACGGACGGAAGGTATCTCCACGACTAAAATCAAGCACGATTTAGGTCTTTCCGATGAAAAAACTTGGACGGAAGACGAAAAGTAGTGTTGGCAGTGAAATCCTTAGTCGCAGACTAGGGATTTTTTCTTAGGAACGCGTAGACGGAGGCAAACGAATGCAGCAGATGATATTTTTATTGACGTCCCTTAATGGGATGCACAAGCCGAACTTTTCCACGCAATTGTTGAAGGCTCTGAAGAATGGCTCACAGGTCAGTGTCTTAGTGGCGATGGTCGATTTTGAATCAGTCTGGACGGTGCGACAATATCTAAATCAACTTGCCAGAAAGGACAGTCAAGTCAACAAGATTCGCCTGATCACCTTGGCGGAAATGTTCGCTGATGAGCCGGGACTGGCCTTGACTACTGAGGAACGACATGCGATAGGGCTCGAGGATTACGAGCAGCGGTTGTTTGCTGACAATCAGGAACAGGTCAAGCGGTATCTGAGTGATGGTCACATGGTGGCGGAGCTACGGCAGATCGACGATGAGACGCCGATGGTTCTGCGCCAGTATCAAGCCGATCAGTTGGCTCAAGTCGATACATACGGGTTAGACGGTCAGGTTGTCGGGATTGAAAAGATTCAAGGTGAGGTTGCTCAGACCAGCTATCTCCTTAATCGGCACGGAGAGGCCGTCTTACGCTTTGTAAGACATGAACGACCAATTGAGCACATTTATAATTTAAGTACCACCTCGGCGATGCTAGCTACCGAATTTGAGGGCGCCAAGCAGGTAGCTACCTCGGAGACGCTGTCGAAGCGGCAACGGGAACGGGCAGAAGCCAATACGGTCGATCAGACACAGATCATTACGGCCACGGAAGCCTATTACGGTGTCTTAGCGTACTCGAACTACCGCCGTTTCAGTGACGTCTTTGCCTTCTATCAGGCGGTTCTCAGTCGATTGTTGACGGATGATACCCGGTTGTACGTTGACTTGGCGGTCAATGCGCACTTCTCACCGCAAATGCCGAACCAACTGATCTTTAACTACTAAGGAGTTTTTCCATCGTGCGTGCGATTTTATCAGGATTACATCATAAAAAGAATTTACAGGAACTTGAGCTCGAATTGATCGATGTGCCAGAACCTTTCGACGATCTCGCGGTCACGTTCTTGGAAAAACAAACCAAGGCGTCCATCACGATTCCCGTCAGCAAGGTCCTCAGTGCGCAGGTCGTTCGGTTACGACTCAACGCAAGTGACCTCCAATTTCCAGCAGAGGGTCAGAGCGAATTTAGCTGGGAACTTTATTTAAACCTACAACAACAGAACACCCGGGGCCTGATTCAGGTCGAGAGTGAATACTTGAGTGACCGTCACCAGTTGACACTGACCAGCTATTACCAGCTGAACAGCGATGCCAACGGGATGGCGCTGTTCAATATGCATACGGAGCAGGCGGAAGACGAGTTCACGATTAACGCAATTAACTTGCAGGATGATCAACTTCAGGTGATTGGACCTAGTCGGATCAACAACCATGCCATCACCAATCAACGACTGGTCTTGAAGAATGTACAGGCCGACAGTTCGGCGGAGTGGCCGATTACCCAGATGACCTTGCACGGGTTATTTACAGGGGTAATTCCGCTATCCGATCTCGCTGCCGATAGTACGCAACAGCTCTTCATTCGCTCAACAATTGACGGTCAAGACCTGGAACAGCGCGTGGTCTTAGCCAAGTCGTTGGCCGGTCAAGTGACTCAAGCTGTGACGCCGGGCCATCGCTTGGTGATCATCGACAAGCGTTTCGACAACGGGATTCGGGTGCAAGAAACGGCGGCACCATCCATTCCGCAACGTTTGGCCAACGTGCCAGGCAAGGTGGGAGGCGCCACGAAGTTCCTGTCGATGTTAATGGACAAGGCCAACTTGTTCTACATGCGTCGGCTGTTCAAGCGGGGCCACCGACCTTACGATCAACCAACGTTAATCTTTGAAAGTTTTGGTGGGCGGCAAGTCAGTGACTCGCCTTACGCCATTTACCAACTGTTCACGCAGCTCTATCCTGGGTTTACCTTTATCTGGTCGATTGACCGGTCCCAGAAGAAGTTCTGTAAGGAAAATGGGATTCCGTTCGTCATTCGACGGACGTCTAAGTGGGTCCGGACACTGGAAAAGTCTAGCTTCTGGATCAGTAACGCCCGCTTCCCATCCTGGGTCAAGAAGCCTAACTACGTGACCTACATTCAAACGTGGCACGGAACGCCACTGAAGAAGTTGGGCCTGGATATTGAGAATGTCTCGATGCCCGGTACCACGACGACTAAGTATCACGCCAACTTCGTCCGGGAAGCCAACCGGTGGGATGCTTTGGTCTCACCTAACGACTATTCCACGCGGATCTTCCGGTCGGCCTTTGGGTTTAACAATCAGATTTTAAAGGTTGGATATCCCCGAAACGATGAACTCATCAACAGCACCCGTGAAGACGTGACCGCGTTGAAGCAGGAGCTGGGGATTCCGTTGGATAAGAAGGTCGTTCTCTACGCGCCAACTTATCGGGACAATCAATTTGCCGAGAAGGGGAAGTACACCTTCGAGTTACCATTCTCTCTCGATGAGTTCCGTGATCGGTACGGCAAGGATGCCGTGTTGGTTCTGCGGATGCACTACTTGATCAGTAACGCGTTGGATATCAGCGGGTACGAAGGCGTCGTCTTTGACTTCTCCAACCATCCGAACATTTCCGACCTGTACCTGATCAGTGACATGCTGATCACCGACTACTCATCCGTCTTCTTTGACTTTGCGTACTTGAAACGGCCAATCCTGTTCTACCCGTACGACTATCACATGTACAAGGACGAGCTCCGCGGGTTCTATCTCGATTACGAGAAGGATTTGCCGGGCGAGATTGCCCACAACGAGTCACAGTTATTGACGATGATCGGTGATAAGCTGAAGACCCCCGACATGAGCGATGATCAGAAGTTTATGGACTTCTATCAACGTTTCTGTTCAATTGACGATGGATTAAGTTCCCTGAAGATCGTCAACTACGTGGTGCAACAGATTGAAAAGCACGGGTAACCCGTGTCACTAAACTTAAATTTACGGATAAGAAAAGCGAAGCCGGTTGGGCTTCGCTTTTCTGTCAAAATAGTAGTGGGTTACTTGTGGAACTTCGTGGCCTGCTGGTAGGCGTGGCTACTGAGCCGTGTGGCCGTACGACTGGGTTGTACAGTCTCCTGGAAGTAGTGGTCTAAGATCAAACGGTAATTACGCTTGACCAGCTTCAAATCGGGCCACTGCTGCGTAGTCAACTGTGCCTGGGCCGCTTGAGCTAGCTGCAGGGAATGGTTGCCCTGATTCGTGTGTTTGACGAGGTAGGTTACATTTTTGCTGGCCTTCTTATCGCGGGGCGTGACCGGCTGGTTCTCAGCGTGACTGCTGGCCAATGAGGTATTCATGTTGGCCGTCAGACTGACAATCTCGTAGTACTGGTCCTTCTTGACCCGGACGTGATCGTAAGTCTTAAATATCAGGACGTTCAGCAGTAAGGCAATGATAACCAGACCAGCCCCGCTAAAAATGATGGTCATGGCCGGTCGCAGTCCGCGCCGACGATGTTTGGCAATGAATAAACCAATTAGGCCACCCACGGCAATCAGGGCGCCTAGACTAAAAACAATTTCGATGATGATGGCTTCGGTACTCGCCGACATATTTTCACCCGTTTCTCAATGCATTCATTCTTTTATGATACCACGAAAGTACGGAGATGCGGGGTAAAAAGGGACCTAGACCGTGAATTGTAACGTTAAATGTGTTAAAATCAAGAGCTGTGTAATCAAAAGATAACGACTATTTAAAATAAGAAATTTTGTGAGGACTAAACAATATGAGTGAAATTAAATTAGCATCTGCGGTGGACAAGCGTCGAACGTTTGCCATTATCTCTCACCCTGATGCCGGGAAGACGACGATTACCGAACAACTCCTGCTGTTTGGGGGCGTTGTGCGCGAAGCCGGAACCGTCAAGGCTAAGAAGAGTGGTAACTTTGCTAAGTCTGACTGGATGGAAATCGAACAGAAGCGGGGAATCTCCGTTACGAGTTCCGTGATGCAGTTTGACTACCAAGGCAAGCGCATCAATATTTTGGATACCCCAGGACATGAGGATTTCTCCGAAGATACTTACCGGACACTGATGGCCGTGGACTCCGCAGTCATGGTTATCGACTCCGCTAAAGGGATCGAACCGCAGACTAAGAAGCTGTTTCAGATCTGTAAGATGCGGGGCATCCCGATCTTTACCTTCATGAACAAGCTGGACCGTGATGGCCGGGACCCCATGGACCTGATCGCCGAATTGGAAGACGTGCTGGGAATCGAAGGTTATCCAATGAACTGGCCAATCGGGATGGGTAAGGAATTAAAGGGTCTGTACGACCGTTATCACCAACGGGTCGAATTGTTCCGGCCTAAGGATGCGAGTCAACCTTACCTGCCATTGACTGAAGACGGTGAATTGGCGGAACACAACGACTTGGAAGACGATGGCTGGTACCAGGATGCCCGCGATAACATGGAGCTGATTGGTGAAGCTGGGAATCAATTTGACCAAGCTAAGATCGCTAGTGGGGACCAAACGCCGGTCTTCTTCGGTTCAGCGCTGGCAAATTTTGGGGTGAAGACGTTCCTGGAGACCTACCTGGAATACGCCCCAGAACCCGCAGCGCACCACACACAAGAAGACAACGACATCAAGCCGACCGACCCCGAATTTTCAGGGTTTGTCTTCAAAATTCAGGCCAACATGAACCCGAAGCACCGGGACCGGATCGCCTTTGTGCGGGTCTGCTCCGGTGAATTCGACCGTGGGATGGACGTCACACAGGAACGGACGGGGAAGAAGCTCCGGCTATCCAACGTGACGGAATTCATGGCTGATACGCGTGAAAACGTCGAAAAGGCCGTGGCTGGTGACATTATTGGGCTCTACGATACGGGGAACTTCCAAATCGGGGATACTATTTATACCGGGAAACAAGCCGTGAAGTTCGAGAAGCTTCCGCAATTTACGCCAGAACTTTTCGTCCGGGTCGCTGCCAAGAACGTCATGAAGCAGAAGTCCTTCCACAAGGGTATCAATCAGCTGGTGCAAGAGGGGGCCGTGCAACTCTACACGTCCTACTCGACGGGCGATTACATTCTGGGTGCTGTGGGACAACTGCAGTTTGAAGTCTTCCAGTTCCGGATGCAAAATGAATACAATTCAGAAGTTATCATGGAACCAATGGGTAAGAAGACGGCTCGGTGGATTGATCCCGACCAACTCGACGAACGGATGTCATCGTCGCGGAACCTATTGGTCAAGGATAACCACGGTGAACCACTGTTCCTGTTTGAAAATCATTTCGCAGAACGCTGGTTCAAGGACAAGTATCCTGATGTTGAATTGACGTCAAAACTATAATCGCCAATGGAGAGTGGGACAAAAGGCAGTTAGCTGGCGAGCATTAAGGCCGCTAACTGAATAATCCCGAACTTGGATTGTTTGGTTAGCGGTTTTAAGCGGAACCAGCTGCCTTTTGGCGCACGTTTCAACCATATAATATCGAGATAAGCAAAGGAGTCTGGGATTTTGTCCCTGGCTCTTTTTTTGCGGATAATTCGGTGGGTTTACTAGACGAGCCCAATTGGGGTGGGGCGCAACCGTTGTGGGTCTAAAATTAAGGTGTCATCAGATTTAGGCGGTAAATCTGATGAGAAAAAGCACGATTATCACACGAAACTCTAAGCTAGCTGTTACTAAATTTACAGGGGATTGTATTGTCGCTCATATAAACTAATAAAAGCGCCTTCAATTGGGTAGTTTAAAAAATTTGGGGAGAAATATAATGGCTGAAAATAACAATAAAATAACCTTAATGGCATTAGTCATGATGATCTTCACCACCGTGTTTGGCTTTGCCAACAGTACGGTGGCTTACTTCTTAATGGGTTATTCATCAATTCTATTTTACTTAGCGGCGGCGGTCCTCTTCTTTATTCCGTTTGCCTTAATGATGGCGGAGTATGGTGCCGCTATCAAATCCGATGAAGGGAGTGGGATGTACCAGTGGATGGAAGTCAGCGTGAATCCCCAGTTTGCGTTTATCGGGACTTTCATGTGGTTTGCGTCCTACATTATCTGGTTGGTCTCGACCTCGGCTAAGGTCTGGATTCCCTTCACCACACTATTCTTTGGGTCTGATCAGACGCAAAAATTTGCTTTCGCGGGGTTGAATGCGACCCAAGTCATTGGGATCTTATCCTGTTTGTGGATGATTCTGGTCACCTATGTCTCAATCAAAGGGGTCAAGGGAATCGTGCGGGTCACCAGCCTCGGTGGGATCGCCGTCATGAGTTTGAATGCGATTCTACTGGTGGTGTCTGGCGTTGTCTTGGCGTTACGGCATGGTCACATGGCTCAGCCGCTGCAACACTTCATGACCTCCCCGCACCCAAATTACCAACAACCAATGGGAATTATGAGCTTTGCCGTGTTTGCTATCTTTGCATACGGGGGTCTGGAAGTTCTCGGGGGGATGGTCGATAAGACTAAGAACCCAGAAAAGACGTTCCCCAAGGCCATCGTTATCTCGGCCATCGTCATCACGTTGGGTTATGCCATCGGGATTCTCTGTTGGGGGATCAGTACGAACTGGAATGCCGTCTTGTCCGACCCATCAACCAATATGGGGAACATTAGTTATGTGATGATGCGGAACTTAGGTGACGTGCTGGGTGAGTCACTGGGTCTGAGCGCGGCAACAAGTACCACGATTGGCCTGTGGTTTGCGCGGTACACGGGGCTGGGGATGTTCCTGGCTTATTCCGGGGCATTCTTCACGCTGACCTACTCACCACTCAAGACGTTGATTCTCGGGACGCCGAAGTCCATGTGGCCAAAGAAATTTACGGAATTAAATGACAACGACATGCCAAGTTACGCGATGAAGTTGCAGTGTACGGTCGTCATCATTATTATTCTGTTAGCTTCCTTCGCGTCAACCGATGCCTCAGCCTTTTACAATATCTTAACGCTGATGGCCAACGTTTCTATGACGCTGCCTTACCTGTTTCTGGTCTACGCCTTTCCTAAGTTCAAACGGAATCGCGATATTCAGAAGCCATTTGAAGTCTACAAGTCACCGGCTTGGACGACCGTCATTAGCTGGATCGTTTTCCTCGTGGTGTTGGGGGCCAACACCTTCACGCTGATTCAACCCGTTTTGGAAAACGACGACATTCAAAGTACGATTTGGATGCTGGTGGGACCGATCTTATTCGGCCTGTTAGGGGTCATCTGGTACCACGTCCGTCAACGGAAAATTACGCAGGACTAGGAAAAAGCGTTGTCACGCGTAGCTGTCAGAAGTTCTGGCTAGCCGGTACAAGCGTGTTCAGAGTATGACAGCTTATATCGCTTGGTAAATTAGGGATTACAACTAAGAAAATGGGAGCATCGTAGCCATAAAGCTGCGATGCTTCTTTTTTCGATCAATTTCCGTAGCTGTTCCAGACTTATCGGGTCAAACGGGGCCAACGGACGCCGTTCAAATTTCGAAGCAATTCCGTGATATTTTGACGCATTGCCCGGCAAAAGGTGAAGGCATGCTATCATTTAAACGAGGAAATAGAGAGTTGTTTAGTCGATTGAGGCCCAACACCGTTTGGGGGCGGAGAGGAGCGGTAACAATGAAGTTGAAGACTTGGTTAGGTGTGGTGTTCGGTCTAGGAGCCGTTGTCCTGGGGGGCGGCGTGGCCCAGGCCGATACCGATTACGATAACGCCTTGAAGTCGGCGCCACAGGGGATCTCGCTGGAAAATATTTTTACACCAGGAACCACCAGTAATAACCAGGCGGCAGTCGTGGACACCAACACGGCTGGAACGCAGGCGGCCAAGGTCAATAATGGCAAGAAGCAATTTGGAGCATTGTGGTCAACCGCCGACAATAGTTTTGATTTGACAAAGAATGAAACCGCTTCAATGTGGCTGTATTTCGGAAACACTGGAAAGAAAGCTGCCGATGGGATGGCTCTGGTCTTCCAGAATGATGGTGCCGGTTTGGCAGCAAGCCCGGGTTTTGGCAAAACCATTTCCGGCGAAACGCTGGGGGTCTGGGGCGTCGATACCGATAAGAAGCAGAGCACCGCAGATAAACTAGCGGCCAGTGCGATTCAGAATAGCTGGGCGTTGGAATTTGATACGCATTTGAATACGTCCAGTAACTACTCGAATGCGGGGGATGCGGATTCCTTTGACGGTAAGCTGAAGGGCCCGCATCTGGCGCACAATTATCCGGGTGAAGCTAGTACCTACCAGATGGTCAAGGCCTCACAGTTATTGCCCTATCCGGCTTCAGGTTACTATGCCACGCAGACTCATGCGGGGGCAATCACCGGTGACTATACCCTCTTGTCAAACGGTGCGTGGCATCATTTAACGTTGGACTGGGACGCTACAACAAAGCAGATGACTTATACCTTTAACGACAAGGACCCCGTGACTGGGAATGATCAGGCGGGCGTCAGTGAAACGGCGGACCTCGACCTCAAGAAGATTGATCCCGATAATTCTGGGAAAATCCGTTGGGGCTTCACTGGTGCGACCGGTGACAGTTACGAAAATAATTTAGTTGTGATGGAAAAGGTTCCAGGACTGGTGAATGCTAAGGCGCACACGACGCTGACGGACCTGCAGACTAATCAGACGATTGACGACGGTGACGTACTGAAGGGGACCCACCAGTTCCGTTTGGATTATCAATTGGACTATCGCGATGGGAAGCAATCCTGGAAAGACGTGGCCGCCAAGATTCAATTGCCGGCGTCTCTGGACTATGACCAAACGGCTACAATTCGCTACCAAAATGGAAAGACGAGTAGCGTAGACCTGGCGGGAATGACCGATAATCAGGCAAGCTTCACGTTGGGAGAGGCGTTATCAGCGGACAATCCTACCGCGACGATTTCCTTTACGGGAGCGGCAGCAGACGTTAAGGGACCGGTGACGGTGGATGCCAGTGCTGGAAGCTTTACGGCGGTTAACGGTGTCGTAACGACTGACACGTCCGTCTTCACGGTGAACCCGACGCTGGAATTGAATCTCTTTTCGCTGTCCGGAAGTAGCGTGCAATTGGAGCCCGGTGAGAGTGCAACTTTTAAAGGCTTGATTGTGATTCCAGAAGGGGTCGATCTGAACAATACGGATATGACGGTGCATCCCACGCTGAATGGCACGGCCCAGGCTGACTTTAAGCTGCCGGCCGGGGATGATAACAGTAGTGGTCGGTTCAACTATTCGGTTGCTGCTAACCAGTTGAAGTCCGGGACGAATACGCTGAAGCTGAGTGTCGAGGATCCTTACGGTAACGTTTCGAATACGGTGACGTATACGATCACGGTTCCAGGGCAGTTGTTGTTCCAACAGGTTTCGACTAAGAGTAGTTTTGAAGCAACCACGCTGACTGGTGCCAGCCAGAAAGTCAAACGGACCAAGGACTGGCAAGTCGAAATTTTAGATACCCGTGAAGCCGGTGCGGAATGGTCGCTTCAAGTGGCGGGCACGAAGTTCGCCACGGCGGCTGGTCAAGAATTGTCCGGTAGTCTTTACTACTACGACAGTGACCAGAAGAGTCCGGTGACCAGTACGCCGATGACCGTGATGAGTGGCACGTCCAGTGACCAGGACGACGTGACAGACGTTGTCGGTGGTTGGGATGATGAAGCTGGATTGGTCTTAGAGGTCGATGGTGATGCGGTTCAAGGCGAATATTCTGCAAATATTACCTGGACGCTAAACAACGTTCCCTGACTAGGGCGAACGCTAACCGATAGTTAAAAATCACCCGCGATGTGTAAACTCGCGGGTGATTTATTTTGACTTAAATTAAATTAGGAGGGGGAGCTAGTCTACCGACGTTAATTTGTCAGCTTGGGCTTGGGCGGCCTGTGCCACGATGTTCAGGTAGTTGAATGGCCGGTCGAAGTTAGGCTGGAAGAGCATGTCAACCATGGCTAAATCGTCAATCGTGTTGTCGTTTTGGATGCAAACGGACAGTGTGTTGGCAGATTGAGATACATCGTACTTGCTCATCAGGGCGCCACCGAGGATCCGCCGGGTATCTGGGGAGTAGACCAACGACATCAGTACGGGTGTCGTGGTTGGCATGAATTCAGGGCGGTAGTTATCCTTAACGATGACCTGTTCGGCGTTGATTCCCTGTTGTTTAGCTGAAGCTAAGGTCAACCCAGTGGATACGATGGTCCGACCGTAGAGTTCCAGGCCGGATGAGGATTGCGTCCCCATGTATTTCACGGTTGGCTTAACCAGGTTCTTACCGACTAGAATACCTTGCCGCACAGCATTCGTAGCTAACGGAATGTAGGCGTTTTGATGCGTTGGGTTGTAGTGCACAGCGGCACTGTCTCCAGCGGCAAAGATATCGGGATTTGAGGAACGCATGTAGTCATCGGTAATGATGGCGCCGTTCTTTGCCATATCGACCTTGCCCTTGAGCAGGTCGGTGTTGGGCCGGAAACCGATACACAAGATGGCGAGATCGGTATCGTAGCTGCCATGATCGGTTTTAATGGTTAAGCGCCCGGCGGCGTTATCATCAAAACTTTCCACCGTTTCGCCTAAGGCAAGCTGCACGTGATTGTCACGGTAGTCTTGTTCAATGACGTCGGTGAACTCGCTGTCGAAGTATTTCGGCATCACGCGATCCATAGCGTCAATCAAGGTCACCTCGTGGCCGGTGGTCGAGTAGGCTTCGGCTAGTTCGGCACCAATATAGCCGGCACCGATGACCGTGATGTGCTTAGCACTCTTGGCTTCTTCGATCAGCGTCTGAGCGTGGGCCCAGTTCTTGCAGAGCTTGACCTTGGCGTTGTCGATACCTGGAATCTTAGGAACGATTGGCCAGGAGCCAGAGGTCATGACTAACTTGTCATAGTCCTGAGTTGTTTGTTCATGAGTGTTCAAGTCTTCAACCGTAACCGTTTTCTTTTCAGGGTCAATGTTGAGGACGTTGTGGTTCATTTGCACGTTGGCGCCCAGACCGGCTAATTCTTTGGGACTGGAATAGAAGAGGCCTTGTGGATCGGCGACCTTGCCACCGAGATATAATGCAATCCCACAGGACAGAAAAGAGATGACATCATTGCGTTCGTAGACGGTCACCTCGGCATCTGGATGTTCCGCTAGGATCTGTTTAATGGCAAAGGTACCGGCATGCGTACAACCAACAACTGTGACTTTCATAAATGTAGCCTCCCAAACAAGTTTTTTAAATGGATTGAAAGATATTTCACAAACTGTGTCAAAAAAATATAAATCAATTGGTTACAACTTCATTTTAGACAACTTAGGCGAAAAGTCAACACATTTCTAAATGTGTAACCATTATTGACGGAAAGAATTTCTGGCGGCTAGTGTTCAGTGGGGATTAAGAGTAGACTATTTGGTGAAGAGTTTTCGGTCTTGCGGCGTACGACGGCGGGGTGTGGTGATGGCCAGACGCAACCGGCGTTTTCCGCAAGACGATAGTTATAGAAGGAGTGGTAGTTGTAATGAAAGCAGCAAAACATCTGACCGCCTGCACCACGGTGCTCGTCGGTAAAAAAGCAACGGTTGATGGGTCAACACTGATCGCCAGAAATGATGATACCTTTTTAGCCCTGACGCCCCAACGGTTCTACGTGCATCCCGCAGAGAAGGATCAACCAAAGCGGACCTGGGTCTCTAATCAAAACGGGTTCACGGCGCCCATTCCTAGCGACGGTTACCGTTACCTGGCAACGCCTAACGTTGAGACCGACAAGACCGGTGAATACGCCGAAAGTGGGATCAACTCGCAGAACGTTGCGATGAGTGCCACCGAAAGTGTTTACGGTAATCCTCAGGCACTGGCATTCGATCCCTTAGTTGCTAACGGTTTAGCTGAAGATTCTCTGCAGACGATGGTTCTGCCTTACATCAACTCCGCGCGTGATGGTGTCCGTTACTTGGGTAAGATGATCAAGGAATACGGTTCACCGGAAGGCAATGGGGTGCTGTTCTCCGACAACGATGAGGTCTGGTACATGGAAATTGTTACCGGTCACCACTGGGTTGCCCAGCGGATTCCGGACGATGCCTATGCGGTAGCCGCCAACCAAGTGGCCATTCAACAAGTGACGTTTGATGATCCCGACAACTTCATGTACTCTGAAGGCATTCAAGAATTTGTCAGCGAAAATCACCTGAACCCCGACCAAGACGGCTGGGACTTCCGTCATATCTTTGGGACCAGTACCGAAAAAGACCGGCACTACAACACGCCACGGGTTTGGTTCGGTCAACGTTGCTTGAACCCAGAAATTAAGCAGGACCCCCAATCCAGTGATCTGCCATTTATTTGCCGGACTAGCCACAAGATCAGTGTGGAAGATGTTGAATACATTTTGAGTTCTCACTATAACGAAACGAAGTACGATCCATTAGGCCCCGGCGACGATGCTGACCGCCTGAAATTCCGGCCAATTTCGATGAACCGGACGCAGAACTCCCACGTCTTACAGCTACGCAACGATGTGCCCAAGGAAAGTTCCGCTATTATGTGGGTCTGCTTTGGGGTCCCAGCCTTTAGCCCATACGTGCCATTCTTTGCCAACGCAACCGACACCGATCCTTCATACAGCAGCACGCCCGTTCACTTGGACGACGTTAGTGCTTACTGGATGTACCGGAAGTTGTCGATGATTGTGGAATCTCACTACGTCGACTTCATCGAACAGGATACGGATTACGTGACGGCCGCTAAGGAAAGCTTGCGGACTCACGTGGACCAAGCACTGAAAGGTGCTAAGGGCCTGTCTGGTGACGAATTGACGGCCTTCTTGACGACGCAAAACCATCAAGTAACGGCCGACATGCGGAAGACGACAACGAAGTTTACGAACGACCTCATCGAAAAGGGGCTGACGCTGTCTCGCCTGACGTTCAACATGGATATCAACCTGTAAACAGTGGTGGTAACCTGCAGGCGGAGGGTGTGCTGCGTACCTCTCCAATGCGCCTATACTTACTACTAATGTAAAAATATCGGATTTTGTCGCATTAAATTTAAATTGTTGCTGAAATAGCGCCCCCAGTTTGGCTGACAAGCCAGTGGGGGCGCTATTTGTTTAGATTAAAAGGTGACTTAACGAGTACGCGGACGCCTGAGCTTAACCTTTATCGTAAATGGCTCGCAGACTCTTCAGATCGGCGGTCGACAGTTGGGTGCGGCCCTGATCAATTGGGGTCATGACGGAGGTCTTGTCCGAACTGTGGTCGAGTCCCAGGGCGTGGCCGAGTTCGTGGACGGCCACGGATTGCTTGAAGGATTGGGGGTAGGTGGCGTTGAGCTTGGCCGTAGCCGTGTTGGTAGTCAGGATTCCCTGCCAGCTGATGCGTTGCGTAATCTGTGGGCCACCTTGTCCCAGCTCAATTGTATTCTTTTTGCCGGTCTCCTTGTGGTGGTAGACGCCAAACGTGATCCGGTTGGTCGTGGTCGATCCGGGCCCCTCGGTCAGCTGGACAATTCCGGGCTGATTATAGAGTTTAACCGCCTCGGCGAAGACTGCCCGGGCCTTGGCAGGGGTACCAGTCGCGTAGTGGTAGTAATACTTTTGTTGGAGGAGTAGTCCCTGGACGGCACTTTCCACCGGGGTGTCGTCTGCTCCGGTTTTGGTGGTCGCGTCTTTAGGATTGCGGAGAATATAGCCGCTGGTTTGGTAGTTGTCGGCCTTGCGCGTTCCCTGGTGGGTAAGGAGACCCGTGATGGCCGTTTGGTAGTAAGTAAATTGCGTGGAGAGGGCCTGCCAATTGCTGAGAATAAAGAGCCCCACTGCTAGGAGGGTCACGATGAGCAGGCGTCTGAGTAGTTTCACACCGATGCTTCCTTTCTGCGCGGCCCCGTTCATGGTAGCCGGTAGTGATTAGTTTGATTCTAGGGTATCTGGTTCAGCATGGCAACTAGGACGCCTCACAAATTTAGGGGCGTGACGATTGTTGCTGTGAATATTGAAAAAATTATAAAAAGGGAGGCCAATGCACGGGCAACATATCCAGCGCATAATTAGTCATACCGTAAATAGAAAATACAATGTTCTATTTTTCTTCACAATTCTCCCGCAGTCTGGCCAAACTTTTACGGTTTAATAAGAGTATAGTAATCGGAACGATAAATTATTCAATAAACGGAGGCATAACTTATGAAGAGAGAAGAGATGACGACTTTAAATTTAACACCCCAGCAAGGGCTGACGGCCCAAGAGGCCCAGACGCGGCGGCAAGAATTTGGCAGTAACCAATTGGTGGCTGCTAAAAAGGCTAGTATTTGGCGTCAAATTGGACATCATTTAGCGGATGTATCCTCGCTCGTGCTATTATTTGCCGTGGCGTTAGCCAGTTACATGGCACTTTTCCAAGGTGGCGGTTGGACGAAATCCATCGTCATTGGGTCGATCCTGGTCATCAACGTGATTATCGGAATGTATCAGGAAGCCTCGGCCGAAAAGGCACTGGCAGCGTTGCAATCGATGAGCTTGCCCACGACGACCGTGCGGCGGGAAAACATTGCCCAGACGATTGACGCGAAGGACGTGGTTCCGGGTGACCTGGTCCTGTTGAAGGCGGGAGATCAAGTCCCGGCCGATGGGGTGGTCCTGTCCAGTACTAATTTAGCCGTGGATGAAGCCGTTCTGACCGGTGAAAGTGTACCGGTCGACAAGGTGGCGTTACACAAACCCGACGGTGCTAAGGAAAACCAGCAAGTCTTTTCCGGTACCGCGGTGACGGCCGGCACGGCTGTCATTCAGGTCGTGACGACTGGGATGGCAACGGAGCTGGGACAGATTGCCGGGCTTTTGAATAAAACGAAGAAGCGAGCAACACCGCTACAGGGCCGTTTGAATCGGCTTTCCGGTTGGCTGACGACATTTGCCGTCATGGGTGGAATGGCCATCTTTGCCCTGAGTATTTGGATGCAAAACCAGGGGCTGGCCGACAGCCTCATGATTGGGATCTCCTTGGCGGTGGCGGCCGTTCCTGAAACGCTGCCGATTATCGTGACAATCAGCTTGGCTCACGGGGTGAAGCGGATGGCTAAGCGTAACGCCATCATGCGCCGGGTTAATGCAGTTGAAACGATTGGTGGGGTCGACGTGATTGCTTCCGACAAGACGGGAACGTTGACGCAGAACCAGATGACCATCACCCGTTACTGGACGCCGGGCGCCAAGTCAGTCACGGCGGCTACGGAAATGACGCACGCCGGTAAGGACCTCATGCGTTACTTGGGGTTAGTGACCAATGCTGAAATTCAAATGGTTAACGGCGAGGAAGAAACGGTGGGTGACCCCACTGAATTGGCCATCGTTCGCTGGTTAGCTAAAAATGATGCCAGCCGTAAGGGCTTTGAAGCAACGGCGCCGCGACTCGCCGAAGATCCGTTTGACTCCACGAAGAAGACCATGGCAACGCTCCATCAATTAAAGGATGGTCGTCGGTTGGTCGTGGTCAAAGGGGCCTTTGATCGCTTACCCGTTGACTGGCAGCCAGCGGAATTCGTGCAGGCCAAACGGGCTCACGATGCGTTCGGTCAGGAGGCGTTACGGGTTCTAGCGGTCGGCTACCGGGTCGTATCGGCTGGCGACACCATCAACTGGGCCGACCTGACGCAACACCTGACGTTTGCGGGGATCGTGGGAATGATCGATCCACCACGGCCAGAGGTTATCACGGCGATTCGGGAGGCGAAGGCCGCCGGTATCAAGCCTATTATGATTACCGGCGACCACATGGTGACGGCCGAGGCCATCGCCAAAGAGATTGGCTTACTGTCACCGGGGCAACTGGTGATGTCCGGGGATGAACTCCGGACGTTGACGGATGCCGAGCTCGATGGGCAGATCAAAAACATTGCCGTTTATGCGCGAGTATCGCCGACCGATAAAATTCGAATCGTTCAGGCTTGGCAGAAGACCGGCGCCACGGTCGCGATGACGGGTGATGGCGTGAATGATGCGCCAGCCTTAAAGGCCGCCGATGTGGGTATCGCCATGGGAATTACCGGGACAGAAGTGTCCAAAAGTGCCGCGGACATGGTCCTGACGGATGACAACTTCGCGACGATCATCTCGGCGGTGAAGGAAGGGCGGACGGTCTATCAAAACATCCTCAAGGCCGTCGAATTTCTGGTGGGGGTCAACTTCGCTCAGATCTTCCTGATGGTTGGTTCGGTCCTGATGGGCTGGGGCGCGCCACTGTTGGCCGAACAGCTCCTGCTGATCAACGTTTTAGCCGATGGTATTCCTGGTTTCTACCTGAGCAGAGAACCTGGCGAAAAGGCCGCAATGCAACAGCCACCGGTGGCTAACGACGAAAGCCTCTTCGCTCGTGGCCTAGGTGGTCGACTGGCAACCCGTGCCGTGACGTTTACGTTCCTGACACTGGGGGCTTACGGGCTGGGACGCTTCGTTCTAGCGGCTAACCAGCCAGCGGTCGGCATGACGGTAACCTTCCTGATCCTGGCGATTGGTTCTATGATTGACATCTACGCCATTAAGGATCGTCAACCGTTGACGTGGGCCAGTCTAAAACGGAACCCACGGCTTAACCGAGCACTACTGGTCACGATTAGCTTGCTGATTGTTGTGGCAGTGGTTCCGGGGCTCCAAGGGCTCTTCGGCCTCGTTGCACTGCCAGTCGGTGGCTGGGTACTCGTTGTGGTCGGCGTCTTCATCCCAACGCTCGTCTTGGAAATTAAGAAGCGCTGGGGGCAACGGGCCCAATCAATGGGCAATCGGTTGGTTGAAGACTGAAAATTAAACTTGAGAAGAGCGGAGTTCCACCACACACAGATAGATTTCGGTTGTGTCCCGTCCCGATTTGTGCTAATCTGACAACAGTTGCATAAATCAAAAACAATTGAAACGGACAACGCCAGATTGGTCACCGGTGCCTAGCGAACTAAGGATAGTGAGAGCTTAGTTGATCGCCCAATCTGGATAACCCCGCTTTCGTTGCAGGCTGAATCAAAAGTAGGCCGCGCCGTGACCGCTACGTTATCAAGCGGAACGTATGTTAGTACGTTGTTTAAAGTTGGTTTTGAATTAAAAACAATTTGGGTGGTACCGCGGAAAGATCTTTCGTCCCTAGTGATAGGGATGATGGGTCTTTTTTTATGGGTACGACAGAAGGAGAATATGATGACAGAAATTTTGGTTAAAGATTTATTTAGCGACCGGCACTTTGCCGAAGACGAACAAGTTGTTCTGCACGGTTGGGTGAAGACGGTGCGGGGCTCTAAGCGCGTGGGCTTTATCGAATTGAACGATGGCTCTTGCTTGAAGCACGCACAGATCGTGATGAAGAGTGATCTGGAGAACTACGCCGAAATGACGAAGTTGCCACTGAGTTCTACGATCAAGGTTGTGGGGACGGTCGTTTACACGCCAGACGCCAAGCAACCTTTCGAAGTTCATGCCGAAGAAGTTGTGCTTGAAGGGGCCTCCGATAGTGACTACCCACTGCAAAAGAAGAAGCACTCCTACGAATACTTGCGGACGATGGCGCACCTACGGCCACGGACCAACACGTTCTACGCGGTCTTCAAGATCCGTTCACTGACGGCCTTTGCCGTACACCAATACCTGCAGGAAAATGACTTCACCTACGTTAACACGCCAATCATTACCAGTAGTGATAGCGAAGGGGCCGGGGAAATGTTCCGGGTCACCACGTTAGACATGAACAACTTGCCTAAGACGGACGACGGCAAGGTTGATGACAGCCAAGACTTCTTCAAGAAGGAAACAAACTTGACGGTCAGTGGTCAACTTCCCGTGGAAGCCTTCGCTTTGGCTTTGCGGAACGTGTACACGTTTGGCCCAACCTTCCGGGCTGAAAATTCGCACACGGCTCGTCACGCCTCAGAATTCTGGATGATTGAACCAGAAATGGCCTTTGCTGACTTGCAAGACGTGATCAACGAATCCGAAAGTCTCCTGAAGCACGTGGTCAAGTACCTCTTAGCCCACGCCAAGGATGAATTGGAATTCCTGAACAACGCCGTGGATGACGATCTGTTGAACCGTCTTCACCAGACCATCGACGAAAAGTTTGCGCAGATTACCTACACGCAAGCCATTGAAGAGCTGGAAAAGGCGCCTGTTAAGTTCGATGTTCCCGTTTACTGGGGGCTCGACTTACAAGCCGAACACGAACGCTACCTGTGTGAACAGGTCTACAAGCGGCCAACCTTCCTGACGGATTACCCACGTGAAATCAAGGCTTTCTACATGCGCGATAACGACGATGGTAAGACTGTCGCAGCCGCTGACTTATTGGTTCCCCGTATCGGTGAATTGATCGGTGGGAGTCAACGTGAAGAACGTCAAGCTGAAATGGCCAAGAAGATCAAGGATAACCACTTACCACAGGAAGAATACCAATGGTACTTGGATCTGCGGAAGTACGGTGAAACCAAGCACTCCGGTTACGGAATTGGTTTCGAACGGTTACTGATGTACGTGACGGGGATGGAAAACATCCGCGACGTGATCCCTTACCCACGGACTCCAGGTAACGCTGAATTCTAATAAGCTTATCGAATCAAAAAGTGTCACCACAAATCTGTTGAAAGATTTGCGGTGACACTTTTATTTTTAGCTTTAAATGGTTTCGGTAGGGACGAGGCGCACGTATCGCGCGTTGATGTAAGCTTCCGGTCCAATTTGATACCAGACCAATTGCTGATCATCAACGATCCGGCCACGGATGTCCAGCGGCTCACCATGCTCGAGTTGGCCAGCGGTTTCGCCGTATGGTTCCGTATAAATGGAGACTGCGGCACCGGGAACGTAATCGACCGAGCCGATTCGGGCAAAGTCTTCGGGATGCCAAGCGCGTTTCTGCGTCAAAGCCGGGTGGGCCAGTTGGTGGTCTCGGCGAGTGGTTTCAGTCGCACTCAGCCACTGACTGCCACCGAGATTGTACCAAACTGAGCCATCCGTCAACGTGATGATCATGAACAGCCGCCAGAGTGAGTCGGCGGGGAACTGATAGCCGTATGCCGTGCCGTCTGGACCATCGTAGACTAGATGATCCGCCTGAAGGAAGACGTACTGTTGAACGCGTTGGACCGTCTCCCAGCTGTCACGGCGATAGAAATACACAACGCGTTGGGCGTGCGTGGAGAATTTACCGCGTTGTGGACCCTGCGCTTGGAAGATGTGATAGTTGCTGACAACGGGTGGTGTTAGCGCGTAGCTCGTAGAAAGGGCGCCCCGGTGAATCTGGGGAAGCTCTAGCAAGCGACCGGAGTCGAAGTCGACCAGGTAGGCGATGATCGGTTTGCCCAGCAAGCGACGATAGATAGCGGTCGTCAGGCCATATTCACTGATAAAGTCCTGAGTAAAGCCGTGAATCCGTGAGAGCGCGTACCCCGGAATCTCCGGGAATCGGCAGCGGACGGGGTGGTTAAGTGACCCCGTTAAGATAAGAGCCGGTTGAAGCGGATGATTGTGTTCATCCACCAAGCGAATCACTAACGTGGCAGTCGGCTCGGGCCGCGGCTGTTGGACGGCGTGTTTTAAGGTGACAGCGTGGTCAGTCAGAACGGGTGGCGTTACAGCCGGTTGGCTGGGGGCAACGGGTTCTGCTGGAGCCGGGATTGGTTGACGACGGCGGCGTGGTGCTACCGGCTGCGAAATGTTTTCGCGTCGGGGCTTCGGTTCAATCATCCGTCGTAACCAGTCAAAAAATGCCATGCCATTCACCTCCAGAAGTTTCCTTTAAAATCTAGTATACCATTTTTCCCGGCCACGCCAACATGTGAACGCTATCAGATTTTTTCTAATCGGCTCAGTAAGGGGACTGGTGTGAACAGAAAATGGTGGGGTGGTCTTCAGCTGAATGTGCTGACAAAAAAGGTGCTCAGCTCTCATGGCTGAACACCTTCAAAAATTCGTGATTAAGCGTTACTTGACGTGGAATCACTAGCTGCGGCATTAGCATCCGTGTCAGCAGCCAACGTGATCTTACCGTCTTCAATCTTGGCAACGAGGTTCTTAACGTCCCCGTGGTCCAGGTAGAAGTCGGCAATCCGGTCTTCAATCTCTTCTTGGATGACCCGCCGTAGTGGCCGAGCCCCCATCGCAGGATTGTACCCCTTCTTGACCAGTTGTTCCTCAACCGGCGCGGTAACGTGAATGTGGAGGCCTTGGCCTGCCAACATTTGGTTAACGTCAACAATCATTAAGTCAACGATGTGCATCAGGTTTTCCATGCTCAGGGAGTTGAACTCAACGATATCGTCGAACCGGTTTAAGAACTCTGGCTTGAAGTAGTTGGTCAGGTTCCCCAGAACAGAGTGGGTGGTTCCTTCGGCAGCGGCGCCAAAACCAACGTTGGCTTCGGCATCACCGGTACCGGCGTTACTGGTCATGATGATCAGCGTATCCTTGAAGGAAACCGTCCGGCCTTGAGAATCAGTCAACCGGCCGTCGTCCAGAATCTGTAAGAACATATTCAAGACGTCGGGGTGGGCCTTTTCAATTTCATCCAACAGAATTAACGTGTATGGATGACGCCGAACCTGTTCGGTAAGCTGGCCAGCTTCTTCGTAGCCAACATAGCCAGGTGGTGACCCGATCAGCTTAGAAATGGAATGCGGCTCCATGTACTCAGACATGTCGAAGCGAACCATGGCGTCCTCGGAACCAAAGAGTTCATTGGCCAATTGCTTGGCTAATTCCGTCTTCCCAACACCGGTCGGGCCGACGAAGAGGAAAGAACCGATTGGTCGGCCAGTACCGTTCAACCCGATTCGGTTCCGCCGAATAGCCCGGGCAACCTTGTCGACGGCTTCATTCTGGCCGATGACGTGCTTTTCAAGGTCGGCACCTAAACTCTTGAGTTGGTGCTGTTCCTTGGCTTGTAGTTCACCGACAGGAATGCTGGTCTTTTCTTCCACGATATCTTGCATGTCCTTAACCGTAACCTCGGCAGAAGCGTTTTGGTCGGCGTCCTTGGCAGTTTCCTTGGACTTCTCCAACTTCGTGACTTGGTCGCGGTAGTAGGCAGCTTTTTCGTAGTCTTCCTGTTTTAAGGCAGCTTGCTTCTGTGCTTCAGCGGACTTGATCTTTTCATCGATGGCCTTAGGGTCGGCGATATTGATGGTCAAGTTCTTCCGTGAACCGGCCTCATCCAACAGGTCAATGGCCTTGTCAGGTAAGAAACGGTCTTGGATGTAGCGATCAGACAGGCGAACGGCAGCCTCAATGGCGTCATCGTCGTAGTGAACGTGGTGGTAATCTTCGTATTTCTTTTGAATACCCTTTAAAATCTTAATGGCTTCGTCAGCACTTGGTTCATCGACCGTAACTGGTTGGAACCGCCGTGCTAAGGCTTGGTCCTTTTCAATATCGCGGTATTCACTTAACGTGGTTGCACCGATCAATTGGAAGTCGCCACGGGCGAGGGCTGGCTTCAAAACATTACCAGCATCCATGCCGCCTTCGGCATTCCCGGCACCCATGATTTCATGGATTTCATCGATAAATAGGATGATGTCGGGGTTAGCTTGAACCTCTTTCATTAACTGTTGCATGCGTTGCTCGAATTGGCCACGGATACCAGTTCCCTGAACCAAGGACACAACGTCTAAGCGAATAATTTGCTTGTTGGCGAGCTTTTGAGGAACGTTGCCTTCGACAATGCGTTCCGCAAGGCCTTCAACGACCGCCGTCTTCCCAACACCGGCTTCTCCGATCAACACGGGGTTGTTCTTCGTTCGCCGATTCAGGATTTCAATGACTTGTGCCGTTTCTTTGTCCCGGCCAATAACGGGATCGACTTTGCCATCTTTGGCCAACTGGGTGAGGTTTAACCCGTACTGACTGAGTAAGCCATTACCGGAACCGCCCTGGTTGCCAGAAGGTTGGGTTGGTCGACCTTGTCCGGAAGCTTGTTGGAAATTATTAGCTTGGCTGTTGTCACCGCCTTGCATTGCCCGGAAAATATCATCCAGGTTATTAAAGCCGAATGGATCTTGTGCCATGCGGCCACCTCCATTTCCAGAATCGTTTGATTGTTGCTGTTTCAGCAGCTGGTAACAATTTTGGCATAGGTCAACTTGTTGCCGCTGCCCATTTACACTCATGTAAAGGTGAATCGTTGCTTCATTGCGGTGGCAATTTTGACATAGCATCTTGTCGTCTCCTTTCTTGCCTGGAGTTCTCGTGGAAATTCCACGGGCCTTCGAAAAGCCTTTGACCTTTCTTGACCATTGACCACATTATAACGCGTTCATCTGGTCGTGCAAGTATTTTGTTTGCACGATAAATGCGCGGTATTACGGGAAATTTCTAACGAACGCCTTCATTTTAGCACTCTCGACAATAGAATGCTAAAATGAACATTTCAAAATTGAAAAAATTTTTTAAATACTTTGACCGACACGCGTTTGCCCCGTAAGATAGGGGAGAACGCACGCGAAGGGTGATATAATAGTTGTTTGAGACTAGTGGTAAGGCTTGCGTTCTTTGGCTCAGCAGATTGGGCCATTGGGATAACGTACCTGAATAAAGTAGTAAGACTTATAATGGCGGACTTTTTGCTCGCGAACCAGCAGTGCGTTATTTAGTGGTTAAAAGTTATCTTAGCCGGAGGAGGTCAGGGATGTAGCTAGCCGTGGAGGTGGTGTTAACTGGCGTTTTTTGCCAGTTTACAGCACGGGCAATCTTGAAGACACGGGGGCTTCGTGGCTTCAAATTGAGTCGGAAGCCCGTTTCTCAGGCTGGAGCGTCCCCACAGCAAGCGGAATCCCTGGCAGCCGCAGGCGACAATTTTTCACCAGACAAAGAAGAGCGAGGGAGGAAAAAACAGTGGCACGAGACTTTACGGATTTAATGAATCAATTAAAAGATAAGAAAATTGAGCAGTTCGAAGTAACCCCCGAAGACTTCCCGGCATTTCAAAAAGCTTTTATGGCTTACGAAACGCGAAAACGGGTGGTGGGCAAGGCTGAAAAGAACGGCAAACTCATCTATCACTACGATTATGACGCCGGAAATGACGGCGAATAACGATATTTTGATGAAAGCGGTTCATGTATAACTTGTAATTTGTGGCTTACATTGATATTCTTAGTAGGTAGGCGTGACTCGTTGAATGGTTGTTTGGCCAATGCGCAAGGTCAAGGCGAACCGCGTCGGTAAGTAGTCAACCTAAGCTTAAAGGAGATCGATCAATTATGGAAAAACGCGAATTTCATGTAACAGCAGAAACTGGTATCCATGCACGTCCAGCTACTTTATTGGTACAATCAGCAAGTAAGTTTAGCTCTGAAGTTAGCTTACAATACCAAGACAAGTCCGTTAACTTGAAGTCTATCATGGGTGTTATGTCTTTAGGTGTTGGCCAAAACGCTGACATCACCATCACGACTGACGGTGAAGACGAAGCTGATGCAATGACTGCTATTGCTGAAACCATGACTAAAGAGGGTTTGTCTGACTAATGAAGGCGATGCTCAAGGGGATTGCTGCCAGTGACGGGGTGGCTTGCGGTCGGGTCTACCGACTGGATGAGCCAGACCTTCACGTTTCTCAACAGACAATCACTGATCTTGATTACGAATTAAATCGATTCCATCAGGCCCTTGAAGCAACCGTTTCAGAGATTGAGACGATAAAAACTCGTGTAAATAAAAACCTGGGTGCTGACCGTGCCCAGGTTTTTATTGCGCAATTAGCGATGTTAAAGGATCAAGACCTGATGGGACATGTCGAACAGAATATCCGGGAAAAACACGTCAACGCTGAATTTGCGGTGGCTCTGGTCACAACGACGGTAGAGGAAGAACTTACGGCGCTTGTCGACAATCCTTACTTGCAGGATCGTCTGACCAACTGGCAAACGGTGGCGAAGCGGTTGACGGCGCACTTGTTAGGCGTGACTTT
Source organism: Levilactobacillus parabrevis ATCC 53295 (assembly GCF_001434055.1). Lineage (GTDB taxonomy): Bacteria > Bacillota > Bacilli > Lactobacillales > Lactobacillaceae > Levilactobacillus > Levilactobacillus parabrevis. Next base: position 7,770 of record NZ_AZCZ01000025.1, on the reverse strand, counting down.
GCCGGACCTGGCACTCGTCACTCAGCCCGTGATTGTGGTCACACACGACCTGATTGCGAGTGAGGCGGTCGCGGTCAATTCACAACAGGTTTTGGGGTTCGTGACCGATGCCGGTGGCCGCACGTCCCATTCGTCAATTCTGGCGCGGTCGTTGAATTTGCCAGCGGTCGTGGGTACCCAGACGGCGACACAGGCACTGACTAATGGTGAATTGGTCGTTGTCAATGGAACCCAGGGCAATGTGATGGTTGGCCCGACGGCGGACGAGATTGCGGTCGCGCGGCGAACCATGACGCAACGCATGAAAAATCAGCGGCGGTTAGACAAATTGGCGCATCACGAGACGGTTTCCAAGGATGGCGTGGGCGTGACCCTAGCCGCTAATATGGGGACTTTGACGGATTTGAAGCGGGTGACGGCTGGCGGTGCAGAAGGTGTGGGCCTGTTCCGGACGGAATTTTTATACCTGGACGCCCAGCATCTACCAACCGAGGACGAACAGTTCGCCATCTATCGTCAGGTCTTGGAGACAATGGCGCCTCGGCCAGTCGTGATTCGGACGTTGGATGTTGGTGGCGATAAGGAGCTTCCTTACCGACCGTCACAGAACGAGGCCAATCCCTTTATGGGGGCACGCGCAATCCGACAAAGCCTTGCACACCAGCAGGTTTTTCGAAGCCAATTGCGGGCGTTGATTCGGGCCTCGGCGTTTGGCCATCTGAGTATCATGTTTCCAATGATTGCGACACTGGATGAATTGCGACAGGCTAAGGCCATTTACGATGATGAACGCTCTAAGCTGACGGCGAAGCGGGTTCCTATGGGAAAGATTGCCGTGGGCATGATGGTCGAGGTGCCAGCAGCGGCGTTGTTGGCCGACCGGTTTGCTAATGAAGTAGACTTTATGAGTATCGGTACCAATGACTTGATCGGGTATACACTGGCGGCTGACCGAACCAATCAGAACGTGGCTTACCTGTATCAGCCTTATCATCCGGCAATTCTGCGCTTAATCGATAATGTCATTTCGGCAGGACACGCGGCGGGCATTCCCGTTGCCATGTGTGGTGAAATGGCGGGAGATCCGATTGCGTTACCGCTCTTGCTGGGGATGGGTCTCGATGAGTTCTCTATGGCGCCGAGTGCGATTACGAAGACGCGTCAGCTGATCAGCCAGTTAGACGCTCACGAGTTGGCGGCGCTGGCAGAGACGACGGTGAATTCCGCCAGTACCAGCCAGGAGGTCGTGACGATGGTTCAGGCGGCGGTCCCTGGTGTTCTGAAATGAATAAAATGTGCGTGAGGGCATCCGCTTTGCTGGGGATGTCCTTTTTGCTAGTGACGTGAGTGGCTAATGGGTGCTTACCGAAATTGTTTGACGGGTGTGCGAAATGTAAGCGCGTAAGAATGGCCAAATGATGAGATTTTCTTGCGATGGCCGCTGCGGTTTGCAATCCCCTAGCCAAACCCATATAATTGTGATAATTGTACAAAGCGAAACTCTAAATATTTTTAGCCAAACACAGACGCAAGGGGGATTGGCGATGAACATTGGCTTATTTACAGATACCTATTTCCCTCAAGTAAGTGGGGTCGCAACATCAATTAAGACGCTGCGAGATCAACTGGAAAAGCAGGGGCATCAGGTCTATATTTTTACCACGACCGATCCAAACGTCGAGCGCAACGTTTATGAGCGGAATGTCTTTCGTTTTTCGAGTATTCCGTTCGTCTCATTCACGGATCGCCGGATCGCGGTGCGGGGACTCTTTCAAGCTTATCAAATTGCGAAGGAATTAAATTTGGATATTGTCCACACTCAGACGGAGTTCTCGATGGGGTGGATCGGGAAGTTTGTGGCGCGGAACTTAGAGATTCCCTGTCTACATACTTACCACACCATGTACGAGGATTACTTGCATTACGTCGCTAACGGGAAGATTTTGAAGCCCGTGCACGTCAAGCAAGCGACCCTGGCCTTTTGTTACCACTTAACTGGGGTGGTGGCGCCGAGTGACCGGGTGTTAACGACCTTAACTGATTATGGGGTCAAGACGCCGATTCGGATTATCCCAACGGGGGTCAATCTACATCAGTATGAACAGCCAGATACGGCCGATCTACGGTGTGAGTTAGGCTATCAACCAGATACACCAGTGATTCTATCGTTGAGTCGTCTGGCCTACGAAAAGAATATTAAGGAGAGCATTGCGGCTATGCCACGAATTCTGGCAGAAGTTCCCAATGCCCAACTCCTAATCGTTGGAGATGGTCCAGCCAAAGAAGACCTCGAACAGCAGGTGAAGGATGCCGGTCTGACCGACCATATTTCATTTACTGGTCAGGTGAATAATAACGATGTTTTTCGTTACTATCACATGGCAAACGTCTTCTTGTCTTCGTCCGATTCGGAGTCGCAGGGGTTGACCTACATCGAAGCCATGGCGGCGGGAACGAAGATTGTGGTCATGACGAGTCCGTATACCGATGAGTTGCTGTCGAAGCGGACACTTGGGGTGACCTTCAAGACCGAGGATGAAATGGTGACCAATGTGGTGGACTACCTGAAGCATGGGAATGAAGAACAGGACCCAGAGCTGCTGGCGCGTAAGTTAGCGGAGATCTCTGCTGATACCTTTGGCCAACGGGTCATTGAGTTCTATCAGGATGCCCAGGCAAGCTACGAAGCGACGCACGAAGATACCCCGGACTTTAGTGATTAGAGGAGCAATTGAATGCTAAAAATTAACATGTTCTCCAAGGCCGATTCCGTCAAGGGACAGGGCGTGGGGAGTGCTTACAATGAACTAATGAATCTATTGGCAACACGGCTCAAGGATGAATTCGACGTGACAGTCAACAAGTATGGTCGGGCCGACGTGACCCATTACCACACGATTAATCCGACCTACTACCTGTCAACATTCCTACCAGGACGTGGTCGAAAGATTGGTTATGTTCATTTTCTGCCGGAAACGTTGGAGGGGAGTCTGAAGATTCCACAACCGTTCCGGTCAATCTTTTATAAATACGTGATTGCCTTTTACCGCCGGATGGATCACATTGTTGTGGTCAACCCGACCTTTATTCCTAAGTTGGTAGCGTACGGGATTCCTGCTGAGCGAGTGACGTATATTCCCAACTTTGTGAGTCGTAAGGAATTTTATCCGGTCGATGCGGAGCGGAAAGTCGCTTTGCGGGCGCATTACGGTTATGATTCGAAGCGTTTCACGGTACTGGGTATCGGTCAGATTCAGGAGCGTAAGGGCCTTTTTGACTTTATTAAGCTTGCTCGGAACAATCCGGAGGTTCAGTTCATCTGGGCCGGGGGCTTCTCCTTCGGTCGGATGACGGACGGCTATGCCGAGCTGAAGAAGGTTGTCGACAATCCGCCGGCTAACCTGAGCTTTCCAGGCATTGTCGACCGGAATAAATTGGTGGACTATTATAATCTAGCCGATCTCTTTTTATTGCCATCCTTCAATGAACTCTTTCCAATGTCGGTTCTGGAGGCCTTTAGTACGGGAACACCGGTCCTCTTACGGGATCTAGATCTGTACCAGGCGATTATTGCTGGGGATTACCAGCCGGCCAAAGATTACGATGAAATGAATGCGCAACTTCAGCGCCTGCCACACGATCCAGCAGCACTGGCACATTGGCATCAGCAGAGTCTCGCTGCTGCGGACCGTTACTCTGAGGAATACCTCACCGAAATCTGGCGGAAGTTCTATACGCAGCAAGCAAAAGAGGGGTAAACTGCATGTCACGACGAAATAAATGGGTATTAGTGTTAATGTTACTCTTGGGGATTGCCATTTTTGCGTATTCACTCCGTGACATTAAGTTTTCAGTATTAGTTAACGATTTTGTTCACATCAATTTTTGGTGGTTTGGGGTCGCCATTCTTTGTATGCTCCTGTATTTGGGGCTAGAGTCATGGATCGTGAAGGTTTTTATTTCCGATCGGATCGAAGGCTTCACGTTTAAGGATGCTGTTCGGATTCCCTTAGTGGAACAGCTATTTAACGGTATTACGCCGTTTTCATCCGGTGGGCAACCCGCACAACTTTTTGCGTTGATGCAGACTGGGATCGATGCGGGTAAGGCCAGTTCGGTTCTCTTAATGAAGTTTGTGGTCTACCAATCGATGATCGTCATTAACTTTATCATTGCTTTGATCATTGGGTTTCGGGAGATTCAGGACAAGCTTCACGCGTTGGCGTGGCTAGTTGTCTTTGGATTCACCATTCACTTGGCGGTTATCGTGGGCCTCCTGATGATTATGTTCTGGTATTCGTTTACCAAGAAGATGGTCGGCGTCTTAATGTACCCGTTCCATTGGTTCATGAAGGCGGAACGTTTCCACCGGATCGAAGACAACCTGAATAGTAAGATTGATTCTTTCTATGCAGAGAGTGTCCGAATCAGTGGGAAGGGCAAGCTGATGTTGCGGGTCTTTGTGATCACCTTCTTTCAGCTGGCAGTTTACTACCTGATTCCCTACTTTATTATGCTCGCGCTGGGATACACCTCAGCCAACATTGTCATGGTGACCAGCTTCCACGTTCTCATTGTGATGGTCATTTCCCTGTTTCCAATTCCAGGGGGCTCTGGTGGGGCCGAGTATAGCTTTGAAATGATCTTTAGGAGTTATATTACTTCAAATAGTAAGTTGGTCTTAGCGATGATTTTATGGCGCTTGTTGACCTACTACTTTGGCATGCTGGCCGGTCTGGTGGCGATGGTTATTCGGCCAGATAAGGTCGTTGAAGAGCCGGATTTATGATTTCCATGAGTTTTTCTGCATTAGGGCGTGTCATCAGGCCGTAAGTTTGGTAAAATCATTATGGAAAGCTAGAAAGGGGATCAACCATGGAAGAATCTCAATTGATTGGCATTATTAATCGCTTAAAGGCGATGCAAGAAGATGCCACCGACGAGCCACAACCCCGTCGTTTTGAAAAAGAAGGCGTTGAGCAAGCCACGGTCGTATTTAACCAGGCAACGCACACGTACACTTTAACTGAACACAATCCGGAAACAACTTTTGAGTTTGATAACATCGATTTAGTTGCTATTGAGCTGTTTGATTTATTAACGGATAACTAACAAAACTATGGGCGGCCATAGTTTTGTTTTTTTATAATCGGGGAAAGATTGAATTTTTTCCAAAGGTTCTGGAATCGGATTGATTACCTCGCAATATCCGCTATACTTGAGAGATGTTAATTCTTATGTGGAGGCAGTCGTAATGGCGAACTTTTTTAAGCGGAAGACGAACTGGTTAAACACCCGAATGGGATTTTTCCTGTTGATCGTCGTTTTATTTTGGGTAAAAACTTACATTGCCTATCAGACCGAGTTTACCTTGGGTGCCAAGGGGAATGTTCAACAGTTTTTACTGTTCATTAACCCACTACCGGCCGCTCTGTTGGTGTTCGGGATCGCCCTGTATTTCCGGGGGCGATTAGCTTATTGGTTGATGTTGATCATTGATGTGTTGGAATCCACGTGGATCTTTGCCAACGTGGTCTATTATCGGGAATTCTCTGACTTCTTGTCCTTTGGGATCATGAAGGGATCGAGTTCTGTTGGTAATAACCTGGGCAAGAGTCTGGCGCAGATCACCCATCTCTATGATTTCTTTGTTTACATTGACATTATTATTTTGATTGTCTTACTGGTGACGCACGTGATCAGAATCGATGCGCGACCGTTTAAACGGCGGTACGCCTTCTCAATCACGGTGTTGTCATTTGCATTGATGTTTGCGGAGTTCGGAATGGCCAGTGCGGATCGTTCTGGCTTGTTAACGCGGACGTTTGATAACAATTATATCGTGAAGTACCTGGGACTGAATGAATACGCCGCCTTCAACGCGTACCAGACCCAGAAGGAAAGTGCGACCCGGGCGAGTGCCAACGCTTCTGATATGAAGAGTGTCTTGAAATATCTGAAACAGAATCGGGTCAGCCCTAACGTGTCGTACTACGGCAAGGAAAAGGGCAAAAACGTCTTCATTATTCACTTGGAGAGCTTCCAGCAGTTCCTGATCGACTATAAGGTTGATGGGAAGGAAGTCACGCCGACGTTGAATAAGTTCTACCATAACAATAATACGTTGTCGTTCGATAACTTCTATCATCAAGTAGCTCAGGGGAAGACCTCTGATGCAGAAATGATGCTGGAAAACTCTCTGTTCGGGTTACCTCAGGGGTCGGCGATGACGACTTACGGTACACAGAACACCTTCCAAGCGGCACCAGCTATCTTGAGCCAGGAGGATGGGTATACAACGGCAGCTTTCCATGGGGATGTGCCGAGTTTTTGGAACCGGGACAACACCTATAAGTCCTGGGGGTACCAGTACTTCTTTAGCTCCAGCTATTATACGGAGAAGCCGGGGTATAGTGTTGGGTATGGTCTGAAGGATAAAATCTTCTTTAAGCAGTCGGCCAAGTATATTGAGCAGCTCCCACAGCCGTTCTACGCTAAGCTGATTACGTTGACTAACCATTATCCATACGAATTAGATAAGAAGAATACTGATTTCCCAGCAACGAAGACCGGGGATAAGACTGTGGACCCATACGTGCAAACAGCGCACTATCTTGATCAGTCGTTTGCCGAGTTCATGACTTATCTGAAGAAGACGGGGCTGGATAAGAATAGTGTGGTCGTCGCTTATGGGGATCACTATGGTATTTCGAACAATCACCGACCAGCCATTGCCCAGTTATTGGGTAAGGATAAGATCACGAGTTATGATCTGACCCAGTTCCAAAAGGTGCCTTTCATGATCCATGCAGATGGACTGAAGGGTGGGATTAACCATACCTATGGTGGTGAAATCGATGCCTTGCCAACCTTATTGGACCTGTTAGGGGTTAAAAATACGGATACCATCCAGTTTGGTCAGGACCTGCTTGCCAAGAACCGTAATCAAACGGTTGCTTTCCGTGATGGCAACTTTGTCTCACCGAAGTATATGAAAGTCGGGGGAACGGTCTACGATACGAAGACAGGGAAGGAGCTCCAGCTCACGGCGGCACAGAAGAAGGCTGTGGCTAAGCTTCAGAACCACGTGACGACCGAGCTGTCCCTATCTGATCGTGTGATCTATGGTGACTTGCTGCGGTTCTATACACCGAAGAACTTTAAGAAGGTCGATAAGTCTTCATTTACCTACAAGTTGAAGCCAGCGATGGAACGTTTGGCGGATGCGGAGAAGCAGGAGAAGACGAGTGTTGTTGCCCAGAACAATGGGAAGAGTACTGTTTCTGACTATAAGACTGATGCGCCAGAATTGAAGTAAATGAGTTGAGGCCGTTACCGCATAATCGCGGTGGCGGCTTTTTGTCTGGTCGCTCTTTGTCGTCATGTACCTAGACCAGTTGAGTCGTCGTTGTGGAAGCAATGGAAGAAAGTGGGTATTTTTGCATGCCGCAAACGCCGACTTGACGGGATTCTCACCAGCGGCGGCAACAAATTTCAGTAAATATTCATTTTTCACTTGACCATAGTCCCAGATATTGGTAAACTATTTTCTGTTGTCAATTACAGGGCAAACATTGTAACAGCAACGAAAGATTGCGACATAATTAATTTTAAAAAAGGCTTGACGGTCTGACTGATAATTGATATAGTAGTAATCGTTGTTGAGAATATTTATTCAACTGAGCTTCAAAAATTCAATATTTATTCAAAATATATTGAAAAAATCAGTTGACACTAATTTGACGACATGATATACTTTAAAAGTTGTCA
>NZ_AZCZ01000024.1 GCF_001434055.1 Levilactobacillus parabrevis ATCC 53295 | reverse complement strand
GACTAACTTGTTCTTGCAATTTGCGCTTGATCTTTAATGAAAAACTGCCTTATCGCCTAATAACGTTAAAAGATTGGTTGAGAGATGTATGCCCGCCTGCCGCTGCCAGGGATTCCACCTGCTGTGAGGACCGGTCAAAGCTACGAAGACCACGCGTCTCCGAAGTAGGTTGGCACAGAACGCCAGCCAACATGACGCTCACGGCCAGCTCCATCCTGACCTCCTTCGGCTTGCATAGAGCTCTCACCAAAGATCTTGTTGTTATTCAAGACTGGTTACGTTGTTTATCCACAGTTTTTCATGATCAAATTCCATCCGAATCTAAGCTACCGGTAGCCATCTGTTGTAAATTAAACCGCTCAAATCTTTGCGTAATGTCAAGTTTAGTGAGCATTACATTTTCGATGATTGTATAATACATCAAGTTACCATATCAGCATTTAGCTTGATGATAGTTTTGGCCGAATATTGGTCTCAAGTCAGGCAACAAGACTAGCCCTATCTCCCCAAACGTCATCACATAAGGCTTTCACTGCACTATTCCAAGAGTCACCAAAACCATTTACCATATCTCAGTCACAAATTGTGAGATACAAAAAGCGAAGCACCAGCAATATCCAGTGCTTCGCTTTTCACTTTTTGCCTACTGACGATTAGTCTCTGCCGCCGAATAAGCCGAAGATTTGTAACAGTTGTAAGAATAAGTTGACGAAATCCAAGTAGAGTTGCAGTGCCCCGTTGACGGCAAGACCCGTCGTTGAGACTTGGTCACCGTACTTGAGGTACATCTTCTTCATCCGTTGGGTGTCCCAGGCGGTCAAAGCCGCGAAGATGATCACTGCGACGAAAGAGAAGATCATGGCAATCAGTGAACTCCGTAAGAAGATGTTGATCAGCATGGCCACAATCAACCCAATCAAGGCTGCTGAGGCTTGCGTTCCAATCTTGGTCAAGTCACGCTTGGTCGTTACCCCAATCGTTGCCATCGTCAGAAAGACGGCGGCACTGGAGACAAACGCACCAGCAATCGATGTATTGTTGTACATCAACGTGTAGATGGAGAAGACCGCACCGGTGACAACCGCGTAGACCATGAGGCCCACAAAGGCCACCGTTGGGCGTTTCATAGATTGTCCGCTAATCACGAATGGTAAGATGAACCACACGATGATTGGCAAGATCACCATTCCACCGTTGAGGTTTTGTAAGGCACCGCTGAACTGGGTTGCCATGAGAAAAGCCGTCACAGCAGATACCAGCACAGACAAGCCCATCCACCCGAACATCTTAGTCATGAAACCATTAAGTCCGACCTCGGTATTAATCGTTTGACGGGGTTGCTGTTCATAGTTGTTCATTGAAACGCTCCTTTTTTATCAAAACTTTCCCAGCTGAGTGCCACCCAATTGCGGCACAACTTCTGGGTTTATTAGAATACATTTTATCAAATCCACCCCCAAATACAAGTAATCTGTCGCGCACAAACCCAGCAAAAAAGGGAACGACCCGCGCCGTTCCCCCATAGACTCTTAATTATTAAATTTATATTGCGAACAATTATTTACCGGCGCCACCTTCATTATCGGCTTCACCTCTCGCCCAAACGCGGTTGGCGTAAATCGAGTTGAACAGCAGAGCCGCTTGGAGGGCAACTTGTGATAGGTTCGCCCCTAGGCTCCCAATGCTCGTGGCCCCAATCAGGATCTGAACCGTCAGAATCCCCCAGTATAAAACGTTGGCGATGTTGACGACGATCCACAGTGACCAGTTTTCCTTGTATTTCAGAATGTAGAGCAACTGCGCAATGATGCTGACCACGAAGTTGACGGAGTCAAAGTATGGCAGCTGACCATTCAAAGCGGCCAGAACGACCCAGCCAATGGCCCACGCCACGAAGGCACCGATGAAGATCCAACGCCGCGTGTTCTTCTTGAAAGAATGCGTGGCTTCGTCGTGACCCCACATGTACCAGCCGATGGGTTGAGAAATAACATAAATAATATCCATAGCAAAGGACCCATAGGCGTGGCTGATCCAGGCAACGTAGGTCATGGCCAGACACTGAATCAGACCGAAGATAAACGAAATCTTCCGGCCCTTCATCCCATAGACCAGACACAGAACCCCGCCGACCCCGGAAATCATCCCGATGAAGCTATCTGGGACGATCGCGTAAACGACCATTTGGAGCAGAATCAAAATTGTCACGTAGATGACTTCGAACTTTTTCCAATTCGTGAAGAGCTGGTTAAACCACCAGCCGTGTTGTTTGGCATTATCCATCATACATTCCCCTTTTCACTTGTTCTATGTGGTTTGACACGTGTTACTTATAGTGAATCGTCACTTAAGATATTTAACGCCAACTTGATCGAATCCGTCTCGCCTTGGGCCATCAGGTCGTCCCCGTTCGTTAAGTCACTGACCCCCGCAGCTAAATCACCCTCATACAGAACTACGTTATTTAGGATCGACAACGTCTCCAATCCCCGTTGCCGCCCGATTACCATCATAGCACCGGATTCCATATCTGCCCCTAATATACCCTTAGATGACCAAAAGGCCTCGTTTTGTGCATTATCATCCATGTAGAAGCCGTCGTGAGAGCGAATAATGCCGTAGAAAGCTTCGGGCGCGTAGTAGTGCGCCAAAGCCATCAGCCGGAATGATGGCACAGCGGGATAAATGTTGGGCACGTATTTGCCAGTCAGCCCGTCATCACGGACGACCCCTTCACCAATGATCAGCTTTCCGAGGTCAATGCCGGCTTGCATGGCCCCAGCAGACCCCACACGAATGACCTTCTTCACACCCACGTTGTTGAGTTCTTCAATGGCGATGCCGGTCGATGGTGCCCCGATCCCGGTGGACATCACCAGAATGCGTTTGCCCTGATAAGTCCCAAGAATCGACTTGTACTCACGGTTGAAGGCCCAGTCTTCGACATCGTCCAAGAACTTCTTGGAACGCTCGACTCTAGCGGGATCCCCCATAATGATGGCACTATCCGTGTTGATGGTTGGCAATAATTGCGTGTGTGGTTCTGGTTCAGTCATGTCTATCCCTCATTTCTTAGAATTGTAATCAACTGTGGTAAATTTGTGACGCTGATTTGAGACTTATCGACCGTAATGACGTCCAAGTCCCGTAGCTGTTTGATGATGCGGTTAAGATTCCGGCTGGAGGTATCGACCTCATTGAGCAGGTTGGTTCGCGTCACGACTTGATTGCGCCGCGTCGCCCAGATGAGATACGAGATGGCTTGGTCCAACGCCGAATGCAGGCTGTAACGTTCCGTCCGGTTAGTTAAGGTATAGATCTGCGCAGACAAATTAACAATTAATTCCTGTGAAAAATGTTGATCTTCCTTCAACCAAGTTTTAAACAAGTCATTGGGAATCCTGAGAACCGTCACCGGTGTCAGATTCACGACGGAGGCACTATACGGCTTATCCAGCAAGGCTTCCTGCTCGCCAATAAACGCTCCCTTTTCGTAAATATCCAACGCAACGGCTTTTCCACCAGCTGACATCAGGTAAATTTTAACCTTACCAGCGGCCAAAATATACGTGTTGTCATACTGAGCCCCCTGATCAAACTGAAACTCATCCACCGCGTAATGCTCGATTTGAAAAGCATTGATAATATGTAACGGACAAGTCCGCAATAACTGCTGTAGTACGGGCTCCTGGGCCACCAACGCAGCCAAGTCATTCATCATTTCTCAAACAGCTCCTTACAACATAAGATTAGCAAAATAAGTCGGAAAGCCCAATGACGCGGTTCTCCAAATGTATCCGCTTTCACGTGAAAATTATGTATTTTTGTGGTTTTTCCGGGACGAATGTCCTCGACAAACTGAAGCACTTCTGAAACCGCATTCAATAATTGCCATTTTAATAGATAATCGTTTAGCAGTCGGTTAACTGCGCTGACTTCTCACAACTAATTTAGGTGTCAAAGTCACAATAATATTAATAGCATATTGCGATATAAATTACTACCAGCCTTATAAAGTTATATTCCCGACGACAAATCATTCTGCTTAACCCTCACAACCACTTCTATGTTAAAACGATTTTTCAAGTTATTTTGCCAAAAGATGCGACTAAATCCTTAGAAATTACATTAGTACTAGTATAGGGCTAATTTTGAAATAGTTACGATAACTGCAACAGCTCCCCCACACCTTCCAAATTGTAAACGTGCCACCTACCAGACAAAGTTTTTGACGAAAAAAAGCTCCCGGATTTTGCAATCCGAGAGCCATTACCCAACAACGCGAATTGCCAGGATTTTCGAATGTACCCGACCATGGGTACACATCTACGTCTCTAATAGTACCATGAACGGATACAATTTGAAAGCTAATCATAGATATTAGCTAGACGTTAACTGCAAATTGGTTGGACCTCGGCTTTGACCGGTCCCCACAGCAGGCAGAATCCTGGCAGCCGCAGGCGATACGCCAGCGCCACCATAACTACCATCACCATCAGACAAAAAGAGGCACCCGCCAGACCGGCGGATACCTCAACGATAAATCATTTAATTTAGTTGTTCTTTAAAGATAAGTGACTCAGTAATTCTTCGTAAGACCGTTCGTACTTCTGCACGTCACCGGCACCCATGAAGACAACGACAGCATCGTGGAAGTCCAGTAATGGCGACATGTTGTCCACCGTCAGGATTTCGCCACCCTTGGCAATCTTAGCAGCTAAGTCCTTGCTGGAGACAGCGCCTTGCGTTTCACGCGCAGAGCTGAAGATATTGGTCAAGAAGACCTTGTCGGCCAAGTTCAGGCTCTTGGCAAAGTCGTCCATCAGGGCAATCGTCCGACTGAAAGTGTGGGGCTGGAAGACCGCAATGATCTCCTTGTCCGGATACTTTTGCCGTGCAGCGTCCAGCGTGGCCTTGATTTCGGATGGATGGTGCGCATAGTCATCAATGATGGTCATGTCGGCAAGCTTCCGTTCCGTGAACCGACGCTTAACACCCTTGAAATCAGCCAATTCACGCTTGATTTCATCCATGTTGACCTTTTCGAAGTAGGAAACGGCGATTACGGCCAGACTGTTCAGCACGTTATGTTCACCGTACAGGTGGATTTCAAAGTTCCCTAAGTTCTTGCCATCATGGTAAACGTCAAAGGTTGACCCAGTCGTTGAACGCTTGATGTTCTTGGCTTGGAAGTCGTCACGGTCGCTGGTCCCATAGTAATAGACCGGTACGTCCGTCTTTAATTTACGTAACTCAGGATCATCACCCCAGGCGAAAATTCCCTTCTTGACCTGGTTAGCCCACGTCTCGAAAGCACTGTAAACATCGTCGATGCCCGTGTAATAGTCGGGGTGATCGAAGTCGATGTTGGTCATGATCGCGTAATCTGGCTTAGTGGCCAGGAAGTGACGCCGGTATTCGTCGGCTTCGTAAACGAAGAAACGCGCGTTAGGCGTCCCCTTCCCAGTCCCATCACCGATCAGGTATGAAGTTGGTGCCACGCCGCTGAGGACGTGTGACAGCAGGCCAGTCGTACTGGTCTTACCGTGGGCACCGGCAACCCCGATACTGGTGTAACCTTCGATCAAGTGACCCAAGAATTCATGGTAACGGTAAACGGGTAAGCCCATAGCGCGGGCCTTCTTGATTTCTGGATGGTCATCCGTGAAGGAGTTCCCGGCAATCACCGTTAATCCTTCGTGAATGTTGGCTTCGTCAAAGCCCATGACATCGATACCAGCCTTTTCCAAACCACGTTGCGTGAACGTGTACTGGGTGATATCTGACCCCTGAACCTTGAATCCCTTATCATGTAAAATCAGGGCAAGGGCACTCATCCCTGATCCTTTAATTCCGACAAAATGATAAACCGTTGCGTTATCCATTAAATGATCCTCTTTTCTACTCTGTGCGGTAAAGGCCACTTGACTCAATAAACCGTGCGAGTGACTCTCTTTCCATTCTAGCATATCCCCCCACCCCTTAAAAGACGGAGACCGATTAAAGGGCAGTGAGGACTATTCACCTTACAATGAAGATATAGCACCTTAGTCGTGTGGCTCAGGTAAATCTTTCCCTAAGTCGTCCGGCGTGAGGTAGACCTCACGCGGCTTCGACCCGTGCTGTGGTGAGACGTAGTGGTGCTGTTCCAGATCATCAATCAAATTGGCCGCGCGATTATAGCCAATCGAGAAGACCCGTTGCAATTTCGAGGTCGACACGGTCTTCTCCTGAGCAATGTACTCTAAGACCTTTGGCAACAAATCGTCTTGATTTTCTTCAGCCGTTTCGCGTTGCAGTAAGCCCTTCGGCTCAAAGGCATAGTGCGGCTTACCCTGCGTCCGAACAAAATCGGTAATGGCATCGACCTCGGATTCAACGAAAGCCCCTTGCAACCGCATTGGTTGACTGGCCCCGTTACCCAAGTACAGCATGTCCCCACGACCCAGTAGGTTCTCGGCACCAGCGGTATCCAGAATCGTCCGCGAGTCGATCTGACTGGAAACCATGAAGGCAATCCGCGTTGGAATGTTGTTCTTGATGGTCCCGGTGACAATGTCGACACTCGGCCGTTGGGTGGCGACCAGGAGATGAATCCCGGCGGCCCGGGCCTTTTGCGTGATCCGGACAATGTAGTCTTGAACCTCGCTGGCGGCCATCATCATCAAATCAGCCAATTCATCGATAATAATCACGATGTATGGCATCTTCAGGGATGGCTCGTCATTGGCATCGGCACGGTCGTTAAACTGCTCGATGTTGCGGACCCCCGCAGCGGCCAACTTCTCGTAACGTTGGTCCATTTCGGTAACGACCCACTTGAGAGCTGCCGCAGCGGCCTTCGGATCGGAAATAACGGGTGACAGCAGGTGTGGCAAGGCATCGTACGGTGCCATTTCCACGGCCTTCGGATCGATCAACAGAAGCTTGACCTGTGCCGGTGTGGCCTTGTAGAGAATCGAGAGCAGTAGGGAGTTGATGAACACACTCTTCCCGGACCCAGTAGCCCCAGCAATCAAGCCGTGGGGCATCTTCCGCAGATCGGTGACCTGTGGTTGCCCAAATAAGTCGACCCCGAGGGCCACCGTTAATGGTGATTCGCTCTTCTGGAAGACCGGTGAATTCAGAATTTCAGACAACATGACGGGCCGCGACTTTAGGTTCGGAATTTCGATTCCAACCGTACTCTTCCCGGGAATTGGCGCTTCGATTCGGATATCCTTGGCAGCCAAGGCCAGCTTCAAGTCATCGTTTAAGTTCGTAATTTTATTGACCTTGACCCCAAGTGCCAGACTGATCTGGAACTGGGTAACAGTCGGCCCAACCGTCCAGTCACTGACGTGGGCGTCGACATGAAAGGCGCTCAACGTCTCGTCGAGGACTTCGGCTTGGTGTTCGATCCACTCGTCGAGAGCTTCTTCGTCGGGAACGACCGGCTTTGGTAGCAGGTCAACGCCAGGGAAGTGATACCCGCGTTCGGTTTGATCTGCCTCTTCAGTATCTGATACCGTATCCGACATCTCTGGCCGATCAAATAGGGCCAGATTGCGCTGGTCGTTACCCTCTTCTTGCATGATATCGCCAAGCGAGTGGCCGAGACCGCGCGATGGTTTGGCCTTAGGCTTTACCTGTCGCGGTGCCGAACTAGCTGGTGCAGTATCGTCTGCCGTTGCCCGGTCGAGGAGTTGATTGACCTCGGCAGGTCGGTTTGATGCGTCACTTGTCTGTGAGGTCGGTTCCGCTGAATCAGTCGTTGCCTGCGTATTTGTAGGCGCCACGTTGGTTGACAGCTGAACGGCGGGTTTAATCGCCGCCTTATCTGGCGTCGTGGCCACCGTGGCATCTGGGATCACAGCCGGGTGAGCGCTATTGGACGCCACACTGGCCGGAACACCCGCCGCTGAACTCACAACTAAATGAGCCGTGGACCGCACAATTGCGGCGTGGCTGGCGGTGCTTTCCGGTTGGCTGGTTTCAGAAGTGTTAGGAGCTGTTTCGGTTGAATCTTCTTCGGTTGAGACCGTTTCGTCAACTGGTGCCTCACTAGTTGATGATTCACTGACTGGTGAGACATCAGAAGCCGGCGTGGACGCTGCCGTAGTAGCCGTCGTCTTGACTGTTCCCACGGGCAGGTAGTCCCCTACCCCACTGACGGCGGTACTGGTTGCCTGGCTGGCAGGCTCGGTCGATGCAGTCGCTTCAGCATCAGCAATTGGTGCCGTCGGGTAGAAAATTTCGGTTGGTGCCGCTTCACTGGCGATTGTCTCAGCTTCAGAATCAGTGGCATCAGATTCAAACGATGCTTCCGACGCTTCGTCAGCATCTTCGGTCGCAGTATTTGCCGTTGTTTCGGCGTCATTAGTGGATTGATTATCGGAGTTGGTATCTGGAGTTGATGACCCATCTAACACTGTTTCATCCACCTCTTCGCTATCAGAGGTCATATCGTCTGATTCAGAATCAGCGTCCTCACTGTCGCTGTCAGCTGGTTCGCCAGCAATTTTAGTCGACTCGGTTGACGTTTCAGCAACAGTTGTCGAAACATCCCCGGAATCCGTTTGTTTTTCAATGGTATTAGGCTCAACAGCAGCTGTTTCTGGAGCTGAAGTCTCAGTAACCGATGCGTCTGACGACATAGACATAGACGTCTGATCCGACGCTGCTTTTGTGTCAGTTGCGGATGCACTTTCGAGTTCAGCCGCATCGGCAGCCGACCCAAACAACAAAAAGCTGCTATCGTCCTTATGCAACTCCGCCACTAACCGCCGGTAACGCCGCCGCGACTCGGAAGTCGGGTGCGACCAATGCAACTGCTTGGGAATCGGGGTCATCTGAAATGGCCGATAGTTCTCATCATCACTGGATTTTGGCGTTGGTGTTGTGGCCTGTGAGACAGGTGTTGACTTGGCAACGGATGTTTCCCGTGGCTTAGCCGGTGCAGCCTGTTTCGATGCTTGCTCGCGCTTTGCTACCCGTTCCTCGCGAAGCCGCAATCGATCATTACGTTCCTGTCGTTGCTTAACGGAGCGCTGGGCGCGTTCATTCGTGGTGTCTTCTAATTGTTCGGGATTTGGCTTAACCGCAAATTTTCGGTAAAAAGCTGGTCCATCATAGTGCTCCATGTTTCTTCCTCCTTGACGGGTGCACACCGCACCTGCCGAATTTCAAGACTTTGGGAGGAGACACCGCCTGGATTGGCGGTTGGTTAACTCATTCCCTGATTTTTTGTCTAGCAAAAAGCTAGTTTTATAATTCATTTAATTGTGTTTGTCACTAAGTCTCATTTTAGCCGCTTCATGAGATAACGTGAAGCGGTGAGCGCGTCTAAACCGCACATTAAAATTCTTTCTGACCACCCAGCCCAAATTGGCTAAAGGCAATCTCCCCTATTGTACACAAAAAAGCGGGTTGCCGACAAGGGCAAACCCGCTTTCGTAATGTTTCTTAAGCATTTTCTTGTGCCATGAAGATTGTTTGGCCCCGTTCAAAGTCGAACGGTTCCCCAACTTCATAGTCATCGGGAAGAATCAAGGCACCTGGCCGTTGTGGCGCATTGGCTAAGCGCAACTCACGACCGGAGCAGATCATCCCGTCACTTTCGACGCCTCGTAAGGCTCCTGGCCAAATGATCAGGCCGTTGGGCATCATCGCACCAACCTTGGCAACGACAACTTTGATATCGGCTTGCATGTTAGGCGAGCCACTGACAATTTGAACGGACTGGTCATTGTCTACGACCGTTTCCGTCACCAACAAGTGGTCGGAATCTGGGTGTGGCGTTGCCGTCTTAACGTAACCGACAATGAACTTCGATTCCGTGTCAGCGACCAATTCACCATTGAAGCCGGCGTCTTCCAATGCGGCGTTCAAAGCAGCAACCTCGTCAACGGTCAACATCACTTGGCCATTGCCACCGATGTTAGGCAAGATCTTGGAAATTTCCAAGAAGTTGTAGCCTAAGGTTTTTTCCGTTTCGGCGTCGTAAATTCGCGCGATGCCGTCACGAACGGTGTGTGCCTGTTGGGGCGTGTCTTGAGCAACGATAACAATCAAAGTGTCCCCTAATTCTTGGGGATTATAACTAGCAATTAACATGTGGGATCCTTTCCAACGGTTTAATCGGCGTTGGCTGCTAATGAATTAATAAATTCTTCAACCTCAGCCTTGGTCTTGCGGTCCTTGTTGACTAATCGACCAATTTCATCACCATTTGAGAAGGCGATAAAACTAGGGATACCGAAGACATTTAATTCGGCAGCCAAGTCGATGTTTTCGTCGCGGTCAACCGCGATAAACTTAAAATCGGGATATTCTGCTTCAATGTCGGGCATTGCTGGCTTAATGAAGGCGCAATCCGGGCACCAAGTAGCAGAGAAGAATAACATGGTCTTACCGTCTTTAACGACGTCTTTCAGATCAGCGGCTGACATTTTGGGTAATTGTTCCATGAGTAAGCACTCCTTTATTTAAGTTTTAAAAAATACACAAACATCATTATAGCAATGTGGCCGAGGGATTACAAAATTTTAGCTTAATCTGCTTACTTTTTGTTACTTGAAAGCTGGTTATCTGCAGGTAAGCACGTCTAAGCTTTTAAAATTGACTGGGTAAGATGTGATTTTTCCAAACCAACGACTTGACTCTTATAAGTTATTCTTAACTGCTAACAAAATCAATCTAAATATTGACTATACATTATGACCCAATCATTCGAAAATATTTCTCCGATTCCAATGATTCTTTGTCAAGAATTTCAAGCTTTACACCTCGCCAACCTCTGCGTATACTGGCGATAACATTATTTTCCAAACTTTTCTACCTTTTTACGGGAACTTCCCCCTAAACATTGCTATACTAGGGGCAGATAGAACGTTTACACGTCCCATAAATAAACTGCTAAGGAGGCGGTAGGATGACTGCTAGAAACGGACAACTGTATCAACTCAGCCTTACCGGGGTAGTCGGAGGCTTAATGGGCATTTTCATCACGCGCTTCTTTGGTGGCGGCTCGCGCTTGAATCCCGACAACATTTTGGAGCAGGTCAAGCACCAGTTCCGCCAAGAGTCCCCCATTGAAGGCGCCTGGATTGAGAAACATGCGGTACCTTTCCAGAAGTTCGCGGTTAAATCACGCGTTTATTATGGTGGTATCACGCGATATGAGGACGACAAATTAGTGCAATACCAATTTGTCGCAGATGCCAACACTGGTAGTGTCCTGGATATCCACCGTCTGTAATTGACTATGAGCTTAAACAAAAGCAGCACGTTGAAATTTCAACGTGCTGCTTTTTGAGTAATCCTTATTTTGGTTGAAATATGTATCCCAATTCACCCTAATCGACGATAATTGCGAATCACCCGACACAGGTTATAGAGACCGACAATCAGGAAGACGTAAAACACCCCCACGCGCATCAAAGCAAACGGTGTCTCGAAGATAACGGCCTTCCAGAACCATTCGCCCTGCATCTGCCACAGTCCCGGCGTGAGATACCAACTTTTAACATCGAAGAAATTAAGGTCATCCGTGGTCTGCCAATAGAAGAAAACGTAACTCAACAGAAAGACGGCATAGTACAAGCTGAGGCGGGTGAACCGTCGGCGACTTCTGGCCCTGGACCGCTCATCCGAAAAGATATCACGATCCGATGCTGCCGTCTTCTGTTGGAAGTATTGGATACCGCCGTGACGACTCCCGGCAATGAGCCGCCACCCACTATCGCTAAAGAGTTGGCGATAGTCCTGGTAGGCACGCCGTTTCATTCCCCTATCCCGAAAGTCTAATCGGGTATACGGATTGAACTGATCAGCGTCCGCCAGCTTCTGAAATGTATAACAGTGGAGATATGGATTCACCCAATCCAAGCGGTACCCTCCCTCCTGAATGGCATTAATCCAGTTTTCCTCGTCATTAAGATCTAAAAACACGTGAAACTTTTTCATGTCCTGCTCCTCCCTAATAGCCAAACTTCTCGGCAAGCTTCCCCAAGCCCCGTAATCGTTGCGTTTCTAATTGCAAGATTATTTGTCCGGCCGCGGTGATCCGGTACACGCGGCGCCGCTTATCACTGCTCGGTACCTCTTTGATCCATTTTAGCTTCAACAAGTTCTCCGTTGCTCCGTACATCGTACCCGCCGCAATCTTGACGGTCCCCTGACTAAGCCGTTCAATCTCCTGAATGGCCCCATAGCCATGGAGCGGCTGCGTGAGCGCCAACAGAATGTAATATGTCGTTTCAGTCAGCGGTAAATTTTTATTTCGTGCCATTTTCCTTCTCCTGATCTGGTTTTCAATATGTAAAGTCAAATTTTATACAGTTCAGCTATATATAGTCTAACTGTATATTGTGAGCCTGTCAATAAGTATCACCCACTCATAGATCTTAAAGTTCTCTCGATAATCACGCCTATCTAACCCTAGGATTAGATTTACCCTGTCAAGATTAAAGAATACATAAGCCCAATAAAATGATGCGACAAAATCGGTGGAAATTACATTAGTAGTAAGTAGACGGCAAAAAAAGAAGGCCAACTCAACCGAGTCAGCCTTCCCATAAAAATTAACCATTTTAAAATTCAAACAATTAAGAACACCTGCTGCAAGCTCATATCTTTGACTTACAACTATCTTAACCGTAAATCCTAGACACGCTTGAACTTGCTGGAATGATTCTGCATATCGGTGCGGACGATCAACACGTCGGTAACGGCATTCGTCACGACGGCACTGGCAGTGGAGCCCATCAACATCCGTTCGACCACGTTGGAGCCAATAGCCCCAATCATGATCAAATCGGCATTGTATTCCTGCGGCAAGGTCTTGGCCAGGTCAATGTTGGGGTGTCCGTAGAATACGGACGTTTCAACATGTTTGACCCCAGCCTCCTCCGCTTGCTTGCGGTACGCGTCGACGGTCTGTTCCGAACGCTGGCGGGCCTCATCCATGACTTCCTGGTCCACAAAGCCGAAACCGACTTTGGTATTGTTGCCGATTCCAACGTAATCGCCACCCGTCATGATAGTAACGATAATTAAATCTGCTTCGTTTCTGACAGCAACCGCGATGGCTTTTTCAACCGCGCGTTTGGCTTGCCGGGAACCGTCCACCCCAACTAGAATTCGCTCGTAGCGTTCGGACATCTTTACCACTCCCTTGTGGGTGCTCCTCACACCCTATTTCGTCAATTCATAGGTCGCCTGCCCGTAAATGGACATCGCCTTGATTAAATCATCTTCTGGTTGGAACTCGTCAGCTTGATGCATCGTGTCTTGTGTACCTGGGAATAACGCCCCAAAGGCCACACCACGCTTCATCAGGCGACCGTAAGTCCCACCACCAACTACTTCTGGCTGTGCGTCAGTATCGCCGGTCTGTTGCCGGTAAACGTCCATCAACGTGGTGACGATTGGGTCACTTGGATCAACGTAATGTGGGACCATTTCGCGGCCTTGCTTGATTTCAACATTCATCATGGCGGTTGCCTTTTGCAGCCCAACTAAGATTTCTGCAGCGCCAATTCCGGTTGGATAACGGAAGTTGGTGTTGATGAGACCACCCTTATCAGCCGTAAACGTCATAATCCCAACGTTCATGGTCAGGTCACCCATCACTTCATCGGTGAAGGCCAAGCCCAGTTTGTGGGCCCGAGAATCATCGTGGAGATCATGCGCTAACAGGCTCAAGAAGTCCTCAGCATCGCCGCCAAAGTCGTAGGTCGTCAGGAAATGAGCCAGGTAGGTCCCGGCATTGATCCCATTCTTGGGTTCCATCCCGTGAGCGGCCTTCCCGATAACTTCGAAATGCAAACCAGCAGCATCCTGTTCAACCGTTCCCGTAACCGGTGCATCGGCCAAAAATGTCTTGAAGTCGGCCATCATTTGGTCGGCATCGGGGGTTTCAACCGTAGCTTCGGCGTCCCGTGGAACCATGTTTTCTCGCAGGCCAGCTTGGAAGTCACGTAAGGTCACGCTCCCGCCGTTAGATCCAGCAAAGTGGCTTTCAAACGTGACGTTCCCCTTTTCACCGTTAATCAGTGGAAATTCGGCATCGGGGGAGAAGCCCAACGTTGGTGCGGGTTCCAAATCGAGGTAGTGGTGCATCCCCGTCCAGTCACTCTCTTCATCGGTCCCAATGATGAACCGGATCTTCTTGGTAGGCTTGATTCCTTGGTCCTTCATCATTTTTAAACCATAGTATGCAGCCAGTGCAGGTCCCTTATCATCAGAGGTTCCCCGGCCGTACAAGTTGCCGTCCTTCTTGGTCAACGTAAACGGATCGGTGTGCCAGCCCTTACCACCGGGCATGGTGTCGGCGTGTCCCAGAATGGCCAACGTCTCATCACCTTCACCAAATTCAACGTAACCAACTAAATTATCGAGGTTCTTGACGGTAAAGCCGTCACGTTCAGCTAATCCTAAAAATGCGATCAGAGCTTTTGCTGGACCGGGCCCGAGTGGGTAGTCTGCGGTAGCCTTAGAATCATCTCGTGCACTGTCGATGCCGACTAAAGTCGTCAGGTCAGCGACGTAATCCTCGCGGTACTGTTCAGATAACTGTTGCCAATCAATTGCCATGATTGGACCTCCTTTAATTTTTTCGGACCACAACAATGTCCAAAGTATACTTAAACTTAATTCTAGCATAACCGCGCCGAATTGTAAGCCGTTTTCCGGTACTAAAATGCTATACTGAAAGCGAAAACAATTTTGAGGAGGAATTCACATGGAAACGCTCTCGCAATCCATCTTGTCCAAAACGATTCGGCAACGCCCTGCCGACAGCTATAAGGGCACTTACGGGCGGGTCACCCTGGTCGGTGGTAACCGCAACTTTGGTGGCGCCATTTTAATGGCCAGTGCAGCGTCTGTATACGCCGGCGCCGGGTTGGTCACGACCATTACCGATGCCAGCAATCAGACCAGTCTGCACGCACGGTTGCCGGAAGCCATGTTTGCCGACATGACCAATCATGAGCAAATGAAAAGTTTGGTCAGCCCGGCCGATGTTGTCGTGATTGGTCCCGGCTTGGGAACCGACGAAGCTGGACTAATGGCGTTGAACACAACCTTTGGTGCACTCAAACCAACCCAAACGGTGGTCATCGATGGCTCAGCCATTACACTGATCGCCCAGCACAATCTGACCTTACCGAACGCCCACTTGATCTTTACGCCCCACCAAATGGAGTGGCAGCGGCTCAGCGGCATCCCGATTGCCGATCAAAGCGTCGCAAACAACCAGCCAGCTGTGGCTAAGCTCAACGCAACGGTCATCGTCAAGTCTCATCGCACCCAGATTTACACGCCGACTGCGGTCTACGAAAACCCACTCGGCACCCCCGCTCAGGCGACTGGTGGCATGGGCGATACGCTAGCCGGTATGGTCGGCGGCTTCGTTGCTCAATTTACAGATCACACCGATGCTGTACTGGCCGCTGTGTATAGCCATAGTGCCATCGCCGAAGAATTGGCGGAAAAGCAGTACGTGGTCTTACCTCACCAGATTATCGATGTCCTGCCACAGTTTATGAAGGCTCACGAGGCGCTGGTCTAAGCCCTACAGTTAATGGTCCATCCAATTGAGCCGCCAGCAAGCTAACGACCCATGCGGAAAATAATTAACAGTTGTTTTTGCTTGTCAGCCTGCGTCTAGTCACGCATACTAAAGACAATTCTGGGGCAACCCTATCACTGCCCCCTACCAAAAGGAGCACCTACTATGGATGACTTAACCTTACCGGCTGCAATTGCTGCCTTTATCACTGCAACCAATGCCGCTGACAGCGACCAATTTGTCGCCCAGTTCACGCCCGATGCCGTCCTCGACGACTGGGGTACCACCTACAACGGTCCAACTGAGATTGCCAAGTGGAATCAAACCGACAACATCGGCAAACAATCGCACTTCGAACTGGAAGACTTCACGCAAGACAATGCCATGACTTGGACGGTTCAACTTAACGTGACGGGCAACGGCTTCAACGGTACCAGTCCCTTCCGAATGACGATCAAGGACGACTTGCTAGTTCGCGTGGAAATCTTACCGGACTAAAGTGTGCGTGTCGCCTGCGGCAGGTAGGATTCCGGCTACGTTAACGTTTAGTCCAGATAGGCCTGGTTCTAGCAAGTATTCGTGACTAGATGTCATCTTGAAAACATCGGTACTAGATCTGAAATTCTGTTTCAATGGACCAATTATAGATTTGACGTTTCTAACAAGATTCAAAAAATCGGCGACAAACTCGATTAGGAGCTTGCCGCCGATTAGTTTAAGTAAGGTTATATTAAAAGAAAACAATTCGATTACACGTTAGAAGCGGTGATGATTTCTGCTTAACGCCACCATTGTAAAACAATTTGATAGCTAAAAACCACGCTTAGCCGGGGGAGGTCAGGGATGGAGCCGGCCGTGACGATGACCTTAGCTGACGATTTCTGTCAGGTTAGGTCATGGGACGAGCTTGGAGACGTCCGACTTTGACGGCTTCAAGTCGAGGTTCAAGACCACCCCACAGGCTTGGACCGGTCCCCACAGCAGGTGGAATCCCTGACAGCCGCAGGCGACTGGTTTAGAAAACCAAGCTACACCCTTTTACAACTCATGTGAAGTCGAAAGATCGCTATCCAGCGGGCCATTCAACGCATCGATTTCTGCCGGGAATAAGCCGCGGTAGGACGCGCTGGACAGATCGACCGGTAATGGTAGCGGACCATACGCCACACGGCTCACAGGGCCATTGACGCCCTTCAGCGCCATCAATGTGGATACCGCCACGGTCAAGTCACGCGTCCGGACGGTAACCGTCGTCAACTGGTGAAGGGTGTCGGGCACAACTTGGATGTCTTCGAAAGTGATATCGCCTTCCAGACTTGGCAACTGGGCAACCTCACCCGTGAGCTGAACGCGTAAGGTACTGACCCACTCCTGAAGATCAACATCGGTTAGAAAGTGGTCATCATCACTAGCCAATACCAAACCACTGGCCTCCTTAGGCAGGTCTGTCAGTGCTTTGAGTGGCCGTATCTGATCCAAGGTGTTTAACAAACTTCCCAGGCTATGCGCACTGGTCGGGTCCATACTGAGCTGAAATCCAATCGGCTTGTTGAAGACCATGTATTGCGGCTGACGACCAGTAACGGCCATGCCATCCACACGAACCTGATCGGACTTGGCCACCGTCAACAGTGGTGAATCGACCACGTCGTCATTGACTGTCACCCGCTGTTGGTGCAGCAGACGCAAAATCTGCCGCGGCGTGCCCTGCCGATGCTCCGTTAAATAACGTTCAATATTCATCTCGCACCCTCCTAACGAATATGCAACCGCCGACGAAGACCAGCCACACGACCACCGATGATCGCATCGGCTAACCGACTCCTCAACATCATGTAGACGTAGAAATACCCGCCGAGAACGGCCGCAATCGCCGTCACCGTGAAGCTGATGACCCGACCATTGCTACCAAGCAAGCTGCCCAACATGACAACGACCCGTGCAATCGCAAAGGTTCCAAGGGAGGCCAACAGGATACCGTTAGTCTTCTTGGCAATCGTAGCGTAGTTGATGCCGAACTGCATATCCAATGAGTGAATGATTAGGTAACAGGTCACGAACAAGCCAATTCCGGTCGCAACCAGTGGCCCGAAGGCTCCCAAGAAGTAGACTAATGGCCACTGAACAATGAATTTCACCGCGGTACCGACCGCAAAGTAGTGTACGGCACGCCGGTTCTGTGAGATCCCCTGCATCAGCGCGGAAACCACCGTGTAAAGGCCCAAGAGAATCGACAGGTACGATGAGAACGCCAGAATTGACGAACCCAAGGCTTCCTGCGTTTGCCCGTAAAACACGATGTTTAGTGGGCGCGCAACGGCTGACATCCCCAAGGCGGCGGGAATCATGACGAATTCAAACATCAAGAAGGCGTTGGTCAGTTGACCAGAGATTTCATGCTTATTGCCCCGCGTGTAGGCTTCGGACAGCAACGGGACGACCGTCACGGCCAGAGCCGAGGACAATGAAATGGTAATCATAATTAATTTGTTGGCATTTACCCCGAACAGCGCGAACAGGTCGTTCAGGTAGGCATCCGAGTAGTTGCCCGCTAAATGCATGATTGGCGCGAACGTGTATTGGTCAATCAATTGGAAGATCGTGATGCCGGCCCCCAAAATGATGAATGGGACAGCCTGGGCAATGATTTCTTTGTAGAGTTGTTTGGCGGGAACGACTAACTCCTCGTTACTGCCGGCAACCAGGCCGCGGAAGTAATCGCGCCGTTTCCAATAGTAGACACCCAAGACAATCAGCCCGCACAAGGCCCCGATGGCAGCGGCCAACGTGGATTGCGAAACGGCGGAAACCCAGTCGCCCTTCAAAACGTACATGATAATAAAGGCCGTGATCAACATGTAGGCAACCCGCGCCAGTTGTTCAACGAATTGGGAAATCGCGGACGGTGCCATCTGCTGGAAGCCTTGGAAGTAGCCCCGCGTCAGGCTCATCGTGGGGATAATCAAAATGGCCCAGGCCAGCGAGTGCAGCACGGGAATCAGGTTCTTATCGCCACCGGTAAATAGCGGTGCCCCCAGGAACAACAGTAAGGCAATAATCACCCCGGTTAGAATGGCGATTACCAGCCCCCGTTTGTACAACCGCACACTGATGCCATATTCATTCAGGGCATTGTAGTGCGCCACCTGTTTGGCAATGGCGGAAGGCACCCCGGCAATGGCCGCAATCAGGAAGAAGCTATAGATATTATAACCCTTCCCATACAGCGCGTTGGCTTGCAGGAAGAATGTCCCAAACCAGATGTTCCACGGAATAATATAGATTGCGCCGAGAATCCGGGAAAAAATACTTCCCGCGGTCATCCACGCCGAGCCAGCAACCATTTGGTCTTGCGCGCTCGCGGTTTGATTTCCTGTTTGATCAGACCTTGCCGACATTTGACACCCTACTTTCAATTTAATATAAATTATCCCTTGCTTTCAAACAAGGGATGAATGCCACTATGCCGTTCACTGACTGGCAATGTAGCTTTCTACGGCTTCCTTGCTCATATGATACCTTCATAAATATTATTATAAGCCGTTTCGCTATGGATACAGTATACTCATATGATATGCTACCATCAAGCAAGAGGAGGTGGCAGCTTATGGCGAAGACAATGGCCCAATTACCTTACCATTGTGGCGTTAAGGTTAGAGTCTTTCCTTCAACCGAACAAAAACGGCTGATTAAGCGTAATAGTGATGCTAGCCGGTTCATTTATAATCAGATGAATGACATGACCAATGACCTGTTCTGGTTAAAGCAAGTGAAGATTCCAATTACAATTGTCTTGAATCGAATCGCTGATCTGACTGAACGTCTAAGGAATCCATCGACTGCTATCTCCAATATTCATGGTTGGTTAAATCATCCAGATTTTGATAGCTTGATGAAAGCCAACGCTATCAAAAATTACAAGACTGCCTGGAAGCTATTCCGCCAGGTTCATCAGGCGGGGACGCCTAAATTTCATAAGCGTGGTTATACTCAAACTTATCAAACATCGTGTCTTTACGGTGCCAAAGTGGCAGTGCCAACTATGCGTAATGGCAGCGTAAGACTAAATGATACTCATCATCTACAACTACCCAAGCTTGGGCGTCTTCGTTTTAAGGGACTGCCATCGAAGATTTTGGATCAAGCCGATGATATCAGAATCGGGACAACGACAATTTCGATGGATGCTGTCGGCCATTACTTTGTGTCCCTGCAGATGGGTTCGGGACACCCTTTCGCTGCCAAGCAAAGAGTTACGAAATCTAAAGTTGGGATTGATCTAAACCTTGATAATTTTCTGACGGACTCCAATGGACAGGTGATTGCTAATCCACGTTACTACCGAATGATTAAGGGAAAGCTAGCTAAAGCCCAACGGAAACTGTCACGGCGGGCTAGACGAGCTAAGAAGAACCAACAACGTTTATCAGAATCAAAGAATTATCAAAAGCAACGGTTACTAGTGGCTAAATTACGGCTTAAAGTCGCTAATAAACGCAAGAATTTCCTGCACCATGTCTCTACGACCTTGATCAAAAACCACGATTTAGTCGTAGCTGAAGAACTGCGGAGTAAAAATATGTTGCGGAACCACGCTTTGGCAATGAGCGTTTCGGACGTTGGCTGGCGAACACTATTGGCTATGCTATCCTACAAAGCTGGGTTATATGGTCGGAAATTTTTGACTGTCAGTCCGCGAAATACAACGCAAACTTGTAGCCGTTGTGGGCACGTTATGGCCGGAAAAAACAAGTTGACGTTGGCTGATCGCAAGTGGACGTGTCCAAGTTGTGGGATATTCCATATACGTGATCATAATGCGGCACAGAACATTTTAGCTAAGGGTTTAGCAACCTTGTAAGAAACGAGTCCGTCTGGCAACCTACGGACCTAAAAGGCTTTGGTAATTAGCGGATAAGACCTATTCGTAGGCTAGCGCTGTATCTAAGCAAATTGTGGTCACTATGCCGTGGGGTGTGGTTCTCACAAGCGTCCGTTTTTAAACGGGCGTGGTTGACAAATTCAACGTACTCCGAACTTAGCTAACTGCCAAGCTAATCAAACAAATATTATACCATAGCTTGCTGGTCGCAAATATCAGTTTTTGGTAAAGATTTGGGAATCTAGGCCGTCACAATTGCAGTTTGCTTTACCGGATTCAGAGAACAGTGGTATGCTGGAGATAGTCAAGAAACAGATTATTCAAGGAGGAATGCCATTATGACACAAGTAGCAGCTGGGGCTACCGCAGCTCCAGAAATGCAAATGTCGCCGGAAAGAGCCAAGCAAGTTGTGCGGATGACTAAAAGTATCCGTCAACATTTTCCAGAGTTAGCACAGGTTCAAGACGCGCAATTGATTTATTCCACATGGCGTAGCTTTAAGCGGATCGACCAGACCAATGATAGTGATTATCAAACGATGGCTGACGTCTTCTTCCACGAATTTGACCGTCACTTACTCAATTACCAATTCTCAAAGGCTGGCGAAGATGAAGTTGTTAAGCACCGCTTCTTCGCCATCTTAACGGAATTACTGCAATAATTAATCCAGTACCCCCGCCGGCCGGTTGGTCCGCGAGGGCTTTTTTGTGGCAAAGAGTGCGGAACAAGGCGCTTAGACTCTGAGCATTAACGTCATTAAGGGCAAAATCCCGGGTCTGGATTTTTCCTTATTGAGGTTAAGCGCAGGAGTCTGCCTTGTGGAGCACGTTTCAGTAAAAGAGTGCGGAAGCAGGCGGGAGTCAGTGAGCATTAACGTCAATAAGGATAAAAGCCCGGGCCTGGCTTTTTCCTTATTGGGGCTAAGCGGAGCTGACTGCCTGCTGGAGTACGTTTCGGCCACATAAATTTAGAAAACAATCTCCAAGCCAATTTAACATCAAAACAGTTCCCCTAAGCCAACATAGATCTAAGCCAACATCTTCTGACCCATATTCAATACTAATAATCCAGCAGACTTCCCAACTAGGCACGCAGCCTCCACTCCAAACCCAACCAACGCCCCAAAAAGCTCAAATCCTAAAGATTTTTCCACCAATGCGGTATACTAGTTACATAGTCATTGATGGCGCTACCAACCAGTTAAGCAGCGCCATCAATCCGACATCATAGATTTTAAAAGTGAGGCGATTGCTTTGCGTTACTTAGCACTATTAGGAAGTCACGAGCGCCACGGCATCACGGCCGGCTACCTCCAAGCGGTCTTGGACGGCTTGCCGGATTCAGCCGAGGTCGAGACGGTTTTCCTGCGTGATTACGATATTTATCCGGATACCAAAGAGAAGGCTTGCCCAGCCCTCGATGAGATTGAAGCCAAGATGGCTGCCAGCGACTTCTGGATTATCTGTGCCCCAACCTACTGGGGTGGGATGCCCGGCGTCATGAAGCAGTTCTTTGACTGCATGCGATTCCGGCTAGTTCGGATGACCTCGAAGGCCGATACTCTACCCGGCAAATATAAGGATAAACATTACCTGAGTATGACGACCTGCTTCATCAGCTCGGCCGATAACTTCTTTACCGGTATCACCGACCAAACCTTTGTCACGATTGACCGCGTTTTGACTGGCGCTGGTCTGATCAAAGTCGGTGAATTTGTCGGTACCGGCACTTGGGGGACGCACGCCCCGCGGGAGAACAAGCTCGCGGAGTGTCGCCACCTCTCTCAAAAGATTGCTGACCGGCCACGAAAGGATGATAATACCTTGAAACGTTACATACTGCTCTTCTTCATGATTGCTATCATGGCGTTGATTACCATGGGCCTGCAGGCTTGGTGGTTCGGCGTCTTTGCGGCCGGCAAATTTTGGCTGACGTACGCCAGCTTTGTCATTATCTTTTACGTGCTGCTGGCCAGTATCTTACATTTCTTTACGTTTGTGCGGCACCGTCGGCGGTAGTCAGGAGAAATTGTTGACCACTTATTCCCAATCAAATAATGCTATTAAAAAATCAACTTCCAAATGTGGCAGTTGATTTTTTGGGTTTCCTAAGCGTCTGTTTTCAAATAAGCTTCTTCAAAACTACTCGTTCCCGTCCGCATCATCAATTCATTTGGCGTCCCGCTGAACGCAATCTGCTTTCCAGCGAGCACCAAAACTTTGACATTTTCGGTAGGCAAATTACGAAACTGATGCGTTGTCATAATCACAGTCTTCCCATTAGCTGTTAGCTGCTGGATCCGATCAAGCACGCTGACCGCAACTTTGACATCCAACCCACTCTCAGGTTCATCGAACAGATACAGCTCTCGTCGTAATTGACAGACCCCTTCCAGAATAACCAATTGACGCTGTCCACCGGATAAATCGCGGAAATGACTATGCGCAATTTCTTGGAGACTTACCGGCAGTTGATCTTCCGTAAAACGTTCGTCTGGTTGATCGAGATCCACCATCATCTTCAAGGTATCCGCGACCGTAGCGGAACCAGTGAATGGCGCATCCTGCATCTGATAGGCGACCTGATGCATTGTCGGGAATCCCACAAACGGCAGATCACGACGCTCGCTGACACCGGCAATAAAATCCAATAACGTCGTCTTTCCCACGCCATTTACGCCCAATAAGATATTAATTTTTCCAGCGTCAAAGACGGCCGATAGATGCTGAAATAATTGTCGGCCATCCGGCAACTGATATGAAAAATCTCGTATTTCCATAGGTGACCTCCTAATAGCGACTGGTATTCGACTGCAACTTCATGTGGCGAACTGGATAGAAGCCAACCAGTAAATAAAATAATGCGACAATGGCTAAGAGCCCTGCATTGACCAGTGTTGCTTGCCCCAGCATATTCAGACCCGTACTATAGAATTGGATCATATATGAACTTGGCATAAGTATCGTTAAGACAACCCCAAGCAACGAATCCGACTGATAAGGCAGATTGACAATCAGCATGGCTAGCAGGATATATCCCATCATCAACAACGAGGTCAGGTTAACTTTAAGTGGTAGGAGTAAGACAAAATTCGTAAATCCAGCGACGATTGGTATCAACAGGAAATTCAGGAAGAAACCACCAATCATCATCGGAATCAGGAATAGTGAGGACGGATTTAAAACTAACACAAAAATATCAAACAAAATAATTTCAGCTTGGACAAAGACCATTTGAACGATTAGGTTGCTATAAAAAATCAACCGCTTATCGCCAGCGATGATGGTAAACATCTTTAAGAAATTGCTTTCTCGCATACTGACCAGTCCAAATTGAAAACCATTGAGTACGCCGACGAGAATGATATAAACCCAATATCCCAGCAGTTGAAACGCAATATTGCGGGCGCCAAACGGCTGTCCCTTGGAGCTCACGTCAGCTATGACAAAGTAAATTGTTGGACAGATTAACGTGTAAAACAAAATGGCTTTGTCATCCCAAGTTTGTCGCAACTCAAACTGACTTAGTATTCGTAACTTACGCCACATGACGAAGCCCCCCTCATATATAGTTGAAAAGCTCTCATACAACG
Organism: Levilactobacillus parabrevis ATCC 53295; assembly: GCF_001434055.1. Lineage (GTDB taxonomy): Bacteria > Bacillota > Bacilli > Lactobacillales > Lactobacillaceae > Levilactobacillus > Levilactobacillus parabrevis. The sequence goes on along the minus strand of NZ_AZCZ01000024.1, from coordinate 16,952 downwards.
ACCACGGCTTATATAATTAACTAATTTTAATCGTTTTATAATCACTTTGCAATGTTATCTCTGAGTAATTTGAACCTACCATCTACAGTCGATTATACCAATCAAAAAGTGCCAGTCCTCTCCCGTTAGGAAAGTGACTGGCACTTTATGTTATCCATTTGAAATTTAATAACGACTAGTTGGCAACAATGTTAACCAGCTTGCCTGGCACTACGATCACCTTACGAATGGTCTTGCCATCCGTATGCATCTTGACCGTGTCGTCAGCCAATGCTGCGGCTTCAATGTCATCCTTGGCAGCGTCCTTAGCGACCTTCAAGTGGGCGCGGACCTTACCGTTGACTTGGACAACCATTTCAACCACGTCTTCGACCAATTGCTTAGGGTCGTAGGTTGGCCACTTCTCGTAAGAAATCGTCTCGTCGTGACCCATCAATGACCAGAGTTCTTCGGCAATATGCGGTACGATTGGGGCAATCATCTTGACGAAACCTTCCATGTAGATCAATGGGAGACTGTCAGCCTTGTAGGCTTCATTGACGAAGACCATCAATTGTGAGATGGCCACGTTGAAGTGCATGGCTTCGAGGTCTTCACTCACCGTCTTAACGGTCTGGTTGTAGATCTTGTCCAGTTTACCATCGTTGATCATCGTAACCCGGTCGCGTAAACGGTTATTATCATCGATCAATAACCGCCATACTCGGTCCAGCCAACGCCGAGAACCGTTGATACCTTCCGTGCTCCAAGGCTTGGAAGCTTCCAATGGCCCCATGAACATTTCGTACAGGCGCAGGGTATCGGCCCCATCCTTCTCGACGATTTCGTCGGGATTGATGACGTTGCCCTTGGACTTGGACATCTTTTCGTGGTTAGTCCCCAGGATCATCCCCTGGTTAACCAACTTCTGGAAGGGTTCCTTGGTAGGAACGACACCGAGGTCGTAGAGGAACTTGTGCCAGAACCGTGCGTAGAGCAAATGCAAGACGGCATGTTCGGCCCCACCAATGTAAAGGTCAACTGGCATCCAGTACTTCAGCTTGTCGGGATCGGCAATGGCTTGATCGTTGTGTGGATCGATGTAACGCAAGAAGTACCATGAACTCCCAGCCCACTGTGGCATGGTGTTGGTTTCACGCTTCCCCTTACGCCCGTTCTCGTCGACAACGTTCACCCAGTCGTCCAGGTTAGCCAGTGGGCTCTCACCGGTACCAGAAGGTTCGAGTTGCTTAGCTGCTGGCAGCTTCAAAGGCAATTCGTCTTCAGGAACCAACGTGGTTTCGCCATCTTCCCAGTGAATAACGGGAATTGGTTCACCCCAGTAGCGTTGCCGGGAGAAGATCCAGTCGCGCAGGCGGAAGTTAACTTGCTTGTGCCCAGCGTCATGTTCTTCGAGCCAGTCGATAGCGGCCTTGATGGCAGTCTTCTTGTCCATGCCATTCAGGAAGTCGGAGTTGATGTGTTCACCATCACCGGTGTAAGCCGCCTTTTGGACATCGGTATCGTCATCCCCCGCGATAACTTGGGTAATTGGCAGATTGAATTTCTGAGCAAATTCGTTATCCCGGTCATCGTGAGCGGGTACGGCCATGATGGCCCCAGTCCCGTAGGATGCCAGTACGTAATCACCAATCCAGATTGGCAACTTCTTACCACTTAGTGGGTTGATGCCGTAAGCACCGGTAAATACCCCGGTCTTATCCTTATTCAGGTCGGTCCGTTCGAGGTCAGACTTGCTTTCAATAGCAGCCTTGTACGCCTTTACAGCATCTGCTTGTTCCGGCGTCGTAATCTGGTCGACCAAGGCGTGTTCCGGCGCTAAGACCATGTAGGTTGCCCCAAATAACGTATCGGGACGGGTCGTATAGACCTCAACCTTGGTGTCTTCTTGCCCATCGACTGGGAAGAAGACGCTAGCACCTTCAGAACGACCGATCCAATTCCGTTGCATTTCCTTGATGCTGTCGGGCCAGTCGAGGTCGTCCAGGTCATCGATCAAACGATCTGCGTAGGCCGTGATCTTCAGAACCCATTGGCGCATTGGCACGCGGTAAACGGGGTAACCCCCACGTTCCGTCTTACCGTCAATGACTTCTTCGTTGGCCACAACGGTCCCACCCATGAAGTCAGGCGCCCAGTTGACCATGATCTTGTCTTCGTAGGCTAAGCCCTTCTTGTAGAGTTGCTCGAAGATCCATTGGGTCCACTTGTAGAAGGATTCGTCGGTCGTGTTGACCTCACGACTCCAGTCATAGGAGAAGCCCAGGGACCGAATTTGTCGCTTAAAGTTTTTGATGTTGTGCGCGGTAAAGTCCTTAGGGTTGTGCCCCGTCTTCAAGGCGTATTGTTCGGCTGGTAAACCGAAGGCGTCCCAACCCATTGGGTGCAGGACGTTGAAGCCTTGCATCCGCTTCAAACGCGCCATAATATCGGTTGCCGTGTACCCTTCAGGATGCCCAACGTGCAGCCCTTGCCCAGAAGGATAAGGGAACATGTCTAAGACGTAATACTTTGGTTTCGTTTGGGTGTCAGCGGTCTTGAAAGTCTCGTTGACCCGCCAGTAATGTTGCCACTTGTGCTCAATAATTTGGTGTTTGTAAGCCAAAAATTTCGCTCCCTTTCTCAATTAACGTCGTGCCACAAAAAAAGCCCCCAGCAGCCCAAAATGGGCTCCTGCAGGGCGTCTAAGCGCGGTACCACCTACATTTCCTCGAAACAACTTCGAGGCTCATTCCGGCTGATAACGTCGCCAAACGCCCACCTTGCGGCAGAAGTGACTCGGAGATAAGTTCGTCCCTGGAGTAACGGATTTGCAGCGACCATCCGCTTTCTAAATACCTACCAGAACTACTACTTCTCGTCAACGTCTTTGAATAATCAAATTGTTTTCATCTTAGCAAACCACCCCCGGAAAAGCAAGGGTTTCACGGGATTCTTATCAGTTTTCTGGCTGGGACGGAACGACCGCGTTTCCGACGCCGTTAATTAAATCGTCAGGTGCTGTCCGCTAGCGGTTTCTCCTGAGCGATGTGCTATACTGAATAGGATTGATTATCGAAAAAGTAATATCGATGCTCATTTACTCAAAAGTGATGATCATGAATCATTTATGACTCGCGACAATTTTGACCTTATAAAGGAGGCGACCCTCGTGCCACCCATTTCTAAGCTTCGCTGGCGGTTCACCATGGCCGCTGGAATTGTTTTTTTACTCGATCTCATTGGTGTCGTTTATCAACAAAGCTGGCTAGCTGCGTTTGACCGCACCATTATCAGCTGGGTTCGCCAGCCGTTGCCACATGGCTTGACGCAGACGATCATCACTATTACTAAAAGTGGCAATCCGCAGCCGGTAACCTGGATAACATTACTGATCATCGCTGGCCTGGTGATTGCCCGGCGGTATCGTGGCGCCCTCTTCCTTGGCTGGAACGTACTGTTCTGGGCGGGAATCGGCAACAGTATCATTAAGCACGTGGTCCGGCGCGACCGGCCCACCGTTGACCGACTCGTTGCGGCCAGCTCCTACAGCTTTCCCAGCGGCCATTCCATTACGGCCATGTTGCTGTGGGGTACCGTGATTGTCCTGATTGGCTGGTCACTGCGCCGGCATACCGGCTGGCGGTGGCTACTCATTGGTGTGCTAAGCCTGTGGATCGTCATCATCGGCCTGTCACGGGTCTACGTGGGGGTCCACTACCCTAGCGATGTGGTCGCCGGTTGGTCAGCGGGCTTCGTCCTGTTGACGGTTACCCAATGGTATCTAACGCGTTACGGAGATGATTTATAATGAACTTACCTAATGCTTTAACTTACAGTCACGCCCTGCTCAGTGAATGTGTCGGCCCCGGCGATACGGTCGTCGACGCCACCGTGGGGAACGGCCATGATACGATTTTTCTAGCGAGTCTGGTCGGCAAAACGGGCCATGTGATTGGCTTCGACATTCAGGAGGCGGCACTCAAGGAAACACAGACGCAGTTGACGTTGACGGGACTGGCATCTCAGGTCGAGCTTCATGCGACCGGCCACGAACACGTTGGGGATTACCTCACGGCTGAAACGCCAGTGAACGGAGCCATCTTCAACTTGGGCTACCTACCAGGCGGCGACAAGTCACTGATCACCCAGCCAACCACGACCCTGGCAGCTGTGGCCGAATTGCTAAAACACCTGCCGCGCGGTGGTCGGATCATTCTGGTTGTCTACTACGGCCATCCCGGCGGCAAAACGGAGCGGAATGCTGTGGTGGACTTCTGCCAACAGTTGCCGCAAAGGGTCTACCAGGTGTTGCAGTACGGCTTCATTAACCAGGTGCATAATCCCCCGTTCTTACTTGCGATTGAACGGCGGTAAACGATTTTTCTCAAATTTCTTATGATACTAGTAAAGCCGGTGTGTCCCATTAAAGTTGGGATACACCGGTTTTTTAATATTATTCTTTAGCTAGCAACCATTAACCAGCTGTCTATTTGTAGTCAAAATACTTTTGTACCATGTCCCCATAACCTTTACAAACACTTTACACACGGGCATCAGCAAACATGGTATGCTATCGGTATATACCAAATTGCAACGACCAAAAATGATTGGATTGCTGTCACTTACCGCAATGTTTGCGTCTTATTTCTTCATCGACTGCCGCTTAGGACTGACCCAAGTTCCCGAACCAAACCCCAGAATGGTCTTCAGTGCCGGAATAAAGGTCATAACCACCGTGATGGGGTTGACCATCCAATAAAAGAGCATGTACAGCGGCGCAAAGAAGAGATACTTCATCTTGGCGCCGTGGTGATCCAACAGTAACGCCGCCAGTAACTGCATGAAACCGGCGAACATTTCAAACGTCACGAAAATGAACGAAATCACGATACCATGCATCAGCCGCTCGTAGTTCCCTGTCAATAGGAAATACAGCATCAATCCAACGAAAGCAACCGACGTAATCGTGAAGAAAAACGACCAAATGATCGACAACGTGGAATCCACAAACATCGACCACTGGTACCGGTGCTCAACAGGGTGTCGCAGAAACTTTTTAATATTAGTCAACCAGACTTCGGTTCCCCCCTGTGCCCACCGTTTACGCTGATGGTAGAGGTCACGAATCGTTTCCGGCACATTCATATGAAAGATGATATTTGGGGCAAAGCGTGGCACGGCGCCCAGCATCTGGTGGTCCCAGGCAATACTGATGTCTTCAGTAGCGCGGTTCTGCCGAAAGCCGCCGACGTCGATCAAGAAATCTTTCTTGTACAACGTGTTGGCCCCGCTGTAGGCATACATCGAGTCGTTGACGGCGGTCTGACTACGTTTAATAACGCCCACGATACTGGTGAACTCCACGGTCTGAGACTTGCCCAGCAAGGTCGTTCGATTCTGAACATCCATGTTGGCAGTCACGGCCGACGTGTTCATATCACGATCCCTCATGAAGAAATTCATATACTTCATCAGCGCGTCCGGTTCTGGAATCGTATCGGCATCATTGCTAAGGATATACTCCCCCTTGGCAAAGTACATACCAATGTTAAAGGCGTGGGCCTTTCCCTTATTCTTCAGAATCTCTACCGTCCGTAACCGCGGATACTTCTCCTGCAATCGCGTGATAATCGCTCCGGTCTTGTCGGTCGACCCATCGTTCATCACTAAAACTTCAAAATTCTCGTAATTCAGTTCTTCAAATAAGTAGGTAACCGTTTCCTCAATCATAACTTCCTCATTGTGCGCAGGAATCATAATCGTGACCATTGGCTGATATTCTACCGGAATGTATCTGGCAGCAGCTGCCGTGTCCCGCTTATTAGTCTTCAGGAAACGGTAAGAAAGTGCACCGGCGAACCAAAAGAAGGAACCGACCACGGGATATAGACACAAGATTAACAGAAAAACATTAAAAACTGTTTTTCCCACAGTCGCCCGTAGAATACTGTCAATAAAGATATTGGACACGCCGATGACACCTCCTACTCGTCTAAATCATTTAAATCGTGTTGCTCATACAATTTATGAATCTGATCCGTATCTAGATTCTGTTCTGGCTTAACCTGGTAGTGCCGGACATTCTCTCGAAATTCCTGGTCACCGAATCGTTCGTCCATGAACTTACCGAGTTGCGTCTCACGCTTGCGCTGATTAATGGGATTAAATGTCGGCCACTGTTCAACGACCCGATCACGTTTACGGTTCTGGATGATCGTCATCCCCACCGCAAACAGGGATACGAGCACAAAGGCAAACAGGAGCAGAACTCCAATGAATTTAATTTCAAAAATCCCCTCATTATACGACCAGAGGTGAATAATTTTTGGATTATAAGATGCCCAAAAGGACAACACGGTAATGATAACGGGGACAAACACGCAGACCCAACCCAAGAGGCCAATTAGGGTCTGCCGAATCTTTAATCCCCAGTGGCCCTTCTCAAAGTACGCATCCGAATAAAGTTGTTGCCGATCTTGCTTTTTATCACGCACACTAACGCCTCATTCCAGGATTACTGGGCCGGGCAAAAAGATAGCCCTGCCGCGTCTTAATTTTTAACTGATCTGCGAGCTGCTGGTCCTGCTCGTCTTCAACCCCCATCAAGATTAACTCAATGTGGTTTTCCTGTGATAGCTGATTCCAGAACTGCAAGTTAAGATCCAACCATTCGTTGGGATCAGTCTTGCGGAAGCTCCGCATGGAACACTTCAGTGAATCAACTTCGGGCAAGATCCATTCGATACTCTTCAAGTTATTCAGGGATGATCCCACGTTATCAATCCCAAAGCGCATGCCGTACTGCCGGGCCTCACGAATACGCTGCCGAAACACCCAGCGCTTATACTTTGGCTGATTGGCCGTAGCGGTGAACTCCACCGCCAACTTCATTGGCGCAATCCGAGACAGTGCCCAGCGAACAAAATATCGGAAGTCTGGACTGATAATCTGGTCATACTCCAGATTAATCGATAACGTAATCGGTTCCTCGGGCAAAGCCTTGAAGGTGTCCGTCAGTAGAAAAATAACCCGTTGTAGTGGCAACGAATCTAGGTTCTGTGGCAACGACCACGAATCGTCCCACTCATGTTGACGAAGTAGACACTCGTAACCGGTAGTTTGACCCCGAAAGTCAACCTGTTTTTGAATAAAGTAACGCAACTCGATCTCATCGTTTTCCAGATAATTGTTTGAATTTTTCCGCGAATACCAATAGTAAATGATAATGGTGAGCACGACAATCACCGCCATAACGGCTGTTGCCCACAACAAGTAACTCTCCAATTGTTCTAAGCTCACGTGCTCACACCTCCAGATTCTATTTTAACAAGCCATCCGTCATTCTTAAAATGATTTGCAGAATATAATTTACTATCTATCTAATTAGTCCGCCAAATAATTATAGCAGGTTAAGCTTAAAACACCAGTGGTTTTCCACGTTAACTTTTGGTTAAGCTCAGCGATAACGATTACACAAAAAAATCCAGCCTCGGCTGAAGTTGGATTTACAACACAATTTATCAATTTACTTTTGGCACTGACCCTAGTGTCCATGTGATCTCACCAATATAGTCGTCGCTGACGGCTCCCCCATTGACATCGAGAAGAATGCCAGAATCATTAGTCCAATCACTAGCGATATTGGTCTCAGTTGGCGCACCAGTGCTCTGCGGACTCGTCATGATTGGTGAATCAACTGTATTCAGAGTCGTCACGTCATCACCATTTTTATAAATCAAATTACCATCCAGTGACTGACTAGGCACGTTGACACTATGCATCCCCGTAGTCCGAGCGGAAAGTGTCCACGCCCCAGATGCCAGGGAACTATCGACATTCAAACTCCAAGGACCGTTAGAATCATCCCGAGAAATTGTTGTGCCCTTCCCAGTTAGAACGGTCTTTTTAAAGATGATTTTACCACTGGTGGCACCAAAGGTAACGGTCCCACCATGGAGCTTAGCTGTATCTTCATCCGTGTACCCACTAGACACCGAACTAGTAGCAACTACATCGACTGCCGTATCACCTGCCGGAACTTTATCTACAGGAATAGTAAAGCTATAGCTCCCATCGCCATTCTTCACAATAGAAATTTTATCAGAGTCAATATCAGTTACTGTTCCGTCTTTAGAGGTCAGCCGAGCCGCAATTTTGGTGTTCTCGGCTGTCACTTTGGTATCGTTAGCAGAAAACGTCCCCGTAATCTTAGCTGGCGTGTCCGCATTAACATTAACGTTTCTAGAATCTTTGTCGATACTCATACTAAAGGATCTCGGATTGATTTTAAACGTATTACTCGTAGCAGTTGCAATAGCATTTTTCCCACTAAAGTAAGTCGTATTCGCCACATCTTGTGCCGATACATTCTTAGCTTTCCCCTCAAGCGTAATCACCGCTTGTTTTCGGGCATCACTCAAAGCATTCACACTAACGTCCAACTTATTATTGCTAATACTGCTCGTATTGAGAGTTGAGCCCTCAGAACCATCGGAGTAGGTGATTTGTCCTTGATCCCAATCAATATTTGCCGGAAGGTTCAAAGAACTCTTAATCTCAGACCAAGGATTTTCGCCACTTTCATAATTCAATTTATAAGTTAATTTTACACGATCATTACCGCCAATCGGATGAGTTGAATCAGCGGAATCTCCCGTTTTTTCATCTTTTAAGTCCGTAGTCGCATTAACATTGGCCTGTCCTGGAACTTGCTCAAACGCAACCAAAGCATTCTCAGTTCCTGAATTCGTCGTTTCTCCCGAAGCAGGAGCACCAGTCGTTCCAGTGAACCCCCAATACACATTTGGCTTTTCCGCTGTAACGTCAAGGTCCTTCAAAGAAATATTCTCCGTTGCAGTCCACTGTGTCTTCTTGGGAGCACCGTTCGCCGCATACTTATCATCAAAAGTATAAGTCATCTGACCTGTATCACTACCCTCAGATGGTGCCACATAATTGAGAGTGATATGATGCCAAGCCCCATCAGATATAAAATGATCATTTCTAACAGTCTCAAGCAGGCCATCATGTTTGAGTCCATAATAGTTATACTTCTTTGTATCATAATGGGGCACAACAAGAAAGTCATAACCATTTTGGACTCTCCCAGACTGTGTTCTTGGAACATAAGTCCCCGTATTCGACGGAGAATCTGAGGCGATATGTTCACCCCAAATTGTCTGTGGGATATCATTCTTTCCATTCGTCGGATTGTAACCAAACCCATTATAAGTATTGTTACCAGTTATATCATCCACTGTCCCAATATCAAAAGCATCGGCTGTCGTATCGGCAATAATTAGATTACTAGCTGGCATCGTTTGATTTAACCTCGTATCAAATTCAATTGCCCAACTATGCTGAATCGCTGTTTGTGCAATCGTGTTGTCATTTGACTTAGGATCAACCCCCCAAACACCTAAAGACTCTCCAGTTCCAGAAAAGGCAGAGTCACTACTATTTTGTATGGCAAAAGCCATCCCTTCCCCGGGTTTATCGTTGACATCTCCACCATTTACATAAACCCACATCGAAGCCCGTTGGTTCTGATACATATCGAAAGTCTTACCTTTTGACCAAATTGCTCCCCCGGAGTTCTGTTGTCCTAATGAAGAAACCTGAACAGCATCCCCGTTCGGTCCGTCTTGAATTTTCGCAGCATTTGGAATAGTTGTCGCACTCTCCGGATTACCTATTTTCGTTTGAATTGTAAAATAATTTTGATCATTAACGTGTAGTCCTTTAGGTTCCGAAGACATTATGGAATCGATGCTTGTCGTAAAAGCTTCCCCTACAACCGTATTCCAAAAAACGCCCAGCCCAATTCCAGCCAGCACGGTTCCTGCAACCGTTAACATTTTGCTTCTCAACTTCATCATCAAGACTCCCTTCACCCGACCCTCATCAGGCAAAACTCTCGGCGCAACCCTAGTCAACCCCATGCGCCACTTGCGACTCATTCAACATTTTTATTTCTTATTATTTTGGTGGGTGATGGATTTGCTAATCTGCCACAGTCCCCAAATGATTATGGCTAGTATTACCGGTTAACTTACTAGGCTATCCAGTAATCATCATTCCACCAAGTGTTAACTTATATTGTTAAATATAGTATAGCATCGAAACGAAAAAGTTCCAGTACTAATATAAAAATAATTATAGTGTGATAAGTGGGTACCCCTAACGTATCGGCATTTATAGGCCGCCCAAGCTATCTCAATATTTTTTATTTCAATCTCGCCAGTCAATTATCAGCCACTTTAAGGAGACCGTAACGTCAAGTACTCTGAGATTTCTGACAAATAAAAAAACGCTAAACCTCCTGACTTACAGAAGGTCTAGCGTTCCCAATACAGACTAATCACTTAAAAAGTGGAACCGCGTCAGTTCAAGTGCACTGTGTTCCATGATCATTTTCCCGTGTTCGGCCAAAACGTCCGGAGCAACCTTGGTGCTGTCACCATATTCGTACGCAACCGAGAGTTCATCCTTAATGGATTCGCGAGATGACTCGTTGACGAAGAAAATCAATTCCAAATAGTAGACGCCTTTGTACTGATACAGATTCGACGCCGCATTTTCTAAATGCAGTACCCGTGCCAGACTAATCATGTCCTCAAACGTGTGTAACCGGACCACCCGCGTTGTCGTAGGTTGCCCGTCATCGTTCAAATAATCTTCGATGTCGTTCGAGTCACCGCTGGTCGTCGTTGACTTATAATTTGAGAAGAAATCCTTTTGCCCATCTTTTTCCAACAAGTGGGCCTTAATCTGGTCCGACACTTGATCGGGGTGATTGCTGTCGACACTAGCGTCCGTGACGTTCACATCCGTAGCATCGTCCTCATCCGCATTTTTACTGATAAACAATTCAAGACCATTGCGATTTGGTAGTACCTGGAAGGTAACCGCATCGTTATCTTGAAATTGGTGGTCAATATCGACCTCTTCCAAAATGCTATAGAAGAAGCCTTCGATTTGTTTGTGGTTGCCCAACAGATCCAAGACGGTAATACCGCGTTCGCTCAAATCATCGTTGCCAATGACCACCCGAATCGTGTTTTCATTGATTCGTTCCATTTCCATTGAATAACACCCCTTTCTCGTGGGTTTGGGTATTGTCCTTGTTACTCATTCTAGCCATTTTATTTTACTTGTAAAGTAATGATAACAAAAAAACTGGACTGCAAGTAATATTCTCTCACAAATCCAGTTAGATGCAACTAATTAAGCTTATTCGTTACCATTAACTAATCGTTGGGCCCGAGCGAGCTCTAATTCCCGAACTTCACGGGGCAGGAAACGACGAATTTCCTCTTCGTTGAAGCCAACTTGGAGTCGCTTGTCGTCCACCATGATCGGTCGGCGTAGAATTCCTGGATTCTTGCGAATTAAATCGTAGAGTTGCCGCAACGGCAAGTCGTCTAAGTCGACCGTTAAATTCTGATACACCCGTGAACGCTTAGAAACAATCTCTTCGGTACCATCCTCGGTCAGCCGCAGAATTGATTTAATCTGATCTACGGTTAAGGGTTCGGAGAAGATATTCTGTTCACGATACGCGATACCATGTTCTTCAAACCAAATCCGAGCCTTGCGGCAAGATGTACAACTGGGTGATGTGTAGAGCGTGACTGTCATAATCTTTTTCCTCCCTTGCCTTGTATAAATGATTTAATAAACTCATTATACAGCATTTCAGAAGGATTGAAAGACTTTTTCAGCAATAATCTAATTAACAGTATCTATCCATTTGTATATTAATCCCAGAAACAATGACGGTAATCAACACATATGTCAATAATTAATTAATGTGCAATTAATTTTTAACGAATAATTCTTATTAGATTTTATAAATGGATTGAGGCTTAACGACTTCGACTGGAATTGCCTCACCAGCCGCTTCCTGGGCCTCTGCTGCTAATTGCTGCAGATTCCCAGTTTGTGGTAAATGGGTCAACAGAAGCCGCTTGACACCAGCATGCTTGGCCAATTCACCCGCTTGGGTTGACGTCAGGTGCCAGGCCGTCCCCTGATGGTTGGCATAGAAGTTGGTATCGGCCAGCAAAACATCCGCCGATTTTGCCCAATCCGTGAGGCCATCGAATGCCGCTGTATCCGCCGTAAAGGCCAACGTGGCCCCTGTCGCCGTCTCAGTGATGCGTGGCGCATACGCTGGGACTGGATGATGGGTTGGCAGAAAGTCGACCGTTAACGGACCTAATTTGAGCGTTTGCGCTGGGTTATACGCTTTACCAACCGTTGAATCGGGCCAAGTCAGGCTACCAAAATTCAACGGATCGGCCGTGTGCCCATAGATAGGTAAGCGTGGTTCCGCTTTATCCCCTTGGGCCAGCTGCCATTCATACTGCAGGACCCCCAGATCGGCCGTATGATCGTGGTGGTAGTGCGTCAGTAGCACCGCGTTTAATTGTAGTGGACTCAGTTGCTTTTCCAAGGCCAACAGCGCCCCACTTCCACAGTCCAACAGCAGATGGTAATCTCCACTCGTGATCAAGTAGCTACTCGTGCCGATACCGTTGTGTGGGTAGCCCCCGTAACAGCCTAATACAGTCAATTGCATCGAATCATCCTCTCGTTTTGTTCTGTTCCTAGTGTAGCGCGCCAGCCGTAGAGTGTAAACGTTTCGCATTTGCCAGTGAGACCCTTATAATAGAAGTGAAACCAAGTCAGGAGGGATGAGCATGCTTCATCAATTATCTTTAACGTTTGGGAGTAGAGATCTGCTGGATAGAATTGTGAAACGCAACCCGGACCGCCAGTTTGTTCTGTTAGCAGCTACCGGTGGGGCCAAAGATCTACAATTACTGGATATTTCGGACCAGTCGAGTGTCTTCACCAGCCATCTGGACTACGAGGTCAAGAGCGAACACGGTCAGCCAAATTGGCACGGCTTCTTCAGTTTCAACTACTTCACCCTGGATGTTGAAAGTGGCAAGGTTCTCGAAGGCGAGGTCAACAAACTCGCTGCCGAACCTCTGCCTAATGGGATGACAGCCATGCTGGTCCTGTCAAAATTTAAAAATAGCGGTGAATACGTCCTGCTGACCATCTGGGATAGCAGCGATGCCTTCATGATCTGGCGGCGATCCGCAAAATTCTCGCCATTCACCAAGTACGCGACGACGTTGAATAACTTTCACGCCGCCACCTACCAGATGGCACCACCAGAAAAACACGATTCACAGCACGCTTAACGTAAGCCCTTCAGTTGATGGAGGGCTTTTCATTTGGCCAAACTTCGCGTTACAATAGGCGTATTCATCCTTTCTAGAAAGTAGGCGATGGTTTGCGTAATCAGCCAACCAATGCAGCAACAGCTAAAATTTCACCCGACCTCCCACTCACACCGGAGCAAGGGCAACTTGTTCAACAGATTCTGACCTTCACGACCAGTCACCTGAATACGGCAGGACCAGCCGTTTTCACCATTTACGGAGATGCCGGAACCGGCAAGAGTGTCGTGCTGTCTCACCTCTTCAATCGGCTTCAAGTTGCGGCGCGCACACAGACAACCTCTCCTCTCGCTGGCACCAAGAACTACTTTCTGGTCAACCACCCAGAAATTCTCAAAGTATACCGTGAGATTGCGGGCAATCACCCACACTTACTAAAGAAGGACTTCCAACGGCCAACCTCCCTGATCAATCAGATAGCCAAGGGTCAGGTACAACCTGACGTGTTAGTCATTGACGAAGCCCACCTGCTTCTATCACAGGCCGATCACTATAATAATTTCTATGGGAACAATCAACTCAGCTCACTCCTAGCGACAGCGAAGGTGATCATTGTCGTCTTCGATGAGACTCAGGTGTTACGAATGAAGAGCTTTTGGACGGAACAACACTTAGCGCAACTCGTTGCCCCCTTCCCACACGCGACGTATCGCCTGACCCACCAATTTCGAATGCAGGCCAGTGATGACCTGGTCCGCTGGATCAACGACTTCACGCATCGACGTATTGGGCCGTTACCCACAGACGTTGGGACGGGCTATGACCTACGTGTCTTCGATGACGCCGAGCAGATGCGTCAGGCTGTGGTTCAACGAAATAATGAGGTTGGTCTTTCGCGCATCGTCGCCACTTCAGGCTACCCCTCGACACTGGACGGTGGTAAGCACTACGTCACGGAGGGCAAGTTCAGCTTACCGTGGGATCAATATAACTATACGAGTACCCCTTGGGCCGAATTGCCTCAAACAATCAATGAAGTTGGCTCCATTTACACCTGTCAGGGCTTTGACTTGAACTACGTGGGAATCATTCTTGGTCCCCCAGTGAGTCTAGACACGGACGACCGTTTACAGATTAACCTCGATCGTTACACTGATGTCGAAGCCTTTAAGAAACGTGACGACTTAACCGATCCAACCGAAATCACTCGAATTAAGCAACAGCTGATCTTAAACTCCATCAACGTCCTGATGAAACGTGGCGTTAAAGGGCTCTACCTCTATGCTCATGATTCACGTCTACGCCACTACCTCCACGCATCCACAGCTTAGTATCGCAAAAGGTGTCGCCACCCCAACGGATGACGACACCTTCTTCATGGCTCTATTTAAGTAGCAAAAAAGCCTTCCCCAACAAGGAAGACTTTGTTCACGGTCCGTACGAGACTCGAACTCGTGATCTCCTCCGTGACAGGGAGGCGTCCTAACCAACTAGACCAACGGACCAAATATTGCGGGAGCAGGGTTTGAACCTGCGACCTTCGGGTTATGAGCCCGACGAGCTACCAGACTGCTCCATCCCGCGATAATATTAAATTTTGTAACAATGACCCGTACGGGATTCGAACCCATGTTACCGCCGTGAAAGGGCGGTGTCTTAAACCACTTGACCAACGGGTCATAACTAAACGGAGAAGGAGAGATTCGAACTCTCGCGCCGCTTCCGCGACCTATACCCTTAGCAGGGGCACCTCTTCAGCCACTTGAGTACTTCTCCATAATGGGCCTAAATGGACTCGAACCATCGACCTCACGCTTATCAGGCGTGCGCTCTAAACCAGCTGAGCTATAGGCCCATATAAAGCGGGTAACGAGAATCGAACTCGCGACAACAGCTTGGAAGGCTGTGGTTTTACCACTAAACTATACCCGCAATATAATGAGATATATTTAATGGCGCGGGACGGAATCGAACCGCCGACACATGGAGCTTCAATCCATTGCTCTACCGACTGAGCTACCGAGCCATTTGCCATTTAGATAATTATGGTTGCTATCCTCTGCTGACGAGCATAACAACGGTCTGTACGAGACTCGAACTCGTGATCTCCTCCGTGACAGGGAGGCGTCCTAACCAACTAGACCAACAGACCTATTGCGGGAGCAGGGTTTGAACCTGCGACCTTCGGGTTATGAGCCCGACGAGCTACCAGACTGCTCCATCCCGCGATAATATTAAATTTTGTAACAATGACCCGTACGGGATTCGAACCCATGTTACCGCCGTGAAAGGGCGGTGTCTTAAACCACTTGACCAACGGGTCATAACTAAACGGAGAAGGAGAGATTCGAACTCTCGCGCCGCTTCCGCGACCTATACCCTTAGCAGGGGCACCTCTTCAGCCACTTGAGTACTTCTCCATAATGGGCCTAAATGGACTCGAACCATCGACCTCACGCTTATCAGGCGTGCGCTCTAAACCAGCTGAGCTATAGGCCCATATAAAGCGGGTAACGAGAATCGAACTCGCGACAACAGCTTGGAAGGCTGTGGTTTTACCACTAAACTATACCCGCAATATAATGAGATATATTTAATGGCGCGGGACGGAATCGAACCGCCGACACATGGAGCTTCAATCCATTGCTCTACCGACTGAGCTACCGAGCCATTTGCCATTTAGATAATTATGGTTGCTATCCTCTGCTGACGAGCATAACAACGGTCTGTACGAGACTCGAACTCGTGATCTCCTCCGTGACAGGGAGGCGTCCTAACCAACTAGACCAACAGACCAATTGCGGGAGCAGGGTTTGAACCTGCGACCTTCGGGTTATGAGCCCGACGAGCTACCAGACTGCTCCATCCCGCGATAATATTAAAGTAACAAAGGAGGATGAGAGATTCGAACTCTCGCGTGATTTTACTCACCTGACGGTTTTCAAGACCGTTCCCTTCAGCCAGACTTGGGTAATCCTCCATAAAACAATACAATAGTCCTTCTGGTAATGGACCTTGTAGGACTCGAACCTACGACCGAACGGTTATGAGCCGTTTGCTCTAACCAACTGAGCTAAAGGTCCAGTCCAAGTCCAAATCGCGGCGGGGGGGATCGAACCCTCGACCTCTCGGGTATGAACCGAACGCTCTAGCCAGCTGAGCTACACCGCGAAATGTTAAATAAAATATTCTTATTTAATCGGGAAGACAGGATTCGAACCTGCGACCCCCTGGTCCCAAACCAGGTGCTCTACCAAGCTGAGCTACTTCCCGTTAAAATGCACCCAGTAGGAGTCGAACCTACAACCTTCTGATTCGTAGTCAGACACTCTATCCAGTTGCGCTATGGGTGCAAAAAACGTTACTTACTAATGATGCTTAATACCTTTCGGTACTAAGCGGAAGACGAGATTCGAACTCGCGACCCCCACCATGGCAAGGTGATGTTCTACCACTGAACTACTTCCGCAAAATTAAATGCCGACTAGAAGATTCGAACTTCCGACCCCCTGTTTACAAGACAGGTGCTCTACCAACTGAGCTAAGTCGGCATAGTCAGTATCATGTGTATCAAATTACTCATCGTCCGAAGACGAATGAGCCGTGACAGGCTCGAACTGTCGACCCTCTGATTAAAAGTCAGATGCTCTACCAACTGAGCTAACGGCTCATATGGAGGATACAGGGCTCGAACCTGTGACCCTCTGCTTGTAAGGCAGACGCTCTCCCAACTGAGCTAATCCTCCAAAAATCGCGTGGCAACGTCCTATCCTC
>NZ_AZCZ01000023.1 GCF_001434055.1 Levilactobacillus parabrevis ATCC 53295 | reverse complement strand
CGGTCAGTTATTAGGTGCTTACCGGGGACGTACCCAGGGCAGGCAGTTGTCACCAAACCTTTACAAAAATAGGGGCCTTTCCATACAAAAACGATACATACGCTTGGTATCATGGAATTAAATCAAGGGGAAGAGGATGGTCGTATGTCCGCGACAGACACTGAGACGCTGATCATACTGATTGTTACTTGGTTACCGATGTTGTGGTTTTCCCGACCACCAGAACGTCATAACTAGCCGGTGACTAGTCTTGCCGGCAAGGTTGATTGTGCAGCGAATTCTGTGAAGTTCGCTGCATTTTTTTGCTCTTAGGATAGGACACCAGTTCTTGGCAAGTTATGATGCCCCACTTCATTCACCCCCTTCGCGAGATTGCTCACCATCTGCGGAAACTTTACACGATGTTGACATGGACCATACCGATTATTTACATAAGTTCGCTATGCTGGAACTAGCTTAGGGATTACGGTCGTCAGGGAAGGTATTTTCAACGACCGAACTTTATTTCGGGGGGAGCAACGGGGCCATGAACAAATTTACCATTGTGCATTTATCGGATCCGCAGTTAACCGCGGCCGCCGTCGAACCACAGTATCATCAGCAAGTACCACCCATTGAGAAGCTCCAGCAGATTTTTGACGATGTTTTGACACATCAGATTGCGCCGGACCTCATCGTTATCGGGGGAGATCTGATGCAGGATGGCACCGGCCAAGATTATGCGAAGCTGCGCGCATACTTAAGCGAGCAGGCCGAGCGATTACAGGCGCCAATCCAGGTGATTCTCGGTGATCAGGATGATCGGGAAGCCTTCAATGCCGGCTATCTATCACAGTCGCATCAGCCGTACTATGCGTATAAACAGATGTATCAGAATATGGATTTTTACTTTCTAGATTCCAAATGGGAGACGACCAAGGAAGCCGGCTGGCTGGACCGGGAGCAGTTGGACTGGTTAAATAAGAATTTGCACATTGCGCCGCGGCGGCGGGCCTTTATCTTTCTTCACCATCCGCTTGACGCGCCAGCATTACGGTCGATGCGCTACGCCTTACTGCAGAACAACCGGGAACTCTTGTCGATTCTTCACGGACACAACATTGGTGGCATCTTTACCGGCCATTTACATTTTGGAGCCAGTTACTTGGTCGACAACACGATTCCCGTGACGACTGTGGGTTCGGCAACCACCTACATCAATTGTCAGGATCCACACTATCATGAGGTTCATGACGCGATTAACTACAACGTCATCACGATTCAACGGGGGATGGCGAGTGTGACGAATCATCCGTTGTACTTGGGGCAGGCCGTCATCGACACCATCGCGGTGGGCAACACGGGTTTTGCCAAGCATCGCCCCCGATTGACCGGGACCCGGCGGACAGTCAACGGTCCATTTTTGTCATGACAATAAGTGGTCGTTCTCAAGGTACAACTTTAATCTGACTTTTCAGGAGGGGTGATTCCCAGCTAGACGGCGGGAATCACCCCTCTCATTATTTTCCCAGCGATAGGCGTTTCATGTGAACCGGATTTTCGGTATAATAGGAAACGACGTGATAACGAGGCGACCACCAGCTGGCAGTTTTGCCTGGCAGTTCGGTTGCGTTTCGTTTGTAAGTAAGGTAAAGTATAATCAAACGTGAAACAATTGTGTTTCACAGAAGTGAACTGGGAGATAGTGTATGAATCCAGAAGAGTTTCGTGCCGCGCTAGTCACGCAAGGCATTGAATTAACCGCAACACAGGAACAGCAATTTGCGACGTACTTTGAGTTCTTAGTTGCGACCAACGAACACGTAAATTTAACAACCATTACCGCGGAGCCAGATGTCTACCTGAAACATTTTTACGACTCACTGACGCCCGCTTTTTACGTGCCAGCGATGCGAACGGAACCTCTAACGGTCGTCGATGTCGGCGCAGGTGCTGGCTTTCCGTCGATTCCGTTGAAGATCGTCTTTCCACAGTTACAGATCAGCATCGTGGACTCGCTGAACAAGCGGATCACCTTCTTAAATGAACTCGCTGCCAAGCTCAACTTGACCGGGGTGGCTTTCCATCACGCGCGGGCCGAAGAATTCGGTGGTAAGCGTGCGGCCAACCGTGAAGGTTACGACTTAGTCTTGGCACGGGCCGTTGCCCGGATGTCCGTCCTCAGTGAACTGTGCCTGCCATTGGCTAAAGTCGGTGGGCAATTCGTTGCGCTGAAGGCCGCGGCTACCGCTGACGAATTGGCCGTGAGTCAATCGGCAATTACGACGTTAGGTGGTCAGCTTGCTGCCGACTACGCCTTCGAGTTACCGGTCAGCCACGACCAACGCCACATTGTGGTCATCGACAAGGTCAAGCACACACCCAAGCGTTACCCCCGTAAAGCGGGAACGCCGAACAAAGAACCGTTAGAAGATTAATGGGATGGGGGTAAGATAATTGCCATTTTCATTATTTGGAAATAATCGGGAAAAGGCCACGCAGCCGTCACATCCCGTGAAACAAAACGTGGTGATGATTCCGGTTGCCCAGATCATTCCCAACCGGTTTCAGCCGCGACAACGGTTTGATCCCACGGCCATCAGCGAACTGGCCCAGACCATTGAAGAACACGGGCTCCTGCAACCTATCGTGCTCCGACAGTACGAGACTGACCACTACGAGATCATTGCCGGCGAACGGCGGTTTCGGGCGGTCAATAGTCTGAAATGGACCGAAGTGCCGGCCATCGTAGAAGAAATGAGCGATGACGAGACGGCTTCCATGGCACTGATTGAAAACCTCCAACGGGAGGGATTATCCGCCATTGAAGAAGCGCACGCTTACCAGCAACTGATGACGCTCAATCATATGACCCAGGCCCAACTCGCCGAGGGGATTGGGAAGAGTCAGGGCTTCGTTGCCAACAAGTTACGCTTGCTGAAGCTGGCGGAACCGGTTCGCAATGCCATCTTGAACCGACAGATCACCGAACGCCATGGACGGGCCTTGCTCGCCCTGGCGATTGACGATCAGCCGGCGATGCTGAAGCAGATAGCAGCTAATCAGTTGACCGTCAAGGAGACCGAAGCGCTGATCGCCAAACAGAAACAACCGAAGCGACGGCGCAAAGTCACCAAACAAAGCGTGTCTGGTGATACGCGGGTGGCAGTCAACACGATTCGTCACTCTGTGAAGATGGTCACCGATGCTGGGATGGCACTGACGACCAAGGAAGAAGAAACCGCAGATAGTTACCGCATCATCATTGACATTCCCAAAGAAAGCTAGAGGTGGAACGACATATGGGCTATATCATCGCATTAGCCAACCAAAAAGGTGGCGTGGGTAAGACCACGACTGGCGTTAATTTAGGCGCCGCATTGGCATCAGCGGGCCAAAAAGTCTTGCTGGTCGATACGGATGCCCAAGGCAACGCTACCAGCGGGGTCGGCATTCAAAAGGCCACCATTGAACGTGAAGTTTACGATGTTTTGGTTAACGAGACACCGATTGACGACGCGATTTTGCATACTGAACATCCAGGGTTGGACATCGTTCCCGCAACGATTCAGCTTTCCGGAGCCGAAATTGAGCTCACGCCAATGATGGCGCGTGAAACCCGGCTGAAGGATGCCCTGGATGAGATTCGAGACAATTACGATTATATTTTGATCGACTGTCCCCCTTCGCTGGGACTCCTGACCATCAACGCGTTTACCGCAGCTAACTCGATCCTGATTCCTGTGCAGAGTGAGTACTATGCGCTGGAAGGACTGACGCAGTTGTTGAACACGGTCAAGTTGGTTCAGAAACACTTTAACCGCGACCTGAAGATCGAAGGGGTCCTATTAACCCTCTACGATGCCCGGACTAATCTGGGAAAACAGGTCAACGAAGAAGTAAAGAAGTATTTCCAAAACAAGGTTTACGCCACGATTATTCCGCGGAATGTCCAATTGGCGGAGGCGCCCAGTCACGGGATGCCGATTATTGATTACGCACCAAAGTCCAAAGGTGCTGAGGTATACACTGAACTCGCAAAGGAAGTGCTAGCTGCCCATGGCAAGTAAGAAAGAGAAAAGTTTAGGGCGTGGAATCGACGCGCTGTTTGCTGAGAATGGCGTGGATGCTGGCGAAGAAACGGTCGTGGATCTGACCCTGACCGATATTCGCCCCAACCCGTACCAACCACGGCAGAAGTTCGATCATAAGGGATTAAACGACTTAGCGGCTTCCATCGAAAAGACGGGGGTCTTCCAGCCGATTATTGTGCGTCAACCGGATAAGCGGGCCAACCGTTACGAGATTCTTGCGGGTGAACGGCGTTTCCGGGCTTCCAAATTAGCTGGTAAGGAGACGATTCCCGCGATTGTTAGAGACATTACCGAAGAACAGATGATGGAGATCGCTGTGTTGGAAAACCTCCAACGTGAAGATCTGACACCACTTGAAGAGGCCGAAGCCTACGATACCTTGATGACCAAGCTCACCTTGACGCAGGCGCAGGTTTCCGAACGGCTAGGCAAGAGTCGGCCGTACATCGCCAACTATTTGCGTTTGCTTGGGCTGCCTAAGGCGGTCAAAGACATGTTGCAAAAGAACGAGCTGTCAATGGGCCAAGCCCGGACGTTGCTGTCCCTGAAGGATAAGACCAAGTTAGTGGCCTTAGCCAAGAAGGCAGTTACCGATGGCATGACCGTGCGGACGCTGGAGGCGGAAGTTAGCAAGCTGAATGGCGCAGCTAAGAAGCTGGCTAAGAAGCCCGCCAAGAAGAAGTCGCCATTCCTGCGATCAACGGAAAACCAGCTCCAAGAACGCTTTGGTACGCAGGTTTCCATCAACGAAGGCAACGGCGATGACCATCAAGGTCGCATCGAGATCGAGTATCTCTCGAACGACGACTTGAACCGCATCTTGGACCTGTTGAATATCCAGTCGGATTAAGCTAGGGAGGCCAAAGTATGTATGATTTAGGCGATTTGGTGGAAATGAAGAAGCCACATCCATGCGGGACTAACCGTTGGGAAATTACCCGGATGGGTGCCGATATTAAAATCAAGTGTACAAATTGTGGCCACGTTGTGATGCTGTCACGGCGCGAGTTTGAAAAGAAACTAAAAAATGTATTGGTTCGTAAGACCGACACCGATAATGGAAAGAGTGAATAATTGCTATGTCATTAACTGCAGGGATCGTTGGCCTGCCGAACGTCGGGAAGTCAACTTTATTTAACGCGATTACCAAGGCGGGTGCCGAAATGGCGAACTACCCGTTTGCGACGATTGACCCAAACGTGGGGATGGTGGAAGTTCCAGATAGCCGTCTCGACCGGATTCAGGAATTAATTCCAGCCAAGAAGGTTGTGCCAACGACCTTTGAATTTACCGATATTGCCGGGATCGTTAAGGGTGCCAGCAAGGGTGAAGGTCTGGGAAACAAGTTCCTGGAAAACATTCGCCAAGTCGACGCCATTGTCCACGTTGTGCGGGCATTTGATGACGACAACATCACCCACGTTTCCGGGAAGATCGACCCAATCGATGATATCGAAACAATCAACTTGGAACTTGGTTTGTCCGACTTGGAAGCCGTTAACAAGCGGTTGGCCAAGGTTGAACGGGCTGCTAAGGGGAGCGATAAGGAAGCTAAGGAAGAATTAGCTGTCTTGACGAAGATCAAGCCCGTCCTTGAAGACGGTGGTGCCGTTCGAACCATCGACTTTGACGAAGACGAGACCAAGATCGTTAAGGGCCTCTTCTTATTAACGTCTAAGCCAGTCCTGTACGTGGCTAATATTGCCGAAGACGACATGGCTGATCCTGAAGACTCCAAGTACTTCAAGTTGATTCAGGACTACGCCGCCAAGGAAGGCGCCGAAGCCATTGCCGTTGCCGCCGAAGCCGAAGAAGAAATAGCTGAGTTGGATGATGACGAAAAGCAAGACTTCTTGGAAGCTGAAGGGGTAGAAGAACCTGGGCTGAACCGGTTGATTCGGGCCTCATACCACTTATTAGGTCTGGAGACATTCTTCACGGCTGGTGGTAAGGAAACGCGTGCTTGGACCTACAAGACGGGCACCAAGGCACCACAAGCTGCTGGGATCATTCACTCCGACTTCGAACGTGGATTCATCCGGGCTGAAGTGATGGCGTTTGACGACTTAGACCAATTCAAGACCGAAGCTGCCGTTAAGGAAGCTGGTAAGCTGCGGGTCGAAGGTAAAGACTACGTGATGGAAGACGGCGACATCGTCGAATTCCGTTTCAACGTTTAGAAGGGAACAGAAGTAGATGAGTGATAACAAGCAAACTCCGCGGAACGCGGGCGTTCATCAGAAGCGTAATAACGTTGCTGTGAATGAACGGGCAGCGTTTGACAACATTGGGTTGACCAAGCGTAACGCCGAATACATGTACCGCTTCAACAAGGAACTCGAAAAGACCAAGCTCACGCCAGAAAAGAAGGCTCAGGCCGTCCAAGACATGGTTAATGAACTGGTCGAGGGCCAAAAGAGTGGGAAGACCGGTAAGAATACTTACGGTGGTATCGAAGCACGAGTTAAGGAAGTTGTTGAAGGGCCAACGCGGCCGGATAATGAATTGTTTGGGCGCAACTACTGGCCAAACATGATCTACAACTCCCTGACGTTCTTCATGATCTTTAACTTGATGTTTGGGATCATGTACCTCTTCTCACCAAAACTGATGACGACTAGCCGTCCCGTTGGGATCACGGCCATCACTGTCAGTGCGCTGATTGCTGGGTTCATCCTGCCAATCATGCCACGGTTATTCAGTCCTAAGATCAAGCACACGCTGAATGGGTTCTTGCGGGCCCTGATTGTCTTAGTCGGGTTCCTGGTTTGGATGGCGTTGTTCTACTTGGCACAAATGCTGCCAGGTGTCGTCAACCCAATCCTGATGCCATGGCCAAGTATTATCTTGGGCCTAGTCTCCATCGCAGGGATGTTCTGGTTACGGCGGACTTACAAGATCAACGGTGGTTTCTTCGGTTAATCGCCTAGGTTAGACTGGCGCCGCCTGCGGGAATCAGGGATTTTGCCGCTGTGGGGACCGTCCGCAGCCAAAGCGCGGTCTGCGGGCTCGCCTCGAAGCCACGCCCCAATCGCGTGTCTCCAAGGCGTCCCGTGCTGTAAATCGGCTGGAAAACGCCAATTAACACCACTGCCACGGCTGGCGCCATCCCTAGTTCCCTCCGGCTCTGCCGGTTGCTGAATCTGGCGTAGTTAACCCGAAGTAATCGTTAAGATTGATATTAAAGTAAG
This sequence comes from Levilactobacillus parabrevis ATCC 53295, assembly GCF_001434055.1. Lineage (GTDB taxonomy): Bacteria > Bacillota > Bacilli > Lactobacillales > Lactobacillaceae > Levilactobacillus > Levilactobacillus parabrevis. Next base: position 33,831 of record NZ_AZCZ01000023.1, on the reverse strand, counting down.
GTCCTGTCCGGTTGTTGCCTTTGTGGTAACTGCTGGATGGGACCTTTTGTGATCTGTTGGCGGTTATTTGATGTTGTGGATAAGTCCGTGAAGTGGAAAGCTAGTTTAGATGGGGGAAGTCCAAGACCGTACTTTGGATTGGACAGGTCTCCGCAGTGGCAGAATCCCAGCAGCCGCAGGCGATAACCAGCGAGCCATGGTCATTATTCGCTCACAACCTGGTTGGTACGAGACAAGTTCCGCGGTAATCATCGCCAATCCCGCTGATTTTATTTCGCCGCTAAGTCGCTAAATTCTATGGCTTGTTGTCCATTCATGAATGACCTATGATGCTATCAAGTAGTTGAGCCAGTTAGTGGCTTGATGAAAAATTTCATTTTCGTGGGGAGGATTTTTTATGAAAAAAATCTTTGGGTACGTACTGGGATTAGTTGCTGCACTGTTCGCTGCTGGGGCCATTGCGACCAACGCTAACGCCGATGGGAGCGACGCCGATGCCGCGAGTGGCAGTAGCAATGCCGGTAGCGCGTTGATTGGGCCAGCCATGGGGTCTAGCGATGCTGGGGGCGCGGCCGAAATCAGCTCTGCTGAAAGCAGTAGTCAGCAACCGGCAGAAAAACCTGCCAAGAAACCGGCTAAGAAGCCAGCAAGAAAGTTGGCGAAGAAGTTAGCTAAGCGCGAAAAGAGAGTCGCAGCTGACAAGAAGTTACGGGGTCGCCTGCACTATCGGAAGGACGCCCGCGAGATCTTGTTCCAAAAGGGTAAGAAGGGTGAAGAAGTTTACCTTTACAACCGCAAGGGCAAGGAAGTCAAGAAGTTCCGTGTTGCCAAGAACGGCCGGTTCGACATCAAGCTGTCCAAGAAGCAAGCTAAGAAGCTGGACGAAGGCGGCAAGTACTTCCACTTTGCTGTTTACCAAAAGGGCTACAAGCCTTACGAGATTCGCTACTACATTTACAAATAAAGTGCGTTTACTGTTCGTAGGTAGCGTAAGTGCGTAGACTGACAGCATGAGTTGAAGTGGCGTTGGATCGCAGCCAGACCGATAGTGTTTCAGGGGTGCCATTGCTTGGAAATCTTCTTGAAGCTATCGGGCGATGCAGCGACTACTTAACGCAGAGAAAGGGCGTGGGCAACCACGCCTTTTCTTATCCACTCAGATTGATTATTCACCGAATTAATGAGGAGGGGTCACCATGTTGCAGCGAATCCGCTTGAAATTGCGCAGTCCGGACTGTCAGTCGTTGGGGCTGCTAGCCATCGTTGGCGCGTTTATCATGACGTTTTGTTCCTACACGTCGCCGGCTTTTTACTTCGATACCTCGCCGGACAACAACGCCTTCTTCACGGTGGGCAAAGCCATGATGCATGGCATCGTCCCGTATAAGGATATTTTCGAGCAGAAAGGCCCTTACGTGTACTTTCTCCACGGCTTGGCCTACCTAGTTTCATCGCGAAGTTTTCTACTGATTTTTCTGGTAGAGATTGCCACGGTTACCGCCGCCATGTTTTTCGTGTATAAGTTAGCCAAGTTGTTAAACGCCAGTGAGTTACCGGCCCTCCTGACAGCCTTACTTTCTCCGCTATTATTCCTGTACCACCCGTACTACGATTACGGCGACACGGTGGAATTCTTTACGCTACCATTGTTGCTCTCCCTGATTTACTTGATGGTATTGCTAGACCGGCGCGACTTTCGTGTCAGCCACTGGTGGTACTTTGCACAGGGGGCACTGGTCGGTATTGTTTTTCTCTCGAAATACACGCTGCTAGGCGCCTGGATCGTGTTCTATCTGGTGGTTGTGGGTCGGCTACTGGTCAAGCGTCAGTGGCGGCGACTGGGACGCGTCATTGGGTGGAGTGCCGGAGGCTTTCTACTGGCAACTTTGCCTTGGTTGATCTACTTCTTGATGACCGGATCGTTACAAGCCTTTATTAACGTATATATTCTATTCAATACTAAAGTTTACCTGACCTCTTCAGTGGCGGCTTTTGCTAATCTGGTCCAGTCGGCCACACTGGTCTCGCAGTTCTACTGGGGCAACGTGCTGTTCTTTCTGCTGGGCGTCGTGGGGACACTGGTTGTAATTTTTCAGCGCGGCATTTTCACCAACAACTTCAGTCGGGGGCTGTATCTGGCGAGTGCCCTGGGTTGTGACTTGCTGGCACTCTACGGCTACCAGGCGGGTGCGGTCTACCAGTACTACCAGTTGATTTACTTTGGTTTTTTCGTTCTACCGTTCGTGTACTTCTGCCAAATTTTCTTCAGACACGTGTCGTTGCCGACAGGGGATGCGCCGTTTCCCATCCTGGTGACGTTGTTACTGAGCCTGTTTCTGGTGCTGGGGGTCAACAATAACGTGACCAATTCAAAAGTTTTCCCGAACAATACATCAATCACAGAAAAACAGACGACAAAGCCACAACAGCCTGCTCAGATTGACTTCGGTCGACTCATGCGGCGACGCACGCCAGCTGGCACGCGGCTGACGCTGTTGAATTATGGATCAATCGACATGGGCTTCTATACGGCATCTGGGGCCATACCGAATACGTATTTCTTCCAGAACTATAATATTCCACAGAGTGCGGCCCCTCAGATTCTCCAATCACAGCGCAATGTGATTCGCCAGCATCAGGTGGAATGGGTCGTCCTCAATACGCCGGCTGGCAAGACCGTCAAGCAGTGGCAGGGCGGGAGTGGCCGAATTACCAGTGGTAACTTGAATCCGGGCACCAGCAAGCTGACAAAGGACTTGAAACGCCATTACCGCTGTGTCACACAGCATACGCAGGTCTTTGAAGGGGTTAACGTGACTTATTGGCTGTATCAACGGAAATGATGACTCGTAGAATGTGGAAACCAGTTAGATAAATAGTTGTTTAGCGCCTCGTTAATTTACTCGGTGGATTCGATTGAAGTATGATAGTTCGGTGAGAGTCCTTGACCTGAGTGGCCTAGACTGGTAAATTTAGAAACAATATCTCCCAGGATTCCTAACCGAGCCTGAGACTAAATTAAAGAGGAGCGATATCAACTATGTCTAATTGGGACACGAAGTTTGCTAAAGAAGGAATCACATTTGATGATGTTTTGTTAATACCCGCAGAAAGCCACGTTTTACCGAATGAAGTTGATCTGAGTGTCCAATTAGCGCCAAACTTGAAGCTGAACGTTCCGTTCTTAAGTGCCTCGATGGATACGGTCACCGAGACCACGATGGCCACGACCATGGCCCGTAACGGGGGTCTCGGGGTCATCCACAAAAACATGAGCGCCGAATCACAAGCCAAAATGGTTGCCGACGTGAAGGCGATTGCTAACGATGCTGACCAGTATCCTAACGCTGCCGTTGACGCCAACAATCACTTGCTGGTCGCCGCTGCCGTTGGGGTGACCTCCGACACATTTGACCGGGCCGACGCCTTACTCAAGGCCGGTGCCGACGCCATCATCATTGATACGGCGCACGGTCACTCCGCTGGGGTGCTCCGCAAAGTTGCCGAGATTCGCCAACAGTTCCCAGATGCGACGCTGATTGCTGGTAACGTTGCTACGGGCGAAGGGACGCGGGCCCTGTTTGAAGCCGGCGTCGACGTCGTTAAAGTCGGTATCGGTCCTGGTTCCATCTGCACGACGCGGGTGGTTGCCGGTGTCGGTGTTCCGCAGATTACCGCCATCTATGACGCTGCCAACGTGGCCCGTGAATTTGGCAAGCCAATCATTGCCGATGGGGGAATCAAGTACTCCGGTGACATCGTGAAGGCCTTGGCCGCTGGTGGTAACGCCGTGATGTTTGGCTCCATGTTGTCCGGGACCGATGAAGCGCCTGGCGACATCATCGAAGACGGTGGCAAGAAGTACAAGACTTACCGGGGGATGGGAAGTCTGGCTTCCATGTCTCATGGTTCTGCCGACCGTTACTTCCAAGGTGGCGTCAACGAAGCCAACAAGCTGGTACCAGAAGGTATTGAAGCCCGCGTGGAATACAAGGGTAGCGTGAACGACATCATCTTCCAAATGGTAGGTGGCTTACGTTCCGGCATGGGTTACACCGGGAGTGCCAACGTGCAGAGCCTGATCGACAACGCCCAATTCGTCCGGATCTCTAACGCCGGGCTGATTGAATCTCATCCACATGACGTTCAGATCACGAAGGCCGCACCTAATTACAAATAAATTATGACTGGGAAAAGCTAACTCGATACATGGAGTTGGCTTTTTTTGAGCAATCCCCTAGGTTTTTGTTCAAGTGATGTAATACAATGTAATACAAATGAGGTGAAGACTAATGGCAATGATTTCAATTCGAGTGAGTGAGGCTGAGAAGGACTGGCTGACCCATATGGCAGAGTTCTATGGCACATCGCTATCTGATCTGGTTAAGAAGTATTCGATGGAACAGTTAGAGGACAAATACGATACCTTGATGGCCGAAGCGGCGTACAAGCACTACCAGGAGAGTGGTCAGAAGTCGGTCTCTATGCAGGAGGTCATCGACGAGTTCGGTGGGTTCAAGGAATGAGCTATCGTTTGGAATTCAGCCATGACGCCGTTAAGCAACTGCGCAAAATGGATAAACATCAGGCCATGATTATTTCGCGGTGGCTCTATGCAGATATTGATGGGATTGTCGACCCGACTGCCAAGGGTAAGGTGTTGGCGGCCAATCTTGCTGGATTATGGCGCTATCGGGTGGGCGACTACCGAATTATTTGTGAGCTGCAAGCTGATAAGCTGGTTGTTTTGACGCTGTCAATTGGTCATCGACGCGATATTTATGGTTAGGCTGGTTAGTGGTAGCGACTATACCTATACCTAAGTCATGATTTCGGCTTAATTGAACCTTAACTGTTGGGTTGGCGAGTCACTCGAAAATAGTGTAAGATTAAGGAATGGTTAAGTGCCTTACGCCCGGCTAAAGGTTCGGGTTTTCCGGTCGCTTGGCCCAGGTTATTTGTTAGAATAGACTTAAACCTACGGGGCAGGACCGCTAGTGAATTAGCCTAGTGATTAAAGGAGAATAGACCACATGAAAATTTTAGTTGTCGATGACGATAAAGAAATTGCACAATTACTTGAAATCTACATTAAAAATGAAGGTTACGAACCCATCACGGCTTACGATGGGAAGGAAGCCTTGACCAAGCTCCACACCACGCCGGACATTGCTTTGATGATCTTAGACATCATGATGCCTGAAATGAGCGGGATCGAAGTCATGAAGGAAGTTCGGAAAGACTCTCAGATTCCCATCCTGATTCTGTCAGCGAAGACTGGCGACATGGATAAGATTCAAGGGTTGATTTCTGGTGCCGATGATTATGTCACCAAGCCATTTAACCCCTTAGAGGTTATGGCACGGGTCAAGTCACTGTTGCGGCGGAGCCAAGACCAAGTGACCGATGACAGCCCGGATATCTTGGATATTGGGACGCTGACCATCAACAAGGATTCTCACGAAGTCAAGACGATTGCCGGCAAGACAGTTTCTCTGACCGCCTTGGAATTCGGGATTCTCTACTTACTGGCTAGCCACCCTAACCGCGTCTTCTCAGCGGACGAAATCTTCGAACGGGTATGGCGTCAGGAAAGTATTGTGTCGGCCAAGACCGTCATGGTCCACGTCAGTCACTTACGGGATAAGATCGAAGACGCCACCAACGGCGAAAAGGTCATCCAGACTGTTTGGGGCGTCGGGTATAAGATCGAGTCCCGTTAAAGAGTGTGGAGCGGAAAAGAGTGTGGAAGCAGGCGGGAGTTAGTGAGCATTAACGTCGCTAGGGTGAAAATCCCGGGCTTGTATTTTTGGCCTCGCGGAACACGTTTCGGCAATCTAAAATGAACGGACAAGTGGGTTGAGAAAATTTGATCACTGCGCAATCGCGATTCAAACAATCTCAACCGCAATCCCAACCAGTTACCGAACCCGTCAAGCCGGGCGCCACAATCCCAACCGTAACCAGAAGAGTAGGAGCGCAACATGGACTTAATCAACAATTACCAATTTAATATCTGGGAGGCCCAACCATGAAGCTAACCACGCGCGAGAAGAGTGCGCTGTTCATGGAAGGGGTCGTAACCGTTATCCTCCTGCTGATGCTGAACTTGGCCTTACTGGTACTGATCGTGCAGGCCATCGAGAGTAATCCTGGTTTGCGTGATGGCATCTTCATCATCAAACGGTCTGTCGTCTTGGGGCCTAACCACTTTCAACTTTGGAGCTGGGAGAACCTGTTCATTGGTCTGATGCTGGTGGCCGATACCTGGGTCGTCTGGTGGCGGCTGATTCGGCGGTACCGGCAGATGCAATTGTGGCACATCATTGATGAACTGCACTACATTGCCAGCGGTCACTTCGACCACCGGATTCCGTTTCGGGTCAGTGGTGACGTTCAGCGGGTCGTGGATTCCGTTAACGCACTGGTCGATTCCGTCATCAATTCGATGAATGAGGAACGGGCCATTGAGAAATCCAAGGATGAGCTGATCACCAACGTCAGTCACGACATTCGAACGCCGTTAACATCGATTATCGGCTATTTGGGGCTGATTGAGGATAAACAGTACCACAGTGAGGATGACCTCCTTAAGTACACGCACACGGCATTTTTGAAGTCTAAACAGATGAAATCCTTGGTGGATGACCTCTTCGAGTACACCAAGGTCCGGCAGACGGATACGCCGCTGAGTTTAACCAACATCAACTTGGCAGCGATGCTCGAGCAATTGGGTGCCAGCTTTGAACTGGAGGCCCAGAAGAAGGGCATGACGATTGGTGCCGAGAATTCATCGGAAACGATGATGATGGAGGCCGACCCCGAGAAATTGGTGCGGGTCTTCAATAATTTAGTTGCCAATGCCTTGAAGTACGGCGATGGCGGGAAGCACATCAATTTAGTCGCTAACCAGATCAGTTCCACTGAATTAGAGGTTCGCGTGACCAACGATGGACCAAAGATTCCTAAAGAGTCATTGAACATGATCTTCGAGCGGTTCTACCGGGTTGAGGAGTCACGCTCCAAAGAGACTGGTGGAACCGGACTGGGCCTGGCCATTGCCCAGAGTATCGTGGCCCTTCACGGCGGGTACATCTACGTGGAGTCGGACGATGCGTTGACCAGCTTCGTGATTCACTTACCGGTCAAGCACGACCAGCCGCTGGCCATTCCGCAGCGTTTGAAGACGCCGGGAACAGTAAGCTAAGTATGACATTGCTAAATTTGACATAAAAAACAAGGGCCGTTTCTGGCCTTACATAAGATAGAGGAGTTTTGATTTTAATGATGAAACGATTACGGCAACTCGTTATTGGGCTGGTGACTGCGGTAACGCTGGTCACTGGTGGTATCAGTAGTTTGAATGCACCGGTTACGGCTCAGGCCGCAACCAACAGTAACAGCACCACGGTTAACTTGAAGGCCAAGGCCGGTATTGCGGTCGACGCCAAGACCGGTCAGATCTTGTACAACAAGAATGCTGACCAAACATTGCCCGTTGCGTCGATGACCAAGCTGTTGTCGATCTACATGGTGCTAGATGCCATCAAGTCAGGCAAGTTAAAGTGGGACCAAAAGATTACCATCAGTAAGGATATCGCCAAGGTTGCCCAAAATACAGATTTGTCCAACGTCCCGTTGCGGGCGGGTCACAAGTACACGGTTAAGTCCCTGTATCAAGCATCCTTGATCTACTCGGCCAACGGGGCTGTGGAAGCTCTGGGGGTCGCTGTGGCGGGTTCACCCCACGCGTTTGTGACCCAGATGAAGGCGCAAGCTAAGAAGTTGGGGATGACGGACGTTAAGATCTACAATGCCTGTGGGCTGACCAACAAGCAAGTTGGGAATCTCGGTTACAGTAATGTTAAGGGGTCTGCCGAAAACGAATGGTCTGCGGCTGACCAAGCTAAGCTAGCGGTTGCGCTGTTGGACAAGTACCCAGAAGTCTTACAGACAACGAGCATTAAGAAAATGTGGTTTGAAAAGGGCACGAACGACGCCACCAAGATGGATAACTGGAACTGGATGTTGAAGGGCTTGTCCGCTTCTTATTCTAAACTCCACGTGGACGGCTTGAAGACTGGGACGTCTGACGCTGCCGGTGCGAACTTTACCGGGACGGCTAACAACGATGGTAACCGAATCGTGACGGTCGTGTTGCACGCGGCTCATAAGTCGGAGACCGATGCTTCCCGTTTCCAACAAACGCAAAAGATGATGTCTTACGTCTACAACAACTTCAAGACGGTCAGCTATAAGGCTGGCACGCAGATCAAGGGTGCTAAGACGGTTACGACTCACGATGCCAAGGCTAAGACCGCTAAGACGGCGCTGGGTCAAGACGTTAAGCTGTGGATTCGCGATGACCAAGTTGCTAGCAACGTTTCTGCTAAGACGCAGTTGAAGTCCAAGTACAGCAACAAGGGTGACTTGGAAGCACCTGTGACTAAGAACGCAACGATTGGGACAGCCAATATTTCTTTGAAGGGCGACCAGTTAGGCTTCTTGGGCAATACCAAGACGACTAAGGTGCCATTGAAGGTAATGCAGTCCGTTGAGAAGGCGAACGTCTTCGTCCGGATGTGGCGGTCAATTGTGGCTTTATTCTAAATGAAGAGATTAAAGGGTCGCTTGCCGGTGGGTGGGCGACTTTTTATGTGGCGGCGAATTTCACAAGTTTCGGCAAAATAGTTGTGCCGGTTGGGCTATTTTCGGTTATCATGGTTAATAGCGCCATTCAACTTGATTTCGGTCAAGGCGGTTGCCGTTTAGGCCCGCTACAATTAGGCATATCGTTAGGAAATTACCTGAACGTTGTGCTCAGTGAAATTTAATTTATTATATGTGAGGACGCTTGAACGTTGACTTTATAGGATTGGTGACGATTTCTAAAGATTGTCGATGGCGTGTTGTATTTTTGACAAGTCAAGCATTAATGTGCGAAGATACTTTTATTATTAGCTGAAAACGCGCAATTTTAAAGCAATTTTGAGGATAAAGGGAGTTGGCATTTGTGAATATGATTAAAGGCGAATGGAATTACATTCGGCATAATCGGTTGATTTTAATCTCCGTTCTTGCCATTATGTTTATTCCATTCCTCTACAGTATCTTCTTTCTGAAGTCGGTCTGGGACCCGTATGGGGAGACCGGCGAACTGCCCGTTGCGGTGGTCAACCAGGATAAACCGGTGACTTACCAGGGCCAGAAGCTAAACGTTGGGGATCAAACGATTACCAATTTGAAGAAGAACAAACAATTGGGTTGGAAGTTCGTGTCCGCTAAGACGGCGGCCGATGGGTTGAAGCATCACAAGTACTACACGGTGATCACGATTCCCAAGAACTTCTCTGCCAACGCCGCAACGGCGCTGAACAAGAACCCCAAGAAGATGACGTTTACCTACAAGACAAACGGTTCTGCCAACTACATTGCCCAAGTCATGAGTGAAGTGGGTTCATCCAAGCTGGATAGCGAAATTCGTGCTAAGGTGACGAAGGCTTACGCCCAAGCAACCTTCAAGCAAATCTACGCTGTCGGTCAAGGGATGGACAAGGCTGCCAAGGGTTCCGCCAAGTTAAAGGACGGGACAGTTACCTTAACGGATGGCCTGAACACCTACACGACAGGGGTCCACACGCTGAACAATGGCTTACAACAAATGAAGACTTCCGTTAAGCCATTGGCTACCGGGATTCAGAAGTTGTCGACTGGGTCACAGACGCTACAATCTGGGCTGGCGAAGTATACCAGTGGGGTTGGACAGTATGCTAATGGGGTTAATCAGTATACTGGCGGTGTCAGCAAGTTAAGTGCTGGAATGCCGCAGTTGACTGCAGGGACTTCCAAGCTAGCTGGTGGAGCAAGCTCATTAAAGTCTGGGACTTACAAGTATGTCGACGGGGTCTACACGTTGAACTCAGGTGTTAAAACGCTTGGTAAGGGTTCAACGTCGTTGGCTAGTGGTGTGACTAAATTAGCTGATGGTAGTAAGAGCCTGAATTCAGGGCTATCTACTTTGAGTGGAAAGTCTAGTGACTTGAACAGTGGGGCCAAGACCTTATCTGAACAGGCCACAACTTTATCTAGTAATGTTGCGAAGCTTGGAGCGGCGGCAGATGAAGTGTCAGCTGAGCTTGCTGGTTTAAGTACAACGCTCAGTGGAGTTGGCGATATTACTAGTCAGTTAAACACGCTGGAAACTGGGCTTGATCAATTCGGTAAAGGTATTTCAGCAATTGAGGGTGCGGCTAATGATATCAAAAATAACCCAACCTCTGGTAGTAGTGTAACTGGGGTTTCTGAAGCGCAAAGTGCTGCAGACAAGGCTGCAACTACGGCGGCTGCCTTACAACAAGCCGTTACATATAATGATACTTCCAAGATCAAGACGTTGTCTGATGAACTTGTAAGTGAGACGGCTGCAACCAAAACAGCAACTGGAAATATTTCAGGTGGTGCAGGCGGAAGCTCTAGTGCTATCGTGAAAGATACAACAATCATTTTAACAGCGACAAGTCAGATGACGGCTGGCCTGAAGCAGATTAACGACGGTTTGGGGAGTATTAAGATTCCTGACACAACTGGTCTGGGAGACAAGGTCGCGTCTCTACAAGCGTTTGCTACAGGAGTTCACGATTTAAACGCAGCTGTTAATCCAGCAAATGGTACTAGTCTGACAGATGGCGTTAATCAGTTAACTTCCGGTGTGACGCAATACACGTCCGGAGTTGACCAAGCCTTCGCAGGCTCAACCACGCTGAATAAAGGCTTATCGACACTGAACAGCCAAGTACCAACTTTAACTAACGGGGTAGCTCAGATCATGAATGGGACTGCTAAGTTAGCGAAGAATGGTGCTTCATTGAAGAGTGGCTCTAACCAAGTTTCTGCTGGAGCTACGCAATTAAATGGTGGCCTTCAGACTGCCGCTGCCGGTGTCAACAAGCTTAACGCCAACACGGGCAAGTTAACCGCTGCTGGCAACAAGCTGACCAGTTCATCTGCACAACTCATGAATGGGTCCGGTCAACTGACGTCTGGCTTAAACACACTGAACAGCAAGGTACCAACGCTGACCAGTGGGGTTAACCAACTGGCTGACGGTTCTGGGAAACTTGATGGTAACAGTAACAAATTGATGCAAGGGACCAAGAAACTCTCCGATGGAAGTGGCACGTTAGCCAAGTCATTGAAGAGTGGTGCTGATCAAATCCAAGCACAGCCATTGAGTAGCAAGACGGCTGACATGTTTGCCGCACCAACCAATCTGAAGCATGAAAGCTACAGTTACGTGCCAAACTATGGTCACGCCTTAGCACCTTACGTGCTGTCTGTTGCCTTGTACGTTGGGGCTTTGGTCTTCAACTTTGCCTTCCCAATTCGGAAGGTTTCTCGCGAAGGTGGGACCGCTACGGGTTGGTTCTTGAGTAAGGTTTCCATTGGTGCAGTCGAAGGACTCGCCATGGGGCTGATTGAACCAGCATTGATGATGCTAGGGGGCTTGTCCGTCGATCACCCAGGTCAAATGATTCTGATCTCCGTGTTCTTCGCCGAGGCGTCGATGTTTATCGTCATGTTCCTGTCAATGTTACTGGACAACCCTGGTCGTTTCATCGCCATGGTTCTCCTGATGCTGCAATTAGGTGGTTCCGGTGGGACGTTCCCAATGGAAGTAACGAACCACTTCTACAACGTCGTGCACCCATTCTTGCCAATGACTTACTCAATCCTCGGATTCCGTCAAGCCATTACGTCAGGGATGTCCGGCATGGTCGGTCAAGCACTGTGGGTCTTAGCGCTCTTTACCATTCTTGGTTTAGCACTGCTCTGGCCAACAATGGTTTGGTTGCAAAAGAAGCATTTGATGGGAATCTCGCAATTGGATGACAACCAGAAGTTACAAGCGGTTGAAGATCCGAACACGAATGCTCATTCCTAAAAATTAAGAAGTGTCGTGAAGCCTCTGGTTTCGCGGCACTTTTTGCGTATAATGGATTGCAGATAAGAGAAAAGAGGAGACAGTATGTCCGTTAACTTTCGGATTGCTGAGGTCGACGACCAGGACGCAATCATTGCGATTTATAATCAGGCAGTTGCCACAAAAGGGAGCACGGCAGACTTGACGCCGGTGACGGTGGCTCAGCGGCAGCCTTGGTTCGCTTCGTTCGACCCGCAGCACTTCCCACTGTGGGTGATTGAGAGCGACGGAGAGACCGCTGGCTTCGTGGGCTTGGAACATTACAGTGATCGGGCAGGCTACCGTCATACGGCCGAAATTGCGCTGTATTTGGACGCTAACCATCAGGGACAGCACATGGGAACGCAAGCAGTGGACTGGGTGGCCATGCAGGCACCACGACTGGGTATCACCAGCGTCATCTCCCGGATTTTCGGCCACAACCAGGCAAGTCGGCATCTTTTCGAAAAGGCGGGCTATGCGCACTGGGGGCACTTGCCGGCGATTGCGGACATGACGGGATTCACCGCCGATCTAGAGGTTTATGGGCATCATTTCTAATAGGTTCATTAGTTATGAAAACTTGCCGTGATTTTTCACAAATGGTTAATGAAACCGGGAATAATGCGGGCTCATCCTTGATAAATATTGTATATGTTATATGAAAATGCCCTGAAACATGTTAAAATATCATCGTGTGGTTTTATGCATAACGGGGGAACCCGTTAGGTTGCTTCATATCTCAGAGTATTCGACGGAGGCAAACATTCTTGAATAAACGACGGCCAAACCCCAAGCAAGTGCCGGATCCCAACGAACCCTTATGGCGGTCGACATTGCGGGTAGCCATGCCCCTTAATTTAAGCTACATTCCAATTGGGCTGGCTTGTGGGATTTTGCTACACGCGGCAGGGTTCAATACCTTACTGACTGGATTAGTTTCTTTGTTGATCTTTTCCGGTGGGGCACAATTTTTAATTGCCACGATGTTGACTATTAATTCCCCATTACTATCAATTGTTTTGATGCTGTTTTTCCTGGAATTACGGTATGCATTACTGAGTTCGAGTTTATCACCATACTTAAAGGGCTCATCCAACCGCTTCCTTTTCATGTTCGCGGTTTCGTTAAACGATGAAAATTACGCCATTAACTACTTAAAATTTGCCACTGATAAAAAGTGGACGGGTAAGGAAGCTCTAATGGTGGAGCATTATTCCTTACTATTCTGGGCGGCTAGTAACGTTGTTGGGAGTCTGATTGGCAGTGCCTTGAAGATTGATCTCAGTATCGTTAATTTCGCGCTGACGGCGTTGTTCTTGTACATGATCGTTATGCAGATCAAGAACCGCCTGACCATCGTGATTTGCCTGATTTCAGGGGTGCTCGCGGCGGTCTGCATGATGTTGACTAAGAGCACGTTAGGGTTGGTTATTTCGACAATTATTGCTTCACTGATCGGTTTCGGATTGGAAGCCACGCTCCGCAAACGGTTGCCAGACAGTCATTGGCTGTGGCGCCTGCGAAGTCCGGGGTCCAAGAAGAAGGCTGTGGAGCATTCGGATGCTAATTAGGACACAGGGAGAGCTATATGAACGCAGTTAATACGTGGAACAGTACGCAACATTTTTGGCTAATTATCTTAGGCTTTATTGTGGCCTTTATCCCGCGTTTCTTCCCGCTGATGTTGTTCACGAAGCGGGCGATTCCGGAATGGTTCAACGAATGGATGAAGTTCGTGCCGGTATCACTGTTTACGGCGCTGGTCGTGAAGGATATCTTCATCGATAGTGCTAGTTACGCACTGCTACTCGACAAATATTCAGAAATGTTGGCCGCAGTGGTCGTGATTATTGTCGCCTACCGTACCCGGTCGATGGCCATTTCGGTTGTCGTGGGACTGATTGGCGTTTTCGTCTTGTCGATGTTCATGGCGTGATCAAATCAAATTTGTAAAATTAATGGGACTTTGCCAGTTGGTGAGGTTCCCTTTTTAAGTGAAGAAATTTCGGTATTGACGAGCAATTACGTTTTTTTGTACGAGCTGTGCTGAATCGGAAACATTGGAAAATAACTAGTATATTATTCTGGGAAATTGTGATAAAGAAAAACACTTCATTTGAGAAGTGTTTTTGGAGAGAGTGACTAAAGTTTATCGTACATAATGATATTGTCAGCAATGTTAGCTGCAGACTGATGGGTACCGCGATTGGGAGTAGTGTAATCGTATTTCCAAGACTTAATTAATTCACGATATTCAAGCATTAACTTTCCAGCGCGTTCGTTGGAGCAACCACGATCGACCATTCTTTGTCTAATATCATGATCTAATTCTTCCGACGAAGAAAAATGAATATTCGGACTAATCATTGTAGCACCACCTTTCAGAGCGTTAGGATATCTTTTCCCAGTATACTAACATATTCTTTAGTGAATTTCGAATTTCTAATACATAACTGCGTCTGGGCGTACTTATATACAATCGTCTTTTTTGCCATATCAAGACTAATGATTTTAAGTTGATAAGCTCTTAGTGTATCGAGTAGATGGACACCGTCAGCAACTAAACCATATACGAGGTCAAAATCATTATTCGCTGAATTTGCTAGACGATTATCAATTAGAAAATTTAGAAGGGATGAACTCATACGATTTCCAAAATCATTGGTTTTGAAGTCATTAATGTTTTTAAAATCAATGGTAAAAGTTATTAGCATAGGGAATGCTTGGGGCTTGTTAATCTTACGCACCTTGTTGTATTGGCGTGTAATCCTCTTTGCCCATCGTATGGCCTGTTGCTTGTTCTCTGTCAAGTAAAATCCTGAGCCAAAGTCCAAAGGGCGACTCTTAGTTGGTATTTTTATGGTGTTGAAGCTGTGTTTAAATAGTGAAAGAGTTCCGTGATACCAAATTTTATTTTTAGAAAAGTTATACAAACTGCTCCCCACATTCTTTTAACTAGCCTTTTTCAATTAAGTTCTTAATAAATTGTGTCAATAGTAGTCGGTTGGTTAAATAAGACTAATTAAGAAGCATAGATGTTTCTAGATTCGGAGATATTGATAATCAAATTTGTATATATTTAAGGAGAATGGCATGATTTAAGCGATTGAGATATATACTCAGTAGGCCAACTATAACATGCTGATCAGTCTAGCAAAAGAAGAGATGGAAATCACTAACAATGGTTTATATGGGTTGATGAAGTGAAAGGCTATCCTGGCAGGATTTTGGGAGGGGGGTAGTTCAAGAATCTTTTAATAGAGAGTCACCTTGAGTCCATTTTTTGGGGGATAGATAAATATTATGTATTGGACGAAAGCTACTTTAGCCGGAGGAGGTCGGGGATGGCGCCAGCCGTGATAACGATGTTAGATCGGTCGATTGATTTTTCCCGGTCTNTGATTTTTCCCGGTCTCCACAGCGGCAGAATCCCTGACAGCCGCAGGCGCCACGTCAGCCTCCATTCAAAACCAAAAAGCACCACCCAACCCGGTGATCAATCCGAGTCGAGTGGTGCCTTAAGTATCAGATGATCCGCGGTCACCTGAAGATTTGAATTAGTCCGTTACCGGCGCTTGGGCGTGAGTACCATCGTACATGTAGTCCCGCGTCATGGGTAACATCCGGGCAGAAGGGCCCTTTGAAATCAAATACTGAATCACGTCAATATTACCAGATTTGAACGATGCCGCGCAAGCTTGGAGATAAAGATCCCACATCCGCACGAACTTTTCGTCAAACATCTTGGCAACTTCATCGCGGTGTTCATTGAAGTTCTTGTCCCAGATTTCCACCGTCTTTTGGTAGTGACGACGGAGAGGTTCCATGTCGTCAATCTGGAGGCCATTTTCAATGATATGCGTGGTGTTTTCAATCAATCCAGGAACGTAACCACCTGGGAAGATCCATTTGTTCAACCAGCCGTTGTTGGCGCCGCCTTGTTGCCGGGTAATCCCGTGGATCAAGGCAACCCCATCGTTCATCAGGTACTTTTGAACGCAGTCGAAGTATTGACCTAAGTTTTCTTGGCCAACGTGTTCGAACATCCCCACGGAGGTGATGTAGTCCCACCGTTCGTTGCCTAACTCACGGTAGTCTTCCAACCGAACTTCGGCAACGTCGGCTAAGCCTTCGTCTTGAATCCGTTGGTTAACGTAATCGTATTGTTCTTGGCTCAGGGTGATCCCGGTGACGTGCAAGCCGTATTCCTTGGCCGCCGTCAGCATCAGAGTTCCCCAGCCACAACCGATATCCAGCAGTGTTTTGCCAGGTTGTGGGTTTAATTTTTTAATAATATGGTGAACCTTGTTGACCTGTGCGGTATACAAATCATCATCGGGTGATTCAAAGTAGGCACAAGAGTAGGTCATGGTGTCGTCGAGCCACAATTGGTAGAAGTTATTCCCAATGTCGTAGTGGTTCTGCACATCAGTCTTACTTTCCTTTTCAGTGTGCTTTTGCTTCGGCAGGAAGTGGATGAACTTCGAATTGTGGAAGAAACTGTCGGCGTTTTCGTAAGCGGCCGTCAATAAGTCTTCAATACTTCCGTCGATTTCAATCTTGCCATCCATGATGGCTTCACCCAATGCAATCGAGGCATTGCGAGAGATCTCTTTAACCGGGATGGCCTCGTGAATGGTGATGGTGACGTCAGGAGTGCCGGTCCCGTATACATCGCTGGTGCCGTCCCAATAGTTGACGCGGACAGGGATGTTAAAGGTGTGGCTCAGAAACGTTTTGTAGAAAGTTTTTTCAAGCATGTCATGGGTCCTTTCCGGTTTCTCCATTAATGAAGAAACAAAATTACTACGCCATTATACGCCTATCAATGGGGTAAACGTAAGGGGAAGCTCTTAGTGTAAGCGCTTAACCTTTTTCTTTACCTGACTTAGCCCGGTAAAATCCACCGATTCATGGAACAGGCATGGTATAATATAACCATAATTTACCAGCGGAGGTCTTTTATTTTGAAAAAATGGGTATGGGTCGTGGCAACAATCGTTGTGGCACTGCTAATTGGCGGTTACGCGTATTCGAACCATCACGCGACAGCTAAAGAGTACCAAGCGGCAATGGCCAACGGGCGTACAGCCATTCAAAGTAAGCATTACACCCAGGCAGAGAGTTACTTTCAGAATGCCTTAAAACGGCGTCTGAATGATCAGACGGCGCAACACTATCTGACACAGACGCAACGGTATGTTTCCGGCGAGAATGCTTTGGAAGCTCGGCATTTCAGTAGTGCCCAGAAGTACTACGGGGAAGTCAAGGACACATCGAATGCTTCAACGGTCTTGGTCAAACGGGCCAAGGATCGCTACAAGCAGGTCAAAGAGATCAGAACTAACGTTAAACAATTCAAGCAGATTTTAAACAAGGCGCAAGGTGAAAATAAGGCGCTGAACTACGGCCAATCCAACACCACGCTGGATGAACTCTTTAACAACGCGAAGTTCCGGCAGAGTTACTACAAGGACTTGTACGATCAAGCCTTGGCTTTACGGAAGTCGAATAACGCGGGGCAAACGAGTGAAACGAGTTCGGCAGCATCGTCCTCATCGTCAACGGACAGCAGTAGCAGTGCCGCTAGCAGCTCTAGCGCTTCGCTGACGTCCGCTGAGAAGCAGGCCGCAAGCAATTACTCCGGGAGTAACGAATACACCGTCACGCAGAGCCAGAAGGAACTGGACGGCAAGACGATTACCGATGGTCAGATCAGTAGCGCTCGGCAGACGATTAACGCCGCTGGCGGTCAAGCCGATGCCATGAGTGATCAGGACGTCCGGGTAGCCTTACAACAGGCTAACAAGAAGGGCCTCTCCTTGACGAAGTACACGCAACAGTATCTGAAATAGATTTCTAGTAAGGAACGCGGCTACGGTGGCGTTCCTTTTTGTTTGCCCATAGGTTGGGGAGTTTAGCGGTGCCCATTACTGTAAGGCCTCATGAGTTTACGGTGGGCACCAGCCCAAGACATATTTTGGCTTAATTTGTAAAGCGCCGCATCTAATTTGGTAAGCAAACTTACCATTTCTAACGAATGAGTTCTAAAATTTGACAGGATGGTAAGTTTATCAAACAAATAGTTTATGTGGGTATATAATATAATTAATTGGTCTACAAGCATTTTAGTGGCTAGAAAGCCTATCATAGCAAGGAATTCCCGCCACGATAGCCCTAAAAGTCCCCAAAAACTTCACAAGTCGTTTTTCACGCCAAATTGGTAAGCGTGATTTACTATGTATTTAGAATCAGAAAATTCTACTAAGGGGGGTAGAGTAATGCTTCCCACAGTGGCTAGGTGAGCACCAATCTTGGGGGATGGGGCGAGACCTAAAACTGATTTGATTCCCAAATCACCACGAAGCCACAGTGAGATTGCATTACAGAAAATTATGATTATCAACAAACATATCATGCGGACAACTAATGAGAAGCAAGTTCTTCAACAGATCGTTAACGCAGGGCCCATTTCGCGTAGTCAAATTTCCCGGAATCTTAGTTTAAACAAGGTGACTGTTTCTGACATTTATAGCCAGTTGCTGCACGAAGGCCTGATCCGCGAGGTGGGTCACGGTGTCAGCACGCGTAACGGTGGTCGGAAACCAGTCATGGCATTGCTAAACGTGGGGTATGGTTATGTCGTCAGTATCAACATTTTACGGCAACGGTTCTCGATGATTACCAGTCGGCTGGATGGCCGGTCTGAAAATTATGCGAGCGTGTCTACCCGTGACGTGGATCTGACAACGGTGCTGGACATGATCGATGAGAAGATTGCGACGACCGTGGCGGAGAGTGACAATCGTCTGCTAGGAATTGCCTTTGGTCTGGATGGCACGATTTACGAGAATCAAATTTTGGGAGCTTCACTAAAGGGCTTTAAGAACTTTGATTTGGCGAAATACTTCAGCGATAAGTTCCAAGTTCCCGTTATTTTGGAAAACTTGGCTAACGAGTCTGCCATTTACGAACGAGACTTTGCGGGTGAGGGTGTTTACCGCAATCTGATTTCCGTGACGATTCGGGATCAGGTCTCTGCCGGTATCGTGACGGAGGGGCACCTCTATCGTGGTCATAACGGTGAGGCCGGTAACATTGGGACCTGCCCACTGGCCGATCGTTATCAGGAAAAGAGTATGCAGACAGTTAACCAGTATGTTGCGGAAGGAACCGTCCTCCAACGGATTATGGCGTATCAAAAGCTGGATCACGTGGATGTTAACCGAATTCGCCGTGACTATCTGGGGCACCGGCCAGAGTTGCTGGCAATCCTCGATGAATTCTCGTATTACCTGGCAAAGGTGCTCGGCAACCTGTCGAATACCTTTGCGCCGGATGCAATCATCGTGAATGCACCGATTCTGGAGCTCTTGCCTGAGATGATGGATACTGTGAGAAAGTACGTTGACGACATGTCAATCATTCGTAAAGCACCGCTGCTACTGACCAAGAACGCCAAGGAAGCATCCTTGAAGGGTGGGGCTTCGGCCATCATCCACAAGGCACTGGGCTTGGACGACTTACAACTGACGTTTAGCAATCAGCGGTCGGCAGTCTTAGAGGGTGTCGAGTCATAACTGAAAAGGATTTACACCGAACCGCGATGAATGGGGCTTTTGAGCTACCGTTCAACGCGGTTTTTAATGTAAAATGACCCAGACCAAAACTTTATGCTAAGCCGCAAACGGTGGGATAGTACGGTTGCGGCCAGTGACCCATTTCAGACTGTTGAAAATCATTAGGGATTTGACAAGGATGTTGTATAATGAAAGTAAGATGGAATGGGGGATTTATAATTGAGCTTGTGGGAACGGTTTATCGCTAACATTCGACTCCGCCGTTTCGTGGTGTTGGTCGTGTTGATCTTCATTTTGTGGCTAATCCGGGCCGAAATGAATATGATCTTGCTAACGTTTATTTTTACTTTTTTGATTTTGCAATTGGTCAAAGCGGTGCGCAAGGTGGTTAAACTACCACCGGCACTGATTGTATCGTTGGCGTACATCATCATCATTGGTGGCTTGTACTTGGCGATTACGACCTACCTACCGGCGCTGATCACGTCGTCCATGAAGGGTGGGGAGACGCTCTTTAAGTTCTATCAAGATCCGCAGACGGATAACAATGAGGTTGTTCGGTGGATTTCGGATTACATCAAGAGTTCCGACATCGTTAACCAGCTTCAAAATGGCGCCAAGGTCGTCTTGACCTACATCTCGACCATTGGATCGTTCGGGTTAACGCTGTTCATGTCGATGATTCTGAGCTACTTCTTCACGATTGAAAGTAAGCAGATGGTAGCATTCTCCAAGCATTTCCTGACGAGTACCTATGGCTGGATTTTCCAAGACATCAACTTCTTCGCAACGAAGTTCGTCAATACGTTTGGGGTCGTGCTGGAGGCGCAGTTCTTTATTGCCCTCTGCAATACGGTGATTACGACGGTGGTGCTGGCCATTATGCACATGCCGCAATTGCCAACGCTGGCCATCATGATCTTCATCTTGAGCTTGATTCCAGTCGCTGGGGTCATCGTGTCTGTGGTGCCACTGACGATTCTGGGTTATTCGGTCGGTGGGTTCCGCTACATCGTTTATATTCTGATTATGATTGTCGTGGTCCACGCGTTGGAGGCATACGTGCTGAACCCGAAGTTCATGTCGAGTCGCACGGAATTGCCAATCTTCTATACTTTTGTGGTACTGTTGGCTGGTGAACAATTATTTGGTGTCTGGGGGCTGATCGTGGGGGTGCCAATCTTCACGTTCTTCCTGGATATCTTGGGTGTGCGGCCGGTTCATGGGCTGCATCCGCGGCCACAGGTTGATGTGCAGAAGATTCGTGAGTATCGGCACCACCATGGGAAGTCGGATGGCTCCGATGGGGATGACGACAAGTCGTAGGCATTTTGCCAGTTGGTGAGGGAAGAAAAGTGATAGGTAAGCGGTGTCATGAAAAGAACCGCACAATTAAGCTGAAATTCGCCGCTAGATGGTGTAAAATAACAAGGTATTCTATCAAAGAAAGAGGTTATAAGTGATGGCAAAATTAGTATTGATTCGCCACGGCCAAAGTGAATGGAACTTAGCTAACAAGTTCACTGGCTGGGTTGACGTTGACTTGAGCGAAAAGGGTGTCGAAGAAGCCAAGGCTGCTGGTCAAAAGATCAAGGAATCTGGCATGAAGTTCGACTACGCCTACACGTCAGTCCTGAAGCGGGCAATCAAGACGTTACACTACGTTTTGGAAGAATCCGACCAACTTTGGATTCCAGAAGCCAAAACTTGGCGT
The DNA here is from genome assembly GCF_001434055.1 of Levilactobacillus parabrevis ATCC 53295. Taxonomy (GTDB): domain Bacteria; phylum Bacillota; class Bacilli; order Lactobacillales; family Lactobacillaceae; genus Levilactobacillus; species Levilactobacillus parabrevis. Next base: position 12,575 of record NZ_AZCZ01000023.1, on the reverse strand, counting down.
TTAAACGAACGTCACTACGGTGCTTTACAAGGTTTGAACAAGAAGGAAACCGCTGAAAAGTACGGCGATGACCAAGTCCACATCTGGCGTCGTTCTTACGATGTTTTGCCTCCACTCTTGGATGCAGACGCTGAAGGCTCAGCTGTTAAGGACCCACGTTACGCTAACTTGGACCCTAACATCGTACCCGGTGGTGAAAACTTGAAGGTTACTCTGGAACGGGTTATGCCTTTCTGGGAAGACCAAATCGCACCTAAGTTACTTGACGGCAAGAACGTGATCATCGCTGCCCACGGTAACTCATTACGTGCCTTAAGCAAGTACATCGAACGGATCTCCGACGATGACATCATGAACCTCGAAATGGCAACCGGTGAACCAGTTGTCTACGACTTCGATGACAAGTTAAACATGACTAACAAGACGAAGTTAGGTAAGTAATTACCTGATTGAGTCAGAGCCGCCTCGTTTGTGGGGGCGGCTTTTTCGTGGGAAAAATTGTCACTAGCGGTCACTAGAGGGGCCGCTGTTGACCGAAAATTTAGCATAGAGAAAAGAGATTGAATTTGGCAGAAAAAGAAGTAACCCAGATTGAAATGATGAAGATTATCGGTTTGTTTCGTAAGGAAGGGTATACCGGCGAGTACGAAACGTTTCAACGCGTGAGTGGGACCGACCGTGAATTCTTTGTGGTCATGAGTAATGAACAAGGCATCAAGGCTTTGTTCCGAGCTAGTTTGATGTTGAACGCCGTTGAGTTCCAGTATGTGTTGGATGACAAGCATACGTTTGTGACGGAAAAAGCTGAATAGTAAGCAATGTAAGGTGACTAGTTCTTATCAATGGAGCTAGTCACCTTTTTTGAATTTCAAAAGAGTAACCGGCAAGTGATATAGCTGTTGATTGTACTCTTTTTTTGCTCTCCAATTCCCCCAAGTTCACCAAATGGGGGAATTGGGGGGACTGGGGAATGAATTTAGACTTGTATACATGAAAAGTAACGGGTACTCTTAATGGGAGATTCGAAAGGACCTTGAAAGGTTGGTGATGTATGTGCAAAAGATAAGTATCAATAGTGTACTTAAAGGAATTGTAAGTATTGGTGTACAGAATAAGGATGATGAGCAGGCTCAGAACCTGATGGAATTACGCAGCAGGAAGGTCCTTGTTCGGAATACTTTTTTGAAGTTACTCAACGATGGAAATTTTTATGAACAGTCAGTACAATCGGGACTTTTACAAGAGTACTCGAGATGGCTAAAGGATACGTTTGATATTGAAGATAAGAAAAACAAGGAATCTAAATCGAAGAAGCTTAAGTCGAAGAGACCACACTCTACCTTTCTGTCTCGACCTCGCGAGTGGGGTGATGAGCAGTTATTTGCATTTATCATTGTCGCATTCTCTTCAGATATTTATCACGAAGAGCTAAGTTTAGACACGAATAATTTTGAAAAAATCACGCTTGATAACTTGATAATGCAGTCAATGGGACTAGATCAGCCGCGAGTGGCAATTAAAAAGCTAAATATAAGTACATTAAAGAAGGCAGGGTTGAAACGCACAGTAACTGATTTAAATGGGGATAATGCTCAAGTAGTGCTTCGAATTTCACATGAGATGGTTCGCCGAGCAACCAGACTAGCACAAATGGTTTCTAGAGAATTTAGATATGGTAGCACTGATAAAAGAGAAGTGACGATTGATTATCGAGCTATTAAAAGTGACATAATTATTGGAACTTCGGGTCATGGGTTGCAACTTTCTCCATATCATACGACAGCCGATAGTATCCACATTTTAACAGGAATGATTTCCGCAGCAGTCGACCCGGTTGCGCCTAACGATAACTTTAGTGAAAAATCCATTGATTCAGATGGACTAATTAAGCAAGTATGTGAAAAGATTAATGAGATAAGTAAGCTTAGAGATTCTTTAGATGATGCATCTAGTATAGTGAAGTTAAGCACGCAAGCGCGATTAACAGACGCGCTGAATGAGCTAATCAGTGTAGCAGCGGCTCTAAAGGGAGTAAAGAAACGGTCCTAAATTTAAAAGAATCGGAGAAATTTTAGAATTCGCGAGTTCCTAGTACATCAATATTCATCAACTACTTTTACACCTGTTTGCCCAAACAGGTGTATTTTTTTTGTCTTCGCGCGCAGTAATCTAAGTACATCAAAGGGATATGACATCAGTCATACCCGATGATATCTAACATTATGAACATCAAAGCACCGCGTGAGTACAATCGAGGATGTAATGCTGAACAGTCTCAATTGCTACTCGTCATAACCCAGACATTGGCGAGGTGATTTGCTATTCATATATTAGGCTGGCTCCTTGAAAGTCGAATAAGGAAGGTGTGATTATATGGTTACTAACGACGGTCTATCCGTCACAACCCTTGAAAGAATGGCTTTCCTAGGCCCGGGTACAATTAAAACCCCGGAGGGCTTACGAAACTGCGAAGACTATGTTCAAGCTATGGGAATGACAACTGCTTTGGAAGTTCAAAAGCGCGTTAATCCTATTATTGAATCCATGAATTCTACATCACTCGCATTAGATTACGAGTCATGGACAACTTCAGGGATTCAACCTTGGATTGCTAAGAGAGAAGCCATTCTCGATAGGATTCAAAATTACCTTCATATTGGGACCTACTCGGTACAAAATGACAATCAGATTGTTGAACGAGCTCGTCTTAAGGGAATTACGATTGAGTCAACAAGCATTAGGTGGTTGGCAAAACATCGTCATGATGGCCCACTAATTAAGCTTCTTTTAGAGAAGCGAAACGTGGAGCAACTCCTTAAACGGTTTAGTACGGGGCTACCTAGTCCAGACCATTCGGGTGTATCTTTGCTAACTGGCAAGTGGGATGCGTATTCTTCATATAGCGGAAGAATATCAGCTAGCCACATGGCTATGACCGCTTTCCCTAGGGCAATGCGTGAATATTACGTAGCGCCCGATATCGATGGGGAGAAGGCTGTATATGTGAGCTTCGATGAATCTCAAATCGAATTGCGTCTATTGGCAGGGTATGCTAACTGTTCGAAATTGCTATCACAGCTACTTTTAGGCGAGGACGTCCATCGGTACTTTGCTAGTAAACTCTTCGGAATTCCCGAAGATGAAGTGAGTGATCAGATGAGGCGATTGTCCAAGAAGCTGATTTATGGAACGATTTATGGTGCTGGTGCAAACCGGCTTCATGAAATATCGTTTAAGAGCAACCTGGAAGTAGTAAGCTCACCGATTGAGCTGGTAAAGCAATTGTATCCCGAAATGTTGATGGCACTGAGGCGTTTTCGCCGAGCAAATGTTGTTTGGTACGGGCTCCAACCGACTAGGATACCTCCAAAAATCGGAAGTACATGGATTCCGTTGGCAACAAAGCAAAACCTAAGTTTACAATCAGCATCCGCAATGTTGCTGAAACAAGCTTTAGTACGACTTCCAGATGATGTTCGCATCGTTAATATCATTCACGATGAAATAATTTGCTGGTGTAAGCCTAGTGAAATTCCATTAGTGTTGCAGCAGGTCTGCAAGGCTTATGAACTGGCAGCAACTGATTTACACTATCGGCTACCGCTTACCAATCTCATCAAACTACAAATATTAGGAGGAAATTAATTATGAATAACGATTATTTAGATTTAACTGCACTGACCGCATTAAAGGAAGGTACGTACCAGGATTGCACGTTGGTTAGAATTGACGTCACTCGAGAAGGCAGTAAGGGCCTTGATTACTTGGACCTCATTTTTCAGATTAATGGTCACAGTGTTGTTGACAGAGTATTTGGCAATAATAATCCTCGTTTACAAAGCCTGATTAAAAGCTTAATGCCATATGTTCCAGATGGACAACTGAATCTTTCCGCTTGGCGCAATGTACGCTGCAATCTTAAGCTAAAGAATTATGTCAGTGGGGTAATCGAATATCAGCAAACGTTTGATTGGGATTGGATTAACCCCTCAAATAGGAATTTGACCACCTCATCCCACGTTTCCCCCAATGTAACAGCGCCATCTACCAGTGATAAAGTTCACGAGGAAATGTTCCGCGCTAATGATGAGGACGACGATCCAATTAGTAGCATCGATGCTGAGACAACAAACTAGGGGGGTACACTAATGAACGAAAGCAAGGCTTTGAAGAATTCACGGCTAAATTACATTCGTCGGTATGTTAATCCTGATTTTACTTTTACTAACGTAGGTAATGTAGGTGACGAATTACACATCAGCTCGTTTCGGGTGTGTGATAAGCAGTCTCACCTGTTTGCGAAGGAGTTTGGCTTTATGGGAAAAATCATCGAAAAATGCTGGATGATGTACTTGGATTCAGGAAGGGAGAGTGACAAGAAAAGTGAACTTCCGGTGAATGAAGCAATTAGCGAGTTTGGATTGCGGCTTCTTCAAAGAGAAACCCAGATGATTTCTTCATCACAAGAGACGCTGACTATAAATCATGAAGGCATGGCAAAGTTCTTATTAAAGATTTTTGCTGTTACTCAATTGGCTAATGGACAGGGCTTGCTTCTCTATGATTGGGATAAGAAGTGCTATGAACATGCCGAAGAAAATGATGTTCTGCGTAAAGCAATTGCAGCCTTTTTAAACACGATTACCATCGATGGTTGGACCAGCTATACGGAGACAAGAATTTTAGACTTGGTAGGGCACTCGTTAAAGCCGGTACTGCTGGCTGATTTTGACACCGAGTATAGTAGTTTTGGCGGAAATCTCTTAGACTTGAGAACTCTAAAAGATGGAGGCAATGCTAATCCTGACAAATTGGTATTGCATTATTCTGATGTTACTTTAGATGAGACAGCCCAATGTCCAAACTTTCAAAAGTTTTTGGATGAAGACTTGCCGGATAAAACAAGCCAAGAATTCTTGCAAGAATATACTGGATACTTACTTGATGCCACGAATAAAGCTCATGCGTTTCTCATCATTCATGGTGCTGGCCAGAATGGAAAATCAGTTTACCTGGGATTAGTAACACAGCTTCTGGGTTCGGATAGTGTTTCGGCTGGCAATATTGAAGCGTTGGGAAAGGACTTTGGCTTATCACCGTTAGTTGGAAAATTGGCCAATATTAGTAATGAAGGCGAAGCCGTTGATTTTTCGACGGCACAGCTTAAGGCAATAACTTCTGGTGATCCAGTGCAGGTCAATCCGAAGAACCGAGATATGTTTTCGTTGGTTCTGCGGACAAAATTTATTTTTAGCACAAACAATTTGCCAACAACTACGGATACATCAGAAGGCTTCGTACGACGTCTTAATATCTTGCCTTTTAGTGTTCATATTCCAAAGGATAAGGTTAACCCTAATCTTCCTGGTGAGCTGGGCCAAGAACTGCCGGGAATCCTTAACTGGGCGATTGAAGGGCTGAAGCGGCTTCGTAGTAACGGCTATCATTTCACGGAATCTGAAGAGATGCGGAATGCGAAGAATCGCTATGTTTTGAATAATCAACCAGTTCGCAGATTCGTCAAAGAGTGTTTTACATCTAGAAATGGTAGCAAGATTGCTTTCAGTGATTTACGGAATCTGTACGGCACATGGCTTCAAGACAATGAGCTTGCAGACGTTGGTACATTAGACAAGCGTGTCTTTTCAGAAAAGGTGAAGGCAGAGGTTTGTAATTTCACCAACAGGGAACCGACTATTGTTAACATGCACGGTCACCGAAAGGGCATTGCTGGATTTTACATCTCTATCGAGGGTGGTGAAGTTGATGGGGAATAGTTCCGATGTTAGTTCGGAGACACTGTTGACCATAGCAAAAGCAGCTAAATTGCTGGGAGTGTCAACAGATGATGTACGAGAATTGCTATTAGATCCTGAACTGCCCCGTATGCAATTTCGGCATGGTCGAAGTGTTCGATTACCGCAACAAGCGCTGTTGGACTATGTTAAACAGCGTAGCCGGGATTGGTTTGATTATTGTTAGATTTGAGAGGAGTGTCTATGTGACGCTCCTTTTTTAATCGAAGGAGGTTATACATTTATGTCACGAATCATTAAGAACCCATGTAAGGGGAAGCAAGCTAGGCCATGGAAGGCAGAGTTTAGTCAGGGTAGTGGGAAGAAGCACCGCACAAGAATATCAAGTGTTTTTGATAGTAAACGGGAGGCTCAATCCTGGCTGGCTGAGATGGTGGCTACGCACGCAACAAGTCAGTACTTCAATCGAGACATGTTATTAGCTGATTACCTACGAATTTGGTTTAAGCTATTTAGAAAGGATGCTGCACCCGCTACAAAGGCGACGTACACTGCGACCAGCAAACATGTTCAAAAGTATCTGCCGACAGTGACACTAGCCGATTTGAATCAGGCTACACTCCAAGGCTTTTTCAATGCGCTGGGGCGTACTCATTCAAAAGAATCATTAAGGAAAGACCTTGTCCATTTACGAATGGCTTTAGGCAGTGCCACCATGGATGGAATCATTTCTAATGATCCAACTCAGCGAATTCGGCTGGTTGCTGATGTTGGTCGTACTCGGAGCGACAAGCAAAAGTTCATGAAGAAATCGCAATATCAAGCGGTGCGAGATGAACTCATGAAACAAGTACCGGGTATAAATCAGATTTCGTTGATGGTGTTAGTCGTGATTTCACAAACCGCGTTGCGGGTTGGAGAGGCTCTAGCACTTCGTTTCGATGATATCAACTTTGAAACAGGAGTTCTACACGTAGATGAGAGCTTTGATACTTGTTCTGGTGAACTCCGACCTCCCAAGACACCGAGCGCTATTCGAGATGTCCCCGTGACTGAACGGCTTCGTTCAATGCTTGTGGTCTGGCATAAGCAGCATAGTGATTATCTATCGACGCAAGGCGTTGATAATACTAAAGGATTATTGTTTCTGCGAGGAGATGGCAAGCTGCCACGGGGAACAAGTGTTAATTATCGGTATCAACAGCTACAACGGAGATTAGGATTTGAAACCTTGTTTAGTACGCATACGCAACGGCACTTCCTCGTTTCACAGATGATTCAGAATCCAGCCATTTCGCTGACATATGTTTCTCGGTTCCTTGGACACAGCTCTGAGACTATCACCCAGCAATACTATCTTGGCCTCATTCCAGATGAGATAGATGAACAAAGCGAGCAGGTTGCTCAAGTGATTGCTGAAATATAGGGCGGGTTTTATGCTTAGCCACCACCTAGCCCACCTGACCCACCTACTGAACAGGAACCGATTATAAATATATATTATCAACATGAGTAACTACTGGAGCACCTACTGGAGCACCTACAACCTTAAATGGCTGTAGGTGTTTTTTCGTTAGTGGCTAAGGTGGGTCAGGTGGTTACTAAATAAAAAAATTGAAGGATGATATGTATGACAGCAACAGCAGAAGATCGCAAACACTTGTCCAAAGCAACAGTCGAAGTGACCCAGAAATCAAAGGGAGAGGATGTCTATTGGGTGAAATACGTCTGGGATACTTCCCGGCCGATTGTATTGGTGCTGGCTAATTATCCAGCTAGTCATGGTCTCTTGGAACAAGACCTTACAGGAACGCTTATTAGGAATGCAACGCTTGATATGGAAACGTATGGTGGTGTCATTGTGGCTAATCTATTTACAAGATCAGTGAAATGGCCAACCAATAAGAGCTTAGCAGCTGCGTATGCAGAGGACAGCATGACAGAATTAATTAAAGCATGTAAGGAGGCTGTTCAGATCATCGTGGCCATCGGTTCCTTACCAGACCGTTCCGAGGTTGCTCTAGCTCGTGCGAAGGAGTTCTGGCTTGCAGCTGGACAAGAACAGATGTATAAGAAAATCCTGTTGTTGGTTAATGGTGAAGGCAAGCCTGTTCACCCGCTTGCTATTCGTAATGAAAAATGGCAGTTCTCTGCATGGCGAACAGATTGGATGAAATCAGAGAGGAGAGAAGAGCAAGATGAGTCGAGTGTATCTGAATCCGATGAAGGGCGGAAGAACGTATAAGGCAGAATTTACGATTGGTTCAGGATCGACTAGACGGCGTAAAACGAAGACTTTCGATGACCAGAAGCAGGCTAAAAATTGGATTCATAAGATGCAGGTGGACTTCGATACTGGAACTACTTTCGAAATGGCTAATTGGAGTTTCGTGGATTACTACTGGCATTGGGTTCAGTTGTACAAGGAGCCAGTAATTAGTCCTAATACGCTTGAGACCTATCGAACGAGCTATCAGCACTTCAAACGGTGTATGGGTAACGTCAAGGTTGAACAGCTTAGTCGAAATACGATTCAACGATTTTTAAATGTACTAGGAATGAGCCATGAGAGCGCACGAAAAGACTTGATGCATATACGAGCTTGTCTTCGGGATGCAGTCATTGATGGTGTCATTGCTCGTAATCCAGCACTAGGAGAGTTGAATATTATCGCTGATCCAAATCTGACTAAATCGGATGATAAGAAGTTTATGGCGATTAGTGAATTCAAGAAGGTTCGAGATTTCTTATTAGACTACGATTACCAGATGTATGACATCAATCGGCTAGCCCTAATGATTATTTCACAGTCGGCTCTACGAGTTGGCGAGTGTCTAGCTTTGAAGTATGAGGATATTGATCTCCTTCACAACACGATTCGCGTTGATGAATCATGGGATAGTATGCATTACACCTTGAGAGAGCCTAAGACGCCACATGCAGTCCGTAGGATACCTATTCCACCAAAGGTAGCTTTAATTTTGCGCCACTGGATTAGTTTCCATCGTCAAAGTTTGTTCCAGTTAGGGATTGCCAACCCACAGCATCTATTATTGCTGAACCGTAGGGGGGTGTTGACTCGAGCTTCAAGTATCAATACATCCTATCATCAATTGCAAAAACATCTAGGTATCACACCTAAGTACAGCACTCACACGTTACGCCACACACTGGCCAGTCTGATGATTGGTGATAAGAACGTTTCTATCAACTACATTTCTCGCTACTTGGGACATGCCAGTACGATGATTACTGAAAAATATTATATTGGCCTACTACCAGAACAGATAGAGGAGTTCAACAATGAAGCATTAAGAGTAATTAGTGAATAGTGACTTCAAGGAAGAATGACTTAGCAACGGTAGGCAGAGTTCAAGGAAAGGTGATGGCCGAAGTGCTGTTCCGAAAGGCGGATGACTTATCTAATATTAAGGCTAAAGGTGGTGAGGATGAGATGGGCGAGAAAATCGAAATATCGGCACTGCATCACTTCTACCGAGGGCTTAGTGAGTTAGTAGGAGTGGAATCAATGCTGAAGATCTATCACCAGTACAAAGGGATGCAGATGACAATTCCAACACATTTGTACGATAGGACTTTGGCAGCAAAAAAGGTGAGGGCAGAATATACCGGGCAGAATCAACAAGAGCTAGCTAGGAAGTATGGCTATTCTCAAAAATGGATTCGTCAGGTGACACGAGAGTCAGAGAATCAAAAAAATAATGAGGAGTTGTTTTAAGAATGAAATATTGCGTGAAGTGTGGCCATGAATTAGCTGAAGGGGCAAAGTTTTGTCCAGCATGTGGGACGCCGGTGGCTACTACCCAGTCAAGTGCGACTGATGAAAGTACGACTCAAAACCAGTCAGCGCCAGCAACGAATGTATCAGAGACAGTAAACGCAGAATCAGTGAAGGAAAGTCAAACGGGTAACTCAAATAGTGAAGGGGCACAATCACAACCCCAATTAGGGTTTGTTGGTAGTATCCAATACATCTTAAAGCACATGTTCGAGTTTAATGGGAATGTACCTGAGAGTCGTAAATCGGTTTTTTGGTGGGGATATTTAGGACTTGTTATCTTTTGTATTGTAGTTATGTTTATTCCTGTGGTCGGTGCAATATTAGTTACATTATCACGAGTATTGCTGATTTCGGCTGCAATGCGTCGTTTGACTTATATTAACCAGAATACGGGACTAGCTTGGTTATTGATTATCCCAGTGGTTGAACTGTACGTATACTTTTTGATGATTTTAGACAAGAAAGAGGGATAGGCCAATGAAGAAAAAAGACATAATCGCATTAGTTATTGTCGTTTTGGTCGTGCTGGCAGGTGGACTTCTCTTTGTCAAAACGCGAGTGGCTGTCTCTGAGAATCGCTTGGCAAGTAATATTACGAAGGCGGTTGAAAACAAGGACGGCAAGCTATTCTTGAAGCAATTTGCTAAGGACAATCAGGACACTAAATTCAGTGACATTGGGGCACAAAGTGTTGTGAAAGATATGTACAACAACTCAACTGATGCACGTAGTGAAATTGGACGAATTATAGTTGATGGTCGCCGAGTAGCCGGAACGAAGGCAGATTATCACTTCAATGTTGAAAGTAAGAAAGTGATGGGACTCTTCAATAGCTACTATTTGACGACACGTAAATCACCAGTCAAGGTCTATAATTACACCGGTTACGATGATGATATGACAGTCAAGTTAACGGATGGTGGTAAGAATCAGACGGTAACGGAGAGTGACTTGAGTAGTGGTTTCTTCCCCGGAACGTACCACTTTGATATTTCTTTGGGTGATACCGATGGTACCTATTGGGTTAGGCCATCGGGTGAAGGCGATACTATTGATTTAACGGTTACAGATTATTAGCAATTGAATAGACATTGGGCCCTCAACTCTTAGTGGTTGAGGGCCTTTTGTATTGCATATGGATCATAGGAACATAGAAAAAACGAGGTGATTTTGGTGATTGACCAGAAGATGTGGCGAGAGTGGATCCGTTCGAAGATGGGATTAGTCAGTCAACGACAGATACCAACTGAGTTGGCGGAAGAGTCTTACTTGCTGGAACGTAATGAATTAGACGAAAACTACCTACCGCAAGCGTTAGATATAGATGAGTTGCCCCGACACTTAGTAGTTTACCTATATGGTGCGTATGGCAATGAACTAATAGGGTATGTGGTGACGAACGGTGATTTGGAAGCAATGTATGTAGCTGGTGTTCTAGTGAATGGCAGATTGAGATGGTCAGAATTGAAAGGAGAAATTGAGTGATGTTTGATCGTTACTTAGTAAAGCGAATCTTGTTGAAGATGACTGCTGCGGTGATTGTGGAGTTGGTGAGAGTTGTGGATATGCAGGCTAAGGAAGCTCGGAAGAAGTATGCTTGATTAAATTTGAAAGATGCTGAGCGCTGTTGTGGTGCTCGGTATTTTTTTGCAAAAAAATATCAATATTATGGTGTTTTGATTATGCAAACGTACGTTTTGCTGGTACAATATTTAGTGTCCCATTGAAATTGACGCTACCGTATATTGTGAAAGAGGTCGGAATATGAAGTCGAAATTTGATCGAGCCACGCGTGGATTGTTCAGCCATAGCAGTTATTTAAAATCTCCAAAGGAAAATAATACTATTCGAGAAAAACTGGCTTTCGATGACTATAGGGAAAAACTAACTGAACGAGAAAGTGAACGGCTACATGATAGTATGACGATATGGATAACACAGTGTCAGAAAGAGTGGCAGAGATACGGTAGTAATAATGTTGTGGAGCTAGGGAACGATACAAAATTTCATTGTGAGCTCTGCAATACAAGGCTGAAAAAAAAGAAATTTCACGTTAAAAATCGGTATACCGGTGAAATATTATGGGTTGGTGCGAACTGTTACCAGAATATCATTAATCGAGTCGAAGGAACTTTGGGCCAAACCTATACACCTGATCAGGCTAAGAAGTATGAAGAATTTATAAATGGCAATTCGTCTATTACTGTTTTTATCAACGATAGGCCTACGGGTAAATCAAAATATATCCAGCCGAGTTTCATTGTTGAGGCAGAAGAGAAAGTAATTAAAGGAATTCGTGATTACATCAGGCATCATGTGATTACTGGATTAGCGAATGAAAATAAGTATGAAGACTTATATGCGGGTATGAATAAGGTTAAAAAGATGGTTTATGGTTTCGATGAGAAAGCCAATCACATGACAAACTTATCTAGACCATTAGCGGATGAGATTGTCCGTACACAAAGTAATGGGAACGAAATAGTTCAGCGGGTATCTAGAAACAAAGGGGAAATTAGCTCTCAGATTGCTCAAAGTATAAAAGGCATCGTATTTCTTTCTAATTATATTTCAGATGAGGAAGTGCATTGGAAAGATCTGAAGCTGAGTGTTCAAAGATCTGGTGAGATTAAAGTCACTGTTGTCTTTCAGGGCCTAGAGTTCAGTTTAAATATTCCTGCTACGATTGTAATTGACAAGCTTGGATACCCGATGAATTTAGAACAGATGGGTGGTAGCTGGGATTTATTAAACATACTTACGTATCACCATGCAGGGGTGCCTTCTGATACAACGACTAAAAATAATCTTCAAATATTGGCAATTCGATCTTTGAGAAAGTCTGGATATCGTGAATGCAAAATTAGAAAGAATGAGCTGTCTAATTACATTAAAAAAAGGGAAAGTAATATTAAAGAGAAAACGCAATTCTCTGGAAGACGTTTTGAAGAGATGATAAATCGGATTAAATTATATTGGGTTGGAGAAAAACTTTGGATGTAAGCTGATTCCTGAGA
>NZ_AZCZ01000022.1 GCF_001434055.1 Levilactobacillus parabrevis ATCC 53295 | reverse complement strand
TGTCTATTTTATTGACAGGGGACCATTGAAGAAGGGGGCGAAGATCAAAAGGTACAATCTGGGAATCTAATACGTAATGGAAAGAAAATAAATCACCGACGAGATTGGCTGGTCCTCGCGGATATTTATAATAATGGAGATTATACACAGAAGTTTCATCTTCATAACTACATTGATTTTAAACTGCATGACGGAGCTACAAGGGCTGATTATCTTTACGATGGTAGAATAAGAAATGCAGCACTTTATTTATATATTCGAGAAATTGTTTATGAAGATGATGTGACCGATGCCTGTGAGAAAGTTATTAATTTTTATAATCCAACAGATGGAAAGAAAGTTAGTCAAGTAAACAATGTTCACGGATTACACGGATTCTTGTAAAACATAGTGTTTTTAGATGATTGCTTAGTTGATGATGCCTCTCATAAGATAGACAGCGGTTTAAACTTGAAATACAATTTGAGTCATCTGTTTTAAATTGCAAGAGCTGTTACTATATTACTGTAAATGAACGAGAAGGCATTCTAGAATTTTCAGCCGAAAAATTTTCAATTACTGGATTGTTTTGAAGTTGCGCCGTTCATTTAGTTCAATTTAAAGGAGATTAGGTCGGTTGACCAGTTACCATTCATTGCTTAAGGATCAAAGAAATGTCGAGAACGATGAAATAGCAACAAACTCAGACTTTCTTGATTAGCTACCCAGTTGTGTTCAAAGCTTGCTCAGTTAATCAGGGAGTGCCAATGCTGTTCTTAACAGATTGTCAATCGCTTGAAATTTGGGGGCCGAGTATACGTTGATTGTAATAGTATTCTACTGGCGCATGAGTAACACAAACGTAATTAGCCTTTTATTTCTTATGGAGGTACTGAAATTTAGTGTAAGTTAAGGCACAGAAGTCCGTCAGCGACATCGTCTGGCGAGCGTAAGTACACTGAATCTAAGATAAGCTAGAGAGACCTAAGCTTATTAATGGGCGTCGTTGCATCAGATATTGAAAATTAGTCATGGTTCAAGAAAAAGTGGGCAGAAAAATGTTAGTGACCTTTGTGGAGGAATTCTTGGTCGATAAATAATCCACGTATTGAATATGTTCAGACGTTCCCCTAAAGGATTTGCCACTTGATTCCCTCAGACCACGGGACTGAATTCTTACAGTTAGCAGATATTTCCGATGAACAATGGGCGGCTATTTTTTATGATGGTGATATCCTGGGAATGTACCAAAATACATATTTGGAGCGTGGAGTTATGAAATTCAGAAAAATTTTGTTGTCACTCATGGTGTTGGACTTGGTTCTCCCATTATTCACAGTTTCGGCCAATGCGAGCTCAAAGAAGATTCCTAAGAATCTTCGGGGAACCTGGGTGTCTAAGGCCCAATACAATAGCAAGCACCACAGCAAGAAGACTTTATGGTTACCTAAGATGAGGGTCCGAGTTTACAATAAAACCGTTAAGTGGCAGTTTAAGGGAACTTTACCTACGGATGGTGGACACTATGATCACAAGGTGTATACCATAAAGACCATCAAAAGTAGTCATGGCTTGACCCAATTGACAGGCCACACGATCTTTACGCATTGGAATTTCTTGAGTCGTCACGGCAAGGAGCTAGACTATGGCTGGCAAAATGGCGGGGATCTTTTCATGACTCGCGCTAAGTAAGATATCTCCATAATATGTTATAACTAGTTTTATAAAACAGGCCCATCAGTCGGCACTGGATTTTTTGCATGCCGAGATCTAAGTTTGATACCAAAGAGAGCTACTAGCCAAGAAATTGGCTAGTAGCTCTCTTCTTAATTTCTTATAGTTGCATTAGAACTTGACACGTATGTTAAAATTAATTTACTAAAACAAATTTAATGCCACACCTACAAATTAATTTTCACCTACATACAAGTCTGTTTTTTATTTAGCAGCGGCGTTAAGCTAGCTTTAACCAATTCGGTTGAGGCTAGCTTATTTTTTTAGGGGTGAATGGCGTATGGAAAAAGTAGAGAATCCATTATTGAGTCGATTACAGCTATTGCAAGATTTGAAGTTTTTAATTGATCGAGGGTCGGACCACCGAATTGATTACAGAAGATTTCGTATTTTTGAAATTAAGTTACCGACTGGCGATATTGATTTGGTGGCCGAGTATCAGACCTATGCAAATCAGTGCACGCTGGCCGAAATTGCAGACCTGATTGTAAAGAAGTACCAGCTATAATTTTAAAATTTTCAGGATACTTTCTGAGACAATCTCGCGTTGATTCTCTGGAAGGGACTTTAGATAGGCAATTAATTCTAAAGTGTGGATCCCAGTTAAAGAATCATCTGTGAAAAAGTCGCTTAGTTTTAGGTTGAGAGCCGATGCAATGGACTGTAACTTCTTGAGACTTATATTCTCGAATTCTCCGCGCTCTATTCGCGAGATCAGGCTAACAGAAACACCAGCTCTTTCAGCTAGTTTTTCAATGGTCAAATCTAATGCTCGTCGTTTCTGACTCACCAGTTTACTAATTGCGTTTTGCATAGTTGGCTTCTCTCCTATCGTGGCGTTAAGGCTAACCATAATGGAGTCTTTGTGCCATTAACAGAGAAAAAAAGACCTTTTTATTTAGAAAATAAGGAAAATAATACCTATTTGTTGTATATTATACTGTAAAGCCACTTATATTTGCGTAAGTGGCAAATTATTGATGAGGAGGAGCTTCATGATTAAAAAAGTTTTAGATATTTTCAAGCAAGAGTTTTTCGCCCTGAACGTGCGGTTTTGGGCAACACGGTACGCGATTGCAATTGGGACTGCCATTGCATGGATTTACTTCGGTAAGCAAGCCTTTCTGGGTGGTCAACTTCCGATTTACTTTATCTTCATCGGCGTTCAAGCCGCGATATTTTATCCGATTGCGAACGGGTTACTTGTGTTATACGAGTGGGAACACGGCCGACAGGCGAAGGGGATTTTTGATAATTACTCTGAGATGCAAGCGGCTGATTTCAGAAAAGCGCAGTTTCGCGCTGTCCGATTGGTCAACTCGAATTTCAGAAATAATGATCACTCCTTCGGCGAAACCAAAAATGCTATTAAGAGTGATGCGGCAGGAATGAAGATGATGTTTAAAGCTTTTGGCCATGCAATCTTATGGGCTTTTTCCCTGTTCTTCGCCATCGTTGGGATTGGCCGGTACTTGGTAACGTGGAAACCGGAAAATTATTCATTTAATTATCGCGAAGATGGGACGTTTACCGGCGATTCAAATACTGAAAATTAATTACTGAAGGAGAACCAAAGTTATGAAAAAAAGATTTTTCGCAGTTATTCTCGCTATCACACTAGTTGTAATGGGGGCTAGCTTACTGGAATCGCCAGCAAACGCATCAGCATCGGCCAAATGGCAATTTGGAACCCCAAAAAAGGTTAGAGGCTTGTTTCGTACGAAAACGGTTAAGCACCATTACAACCAGCTCAACATCGCCCAAAACGTCGTGTACAACGAAATTCGAAAACCTAATTGGCCCGCAGAAAAAAGCGGACCAATTACCCTGCTACTGATGTGGCGGGTGCCATCTCGCAAGCTTAGCGCGCACCTTTATCAAATCAAAAGCGTTACCAGCAATGGCAAGCATGTTCGCTATTACATCAAAACGTTTAGTCATAATCGCTTGAAGATTTCGAAGACTAAGGCATTTGCGCACAAGCCTTACTATTACAGAGCTAAGAATTAGTCATTCGTTGACTAATGACGACAACTTTTTTAGGAGAAACCAACAATGAAATTTAACTGGATAAGCAAAACAACGACAATTTTACTTAGCAGCATCTTAGTAGGGGGCGTCGTCACCACCACCGTTCCCATGTTCACGCCCCAAGCACAAGCCTATAACAATGAAGATGCCCCAATTAGTTATCAAGTTTTTTAGGATGACGAAAATAGCGTTAAACGGATTGTCAAAAAGGCCAGTCCTAAAGTAAAGCAACAACTCAATGCCGCCTTCTTTAAACGCATGGCGCAAAATCCCGTCAAGGCGTATGGCAGTTCAATATCAGCGTATTTTTCACAGGTCATGCACGTTCTGACAACTCATGCGGTCAGTGAACTTGGTCGGAAAGGTCAGGTAACCCCAGCATTTAAACAAGACTATCGGGCAATGTTGGCGGTTTACGATCAGTTTAAAGGACGCTTAGATACTGATTACCAGAATTCTGTCAATGACGAGATTGATGAAGCTGATCAACAGATTAGCAAGAATAAAGTTGATCCGGACAGCATTAGTGATGTTGGTGAGTATTTCACTCAGTACTTTGAAACCAACATTCGGCCAACTAAGATCACTGGCATTCCGAGCGTTAAGAGCAAGATTGCTAAGTTAACCGCTAAAAAGACGTCTTCTAAGAAGTACATCAAAGTTACCGGTACTGTGAAATTAGGCAAAAAAGCAAACTATGCTCAGATCAAGACGTATAAGGGAACCCGTTATGCAAAGCTAAAAGGTTCGCACCGTTTCAATAAGAAAATTTACGCACCCAAAGCTAAGAGGGTCAGTGCTACCGTTGGCTATTATTCGCACGGCCATTTTTCACGAGTAACACCGACTAAGACGGTCCATGTTAAATAGCTTTAAAGCATTTGCTAAATAACTTAAGCCATATCGAGGTGAAATCTATATGAAACGACTGATCGCGAGCCTGGCCGTCGTTGGGCTGAGCCTCTTCTTGGGGACAACGACCAGCGGTGTGGCCAACGCGGCAACGGCTACGTCGCTGGCTTCATCATCAACGACCCAGACGACCGCAGCTAGGGAAGAATCCACTTCATCTGAATCAGCTGGCGCTTCTTCCAGCTCGTCAACAGCGTCGAGTTCAGCAACTAAGCCCAAGGCCAAGCCAAAGCCACGAGTGACTTACCGTAAAGTCATCGGTAGGCAAAAAGTGAACTACTACACCAAAATTGGGACCAACCGAAAGCATAACTACAAGGTGTACCGAACGGGAGGCGCCAAGTCTTCGGCTCAGAATATGAAGGCCATTTCGACTGGTCGGCACTACGCGAAGAAAAAGGTCCACATTACTCGCGAAGAAAAGATGGGCGATGGGACTTGGCTGAAATTTACTTATAAGCATACGCGAACAGGGTGGATTCACCGCAACGGGACCGTCAAGTCCTACCGGTGGCTCAACATTCCTTTAATTGCGCAACGGCCCCAACTCCCGACTGGCTGTGAGATTACAGCGACGGCGATGATGCTCCGATACGCTGGGGCTAAAGTCACCAAGCTGTCGCTAGCCAAAGAAATGCCACGGAGTTCAAACCCCAACAAGGGATTCGTGGGGAGCCCCTATTCTCGTTCTGGTTGGTGGATCTATCCGAAGGGTCTCACGAAGATCGTCAGACATCACCTAGGTTCAGCTACAGACATGACCGGGGCTTCGCTTAAAAAGATGAAGGCCAAGATCAATCGCGGGCACCCCGTCGTTGTCTGGGTTGCTGGCGTCGATGGCTTTGTGAATCACGCTGTCACGCTTTCTGGTTACAGCAAGACGCGGGCCTACTACAATGACCCGTGGACCAAGCGGAAAACAAGCATGACCATAGCTAGCCTGCACAATCACCGGAAACATGATGCCTATCGGGCTTTGAGCTATTAATCAAGTTTATATTTAATAAATTCACAAAGGAGTAAAGTATAATGAAGAAACAATGGCTATCCACATTACTCGTCATTGCCGGTCTAAGCAGCGTTGGTATGACTACCTCCGCACAAGCTAAGACCAGTTACTACACCAATAACCCGGGCATTATCCGGGTCAAGAAGACGGTTGCCTACTACAAGGACGCCGCTAAGAAGCACCACGTGGCAACGGTTCATAAGGGCCACTACGCTAAGATTTCAAAGGTGGTAACGGTTAAAGGGCACGCGCCCGTGCTGAAGACCAACACTGGCAAGTACGTTACTGCCAACAAGGCATGTGTTGCCAAGACGAAGGGCTACCAAAACCCGAAGAAGTATTATCAAGTCAATTACAAGCAAATCAAGCCTTACGGTAAGGTAGGGTATACGGTCAAGCGGGGCTATGAGGGGATTAAGACTTGGAGAATCATGCGGCGCTTGGGTACCGCCAATGGTTATAACAAATATAATTCTGCAACCTACTACGCTGTCAAAAACTTTCAGCGTAAGCACCATTTGAAGGCTACTGGGAACGTCAATGAAAAGACATGGGTTAAGTTAGGCTTCTCTAAGTCCAGCTGGAAGAGCATTGATTCATACGTAGCCCCATTGGGTGCTCACGCCTGGAATGGCCGTTCAGCCCACATTGAAGCGATGATTAAGCAAGCCTACAAGTACAAGGGCAATCCTTACTTAGTCGGCTCTTCATCTAAGCCATTTTACGGCACGGACTGTTCTGGTTTGGTTATGCAGTCACTATATGCTGGTGGTATCAACACTAAACCAATCAGTGCCATCCATCATGCTTACCCCGGTAACGAGTGGAATTCTCGCAACCTGTGGGCTAGCAAGAAGTTCCAACACGTCGCCTACAGTCACAAGAAGCGTGGGGACTTGGTCTTCTATTACCAACCAGGCACCCACACGATTTGGCACGTTGCCATTTACTTAGGTAAGGGCAAGGTCATCGAAAGCTGGCCACCACGGATCATGGTCCAACCGATTAGAAACGGTCAACGCTCTAACGTGGCTGGGATTGCTCGCGTGTTCCATTAGTCGTTAAGTGCTTCAGCGCATATAATTTAGGGCTCCTTATCAATGAGTGTTGATGGAGGGGCTTGGAGGGGGTCAATTCGTTGTCGAATTGGCCCTCTTTTTGTAACGGGAGTTTGAATTCAATTTAGATGCGATAGATAAAAATAAAATGAATATGATGAAAAAATAAACTAGCGTTCGATTGTGCTGGTACGCAACGTCCGGCATACTGGAGAAACATCTATACAGTATGGGAGAGACATTTGGAAAATTATTTGGATGTTATCACGTGGTATCACGGGACTGTGAGTATCTTTTACAAAGAGATTCAAGAAATTGATATTCAAAAATCTTTTGGCAATAAGGATTTTGGCCGTGGTTTTTATTTAACGCCAGATTACAATCAGGCGTTAAAATGGGCCAAACGGAAAGCAAGTATTGTTAATCAAACAGGCAATCGAAAGTATGTTGGGGCGCTTGTAGCTTCATTTCGCATAGATTTTCGATATCCCACAGAATTTGAAATCTTGAGTTTTGGTTACGAGTTTAACAGATCGTATTTAGATTTTATCATTAGTAATCGCTTAGGATTGCGTAGTACTTGTTCACCTGATGTCGTTTATGGTCTCATTGCGGATGGTATTAATTTAAACGCAAATTTACGAGATTATTGGAGTGGAAAAATCAACTTTATTGAAGCGAAACGTCAAATAAGGTATAGTTCAGATACAGTACAGCTCTGTATTCGCAGTCAACGGTTTGCAAATGAACGAGTGGCTTTCCTTAAAAGTAAGGTGGTTCCAGTATGAAAAACGTATTAACGATAAGACAAGACCTACAGCAACAAATAGAGACTCGGTTACGCTCGTATAATTATAATGATTCAGAAATTGCGAAATTGTTAATAATCTATCGTGCTAGCATTCTTGAATGGCAACAAAGCTACCTCGTAACTGGAACCCATGTATCACCGGAAAATATGGCTGATGATATTGTATTTTCGGAGAGACTGTAGTCAATTTTAAGAACAAATCACATAGTCCAATAAAAAACACGCTTACCTTTTGGGGGTAAGCGTGTTTTCGTTTCGATCATCATTTTAAACTGGGTTAACTCGCGTTGCTTCATTATTGATTAGTTTTGTGGCTGTTCGTAATCTCATTAGCATGTTCAATTAACGAGACGAACTGTAGAATACTGCCCACTTGTTCCTCAGTTAAGCCGCCCATTTTGAAAGGCAGGTTATCTGAGACACCTAGCAGGTAGTCCGCTGATGTATCAAGAATGCCGCAGATTTTGACGAATGTTTCAAGTGAAGGATGGTTCGTAGGTGGAAACCGTTTTGTGTTAGGTGGGCGTAAAGTCAGTGAATAAGACTTAGTAGTTGGCTTGTTCTAAAAGGAATGTTTGCGTTCATGTATGTTCATTTTGAAATCAACGTTAGTTCTTTTAACAATCATTGCGAATACCGGTGAAGGGTTTAAATAGTACACAATTCATTGAAAAATTCGATTGATTTATCAGGTCATTTAACGATTTTTATTTAAAAATATAATTGTGGTAAGTGCTGTTATAGAAGCATCCTTAGACACTTTCAAAAACATTTATGTGGCACAAAGTTTTATGCCGTTGATTATTCCTCACAATCTGACTATAATGGATAGTAAATAGAGCTTATAGAATGATATGCGGTATAAGTTCGGCGTCAAAGTATCTGATTTTTGGTCATAGTTAATGAGGGGGACCAATCATGAAGGATTTTGAACGGAAAACACATTATAAGATGTACAAATCACATAAGGGCTGGCTGGTAGCCGGTATCACGGTAACCAGTATGGCCGTTGGGATTATTGCGGGACCACAAGCCACACAGACGGCGCAAGCGGCGGACGAGCCAGAAACAGAAAATGTTAAAGAGGGTCAGCCAGCGAACGAAGCCTCAAAAGTACTTTTGAAGACAAAAGTGGCTGATCAGTCGGTCAGTGGTGAGTTGACTGCTGGCGTTGGTGAGCAACAGGAACAGTCACAAGAGGCACAAGGGCAGTCTCAAGAGCAACAAGAGCAGCAAGAACAACAGAAACAGCAAGAAGAACAAGAGCAGCAAGAGCAACAGAAACAGAACCAGCTACAACAGGATCAGGAGCAACATGTTCAGGGACAACCACAAAATTCTGGTACTGGAAATTCTGCACAAAATCTGAGTGGTACAGAGACAAAAACAGTAAATGAAAATCCTGGAGACAGTGGGAACACGCGACCGACATCGAGAATGGGGAGATCGAATCTTGCGCGAGCTGCTGTTGTAACGCCAACTAACGTGAAAACCGGGATCACGGTTCAAAATCCGGATAACTTGACGGATAAGGTTACGGGTCAACCAGTATTCAATGTCAGCAAGACCCAGCGGCTTCAATATACTTATGATCACTCTGACGCTAATGGGGTCAGCACTGATCTGCGTGTGGTAGATGGTTACAGTGACAAGTATCAGGCGCAAGGAGCTGGGACCTGGGTAGGCGAGACATATGCTAACAATATTGCCCAGGATGCTAAGGGAATGGATATGAACTCCCCATTAAAGTACAGTGATGGCACGCATCCACTCTACATTGATGAATGGATGCCCGATTCTGGTTTGCAATACTTCATTTGGCAAAGCAATTTTGCTAAGCAGTTCGCAACGATTGATGACTTCAGAAATAACTTTACGAAGGCAGATCTCGCAACAGTTACGAGTATCAACTCGAATGAACCCATGCAAGCTGCTAACAGTAGTAACCAGGCTTCAACGTACTACTATGCGTTGATGTCGATGACCACGTTAGAAGGTCTTCAGAACGCGACGAATCTTCAAAGCCTGTATCTTTACCCTAATCTTTTAGTCAGTGTCAATACGTTTGGCAATGGGATGCAATCTGGTAACTTATGGGACATTCGGGCGTTAAGCAACTTAAGTAAGTTGCAGAGCGTTAATGTGACGTTGTTCTCTGTGAACGATATTTCTGCGCTGAGCAATAAAGACCAGTTGACGACTGTTGACATGTCCTACAATCAAATTTCTGATATTTCACCGCTAGCTACGGATAAGAACCTGGTCATTAAGACTGGGACAGAATTAAGGGAACAACATATTTTATTGGAGCCAATCAGCGTTAGCTCAGCGCTTGGTAAGGGTGATAACGTTACGGCCGATGGGACATTGAGTTACACGACACCATCCTTTATCATCAAAGACCTGACTGCAGCTAACTTACCGGTTAAAGGTTTCGATAATGCTAACGATGCGGAATATCCGTCCTTATTTCCATCCAGTGCCGATGCTGGGAACATCAACAGTAATACCTTGAACTGGTACAACTTACTTACTGGAACGGATACAGACTATGGTAGCCTATCCACAATTTGGTCCGATCCAAATAGTGACTTCGCTGGGTACATCATTCAACCGTATGATATGGCTGAAAATGTCAGCGACTTAAACGTCAACATTCAACTCCTGCAAGCCGATGGACAACAGCTTAACTTGGCACCTGCAACGCTGATTTCAGGTGATGTAGGTTCCGATGTCAACGTGCAAGCCAATGCCACGGTCATGACTTTTCTGAACCAGCAAATTGCCAAAGGATACACCTTCTCTGGTCTGATTTTAGATGGTACGGGTCTGTACTCTGATTGGGCGGCAGACAATGGCAAGGCGACGCGTCAGGCAAGCTGGACCACGACTTTGACGGATGCTCCTAAGACTTGGACGGTCCTGTTTTACAAGGACGTCTTGCCTTGGAATGTTTCCGTTGATTATGGGACTAAGGATGCCGCTGGTAACTTCACGCCAATCACCAATGAAGATGGCACGTCAGTTACTGACAAGTACAACGGGACGTCAGATGCTCAGGTCGCTCTGAACAGTTACCAGAAGGATTTCCCAGACTACGTTTACACTGGTGCTGAGACCAGCGTGGATGGTAAGACTTGGACCGATATCAGTCAGTCAACCGATATTCCATTTGCTGGGGCTAAACAAGCCATTCGCATGGTTTACGCCAACGCCAAGCGCGCTACCGTTACCATCAAGGATGCCACTACTGGCAAGACTGTTCAGACGTTAGACTACAAGACTAACCCCGAACTGCGGGGCGCCATTGGGACTACCAGTAACTTTGACTCCGCTTCAGTGATTGATCTGGCCGTGGCTAAAGGATATAAGCTGGTCAGCGACACCACTAAGAATGCCGATGGGACCAGCGCAATTGTCTTTGGCAAAGATGCCGACACAAATCTCGACTTTACGATTACTTTAGCGCACGACTTTAAGACGACTGAAAAGGCCGTTACTGAAAAGATTACGTACCAGGATCAACAACAGAAGCAAGTCGCCGCTCCGGTGACGAAGACCATGACCTTTGCTACGGTAACTGATCAAGTCACCCAAGACGCTGTGACCTACAGCAATCCAGTTGCCACTGGCGCGCCAGAATTGGATGTTACCGGTCAGCCAACTGATACCAATTGGACCGTTTACAAGGACGGCGACCAATTAGCATTCGCTGCCGTTAAGAATCCAACTGTAGCGGGGATGCACGTCGCTTCAACGACTGATCCAGCCAAGGATTTGACACAAACCACGGCACAGGCAGTTACGCCGGATAGTGCCGATGTGGCCGTTGCTGTGACCTATGCGGCGGATGCCACAACTGGTGGCGGCGGTGATAACGGTGGCGGTGCCGACATCGTCAAGCCTGGTAAGGAACCAGCAACGACGCCTAAGACACCAGCTAAGAAGGCTAAGACACCTGATAAGGTCGCAACAACGCCTAAGGCCAAGGGTGGCCAAGCAGTCGTTGTTACGAATGGTGGTCAAGGTGCTAAGGTGCAACAGCTGGCTACGCCTACCAAGCAAGTACAGTCACGGAAGGCACCTGTTAAGTTGGCTCAAAGCAAGACTGAATTGCCACAGACCAACGAACAACGGGGGAGCAGTTTAGCCCTTGTTGGATTAGCCCTATTAGGTAGCCTAGTCGGGTTAGCTGGTTGGAAGAAGCGGGAACACTAAGTAAGCATTTTAAATCGAATAGGATTTGGCACCGTCTGGTTGTCCTTAGGGATGACGGGCGGTGCCTTTTTTGATAGTTGAGTTCGTAGTTAATAATGGTGAGCAACAGCCACTAATAGGCCATTCCAACGAAAAAGGACAGTGCCATTCAACTAGAGTGCGGTACTGTCCTTTGACATTGATAGCTTAGTTTAATTTTTGGGGATTCTTGGAAGTCTCAGCTGGGGATAAATTTCTCAATTTGTCCATGGAGTCGGTGTTTGTTAGTAAGGTTTGTAACTGACGAATAGCCATCTTGTTCAGCCGCTTGGTTCTTTCTTCAGCTGGAACTTTAGAAATTAGTAACTCCGCATTAAAGCTTTCAAGATTTGTTAGAACAGTTAGTTGTTCTAGACTCGCGTTGTCTCTAATATTGCCAGTAGCATTTGGATTTTCGTTTTTCCATTGTTTAGCAGTTTCTCCGAAAATAGCCATATTTAAACGGTCAGCTTCTGTCGCATACTTGTATTGTGTTTGTTGAGAAGATAGGACGACGATACTATCCTTCACAGCATCGGTATGAATACGGTAGTTAACCTTTGCTAATTGACGATTGAGATTCCATTCTGTGTTTAAATGACTGTGGCTATTTTGCTTCAGTTGCTGATAGTCTTTAATCAAGTAGAGTCTGAATTGAGGAGAAATCCAAGATGCAAAGTCAAAAGCGATATCTGAGTGTGCATAAGTCCCGCCATAGCGTCCAGGGCGAGATAAAATGCCGATGGCGTTAGTTTCTTTTATCCATTTCGTAGGGGAGAGAATAAACGCATTAGAGCCAGCTTCTGTGAGAAGATCGGTTAATCCTTTAGTGTTTAAGTGGCTATTGTGTAGTTCTTCCCACGTGCCAAGGTACTCAATTGTATTCTTTGAACGCATCCAGTTCCGGATTAGTTCGTTTGGAGCTGTCTGGTTTTTGTATTTTGCAATATCAGTGAGGCAGATGTAGTCAGTCTGCGCATCTTTTTGAAAAACTGAAACTGAGATGCCATAAGTGTGGATTGTGTCTCGATGATTTGTCATTTCTCTCCTTTTTAAACCCATCGAATTCGACGGGTTTAGAACACGAACATTGCAACAAATATGATAATGACGCGCATTATCCCTGTGGATAACTTTCGATTTGGAAAAATCGAACGTAAATTAAAGAATCACCTGAGACATTTCCAGATAAGGGTACGACGGAAGATACTGAGGTTCAACATTAATCATAGGATGTTGAGAATTTTAAATCCAGTTATTTGCTAGTGTTTTCAGAATCTTCTCATAACACCTCACGTGGTTCCCACCAGCCAAAAGTGTATAATGAGGATATTCTAATAATTCAGGAGGAAATCATGGCAAAATCCACACATTTTTACGAATTATTCCAACCTACGCATTACAACGTATACTTAGACATTAATCGTGCCGCTAAATCAATCTCTGGGACGTCCACCATTACCGGTGACGCCAAGGCGACTAGCATCGCCATTCACCAGAAGTTCATGACCATCAGTGCCGTTAAAGCCGACGGTCAAGATGTGCCATTTACCTTCGATGACAAGAGTGAAGGCATCCATATTGACCTGACCAAGACTGGCGAAACCACGCTGGCCATCGACTTCACCGCGCCTCTGACCGACAGCATGATGGGCATCTACCCATCTTATTACGACGTTAATGGCGAGAAGAAGCTGATCATCGGGACGCAATTTGAAACGACGGCTGCCCGCCAAGCCTTCCCCTGTGTCGACGAACCCGAAGCCAAGGCAACATTTGATCTGGCCATCAAGTTCGACGAACACGACGGTGAAACCATCATCAGTAACATGCCTGAGACCAAGACCGAAAACGGCGTCCACTACTTCGACACCACGGTCCGTATGTCCACATACCTGATTGCCTTTGCCTTCGGGGAAATGCAGAGCAAGCTGACGACCACCAAGAGCGGCGTGCAAGTCGGTGTCTTCGCCACCAAGGCGCACCAAGCCAAGGAACTCGACTTCGCCTTAGATATTGCCAAGCGCTCCATCGAATTCTACGAAGACTTCTACCAGACGCCATATCCACTGCCACATTCTTGGCAGATGGCCTTACCCGACTTCTCAGCCGGTGCCATGGAAAACTGGGGCCTGGTCACGTATCGTGAAGCCTACTTATTGTTAGATCCCGACAACACCTCATTTGAAACCAAGCAACGGGTCGCAACGGTTATCGCTCACGAACTCGCGCACCAATGGTTCGGTGACCTGGTTACCATGAAGTGGTGGGATGACCTCTGGTTGAACGAAAGTTTTGCCAACATGATGGAATACGTTGCTATCAACGCCATCGAACCCGACTGGCACATCTGGGAAGTCTTCCAGACGACTGAGGCCCCAATGGCGCTCCAACGGGATGCCACCGATGGCGTGCAGTCCGTTCACGTGCAAGTTGAAGACCCCGCCGAAATCGATGCCTTATTCGACAGTGCCATCGTTTACGCCAAGGGTGCCCGGATGCTCGTCATGGTTCGTGCCTTGATCGGTGACAATGCCTTGCGTCAAGGCTTGAAGGCCTACTTCGCCGCTCACCATTACGGTAACGCTACCGGGGCTGACCTCTGGGCCGCACTGGGTGACGCTTCCGGTATGAACGTCGGTGCCATCATGAACTCTTGGCTGGAACAACCCGGTTATCCGGTCGTTTCCGCCGCAGTGGTCGATGGCAAATTAACCATTACCCAGCAGCAATTCTTCGTGGGTGAGGGAAAGGACGCCGGTCGTCAATGGCAGGTGCCGTTGAACAGCAACTACAGTGCCGCTCCAGCCATCTTCGCCGACCAATCTGCCACCTTAGGGGACTACGCCACTCTGCGCAAGGCCAGTGGCGAACCGTTCCGTTTGAACGTGGGCAACAATTCTCACTTTATCGTGAAGTACGATGACACCTTGTTACAAGACATCCTCGCTAACCTGGATTCCTTGGATGCCATCACCCAGTTACAATTGCTACAAGACTTGCGGTTATTAGCCGAAGGTCGTCAAATTTCCTACGCGGCAATTGTGCCATTACTGGACCGTTTCGCTGCCAGCCATTCCACGGTCGTCAACGATGTCTTATACGGGGTTGCCAGCAACCTGAAGAAGTTTGTGACGCCAGATTCTACCGAAGAACAGCAGTTACAAGCCTTATTCGATAAGCTGAGTGCCAAGCAAGTTGCTCGGTTAGGCTGGACGCCTAAGGCCGGCGAATCTAACGATGACCAATTAACGCGGCCATACGTTTTGAACGCTACCTTATATGCCAAGAATGCTGAATCGATTGCTGCTGCTCACGCGGTCTTCGTTGCCCACCAGGACAACCCAGGAACGTTGCCAGCCGCAACCCGGGTCTTCATTTTAGCCAACGAAATCAAGCATTTCGGCAGTGACCAGTTGTTCGATCAATTGTTGAACGACTACCGGACTTCCAGCGATGCCGGCTACAAGGCAGACCTGTCCTCTGCGCTGCCAACGACGCCAGACGCCAAGCAGATTGCCAAATTAATCACGTTGTTTGAAGATGCTGAAACCATCAAGCCACAGGACTTGCGGGCTTGGTATCGCGGTGTTCTGGGCAACGACAAGGGGCAACAAGCCGCTTGGGACTGGATCAGAAACGACTGGCAGTGGCTGGAAGACACGGTCGGTGGCGACATGGAATTCACCACGTACATCACCGTTACCGCTGGCATCTTCCACACGCCAGCCCGCTTAGCCGAATTCAAGGCCTTCTTCACACCAAAGATCAACACTCCAGGCTTAACCCGGGAAATCAAGATGGACACTAAGGTCATCGAGAGCCGAGTTGACTTGGTAGAAGCCGAGAAAGATGCCGTTCACGCTGCAGTTGCCAAGACGGTGAAGTAAGCGCGGATCATTTTAAAAGTAAGTTATCGTGAGCAGTTACCAGTAACTTTGGTAGCTGCTTTTTTGCCCTCTACTTACTACTAATGTAATTTTTCGCAATCCAGTCGCATTTTTCTGCCAGTTCGTGAGAAAAATTGGTTTAAGCCAATAATTGTTTCCGTGCTAATGGAGGCGGCGCTGCCGATACTGCCGGTGTTATGGCATGGAATATGGTATACTAAATCTACTATTTTCAAGTTAAGTGACTTGACCAACTGGTGACTGCCACCGATACTGGCGTTCGCCTTTTACGTGAAAGAGGGTTGTCATGAACGACGTCATCAACTATTTTCAATCAATTAGAATTCGCGGGCTTGGGTGGCTCCTGCTCATCAGCTTGTACCTATTTGCCAATCAACCCATCCTGATTATCGTCTACATTTATTTGGCGGCAGTGATGGTCGTGCGGACCTGGCTCGCCCAGTTTCCTCGACCGGCGAAGTTGGGACTGACCGCTGCTTATGGGCTCCTGCTGGTCCTGCAGATTATCTTCATTTCGGTGGTGGTTTTTCCCATGCGGGGATGGTCGCCCGTGTACTTTCCGGCTAAAATTTTAGGTGTCATTATTATTCTCGTTCCGTTATGGGTCGAACGGTTCGTCACGACCAACAATCAGACGGTTTTCTATTTGCCGACGGTCGAAGAGGCGGCAACGGTCAGCTTCGATGAGCTGCGGCAGAGTGCCGACAAGCTGAGTGACCTCATGAACACGGCGGCTGAGGCCAAGGATAAGGTCTCGGTTGCTCACGTGAAGACGATTCTGGAAGACTTACCGCGCCACAGTTCGGTACGATACATCAACCACGGGACGCTCACGAACGCTTACTTTGATGCGGCGGACGCCACCCTGGGTGATACCAACTTGTATCTGGCCGTGTCCAATACGGGGAGTGCCGCTAGCGAGATGATCTCGGTATTTACCCGTAAGCAGTTCAACCATGTGTCACTGGCCTTTGACCGCGATCTGGAGACCATCATCAGTTACAACGGTGGCGACAACGTTTACCCACCGGGGATGAATGCCGAAACTCTGGAGTTCTTCCATCAGAAGGCGGGCGCGTCTTTGCTGGTTTACAGTTTGCCGGTGACCGCGGCACAAAAGGAGTTCGTGATCGACAAGATCGATGAGATCAATCGCGAGGGAAGTGCCTACAACATGCTGGGGCTGGTTTCCAAGCATTCCGCTAAGCCCAACATCATGTTCTGTTCCCAGTTTGTCTATAAAATGCTCAAGATGGCGGGGGTGGCCTACTTTGACATGAAGGATGGTGCGGTCCGGCCAACGGACTTCATCGAACAGGATTACTATAAGAAACTGAAATTTGAGTACGAACTGAAATTCTAAGTTATATCAAAAGGGCGAGCTACCGGCGTTTTATGCTGGTGGCTCGCTTTTGCTTTGTAAAGTTTGTGAAAGGGGCTATACACCTATGGGGTGAAGCAGTTATACTGACTGGAATGGTGAGAAACGGAAGAAAATGGTCAAGGCAGGTGTATAGCCAACGGGAGGACACAAAATGACAATGGTTGAGGGTGGCAAGCTGAAACAAGTTATTAAAGTTAAGGATCGGAAAGAGTACGACAAGGTTATGAAAATCTTGTTGCCTACGGGAAATGAACCGACTGATACGGAGAAGGCTCATATTGAACGCGCAGTTATTGCATTTAAGAAGGCATTAGAGACACCCGATGTATAGAACCCATATTTCAAAGATAAGTTCGCAAGAATCATTGGTCAAATTTGACTGTGGCGAGCCAACTGTTAATCGTTTTTTAAGAGAACGGGCTGCTTGGGCCGATCAGTTAGGGCAAACTTCAACGACCGTCTTGGAAGCGAAAGATAAGAGGGTGATTGTTGGATTCTATGCATTGTCCGCGAGTATTGTAGAGGTTCAGAGCGCATACGATGCACAAATATTTCGAAACTTACTGGATGATTTATCGTGGCTTAGCCAAGCGGTAATCCCGTATCCTGCTATTGAGATTACTTGGCTAGGTGTGGAGCGAAGTCTTCAGAATCAAAAGAATGGTACAAAGTTGATCCTAGATATATTTGAACAAGTACTAATTGCCAGATTCAAGTTGAACATTGGCATTTTTGGGATTCAAGTTGCTGCATTACCTGGTGCCTTGGAATTCTATCAACAATTAGGATTTGAATATTTACATGCTGATTATGACACTGTGCCAGCTATACTGGAAACTTATCCGATGTTTGTCAAAATTGAGGTGGTCATTGAAATCATGAAGCGTCTAAAATTGGCATAAAAAGATGACTGCTCAAGAGCTAATGTTAAGCTTCTGAGCAGTCATCTTTTGTTAGTGAGAATTAGTCGTTTAAGTTGTACCGTAACTTCATGTGTTCGGAACCAAACGTCACCATGTCACCCAATAACTTCGTTTGACGGGTGAAGGATTCATCGGAAAGCTTTTCGTTGGCTTCCTTCAGGATCTTGGTGTCGGCACCGTCAACGATAGCGGCATCCGTTTCGTGTTGAATCTTCCGGTAAGCAGACATTGCCTCTAAGGCGAAGGTGTTACGGAAGTCTTCGTAAAGACTGTAATCCGTGTCACCCAACAGTGCCGTAGTGCAGCTCAACCAGTACATGTGGTTCATGTTGAACGTCCCGTCAGCGTCTTTGTAAGCAGCTGGCGTGTCATCAACGTTAGCGTAGAATGGCACAACGGTGTTGAACGTGTTGGCACCAAAGGCTAACCAGTGAATCCCGGCGATACTGTCGGGCACGTTATTTCTGATTTGTAAGATGTGCACATCGTGGTTCCGGTTGATCCCAATTGGACGGAACAACGTCTTGTCGTCTTCAGAGCCGTGGCCGTAAACGTCGTACTTCGTGTTTTCAAAGTGAGAGCTCAAAACGAATTTTACGTCGTCGATTGAGATCTTCCGGTTGGCGTGACAAATGAATGGCAAGTCTTGGTCCTGTGGATCTTGTTCGATTTCAGGATTGAAGTACTTCTGACCGAACCAAGCACGGGGGTTGTTGTAGACCGTGTCCTTAATGGAAGCACTGCCGAAGATGTGACGCAGGTTAACGTGGTCGAAGTCGGGGTTCAGGTTGTACTTGGTGATCAAGTCTTCCAAGTCGTCTGAAGCCAAGGTATCTTCGGCACTAAAATCAAAGTCGTCAATGTTCATGCGGTTAGGCGCAACCACGTAGGCGTCGTCTGGAATCCGCTTAGCAGCCCAGTGATGCCCACCAATGGTTTCTAGCCACCAGATTTCGTTGTTGTCGGAGAAGGCAATCCCGTTTGGTTCGTAGGTTCCGAATTCTTCCAGCAGGCTACCTAAACGCTTCACACCATCGCGAGCGCTGTGAATGTATGGCAAGACCAACGTTACCAGGTCTTCTTCACCGATTCCGCCGTCAACGTAGGGGTCGATCCCCAACACGCGGGAGTTCGTGGTAATGGTTTCGGTAGCGGACATCGCAATGTTTTCACTGTTGATGCCGGCTGCTGGCCAGATACCGTTGGTTAAGATGGAGTTAGGAATTGAGGTGTAACGCAGTGGGTTGTCGGGTAACTTGATTTGCACACCGCTGATCACCGCTTGGTAATCGCGAGGTTGGTCATCAGGGTTGACCACAACGAACCGTTCTGGGTCTAGGGCTTCGTGGCCGTCATCGTTCCGTGAAATGATGGTGGAGCCGTCTAAGGAAGCCTTTTTCCCTACTAAAATCGTGGTACATGAACCTTTAATTCTCTTCGTCATGAATACAGCACTCCTTTTAAAAAACATTATAGCATTGATAGCAGGAGCGTTGAAGTGGTTGGTCAGTCTTCGAGGGCTTTTGTGATATTCATTGCAACCTTTTGCTAGTCGGTGAGGAGCGGTTTCAGCTCAGTTGATTAAGGGGGATAGTGGAGCGGTGACGAAACAATAGAAAAGGGGCCAGCCGCAATAGTGACTGGTCCCAATACGAGAATCATGTAAAGATTGTTATGCACCGTTTCGTTAGAAAAGCTCGGCGTGTGTGTCGATGGAAATTGAAAAGACTTGGTTAGTTTCCGGCAAAATCGTATAAATTAAGAGATGATCGCCGTTTTTGCCATCCAAGTGACATTCCGTGATGCTAACGGAAATATGCTGCTTTGAGAGTAGAAACTTGATTTGTTTGGCAAGCTGTTGTTTTCCATGTAAGCGATGAGGATAGAAGTAACTTGGTATTGGAGTGCCAGATAGTAGACAAGATATGACGATGTCCCAGGCTGGACGATTTTCACCTGCTAGGGGTGCAGTGCCACTGAAGACGCGGTTCCAACGCGGTGTCTTTTGAACATTCTTGAACTGTTGCTTGAATTTTCGAGTTGGGTGAATGGTGTAAAGTGACCACCTAATTTGATAAGCCTTTGTTTAAAGCATCTAGCGTTGTATAGGATTCAAGTTCTTCTTTGCCATTTAAGGCGTTAAGCACCTCATCAATGGAAGCAAGTAGATCAGCCTCGGTGATTGTTGGTGAGGGGGATGTCTGATTGTCGGCAATACTCGTGATAATAGTCTGTAGTAAATGTGTGAGGGAAATACCGTTCATCTGTAGGTTAGTTTCCGCACGCTTTCTAATCTCAGAATCAATGTCGATTTGAATTTTGTCTTTGGTTGCCATAGTAAATGGCCTCCTTCTTGAGTAATCCGAGTTTAGCATACTCGAATGGAGATAGTTGGAAACTTGCTTGAAATTAGTCATGGGAATCACTCCTTTCTAATTAACTACGTAAAAATCGCTTCATTATTTTTTTAAAATGAACTTTTCCGATTCAATTTGGCGTAACTAGAAAAGGGGCCAGCCGCAGTAACGACTGGTCCCAATAAATAGTGATATAGCGTGTGAAAGTAACTAGGCTTCCAATTGAACAACGTCTTCCGGTGTAGTAGATGCCAACAATGGCAAGAGGTGCGCCGTAATTTTTTGAATGGCTGTTGGGCAGGTGGCCGTCAAATCGGCAAACTCATCGGCTGATAGTCGTTGCGTGATGGCAATGGTCAGCGCGTTCGCCAGAGTGGGAGCGGCCATGCCAAAGATATCAGCGCCGACCAAGTGATGGGCGGCATCCAAAACGACCGTCATTTCGGCTGCAACCTCGTGGGGGCCTTTGGTGCCAGTAAGCTTGCCATAAGGAATCTGGGCGATCTGGTAGTCGGAATTACCGGCGGCTTCGGCAGCGCTGATTCCGACCCGCGCAATGCGAGGGCAGGCGGACAGGACGTTGGGGAGAACCGGGTAACTGATTGGCGCGGTATCGCCCAGAATTTGAGCGGCGATGTAGTTGGATTCAAAGGTAGCCGTTGCGGGTGTCTTGGCAACGGTTTTGGCGACGGCATCACCGCTGGCGTAGATGTTGTGGCTGGTAGCACGCAGATGATCGTCCACGACGATCCCGTTATCGCTAGTGTAAATGCCAGCATTTTCCAAACCCAGCATCTGGGTATTGGGTTCATGTCCCGTCGTCGCCAGTACGTAGTCGGTGGCAATGGTCAGACCACTTTCCGTCGTGACACCGTAACCCGTTGCCGTCTCATCGACGCTATGGACAGGTTCGCGGAACCGAATGTCGACGCCGGCTTGTTGCAGGCGGACTAATAATTTTGTGACGTAGTGGGGCGCAAAGTTCTTAGCTGCTCGTGCACCGTGGGTTAAGATGGTAACCTTGGTGCCGAGATATTGCGCTAGGGAAGCAAACTTAAGGGCAAGGACCCCAGCACCGATAATGGTTAAGTGGTTGGGTAGTTGCTTCAGGCTCAGAAAGTCTTGACCGTCGTGAAGATATTCCTTACCCATAATAGCAGGTAGTACGGCGTGTTGGCCGGTACCCAGCACGATATTTTCAGCGAAAATGTGTTGGCTACCGATCTGAATCATGTGTTTACCCATCAGGATACCGGTACCGTGAATGAGCGTGATGTCGTATTTAGCGAAGAGTGTCATCAGTTGTTGGGTTTGGGTGTCGCTAACGTGTTGCCGGTGCGCTGTCACGTCTGCCCAAGTAAAGTCGTCAGTATCACTGGCCAGGTCTTGAGGGTGTGCCGTCAACGCGGTAGTTTCGTCCAAGGTACTGGTTCCACCAACGCGGTCCTTTTCAATCAGGACCACTGACTTGCCAGCTTTTCGTAAAGCAACGGCGGCGTGCCAGTTGGCGTGGCCACTGCCGATAAATGCGACATCGTAATGCATCATAAAAATAAGTTACCTCTTTCTCTTTTCCTAAGTGTCAATAAATAGTCGTGCACGACTGATTGCTGAAAATAAATAACTGCTAATCTAGCATTTTTTCAAGAGTCGCAATTAATTCATGATTCTGTTTCAGGGTGCTTTGGTAGCGTTCTGGATCAATATTCTGCTGGGTGACGCACAGACGGATCGCTTGAAAAATAGCGGTCTTGCTAGCTCTCCCTTTTTCCGTGAGTTGGATAATTAATTGACGATGGTCCGAAGAACCAAGTTGGCGGGTCAGCCACCCTTTATTCTCCATCCTTTTCAGGAGTGGGGTCAGGGTGTTACTGCCAAAGTCTAATTGTTCACCTAATGCGTGGAGGGGTTGGCGATCCTCTTCCCACAGCGCCAAAAGTACCAAGTATTGGGGATAAGTCAGTGCAAACGGTTGGAGTGCTTGCTGATAGAACTTGATAAAAAGGCGGCTTGCGTGGTACACCGAAAAGCAGAGTTGGTTGGCCAGGGTCATATCTGAGTCTTCCACGAGTAGTTCCTCCAATTCGGTTGCGTACGATTTAATTTACTATAAGCGAATATGTGCTGGCTGTCAACTATTTCAGGGTATTTTGTGAAAAAAAGCTGTTCGGGTATCCGTTCGGTTGTATCGGTTGACGTTTGCCAGTAGAATAGAAGCATTGAGAAGAAGGAGTAAGCATTGATGGACTTAGCGGCAGCGCAACACATTTTAAAGACCACGTTTGGGTACGATGACTTTCGCCCCGGGCAGCAGGCGGTCATCGAGCACGTCATGGCGGGGGAGAATAGCCTGGCCATTATGCCCACGGGTGGTGGGAAGTCTCTGTGTTACCAGATTCCTGCGCTGATGTTCGACGGGATTACGGTTGTGGTGTCGCCACTGATCTCCTTAATGAAGGATCAGGTCGATGCGTTAAATGATAGTGGCATCCCCGCGACATTTATCAACAGTTCGGTGGACTGGCCGGATATTCAAGAACGCCTAGCCGGACTACATAACGGCGCTTATAAATTGCTGTATGTGGCACCCGAACGGCTAGATTCGGCGGCATTCCTGCAGGCACTGGGCCAACTGCCAGTGGACTTGTTGGCGGTTGACGAAGCGCACTGTATTTCACAGTGGGGACACGATTTCCGGCCGAGTTACTTGGCATTGAGTACAGCCATTGAGCAACTGCCAACGCAGCCGCAGGTATTGGCGTTGACGGCGACGGCTACCGAACAAGTGGCGGCCGATATTTGTCAGCAGTTACGGATTGACCCACAAAATGAAGTCAATACTGGCTTCGCCCGCGACAATCTGGACTTAACGGTGGTCAAGGATCAGGATACCGACCGGTTTATTTTGGACTACTTGAAGGTCAATCAGGGTGAGACGGGGATCATCTATGCCAGCACGCGCAAGGAAGTTACCCGGTTGACGACGCTGTTGACCCGGCACCACGTTAAGGCGGCCGCCTATCATGCGGGTCTGAGCGACGACGAACGGCGCGCAAATCAGGAGGACTTCCTTTACGATCGGATTCAGGTGATGGTTGCGACTAACGCCTTTGGAATGGGTATCGACAAGAGTAACGTGCGTTTCGTGATTCACGCGCAGGTGCCCGGAACGTTGGAAGCCTACTATCAGGAGGCTGGTCGGGCCGGTCGGGACGGGTTGCCGAGTGAGGCTATCCTACTGTATCGAGCTCAGGACCTCCAGATTCAACACTTTTTCATTGACCAATCTGAACGTGACGAAAGCAATAAGCAACGCGAATACCAGAAGCTACAGGTGATGAGTCAGTACGCTAACACGCAGGGGTGCCTACAACAGTTCATCCTCGCTTACTTTGGGGAGGATTCAGAACCGTGTGGCCGTTGTAGTAACTGTCGTGATGATCGTGAAGCCCAAGATATTACGGTGTCGGCGCAAAAGGTCTTGTCGTGTGTCGTTCGGCTGCGGTCACGGTTTGGCAAGGGAATCGTGGCGCAAGTTTTAACGGGAGCGCACAATCAACGCGTGCGAGACAACCATTTGGAAGAGCTATCGACCTATGGCATTATGAGTGGTCAACGCCAGAAGAGCGTCGGTGAACTGATTGACTTTCTGACGGCGGCGGGTTATTTGCAAAGTGTCGGCGGACAGTATCCCACGCTAGCGATTACCCAGGAAGGCGCGAGCGTGCTGAAGGGGGAGACGCAGGTTTTCCGGAAGATGGCGCGCAAGGCCAAGCGGCTGGCACCAGTGGATGATGAACTCTTTGGCAAACTGCGAGAGTTACGGCATCAGCTGGCGGAAGATCAGCACGTGCCGCCGTTCGTTATCTTCTCGGACCGGTCGTTACACGGCATGTGCGAGGTGCTTCCGCAAGACGACGAGGCTTTTTTGTCGGTCAAGGGTGTGGGTCAGAGCAAGCTGGAGAAGTATGGCGAAGCCTTCATGACGATTATTCGCGAGGACCAGGCGGCGGCTAAGGCATAGCGTGTCGTGCACGGTTGAATACGTTTGATGACTTTAGTCAATGTGGCTCCTAGTCTATGATGATAAATAAATGATTTCGAAGTGACGCGATGAACGCCACTTTTTTAATATCTGCAGGTTCTCTGGCGTCTTAGGTACTGATGTTGGATGATAGGTGTCGTGTGAAGATGAGGAAAGTGCGTCGATTGAAATAATGTTTGGGCTAGAACTAGCTTAGCTGGAGGAGGTCAGAGGTGTAGCCAGCCGTGGCGATGGCGTTAGCACGGGCGATTGTTTCTCCCCGTGTTTACGCCATGGGACGACCTTGGAAACTCGCGGTTTGGGCGAGGTTTCAAGTCGAGGTAAAAGACCGCTTTTTGGGTTTTACCGTTCCTCACAGCGGCGGAACTCACGGCAGCCGTGGACGACGATTCTAGCCCAGAATTTGCGAGTCTATATGCTTGGGTCGTTCAGGGGGTTATGGTACTCTTAAAGGCGCTGTGTTGCTCAAGTCTAGCAGAGGAGGGTTCTGCCATGTCTGATCCAGATTTCATTGAGATTGTGAATGACCGTGAGAATAACCTGAAAAATATTAGCCTCAAGATTCCTAAGAATCGCCTGACCGTCTTCACTGGGGTCTCTGGTTCCGGTAAGTCTTCTATCGTCTTCGATACAATTGCGCAAGAGGCTGGACGTCAGTTGAATAGTACATATGATAGTTTTACGCGAACCTTTCTGCCGAATTATCGGCGACCAGATGTCGATGAGGTACGGAACCTCTCGACTGCCATTGTGATCGATCAAAAGCCGCTGGGCGGAAATGCGCGTTCAACCCTAGGAACGGTCAGCGATATTAGTCCCTTGTTGCGAATCTTATTCTCACGATTCGGCACGCCACATTATGGGACGGCCAGCAATGCCTTTTCCTTCAATGATCCGGCCGGTATGTGTCCAACCTGTGAGGGGATTGGGAAGACCTACGTGGTCAAACGCGATGCGATTCTAGATCCAGAGAAGTCGCTCAACGATGGTGCCATCTTATTGCCCGGTTATGGGCCACAGACCTTTTTGTTTCAAACGTTGGTGGCGACCGGCTGGTTTGATTTGGATCAACCGGTTAAGGAATTTTCACCCGAAAAGCTAGCGCAACTCTTAAATGGGGAACAGTCAGTGCGGGTTAATTATAAGGATTCAGTCTTTAATGTGAAATTTGAAGGCTTGGAACGACTGTTTTACCGGCAGAACTTGAAGGTCGGCAAAGGGATCAGCGAGGGCGCCCGGAAGAAAATTGAGAAATTTGCGACCATGAGTCCTTGCCCAGATTGTCACGGAACGCGGTTCAATCCTGAAGCTTTAGCCGTGAAGATCAATGGCTATAATCTCTATGACTTGACCGCCATGCAGCTAACGGATTTGCGGACGACCCTGGCCGAATTTAGTGATACCCGGATGTCGAACTTAATTGACAGCATTCAGGAACGGGTCGAGGGATTGATCGACGTGGGTCTCGACTATCTCAGCCTGACGCGGGAGACGACGACGCTTTCTGGTGGCGAGTCGCAGCGGGTCAAGACGGTCAAGTATCTGGCTAATAGCCTGACGAACCTGCTGTATATTTTGGATGAACCCAGCACGGGCTTGCATCCTAGAGACGTTCATCGCCTCAACGACCTCCTGATCAAGCTGCGCCAGAAGGGCAACACGGTTCTAGTGGTTGAGCATGATCCGGATGTGATTCAGGTGGCGGACTACGTGGTCGATGTTGGCCCGCGTGCCGGTATTCATGGTGGACAGATTACTTTTACTGGCACGTATCCAGAGCTGTTAAAGTCCGAGACGTTAACGGCAAAATACTTGAATCGGCACTTAGCCATCAAGGATGCGCCAAGGTTGCCGGAAAAGTTTATCACGAGTGAACCGAGCCGTCGGCATAACCTTAAGGATGCTATTTTGAAAATCCCAGTCGGGCTATTCACGGTGGTGACGGGGGTGGCGGGTTCTGGCAAGAGTACCCTGGTTGAGCAGGTCTTTGCCAAGGAACATCCCGAGGCCATTCGGATTGACCAACGGGCGCTACATGCGAACAGTCGTTCCAATCCGGCTACTTACATGGGTGTCCTTAATGACATTCGTAAATTGTTGGCAGCGGAAAATGGCGTCAGCGAAAGCCTGTTCAGTGCTAATTCGAAGGGTGCGTGTCCGCAATGTGGCGGTAAGGGGGTCGTGGAGCTGAATTTGTCCTTTATGGAAAACGCCACGGTCACGTGTTCACTGTGTCACGGTGGACGATTTGACCCTCAAGTACTGACATACCAGTTCAAGGGAAAGAATATTGAAGAGATTATGGCGATGACGGTGGAGGAGGCCACGGCTTTCTTTGCGGGGACTAAGGTCGTTGCTAAGCTCAAAAACGTTTTGACCGTGGGACTGGCATACTTGGCATTGGGACAACCATTGAGTACGTTGTCCGGAGGCGAGGGACAACGACTTAAAATTGCGAAGGAATTAAATAAGCGAGGAAACATTTACATCCTCGATGAACCGACGACGGGGCTGCATCCTTCGGACATTGTAACAATTGTCCGAATCATCAATGATTTAGTGGACAAAGGAAACACAGTAATTGTGATTGAACATAACCTAGATGTTATGCGCAGTGCCGATTGGCTGATCGATATTGGTCCGGATGGTGGGACTAATGGGGGTGAAGTCTTGTATGCCGGACCAGTGGCTGGCGTACGGATGATCCCACGTTCGGTAACGGGACAGTACCTTTAAAAATAAATCAAATAAATTTAGGCGGCCAATCTTTCCCGGATTGCCGCTTTTTTAAGTTAATTATTTATCCGGATGAATATAAAATTGCTCCAAATTGGCGAATGAATACATTGTAATCGCTTACACAGTGTGCTACTATTATTCTCATAAATTACTGTGAAGGACTGACCACTGATGGCAAAAACTGAATTTCAAAAAATGATGGACGAGGAACTCTATGATGTCAACGATGAAAAGCTGGTTGCGGATCGTTTTGCTGCCCGCGATTTATATGAAGAATTAGATACGATTCCCTTCCGTGAGAAGGATCGCGTCACGGCGTTGGTGACGAAGTTATTTGGATCGGTTGGGAAGAATGTTGAGATTCGACCTAGATTTGCTTGCGACTACGGCTACAATATTCACGTTGGGGATAACTTCTTTGCCAACTTTGACTGTATTTTGCTGGATACTTGTGAGATCAATATTGGCAATAACGTGTTATTGGCACCAAAAGTTCAAATTTATACGGCCGGCCATCCATACAACTTGGAGGCGCGGACGTCCTGGTTGGGTTACGGGAAGCCTGTCACCATCGGCAATAACTGCTGGATCGGTGGGAATGCCGTGATTGTGCCGGGCGTGACGATTGGCAATAATGTTATCGTTGGTGGGGGCGCGGTCGTCACCAAATCATTTGGAGACAACGTCGTCATTGCCGGTAATCCTGCACGAATCGTGAAGCATCTGGACGCTGAAGGCAACGTGATTCCAGAGAAAAAGTAGATTTATCCGCATAAAAACTACCTAAAGTTGGCGGTTTAGTGGGAAATTTGCTATGCTAGTGTTAATCAAACAAATTGCGAACAAATTTGGGGCCGTTGCATGGCGGCTGGTGGTGTTTGCGCAAAATGTAAAAAACGTTACCATGAGCCACTACCGTCCGGCATGGATACGAACTATGGGAGAGTAACTATGGAAAATAAATACCAAAGAGTCAAGGACTCTCTGAAGGAAGCAATTCTTTCCGGGAAGTATCCGATCGATGAAAAATTACCAACTGAAACAGAACTGATGGAACAGTTTAAGGTTTCTCGGTACACGATTCGTCGTGCCGTGGGGGATTTAGAGACCGAACATTTCATCTACCGGATTCAAGGTGGCGGCATGTTCGTTCAGGACTGGCACAAGGACTGGACGACCGAGAACGACAGTAAGATGATTGGTGTCATTACTACCCACATTGCCGACTACATCTTCCCACGGATCATTTACGGACTAGATGAGGTTATTTCCGATAGTGGCTATTCAATGTTGCTGGGAAATACGCGGAATAACCATGACCGTGAGCGTAAACACTTGATCAACATGCTTAATAGCAAGGTTGCCGGGCTAATCATCGAACCGACCCAGAGTGCCTTGCCCAATCCCAATATGGATTTATACCAGGAAATTAAGGATGACCAGATTCCCGTGCTCTTCATTAACGCGGCTTATCCACAGCTGGACTTTCCGTACGTCAATACGGCGGACGCTAAGACTGAAAAGAAACTCGTGGAATATTTGTTGGGCATGGGCCACGAGAGCATTCTGGGCATCTTTCAAGTTGATGATATCCAGGGGGTTAACCGGATGAATGGGTTCGTTCAGGCCTACCAAGAGCATCCGGATATTTCCTATAAGAGCAATCTGATTATGTACCAGTCCGGCGATGACTTTGAACGGATCACTAGCCGGGTGGCCTCTTATATAGATAGTACTGATCGACCAACTGCGATTGCCTGTTATAATGACCAACTGGCTATCCCGGTCATGTCCTACGTTAAATCGCGGGGACTGCGGGTACCACAGGACATTTCAATCGTGGGCTTCGATAACTATCAGATGTCGCAGTACATGAGTCCTGGACTGACCACGCTCAATCACGTGAAGGATGTCATGGGGGAAGATGCAGGGCGGATGATGCTCCAGTTGTTGAATAAGCAGCCGGTGCAATCGATCACCTATGAACCCGACTTAATTGTTCGACAATCCACGGCGGCACCGAAGCACGTGGACTAGATAGGTTAGGATGAATTTTGGACCAACCTCAGTGATTGGCGCTATGACAACTCAAAACAGATAACTTTGAAGGCTTACGGAAAACTTCCGTGAGCCTTTTTGGTTGTGCCGCTGTCAATCAATGAACTTGCACGTGGGGTTAATCGACCAACTGAGGGGGAGTGGGCACCCAATTGTGGGGATTGTGGCAATCGCCCGATAACTAACCAACCAACTGAATGGATCGGAAATGTGGAGACGGAACTTGTCCGATTAAAAAAAACATTTCCCAATAAACTGGTCTGTACCGCGAATTGATTGAAAGGGTTCGGTCGAAGTAAAAGGCTTAACTTACCGCGATTCGGAAACGCTTTCAAAAAAAATAAAAATGCGCAAACCCGTGTTATAGCAAGGGTTTTCACGGAATATTAATCCGCATATAAAAAATAGGTGTTGATTTATGCGTATAAATATAATACACTAAGTTTGTTCAGAAATGAAAACGCTTCACAAAGTTAACCGGAATTTTCGGGCTGGCCGGCCAGTTTGAAAGGGTGATTAACGTCAGGTGGAACTGCTTCATTTCTATCAATAGTTAAGCGGGAGAAGCCATTATTTAGTTTTTTATCTTTGACCCCTTTAAACTTAGGAGGAACGAAATTTGGAAGCGAAAGCGGAAAAGAAAGTTTCAAGTAAATTCATATTCTTCTTTGGATCGTTCGGTGGAATTCTGTTCGGTTATGATATTGGTGTTATGACCGGTGCCTTACCATTCTTGAAGACCGACTGGGCATTGACTAACGCGTCATTAATCGGTTGGGTTACTTCATCAGTTATGTTCGGTGCCATCTTCGGTGCCGCAATTGCTGGTCAACTTGCCGATAAGTTAGGTCGTCGTCGGATGATTCTGATGTCATCCTTAATCTTCGCCATTGGGTCAATCCTTTGTGGGTTCTCTCCTAACGGTGGGACTTACTACTTAATTGGGATGCGGATCTTCTTGGGGTTAGCCGTTGGTGCTGCCTCAGCCTTAGTCCCAGCTTACATGTCAGAAATGGCACCAGCGCGTTTGCGTGGTAGCCTTTCCGGGATCAACCAGACCATGATTGTTTCTGGGATGTTGATTTCTTACGTTGTTGACTTCGTCTTAAAAGACTTACCTGGTAACTTATCATGGCGTTTAATGTTAGGCTTGGCTTCAGTGCCTGCCTTCATCCTCTTCTTCGGGGTTCTGAAATTGCCAGAATCACCACGTTTCTTAATCAAGACTGGTAAACTCGACGAAGCACGTACCGTTCTTTCATACGTACGTAAGCCAGAAGATATTGAACCAGAAGTTGAATCCATTCAAAAGACTGCTGAAACTGAAGAAAGTAACTTAGAAAAGACCTCATGGGCTACGTTATTTAACGGCAAGTACCGTTACTTAGTTATCGCCGGTGTTGGGGTCGCTGCCTTCCAGCAATTCCAAGGTGCCAACGCGATCTTCTACTACATTCCACTGATCGTTGAAAAGGCAACTGGTAACGCCGCAAGTTCTGCTCTGATGTGGCCAATCATTCAAGGTGTTCTGTTAGTTCTTGGTTCATTACTCTACATCGTGATTGCTGAAAAGTTCAATCGTCGGACGTTGTTGACTATGGGTGGTACGGTTATGGCTCTGTCATTCCTGTTACCAGCTATCATCAACAAGTTAGTTCCTAACGCAAGTCCAATGATGATCGTTGTCTTCTTGTCAATCTACGTTGCATTCTACTCATTCACTTGGGCACCACTTACCTGGGTCCTCGTTGGTGAAATCTTCCCATTAGCTGTTCGGGGCCGTGCATCTGGTTTAGCTTCATCATTTAACTGGATCGGTTCATGGGCTGTTGGTTTGATCTTCCCTATTATGACTGCTGCAATGTCACAAGAAGCTGTGTTCGCTGTCTTCGGTGTCATCTGTGTATTCGGTGTTCTGTTCATTCGTTTCTGTGTTCCAGAAACTCGTGGTCACTCACTTGAAGAAATCGAAGCTCGTGGGACTAACCATGGTAAGAGTAAAGAAGCTACGAACAACGACTAGTAATTCTCGATTTAAAATTATTGGGAGGTAAGTTAAATGAACTTAGTTGAAACGACTCGCGCTATCGAAGCCGGTGAGGTTTCCTTAGGGATTGAGTTAGGTTCAACCCGGATTAAAGCGGTATTGGTCACTGATGACTTCAATACTATCGCCTCAGGCAGTTATGTTTGGGAAAACCGCTTTGAAGACGGTGTCTGGACATATCCTATCGACGAAGTTTGGACTGGGATTCAACAAAGCTACACGCAAATGGCAGCCGATGTACAAAGCAAGTACCACAGTGCTTTGACTAAGATCAGTGCCGTTGGGGTCAGTGCCATGATGCATGGTTACTTGGCCTTCGATAAGAGTGGCAAATTGTTGGTACCATTCCGGACTTGGCGGAACAACATCACGGAACAATCCGCTGATGAATTGACCAAGTTGTTCGATTTCAATATTCCACAACGTTGGAGTATTGCCCATCTGTACCAAGCTATCCTGAATGGTGAAGACCA
The DNA here is from genome assembly GCF_001434055.1 of Levilactobacillus parabrevis ATCC 53295. GTDB lineage: Bacteria > Bacillota > Bacilli > Lactobacillales > Lactobacillaceae > Levilactobacillus > Levilactobacillus parabrevis. The sequence goes on along the minus strand of NZ_AZCZ01000022.1, from coordinate 9,473 downwards.
CGTTCGCAACGTGAACTTCATTACCAGTTTAGCCGGCTACGTAACTTGGAAATTATCTGGCGAAAAGGTCTTAGGTGTTGGGGATGCTTCTGGTGTCTTCCCAATCGATGACAAGACGGGTTCTTACGACAAGAAGATGTTGGAGAAATTCAGCAACCTCGACAACGTTAAGCAATACCCTTGGGACATCGAAGACATCTTGCCTGATATCTTACCAGCTGGTAAGGTTGCCGGTCACTTGACCGCTGAAGGGGCTAGTCTCCTGGATGCAAATGGCAACTTGGAAGCCGGTAGTGTGATGGCACCACCTGAAGGGGATGCTGGTACCGGGATGGTTGGTACGAACAGTGTGCGGAAGCGGACTGGGAATATCTCCGTTGGGACTTCATCCTTCTCCATGAACGTCTTGGACAAGCCATTGACTAAGGTTTACCGCGATATTGATATCGTGATGACCCCAGATGGCTCACCAGTTGCCATGGTCCACATTAACAACTGTTCTTCAGATATTAATGCTTGGGCTAGTGTCTTCAACGAATTTGCTGCCCGTTTGGGTGTTGAATTGAAGCCAGACCGTCTGTACGAAACGCTCTTCTTAGAAGCAGCTAAGGCAGACCCAGATGCTGGTGGATTGGTCAACTACAGCTATCAATCAGGTGAAAACATCACCAAGATCAAGGCTGGTCGTCCATTATTCGTCCGGACACCAAACAGCAAGTTTAGCTTACCAAACTTCATGCAAACTCAGTTGTATGCTGCCTTTGCACCATTGAAGATTGGGATGGACATCTTGATCAATCAAGAACATGTTCATACTGATGTTATGATTGCCCAAGGTGGTTTATTCCGGACACCTGTTATTGGTCAACAAGTTTTGGCCAATGCGTTGAACGTGCCAATCACTGTTATGAGTACTGCCGGCGAAGGTGGTCCATGGGGGATGGCGGTCTTAGCTGTATATGCTAAGCGCGATACCGATGAATCATTGGAAGACTTCTTGGATAAAGAAGTGTTCACGAACCCAGAATCCATGACTTTGAGTCCAGAACCTGATGGGGTTGCTGGATACCAGAAGTTCATCGAAAAGTATCAAGGTGGCTTGCCGGTGGAAGCTGCCGCTGGCGATGCAATTAGCGACTAAGAGAGGAAGTTAATTGAATGTTAGAGGAATTAAAGCAAGAGGTTTACGAAGCCAACATGCAATTGCCAAAACTTGGCCTGGTTACCTTTACTTGGGGTAACGTTTCCGGGATTGACCGGGAAAAGGGTCTGTTCGTCATCAAGCCTTCTGGGGTTGACTACGACAAGTTAAAGCCTAGCGACTTGGTCGTCGTAAACTTGCAAGGTGAAGTTGTTGAAGGGGATATGAACCCATCCAGCGACACACCAACGCATACGGTACTTTACAACGCATTTCCAAACATTGGTGGGATTGTGCACACGCACTCTCCATGGGCCGTATCCTTTGCTGGCGCCAACTTAGACGTTCCAGCAATGAACACGACACACGCCGACACGTTCTACGGTGATGTTCCAGCGGCCGATGCATTGACCAAGGAAGAAATCGAAGAAGATTACGAAGGCAATACAGGTAAAACCATTGTCAAGACCTTCAAGGAACGTGGTTTGGATTACGAAGCTATTCCAGCTGCTCTGGTTAGTCAACATGGTCCGTTCGCTTGGGGTCCTACTCCAGCCAAGGCCGTGTACAACTCCAAAGTTTTGGAAGTGGTTGCTGAAGAAGATTATCACTCCATGCAATTAACCCATAAGAACCTGGAATTGCCACAATATCTGTTGGATAAGCACTATTACCGTAAGCACGGTAAGAACGCTTATTATGGGCAAAACAATGCCAAGTCGCAGAGTCATGCGGCGCGTGAATAATCTGGTATCAATTGCTTCATGAATAACAATCAATTATATAGAAGGAGTGCTTAAATTATGTTATCAGTTCCTGATTATGAATTTTGGTTTGTTACCGGTAGTCAACATCTCTATGGTGAAGAACAATTGAAGTCTGTTGCCAAGGATGCCCAAGACATTGCCGACAAGTTAAACGCAAGCGGCAAATTACCTTACAAGGTTGTCTTCAAGGATGTTATGACGACTGCCGAAAGCATCACTAACTTCATGAAGGAAGTTAACTACAACGATAAAGTTGCCGGGGTTATTACCTGGATGCACACGTTCTCTCCAGCCAAGAACTGGATCCGTGGGACTGAATTGTTGCAAAAGCCATTACTTCACTTGGCTACGCAATACTTGAACAACATCCCATACGCTGACATTGACTTTGATTACATGAACTTGAACCAAAGTGCGCATGGTGACCGTGAATATGCTTACATCAATGCTCGTTTACAAAAGAACAACAAGATTGTTTACGGCTACTGGGGTGACTCAGAAGTCCAAGACAAGATTGCTTCTTGGGAAGATGTTGCTGTCGCTTACAACGAAAGCTTCAAGGTTAAGGTTGCTCGTTTCGGAGACACCATGCGTAACGTTGCCGTTACTGAAGGTGACAAAGTACAAGCACAAATCCAAATGGGCTGGACTGTTGACTACTACGGTATCGGTGACTTAGTTGAAGAAATCAACAAGGTTAAAGATGCTGACATCGACAAGGAATACGCTGACTTGGAAAGCAAGTACACCATGGTTCAAGGTGACAACGATGCTGACAAGTACACCAAGTCTGTACGTACCCAATTGAAGCAATACATCGGGATCAAGAGCTTCTTGGAAAAGGGTGGTTACACTGCCTTCACCACGAACTTCGAAGACCTCTGGGGTATGGAACAATTACCTGGTTTAGCCGCACAATTGTTAATTCGTGACGGTTATGGCTTCGGTGCCGAAGGTGACTGGAAGACCGCTGCTCTTGGCCGTGTCATGAAGATCATGTCCCACGGTAAGAAGACTGCCTTCATGGAAGACTACACGCTTGACTTACGTAAGGGCCACGAAGCAATCCTTGGTTCTCACATGCTGGAAGTTGACCCAACTATCGCTTCCGACAAGCCTCGTGTTGAAGTTCACCCATTGGATATTGGTGGTAAGGCTGACCCTGCACGTCTTGTCTTCACTGGTTCAGAAGGTGACGCCATTGACGTTACTGTCTCTGACTTCCGTGACGGCTTCAAGATGATCAGTTACGCCGTAGCTGCCCACAAGCCAGAAGCTGAGACTCCTAAGTTGCCAGTTGCTAAGCAACTCTGGACGCCAAAGGTTGGCCTTGAAAAGGGTGCCTTAGCTTGGATGCAAGCTGGTGGTGGTCACCACACTATGCTCTCATTCGCTCTGACTGAAGAACAAATGGAAGACTTTGCTACTATGGTTAACATGAACAAGGCATTCATCAAATAGTCATTAATGGCTGAAAAAATGGTTGGGGTTGCCGAGAGCAGCTCCGGCCATTTTTATTTAACCAGTCAAGCGGCCGACGATTGTGACGTGAAATGGGTAAGTGAGACAGTGAAAATGTGGTCAGGTAGGCTCTAGATGGTGAGTCGTCGTTCTCAGCAACGTCTTGAGGCGTTGATTGCGCACTGAGAGGGACGATTGATTCGTTGCGGGGCTGTGGTGGCCGGTTTCAGCTGTGTTGTTAGCTATTATGCATTATAAATCGAGTCGTGGTTTCAACAGGACGTGCAAGGAGGAAGAGAATATGGGAAAATCAGAAAAAGAGAAAATGATCACCGGCGAATTGTTCGACGTGTATAATGACGAATTGGTCGCAGAACGGGGTGCTGCTCGTAAACAGGTCGAGGCAATCAACGCCCTGGGTGAAAGTGATCCCGAACAGAGCCAGAAACTGATTAAGAAGCTCTTCGGTTCCACGGGTAAGGACGTTAGTGTTCATGCGAGTTTCAAGTGTGATTACGGTTATAACATCTACGTGGATGAGGATTTCTTTGCCAACTATGATTGTGTAATGCTTGATGTTGCCCCCATTCGAATCGGTAAGCACTGCCTGTTAGGACCCAAGGTGCAGATCTATTCCGTAAACCATCCGGCAGATCCTAAGTTGCGGCGTAATGGTGCCATGGGCATTGGTAAGCCAGTGACAATGGGAGACGATGTCTGGGTCGGTGGTGGTGCCATCATCTGTCCTGGCGTGACGTTAGGGAATAACGTCATCGTCGGTGCTGGTAGCGTGGTCACGAAGTCCTTTGGGGACAACGTGGTCGTTGCAGGCAATCCAGCCCGGGTCGTCAAGCACTTGGATTAGACCGACTATACCAGGTTCATGGGGTGAAAGATACCTTTGAACGCTAATCCGGTATTAAGTGACTCATCAGAACGCTTCCATCCTTATGGGTGGGGGGTTCCGATGAGTCACTTTTTTTGTGGAAAAAAGTCAATTTTCGAAAAAAGTTTTTAAGCAAGCGGTTGCTTTCATACCGGGATTTGTTAAAGAAAGCGCTTTGAAAGATCATCCGCATAAGAGAAAACGCTATTGATTTATCCGTATAACTGTTTTAAAATATTTGTATTGCGTTTGTGAAAACGTTTTACCTGGTTCCTGGTAAACACCGGTTTTCCTGACGTTGAAACGATAACTATGATTTATCGGACCAATATACCTTTAGCCCGATTTGGCACAGAGAGAACACGCAGAGACATTGGGAGGTATTTTTAAAGTGAAAGGCAACAAGAAAATTTCAAGCGGTTACATCTACTTTTTCGGCTCTTTTGGGGGCATCTTATTCGGGTATGATATCGGGGTCATGACGGGGGCGTTACCCTTCCTCGAGACGGACTGGAGTCTATCAAACGCAACGTTAATTGGCTGGATTACCTCGGCTGTCATGTTTGGGGCGATCTTTGGTGGCGCGCTGTCTGGTCAGCTGTCAGACAAACTTGGTCGGCGGAAGATGATTCTGCTCTCAGCCCTGATCTTTGCGCTGGGGTCACTGATGTCCGCCATGGTTCCTAACTTGGGTGAGTACTATCTGATTGGGGTTCGGATCTTCCTCGGCTTGGCTGTGGGGGCTGCTTCAGCTCTGGTGCCAGCATACATGTCCGAAATGTCTCCAGCTCGGCTACGAGGCCGACTGACGGGAATCAACCAGACCATGATCGTATCAGGGATGTTGATCTCCTACGTTGTTGACTTTCTTTTGAAAGGGCTGCCAGAAGCTTTTGCTTGGCGGCTGATGCTGGGCTCCGCCGCAATTCCCGCAATTATTCTCTTTGCTGGGGTTCTCCGGTTACCAGAATCACCACGTTTCTTGATTAAGAACGGCCAATTAGACGCCGCGCGGACGGTCTTGAGCTACATTCGCCCAGCCGATGAAATTGACAACGAAATTGAGACGATTCAAAGCACGGCCAAGACGGAAAGCGTTGCGGCCAAGAACACTTCTTGGGCAACGTTGTTCTCCAGAAAGTACCGGTACTTAGTCATTGCTGGGGTTGGTGTCGCTGCCTTTCAACAGTTCCAGGGTGCCAATGCCATCTTCTACTACATTCCATTGATCGTGCAACAAGCTACCGGGAGTGCCGCTAGCAACGCGCTGATGTGGCCAATTATTCAAGGGATCATTTTGGTTACCGGGTCGTTAGTCTTTCTGTGGATCGCCGATAAATTTAATCGGCGCGCACTGTTGATCTTAGGTGGCGCAGTGATGGGTCTATCCTTCTTACTGCCAGCCTTTCTGAACGTGACTCACCTCAACAGTAACCCCATGTTAATTGTGGTGTTCCTGTCCATCTACGTGGCGTTTTACTCCTTCACGTGGGCTCCATTGACTTGGGTCCTTATCGGTGAAGTCTTCCCGTTGGCAGTGCGTGGTCGGGCTTCCGGTTTGGCCTCATCCTTTAACTGGATTGGGTCGTTCGCAGTGGGACTGTTATTCCCAGTCATGACGGCTGCAATGTCTCAGGAGGCGGTCTTTGCCATCTTTGGGGTAATCTGTCTGCTGGGTGTTGCCTTCATCCGGTTCTGCGTGCCAGAAACTAAGGGACGGACACTGGAAGAAATCGAACAACAGGGGACGCGTGCCAAAGAAATTGAAACTTTGGCGACCTCTGAGGACTACACGGAATAAGTTAACTATTAAGCAAAAAAAGTCACAAGGACCTGCGAATTTTGATCGCAAATCCTTGTGACTTTTTAATTACTATTTACTGAGATTAAATGAAGCAGACCCAGCTACCCATGCCTAACAACCCAATACCAACAATCGTAAAAATAATCAGTAAGATTTTGGTGTCAGCATCAGCCTTGTGGTTTGTTTGTGGAAATAACTTAAAGATGATTAGGACCAACAGCGCAATGCCCGCTAATAGAATTAGTGCCCCCGTTAAGATATTGTGCGACATCATCATGATATTCTCCCCCTTCAACTGGTTTCATTATAACGGCTCGGCTAGACTTATGCCAGAAAAGGGTGAAATAATTCCCGTGGATTCTACGCCTATGTTAAAATATACCGTGATTAGAAGAATTTTACCCACGCCTACTGCGGTAGGATCATCGCAAGTAATCAAGTGGTGTCAATTTGTAAGTAGAACTAACAGCACATAAGGGGTGACGAGAATGATCGATAAGCCAGAAGTAAGTGCCAGTGCTCTGTGGCTAACGCCGTTGGAGCAGGGGATTATCCGCATTGGATTCGCCGATGACGGGCGGGAACTTTTAGGGCCCGTTCAGAAGATCACGTGGCAGGTCGAACAGGGCCGGGTCCACTTGGGGACACCATTTCTCATTGTTAGTGGGGTTAATGAAGAATTAACGCTGCACTTCCCGTTTGCCGGGAGGATCGCGCAGATCAATGAAGACTTAGCGGCTCACCCGGAATGGCTGAACAATCGCAATGACGATCTCGATTGGATGGTCGATCTCGCGATTGAATAGAAGGGAACTTATGGCATGGAATTAACGTGGCAGGTAACAACACCGGTGACGAGTCTCAAGCGGTTCTTGAACCAGCAAGGCGTCAGTCACCGGGTTTTTAGTGACTTGAAGGAAAACGGGACGATTCGGGTCAATGACACGGTCGTCACTCCCGCAGTAACCTTGAAGGTGGGGGATGTGGTGGCAGTTACGCTACCCGCCGAAGCGGATGATCCCGATGTAGCGACGAGCAGGGTTCCAATTACCGTTTTATTTGAAAATAGAGACTGGCTGGTGATCGACAAGCCAGCCGGTCTCAACGTGGTACCTGGCCCCGCCAACCGAACGGATACCCTGGTTAATCGCATCAAGGGTCACTGGGCACAAACGCAGGCGGAAAACCGGGTGCCCCATATCTTAACGCGGCTGGACCGGTTCACCAGTGGGGTGGTCTGGGTTGCCCGACACCGTTTGGCCAATAGCCTAGCAAGTCAGTTGCAGGCCCAACATCAGGTGGATAAGCGTTACCTGGCCATTGTCAGTGATCGGCTGTCACAGGACCACGGCATGATTGATGAACCGCTGGCGAGTGACCCGACCGGCTATAACCAGATGGTCTCTCCCGCCGGTAAGCCAGCACAGACCGAGTACTGGGTCAAAGAACGTTTTGACCAGGCAACCCTCGTGGAAGTCAAGCTACATACGGGACGGACGCATCAAATTCGGGCCCACTTTGCCTATTTGGACCATCCCTTGATCGGTGACCATCTCTACGACGGCCCTGAAATGGGCGGGATGACGCGGCAGGCCTTGCATGCGCATACCCTGAGTTTTACCGATCCCTTTACCCAAGAAAACCGATCGTTTATGAGCGAGGTGCCGGCTGATTGGCAGCAGCTCGTCAAGCAACTAAGGAGTGACATAAATGGCAACTGAACAACTTCACTGTTTAGTAGACGGTGAACCTGTGGCCTTGGAAGGCAGTCTGCAGCTGGCCGAATTAGACGCCGGCCTGAGAAATCGAATTAAGCGGGATTATCCGCAGAGTAAGCCCACTGACTATATCTGTGGTCATCACCTGCTAAAGTACCGTCTGGAGCACGTAGACGCCCTGATCAATGCCGATATGAAGCAGACCAAGAAGATCAATCAGAAGCTGACTAAGGCCTTGCAGAGCGATGACTACGATATTATCGATGTGAATGATAGTTTGTCGGAAAGCCTGACGTTTGGGCAGAAGGTATCCGATGATGTGGCGCGCTTTGGTGGTTCCTGGGGCTTTATCTTTGTTTTCATGTTCGTGTTGATCGGGTGGATGATCGTCAATGGCTTACATTTATTTGGAGTCAACTTTGACAACTACCCCTTCATTCTGTTAAATTTAGTGTTAAGTTGCGTGGCGGCGATTCAGGCACCCATCATTATGATGAGTCAGAATCGTTCCGCCGATCGTGATCGCATGATGGCCGAAAACGACTACCACGTTAACCTGAAGTCGGAGCACGAGTTACGTCTGCTCCACGCCAAGGTCGATCACCTCGCACAGAATCAGGTCCCCCACACGATGGAGATCGCACGTTTTCAACTTGAAATTTTAGGCGAAATTCGCCAAGAACTAGCCGAATTACGGGCGCACGACGCCGGAAGTTCAGATTCGGCAAAACGAAGGGAGTCTCCCCATGAGAACATGGATAACAGCTAGCGCTTTATTTGCCGTTGGGCTGATATTTGGTAAACGGGCCGCAGATCGCAGGGCCAGTAGTGTTCGGCGGTTAGTTAGCGAGAACTAATTACGCTGAAGTTCCGCGACCATCTAAGCGTCATGACAGTTACATAAGTGGGCGGAAAGCTTTCCGCCCAGTTTGGCAAATCCTTTGACAAACGCAGCATCCTCCGTTAGGCTAGTGAGAGAACTAGAAATGGAGGATTTTTTGTGATAATTCGCGAGGCTCAACCGGCGGACGCTCCTCAGATAGCGCCGCTGATGAACTTGATCTACGATGAGATGGAACTGACAGATTTGGAAGACGTTCCCGAACCCGACTTATTGAAGGCCATTACGGCGGCGTACCGGACCCGGACATACTTGTCTGGACCGGCAACCACAGTGGTGGCCGAGGCCGATGGCCAAGTCGTGGGGATGGCCTTTGGCTACCCCGGAGAACGAGAAGAAGCTGTAGACGATGTCTTTACGCAAATCACTGCCAAGAGTGCTGCGTTTGATGTCCCATTTGAGACCCAGTCGGAAACGGCCAAGGGTGAGTGGTATCTGGATTCACTGGCCGTATCGCCCGACCATCAAGGGAAGGGAATCGGTCACCAGTTATTACGGGCGCTGCCACACTACGCGCGCCGGGACAATCAAGCCGTGATCGGTCTGAATGTGGACCTGGAGAACCCGGCCGCTATGCGCTTGTATAAGCGCATGGGGTATGAGGTTTCCGGTAAGCAGATGATTGGGGACCATCACTATTATCACATGCAATTAGAGATTGGGCAGCGTGCCCGGGTTGCGAACTAACTAGATATTGACGTGAGAGGCCGGGATAATTGTCCTGGCCTCTCTTTTAAGAAATATTGCCGGCGTAAATGAAATTTTATTTGGCCCTCAATTGTCAAATCAAGTGCA
>NZ_AZCZ01000021.1 GCF_001434055.1 Levilactobacillus parabrevis ATCC 53295 | reverse complement strand
TTACACATAATTATTTAAACACTCCTTCAACGTTCATGCCGGCGAGGTCTTTGGCTTTATCGGACCAAACGGTGCTGGTAAATCAACGACAATTCGAGTTTTACTCGGCCTCATTCGGGCAACTGACGGGAACGCCACGATCTTCGGTCAAGACGTTTGGACAAACAGCGTCGACATTCATCGCCGTTTAGCGTACGTTCCTGGAGACGTCTATCTCTGGCCCAATCTTACCGGTGGGGAAATTGTTGACCTGCTGCTAAAGATGAATGGCACACAGCATTCCTCCCGAACCGATGAGCTGATCAAGCAATTCGGCTTGGACCCGACCAAGAAGGCCCGGACCTACTCCAAAGGAAATCGCCAAAAGGTCGCGCTGATTGCCGCCTTCTCTCAGGACGCAGACTTCTACATTTTCGATGAACCCACGTCCGGCCTCGATCCCCTGAATGAACGGCAATTTCAAATGGCCGTTCTTAATCTGAAACAACAGGGTAAGGCGGTCCTCCTATCCAGTCATATCCTTTCAGAAGTTGAACGCATGTGTGACCGTATCGCCATTATTCGTGAGGGCACGATCATTGAAACGGGTAGCCTTGCTGAAATGCGGCACCTGACGCGAACCGTGATCAACGTCACGTTAAAGACGCCACTCGATTTGACTCAGCTCGCAGGCGTTCACAACGCCGAAGCTGGTCAGCATCCGAACGAATGGCAATTCTCAGTCGAAGCTAAGTCCCTTCCTGCGGTCATGACGGCATTAACAGATCACCATATTATGGCTCTACAAAGTACACCACCAACCCTAGAAGATCTCTTTATGCACTACTACACGACGGAAAAGGAGTGAGGGTTATGATATCTCATTTTTCTCGTACCGGTCGTCTAACCGGACTTGCCCTACGCCGCGATCGCTTTAAAATTTTGATCTGGGTTCTGATTCTTGCCGGGCTGATGGTGGGTGTGGCTTACAAATTTACCGACATTTTCGGCACACAACATGAGATTGCGGCGATTAAGGATACCCTGAAAAGTCCTGCTATGGTGGCTCTATTGGGTGCATTTAAGTTCACAAACAATCCATCGACGGCACAGATATTTTCTACCGAAATGGTCGTCTTCATGGTAATTACACAAATCATCATGAACATCATGCTTGGCATTCACGCAACACGGGGCGAAGAAGACCAAGGCATCACCGAGTTGGTTCGCTCACGAGCTGTGGGTCAATTGGCACCACTGAGTGCGGCAGCCTTAGAACTGGTCATCGTAAACGCCATTATTGCGGTCATCTATGGTGCTGGACTAGGACTGTCTGGGATGCATGGTATGACGACTGCTGGAAATTGGGCTGTAGGTCTTGGACTATCTGCTATCAGTCTCGTCTTTGGCCTACTAGGACTGGTCGCCGCGCAACTCGCTGATCATTCTGCTAGTGCCACGGGACTGACTTACGGCCTATTCGGTCTAGCCTACATCGTACGGATGATGACCGATGTTCAGAATCCCGACTACACCTGGTGGTCACCACTGGGCTGGGTGGAAAAAATATCGCCTTACTATCATCTCAATTGGTTGCCTATCGTCTTATCTCTGGTAACTGCCATTATCCTCTTCATTCTCGCAGCAAGCATCAACCTGCACCGTGACCTTAATGCCGGTGCTCTGGCCACCCGACCAGGTCGACGCACCGCATCTAGCTTTCTGCGCGGCCCCGCCTCACTGCTGTGGCGGCGCGAACACAATGTCATTATTGGGTGGATTATTGGCATCGCCATTCTTGGCATGACCTATGGCAGTATCTACAATACCGTTGGCGATATGCTGAAAACCAATCCGACGATGCAGCAAGTCTTCGGTGCCAATGTTTTGCACGAAGCCAATCACGTAATGTTGGTTAATTTCACATCAACATTAGTCGTTCTAATGGCGGCAGTGGCGGCTATCCCTGGCATTCAACTTGTTTACAAACTCTACAGTGATGAAACGAACGGCTGGTTGGAATCCCTATACGCTCGGCCGCTCTCACGAACTCGCCTGTTCTTTAGCTATGTAATCACTGGCCTCCTGAGCAGCCTTGTTACCTTTGCTGGTGCCATCAGCAGCCTGATCTTCGTCGGAAATGCAACTCTTGATCATCCTAAAGATGGTTTGACGATCTTTGAATTCTGGCAGTCCATCTGGGGACAATTGCCAGCAATCTTGGTCTTTATCGGCATCGCTGCAGCCATTATTGGCTGGTGGCCACGGATTCGTTTCCTGAACTGGCTCTATCTGGGACTTGGCTTCATTATGATTTACATGGGCGGCATGCTCAAACTTCCAAAATGGGCACAGCACCTGTCCCCTCTCGGTTGGATGAATAAAGTCCCAACCCATGATGTAGAGTGGGCTAACTTCAGCTGGATGCTGGTGCTTAGCATTGGACTCATCTTACTCGGTTGGTGGGGCTACCGCCGGCGGGACTTGCACATGAGCTAATTACCTCAATTCAGTAAATTCAAGCGGAATCCTTACCTTTGGATTCCGCTTTTGTCTTGCCTGCCTTTTAGTAGACCAAGCATACGGGATTTCACGGCTAATAGCAAGAGTTAATTGTTAATCATATTATTTATAATTTGATATCATAATACTTGTTGCGCTACCTGCCATTTTCACGCTATTTATATTCTAGGATTCGTCATCTAAACCCCTAAATAGAATAGTCAAATTGTTGTCGTATTTTCATTGTCAATCAGTTATGCTAGGTCTATACCAGTCCACATAAAAAGCCCGCTGGTCAACGGGCGCACACTTACTAAGTCGTTAACCGTGTAACATCACGGACAATCATAAGTTCTTCATTTGTTGGTACCACGAGAACCTGAACTGGGGTCCCCTCTGGGCTAACAACACGCTCTTTACCGCGACAATCATTCTTAGTCGGATCGATTACAATGCCAAAGTAGGCCAATTTGTCTGCAATCGTCTGCCGCATCTCAATTCCATTCTCACCGGATCCGGCAGTAAAGACAATTGCATCTACCCCACCCAGTTCAGCAATATAGCTCCCCACGTACTGAACGACACGACTCACGAACATATCGAGAGCTAGTTTGGACTTGGGTCGGTCAGCTTGCGTTTGTTCCAAGTCACGTTGATCCGGCGACAGTTCTGATATACCCAACAAGCCAGATTTATTGTTCAGAATCGCAATTATTTCTGGCATTGTCTTCTGCAACTTCTCAGCTAAGAAGGCCACCAGTGACGCATCAATATCGCCCGAACGTGTCCCCATCATGACGCCTGCAAGCGGGGTAAAGCCCATCGACGTATCCAGAGCTTTACCATGATCAAACGCCGTGATGGACGAACCAGAGCCTAAATGAAGCGTGATTAGCTTTAAGTCAGCCAACGGCTTGCCTAATAGCTCCGCCGTTCGCATTGCCACGTATCGGTGACTGGTTCCGTGAGCGCCATACTTTCGCGCTCCGAATTTTTCATAGTAACTATAGGGAATACTGTACATATAATTCACCGCCGGCATCTGCGCGTACAGCGAAGTATCAAAGACCGCCACCTGTTGGGCCCTCGGTAGCAGCTGCGTAAACACTTCAATATAATACGCCTGTACCGGGTTATGCAGTGGCGCATAATCCTTGAGCGCCTTGATTTGCCGCAACACAGTTGGCGTGATGACGGCAGAATCCTTAAAGATCTCACCACCTGCAACAATTCGGTGACCTACGCCGGTAATCTCGCTCAGATGCGACAAGATACCATATGATTTTAAGCGTGTTAACACCATTGCCGCAGCCAATTTATTGGTAATATTGTCCTGCGTTTCCGTGAATTTTTCACCGTTAGCTAGTTTAACTTTAAACAGTGAACCCGGTAGATTTAACCGGTCAACCATCCCCGAAGCAATCACTTGCTCCTCGGGCATCGAAAATAATTTCCATTTCAGCGTGGAACTCCCCGCATTAATTGCCAATACTTTTGCCATGAGCCGCCTCCCAAGCGTTATTTCTGTCTTAACACTCACAGTTTAGCGAACCCTGTAATCGTTTACAACCGAAACGCTGCACAACTTTCACTTAGTCATTAGCCGTTCCGTGCATCAGCTGTTGGGGTGACAACTGCCGTGTCCGAGTAAATAACGCGTAGGCCTCGTCAGGTAACAGAATCACTGGTTGGCCCAGCCAATAGTGAGGACGTCGTTTTCAAATCATCACTAACTAAAAAAGGTTCCTTGACCTTATCAGTCAAAGAACCCCTACATATTTACGATTTAATTAGAACCAGCCCCAGGATAACCAGTGCCGCTTAGCATGCTTCCACGTCCCATAACGACTGTGTGCGTAACGGTCAGCAGTTTTCTCTTGGTTAGCCTTACTGTAGTCACCCTTCAAGTATGAGCGGGTCAATTGGTACTTCCCGTAATACCGGCCATTGCTGGCACGGTAGTTACCACCGGATTCCTTGTTGGCAATCCAAGCCTTAGCCTTCTTTTCGCTCTTAGACAGGGTACAAACGTACTTCACGCTAGCTTCTGCCGTAGTGGTCGTGCTAGCAACTGAGGTCACGCTAGGCAGAACCATTGAAACAACCATTAACATAACCATGAATAGTGACTTAAGCTTCAATGTGGTCCCTCCTAGCGAATTTGTTAAGACCAGCATAACGTTGTTAAGTTACAGGAAAGTTGTCCGAATGTTACGAAACAGTAACAGCGACCCCCATTTTGACCAGACTGGGGTAAGAATCCCTAATTTATGCGCTCTTGGGGACGCAAAAACGACGGTCCACCTTTTTAGGTTTTACCGTCGTTTCTTATTTTAGTTGCTTAACTGACTAAATTTAGTGACGCACGGCCCAGTTTAGTACCAGCCGTTTGCTTGCCAGAAGGACTTTGCAGCTGCCCATGAACCATAACGGGAGGATACGTAGTTGTTCGCAACCTTTTCTTGGTTAGCGGCAGAGTAATCACCATTCAAGTAAGACTTACTCAATTGGTATTTACCGTAGTAGTTCCCATTAGAAGCCGTGTATGAGCCACCAGATTCCTTGTTGGCAATCCAAGACTTGGCAGAAGAACTGTTAGATGTTGATGAACTCGTCGTGCTCGTTGCAGCTGAGTTCGTTGTCCCAGTGGATGCCGTTGACGTGCTACTGTAGTTGTTAGTCCCAGTCGTAGCATGCGTCGTTGACGTGCTTGGCGTCGTAGCTTGGCTAGTCGTAGCCGTTGCGGTCGTTGAGCCAGGGACCACTAAGGATTCACCCACGTAAATTAAATTGACGTTCTTTAAGTTGTTTGCTTGTTCGATTGAAGAAACACTTGAACTGTATTGGTTAGCGATCTTTGCGACAGTGTCTCCCGACTTCACCGTTACCCGGACGTCGGCGTTAGCGGAAGTGGTGCCCGCGAATAAACCTGCACCTAAGACTGCGGCAGTACCTAAAGTAGTAACTAAAGCTTTTTTGATATTCATAGAAATGAATGTCCTCCTTTGATTTAAGTGAAGCGGTTGTCTATCAATTACTTAACGAGACCTATCATAACCTGTGGAGGTTACACCGCGATTGTTCCTGAGTTACACCCGCGTTAAGAAAAACCTGGTTAAATGACAAACTGTAACATGGTTAACGGTGCCGAAACATTAAGCCGGTTTTCGAGTGCTTCTTTGCTGGGATGTGACGGTTTTGACCAAATCCACGAATT
The DNA here is from genome assembly GCF_001434055.1 of Levilactobacillus parabrevis ATCC 53295. Lineage (GTDB taxonomy): Bacteria > Bacillota > Bacilli > Lactobacillales > Lactobacillaceae > Levilactobacillus > Levilactobacillus parabrevis. The sequence continues at coordinate 36,491 of NZ_AZCZ01000021.1, read as the reverse complement.
ATTTGCGTAAAAAAATTAGGTTTAAAATCTCAAAAATTAAGGAAATACGTCTTAATTTGACGAAAACATGCCGCAATCTTGTGGAAACCACGGTCCGTGTTCTCCGTGTCACGTCCGATTGTGACTAAAATTTTATGATCAGGCGGCTCTCTCAGCCACATTTTATTTGTTTTCCATGTAGTAATGGACAGATGATCCTCTAGCCGGCTTCACCCCATACTTTTCCTCTCACTCTCCAATGCATTTTATTAAAAAACGCAAAAAAGCCTCCACGGACCTGCATCCGTGGAGACTTACTTGATTTAAACGATTAGATTAGCTGAGTTTTAGTACCAGCCGTTTGCTTGCCAGAATGATTGCGCAGCAGACCATGAACCGTAACGGGAGGCAACGTAAGAGTTAGCCACCTTTTCTTGGTTGGCAGCTGAGTAGTCACCATTCAAGTAGGAAGCACTCAATTGGTACTTACCTACGTATTGGCCGTTACGAGCTGAGTATGAACCACCGGATTCCTTACCCGCAATCCAAGACTTGGCACTGGCTTCGGAGCCAGAAACACCAGTAGAAGCAGACGTGTTGCTGCTAGTAGCTGCTTGGTTAGAGTAAGAAGTGGTTGCTTGGCTAGTCGTGGATTGACTAGCTTGCGTAGAAGCGTTATTGCTGTAGTTTTGGCTAGCAACGTTAGCAGCAGTCGTTGACGTCGTCGTACTCGTAGGCACGTTCAGCGTTTGACCCACATAGATCAGGTTGCTGTTAGCAAGGCTGTTGGCCTTTTCAATGGCGTTAACGGACGTCTTGTACGTGTTAGCTAATGACCAAACAGAATCCCCCTGCTTGACCGTAACAGTATCGGCGTTAGCCGTTTCAGTAGTAGCGAAGAAACCGGCACCGACAATAGCGGCCGTTCCTAAAGTAGTAACTAAAGCTTTTTTGATATTCATAAGAAATGAATGTCCTCCTTTGTTTGCTTAACGGATATTAGAATAACTGATAGGTATTACATTCAAATTGATGTTAGATTACGCGGAGGTTAAGAAAAATATTACATTATGACATTCCGTAATATTTGTAATGGTGGTGTAATATAAAACGCTTTAATCAGCTAATTTTTACCCATTTCAGCTAAAACGAGGGCCGTTTTTAAGTGCATTTTGCACTGAAAAATCGGACTTTTTTATTATATTTAATGATAATTCGATGAAAATACGCCATTTTTCCGAATGTTTTTGAAAATTTTCGGAAATCACGTCTAAATTAGAGACTTAAAAAGCGGCAAATTTCACTGAAATTATCCACTTCAGCAAAACTTACCGCTAACAACATTCATTCTTTATAAAGGAAAATCATCCTTCAAGCCGGTCGCAATCTCATCCGGCGTATTCGCCGTAAAGCTATCTTGAATCTTAAAGTTCCCAGCTTCCGCCCACTCCTTCAGGTACGGCAAACTCTCGGTTACCCGGCTACTAGCACTCGTCACAAACGGAACCACCGTCTTACCAGCCAGCTGAGTGGTCGTCAAGAAGTTTTGAATGAGGCGTGGTGGCTGATGGTACCAGGTTGGGAAACCTAAATAAAGCGTCTCAACTTGACTCACATCGACGGGGTCAAAATCAGGTAACTCACGCTGCTCGTTCTCAGCATCGGTCCGCGCGACCAATTGCTGGAAGCCTGTCGTAGGGTACGGATCCTTAGCTTTTAGCCGAACCGGGGTAAGCTGCAGGTATCGCCCCACCGCTTCGGCGGCCGTCTGGGTCCGTCCTGATACAGAGAAGTACACAACTGCTGTTTTTGTTTGTGGCATAATGATTCCTCCTCAGATTAATTTGACACCTTAAGCATAACGCTGTTTAGGGACTAACGGTAATGATTATTGCTATATTATAGTAGAAACGCACCAATTAAAGCGCAAATTTACAGCAGATTGCTCCCCAATCTTCCTTTAAACAACACAAAAACGGCCACTCCATTCAGAGTGACCGTTCCCGGCTAAACCTTATTTTTCGACGTTCTTACCGTCGTATTCATCAATCATGATTTGCTTTAATTCAGAAACTAATGGTTCCTTAGGGTTAGCAGTCGTGCATTGGTCACCGAAGGCCAATTCTGCTAAGTGGTCAACGACCTTGTCAAAGTGGGCCTTGTCCACGCCGTTAGCCTTCAAGCTCAAGGTAACGCCAACTGAGTGCGCCAAGTCGATAACTTTCTTGACTAAGGCTTCCTTCAGTTCTTCCTTGGTGTTCCCTGGCAAGCCCAGGTAACGAGCGATTTGGGCGTAGTCTTCGTCAGCACGGAAGTACTCGTACTTCGGCCACATAGCCAGCTTCGTTGGTTCCTTGAAGTTGTAACGAATAACGTGTGGCAAGGTGATGGCGATAGCCAACCCATGAGGTAAGCCGAATTCCCCACCTAACTTATGGGCAATCGAGTGATCCACCCCGAGGAAGGCGTTGGCAAAGGCCATCCCGGCAAGTGTCGAAGCGTTATGCATTTCTTCCCGCGCCGTCACATCGCCATTGTAGGAGTTGGTCAGGTTTTCCATAACTAACTTGATGGCTTGTAATGACCATGGCCGTGTGTAATCGGAAGCCATTGCGGAAACGTAGGATTCGATGGCGTGAGTTAACACGTCTAGTCCAGAGTAAGCCACCGTCTTCTTTGGTACCGTTTGGATAAATTGTGAATCCACGATCGCCACATCAGGCGTCAAAGCGTAGTCAGCCAGTGGGTATTTCACGTGCGTCTTGGAATCCGTGATAACGGAGAATGGCGTTACTTCTGAACCAGTCCCAGACGTCGTTGGAATTGCAACGAATTGTGCCTTGTGAGGCTTGTGGAACTTGTAAGTCCGCTTCCGAATGTCTAAGAACTTCTGCTTAGCACCGAAGAAGCTAGCGTTAGGATCTTCGTAGAATAACCACATGTTCTTAGCAGCATCGATTGGTGACCCACCACCTAAGGCGATGATCGTGTCTGGCTTAAATGTCCGCATCTGAGCGACCCCACGTTCAACCGTGTCAGTCGTTGGATCTGGTTCAACGTCGGAGAACAGGGAGTATTCGATACCACCTGGTTGACGCTTCAATTCATTTAAGACAGTGTCGATGTAACCCAGTTCAACCATGGATGGGCTGGTTACCAGGAAGACCCGCTTGATGCCAGGCATATCGTCGAGGTAACGGACAGACGTCTTTTCAAAGTAAACTCGAGGTAATTTAATCCATTGCATATTATTTCGCCGCTTTGCAATCGTTTTGATGTTCAACAGGTCAAATGAGGAAACGTTATGGGATACAGAGTTCTTACCCCACGAACCAGTCCCCAACGTCAATGAAGGAATCATTTCGTTGTAGAGGTTCCCAATACCACCGATAGCGGATGGCGTGTTGACCAGCACCCGACTAGCCTTCATCTTAATCCCAAAGTCAGTAGCTAAGTCGTCATCCATCGTGTGAATGCCGGCCGTGTGACCTAAACCACCGAAATGGAGAAGTTCATCACAAAGTCTGAACGCATCTTCGTGGCTCTTGGCCTTGTAAACGGAAAGTACTGGAGATAGCTTTTCTTGTGAAAGTGGGAACTTAGGCCCAACACCCTTCAACTCAGCAGCCAGAACCTTCGCCGTAGCTGGAACTTTGATACCAGCAATTTCAGCAATCTTCTGTGCGGACATCCCCGCGATAGGTCCTTTGACCCCACCTTCTGGCCGAAACATTGCATCAGCTAAGGCCTTTTCGTCACTCTTCTTAATGAAGAAGACGCCACGATCTTCCATTTCCTTCTTAACGGTGTCGTAGATTTCTTGATCAATCACGGCACTGTTTTCAGAAGCACAGACCATCCCGTTATCAAACGTCTTGGAAAGCACAATGTCGTAGACAGAACGCTTGATGTTGGCCGTCTTTTCAATGTAAGCTGGACCGTTACCAGGACCAACCCCTAAGGCTGGCTTCCCAGTTGAGTAAGCAGCCTTAACCATGCCGGGACCACCAGTAGCCAAGACACTGGCAACCTTTGGATGGTTCATCAATGCCGTCGTGGCTTCCAGACTAGGCTTGTCGATCCACTGGATAACACCTTCTGGGGCACCAGCAGCAATCGCAGCGTCGCGAACAACCTTAGCAGCCATCACGGAAGACTTCTGTGCTTGTGGGTGGAAGGCAAAGATGATTGGGTTCCGCGTCTTAACGGCAATCAATGACTTGAACATTGCCGTTGACGTTGGGTTGGTGACAGGCGTTACCCCGGCCAAGATTCCCAGAGGTTCAGCAACCGTAATCAATTGGCGTTCACGGTCATCTTTGATGATACCGACCGTCTTATCGTTCTTGATGGAGTGCCAGATTTCTTCAGTGGCAAACATGTTCTTAACGGCCTTGTCTTCCATCACACCACGGCCAGTTTCTTCAAAGGCCGCCTTGGCTAATTCCATATGGTGGTCCAACCCAGCGATCGCCATTTGGTGAACGATGTGATCAACTTTTTCTTGGGTAAAGTCATCCATGGCGCACAGCGCGTCGTGGGCTTTAGCGGTCAACCGGTCGATCATTTGATCAACGGTTTCCGCACTTTCTTCTTTTTTTACTTTTGGATTTTCTTTCACGTCTTTTAACATTTTTATGCCTCCATTTGAAAACATCTTGTTAAGTTCTTCACGAGTTAAATCATATCACCTTTTTAAAATTCTGCAAGAGGTTTATGTTAAAAAAATCACAACTAGTTGGACTGACAAACAAACCCGCCGCCAGCAAGGCTTACAGCGATAAAGAATGTAAGCGCATACACAAATTTTAAAAAACTTTTCAGAAATTTTTTGATGTATTTTAAATCACAACCCATCACTTTTCTTTCATAATTCTGGCAGTTGCGCCACTGAACTCTTGTGTTCGCCAAGTTTTTTCCACCAACTGGGCAGTTTCCATACCGGCGGTGCAACGAGTATGCTACAGTTAAGACATGAAAAATCTCTAGTTCGGCCACTGCGCACGGTGAAAGCACGCCATGCCAGTTAGCCGTAAATCGCAAATAAATTTGAAAGCGTGATTTCTATGCGACCCTTAGCTTTCTGGCGTGACGCGAACAGCCACTTTTTCCATCATTGGGGTAGTTACGTCACCCTAGTCTTTCTAACCAACCTGGTCGTCAGCTACATTGCGGTGCCTACCTTTACCTGGTTGACTGCTGCTTTGATGCGCTGGCAACACGTACCTTACGTCTCCTATACCAATATTGGCGCCCTATTGATCCATCATCCTCTAGCCATCCTAGGGCTGATCGTCATTCTGCTCGCCATTACGACCTTGATCTATTGGCAGTTTGCCTACCTACTTCTGGGGATCACCAATATCCGTCACGGTCGGCCTCAAACCATGCTGGCCGTTTTAGGCGATACCATTCGTAGCATCGCCGGGGCCTCGCCTAGTACTTTTCTCTTCTTTATTGGCTACTTCATCGTGATCATGCCCTTTGGGAGCGAACTTTTTACAACCCCACTGCTCAATAAGGCCAAGATTCCGGCATTTATTATCAGCTACCTTATGGCCAACAACGCTTTTGCCATCCTCCTGGGTATCTTCTACGTTGGCGCGGCTTATCTGGGAATTCGGTTAATTGCCGTCCTCCCCTTAATGATGATCGACCACTATCACAGCCGTGACGCCATTCGCCTTAGCTGGCAACGCACCCGCGGTCACTTCTGGAACTATTTTCTTAAAATTATCGTGACCCTAGTCATCGTCAGCATCGTTGTCGCTGCTATCTACATGACCATCTACGTGGGCCAAGTTCTCTTTGATAAGACGGGGATTGCCCTAGTCACCGCGACCATCAATCTCTTTTTAATGGAGGTTATTACGGAATTCATCGTCTGCTACGCCACCGTGATTTTTATGATGGTGATTCTCAGTAGTCATGACGCGCACCAACCCGCACCATCCACTCTGTTCAGCTTTCGTGAGCCCGCCAAGACTCGGCTACGAACGCGACTCTTGATTATCACTGGTCTAGCGGCCATTAGCGCCGCCCTAGTCGGATTCAACTTGATCTACCTGAATGGGTTGACCATGAGTAGACCACTGACGATTGCCCACCGTGGTGTGGACAACGGCAACGGCGTCCAAAATACAATTCCCGCCATGGTCAAGACCAGCCAGGAACGGCCGGATTACGTTGAAATGGATATTCGAATGACGAAGGACCATCAGTTTGTCGTCATGCACGATGCTAATTTAAAAAATCTCGCCAATCTCAAACGCAAAGTCTCGTCCATGACCCTCAAGCAATTGGCTAACGTCACGGTCACCGAAAATGGTTACCAGGCAAAGATTCCCAGTTTCAATGATTACCTCAACACGGCGATCAAACACCATCAAAAATTACTAATTGAAATTAAAACTGGCGGTGCCGACACCAAGGACCTCCCCGAACGGTTCTACCGGCAATTCGGTGCTCGTATCCTCGCCAATCACGAGCAGGTTCACACCCTAAGTTACACCATTATGAACCGGTTGAAGATGGAGCATCCCGACCTCTTTGTCAGCTATATCATGCCGTATAACCTGACCTTTCCCCACACACGGGCCAACGCCTACACCATGGAGGCAACTACGCTTAACGACGCCTTCATTGAGCAGGCTAACCGCGAACATAAGAAGGTTTACGCCTGGGATATCGATGATATTACCAGCATGGATCAGATGATGTTTATTGGGGCTAACGGCGTCATCACCAATAACCTCCACCTGATTCAGCAGGAAATTAAGGACAACACGGATCATCCGAGCTACGCCAACCTCCTGTTAACATTTATGAACGACTTAACGTTAGAGACACAGACGCAGTAAGCTCTAACCAGTCGTATAGAAAAAAGATGCTCGACTATAACTAGTCAGGCATCTTTTTTACGTTAAAGCCTATTTACTTTTTTCAATCTTTCGGAGCGGACGCTTAATCAAGTGCAGTAGTTTTTCCGACTGTAACCGGGCTACTACGGCATCGACCGCAACCTGCATCAACTTTTCGTTTAAGTCCTTAGCAGCGGGTTGAACCTGTTCCTCACCTAAATGGTGCAAGCGGTCTTCCAGCTGGCCAATGAAGTTATCGTAGGCTTGCTTGGGGTAATCTCCGGCCGTGATCTGGTCAATCCCGGAGCGCACCGTATCCGTTTGGAACATGGGCTTAAGGAGGCTGATCATCAAGATATCCGTCAACTGCATTGTCTGATACTTCTTCTTGACGGGCGCTAGGATCACGTGATGCTTCACATAATTATTGATCATTGCCGGCGTGATGGTATCGATACCTAATGGTCCCAGAATATCGTTGATCAAGGCCGTCACCTGGTCCATGTAGAGGTCAAACTTTGGTAAATCATCCCATCGTGGCAACTTCGCTTTGTGCATCTGGTTTTCCCAACGGGTATATTGATTATAATCAGCCATATTTCTTCCCTGCCCTTCTATTTCTTGCTTTCATTATAGCATATTACCTAGTTCTAGTGACTAGATATAACTAGATTAAGTTATTTCAGCTAGCGTTAAGACGAAAACGCGGCCAGTGGACGAGTTGTGCACTGACCGCGTTACTTTTGTAGTTAGGTTTATCAGCTTTAGAGTAGCCAACATCCGTGTTTTGGGATAATCTCATTGCACCAATAATCAACCTTTACCGCCACCGAATACGACTCAAGATCCGTTTGCCTAAGCCTTCTTGAACCACGATGAAGACTGGGTACACGCTGATCATCAGTGGTAAGTAAATCAAAGCCAGTTTCCAATTCAACAGGCTAACCAGCGAGAAAATCGGACCAAACAGTAGGAAGACGACGGCAAAGAGTCCCGCCATGAGGGCAATCAGCCCGATCTTAAACCGGTTCAGCGGCCGGGCCACCATAATCAAGGCATTTAGGCTGATCAGCCCCGTCATCAGGACACTCAGCGTAGAGGTCGTGGCGAAGCTCAGACCAAATTGCGTGCCCAATGCCAAAATGACCAGAATGTAGCCCACTACACAGACGGCTGCCGGCGCAGCGACCTCCATGACTTGCTTCATGAAACGGCCAGCGATTCGCGCGTAGTTTGGCTGTAGCGCTAGGAAGAATGTTGGAATTCCAACCATCAGTGAAGAGATTGGTGTTAGCTGAATCGGCTCAAACGGATAGCTACGGCTCATGAAGATAAAGATCAGCGTCAACACCACGGAATACATGGTCTTGATCAGGTAGAGTGAGGCCACCCGCTCGATGTTATTAATAACCCGGCGACCTTCATTCAGGACGTTGATCATCGCATCAAAGTTGGAGTCGACCAGTACGAAATCCGCCAGACTCTTCGTGGCCTCACTCCCCGAGGCCATCGCAATACTGCAATCCGACTGGCGCAGCGCCAACAGGTCATTGACCCCATCCCCAGTCATGGCAACGGTATGCCCGGCCGTTTGGTAGGCCTTGATCAGTCCCTGCTTCTGCTGCGGCGTGACCCGACCGAAGACGTTGTAGTCCGCAACCAGTCGATCATAGTCGGGTTCTTCCCCGACCTGACTCATGTCGACCAACTGATCAGCGCCGTCAATTCCGGCCCGACCAGCGATACTGGCAACCGTCACCGGATTATCCCCGGAGATGACCTTCAGCGCCACATCCTGATTGGCAAAGAAGCTAAAGGTGTCCTTGGCCCGCGGCCGCAATTCATCGGTAATCAAAATCAGACCAATTGCCTCCGGATTAGTGGGCTTGGGTGCCGTTAATGCCGTGACTTCAGCCAGCAACAGGACCCGATAGCCTTGCGCGGCGAGTGTTTGAATTCGTTGCTTCACATCAGCTGGCACGTTATCAAAAATAAACTCCGGCGCCCCCATGACGTAAGCCCCAGTGGCCAACCGAGCTCCACTCCACTTACGTCCAGAGGAGAACGGCAAGACTTCTGGTGACGTGACGGTTGGTGTTCCCAGCGCGTTCTTGATGGCCGTTGCCGTTTCGTTGTCGTCACCCGTCGCCGACACCAGTTGGGCCAATGTTTCATTCAGGTCGTCCGTTGACTGATTACCTACGGCTTCGACCTTTTCTAATTCCAATTTACCGTTAGTGATAGTCCCGGTCTTATCCAAACACAGAACGTCGACTCGCGCCAGCGCTTCAATGGCAGGTAGTTCTCGAACCAACACGTGTCGCCGACCCAGAGTAAAAGCCCCCGCAGCCAACGCCACCGACGTCAACAGAACTAAACCTTCTGGAATCATCCCGACCATCGAAGCAACCGTTCCCAGAATGGCGCGGTTTTGGTCCTGTCCTCGCATCAACGCGGAGACGAACAACGCTGCTCCCAAAGGAATAATGGCAAAGGTCAACACTTTAATAATCCGGTTAATAATGATCAGGAGTTGGCTAGCGGAACGCCGTTTTTGCTTAGCCGAATGAGCCAGCTGTTTGACGAAGCTGCCACTGCCGACCTTGGTCGCTTGTACAATGGCCTTTCCACCGAGAATGACGCTTCCGGAGACCAGTTGATCGTTGGTGTTCTTAATGATTGGCGTCGATTCTCCGGTAATCTGGGATTCATCGACTTCCATCCCCGCCGTCTCGCGAACCAAACCGTCGACTGGTAGTTGGTCCCCGCGACCAATGGCAAGCAGGTCATCCTGGACGATTTTGTCCTGATGCATCGCCGTGAGCTCGCCATCTCGCAGCACGTTAATCTGGGCCTCCGAAAGTAGCGCGAGTTTATCGACTTGCCGTTTCGACCGAATTTCCTGAAAAATTCCAATCCCGGTATTAAAAATCACGACACCTAAAAACAGTAAATTTTTATAGCTGCCAGTGAACAGCACGAGGCCACCCAGCAGAATGTTGATTAAATTAAATAGCGTTAATAAGTTGTCTCTAAATATTTGTTTTACACTCCGCGTTAACGGTGGTAGCGGGTCATTCTTTAGCCCCTCAGCCACCCGTTGTTTCACTTCGACCGCAGTTAAGCCTTGATCGAGCGGTGGCAGGTAACGTTCTGTCATTTAGGCGTCCTCCTTTACCGATTCGTTACCCATATTGTACTCGATAATGCGCTTTCACGCCGACTAATCTGTTGCATTTTTGGGATTCTTAAATGAAACGCTAGCTGTTAACAGGGCTCGGCAAGAGTGGTTAAATGGAGATGGACCCAATTACACGAGGGAGGAATTACCATGAATCATAAATCATCGGCAGTTATTTTATTTATCCTCTACATTATCTTGCTCGGCTGCATGCTGGCACATCAAGAGATGTTGGCCATGTGGTTGATGACTTTCGGGATGCTGGCAGAAGCCGCGATTAACCTCTACGACCAATTCAAAGCCAAAAAGTAAGCGTTACCAATACCGCCAAATTGGCTTAACATATTATTTATAACCGTATTTAGACGCTGACCGCCAAACTTCGGGTAAGCCTGAAGTGGCCTAACAACATTTCGATCAACGCCCTTAATGCCAAGGAGGAAGAACTAATGACACTTACCAACATTGCAGATACGATCAAACTCGCGGATGGCAACAAGATTCCTGGTTTTGGTTTCGGGACCTACCTCATCAGCGACCAAGAAAGCATGGATACCACCATTAAAACCGCATGGGACGAAGGCTATCGGCTATTTGATACGGCGATGCTTTACCGCAACGAGGATATCTTAGGGGAAACGCTGCACCGTCTCGAAATCCCTCGTCAGGAACTGTATTTGACGAGTAAAGTTGCTGAAGAAGTTCAGGGCTACGACCAAACGTTGAAGTCTGTCGAAGGGTCTCTCAAGCGCCTGCAAACGGATTACTTGGACCTATTACTGATTCACTGGCCTGTGCGCGAACATTTCTTCGACACGTGGCGCGCCTTTGAACAATTGAAGGCGGATGGCAAGGTCAAGTCTATCGGGGTTTCCAACTACACCGCGGCACATTTGGACTTACTGGCAACCAAGGCTAAAGAAATGCCGGTCGTTGACCAAGTGGAATACCACCCCTACCTAAACCAGTTGGCACTGCTGGACTACAACAAGCAACACAACATCGTGACGGAAGCGTGGAGTCCACTGGGCCGGCGCGCTGTTCTGGGCGACCCAATGATCGCTAAGATTGGGAAGCACCACGACAAGTCCGTCGCTCAAGTTATCCTGCGCTGGGAACTCCAACACGGCATCCTACCGATTCCCAAGTCCCAACATCCAGAACGGATCGTCGAAAACACGAAGGTCTTTGACTTCACGTTGGATGAAGACGAAATGTCCACGATTGACCTGCTAAACAAGTACCAACGGACCGGGAACGAACCGGAAATCGTTTATGAAACGGGTAAACAATACTAATGATTAGAAAAGATCTGATGGCTGATAAGAAATTTACTGCCAATCAGGTCTTTTATTTTCCCTAAAAGAAAAGGCACGTATTCCGATCTCTCCAGAATGCGTGCCTTCACTCGTCTTTAGCGACTAGTCAATACTGATTTTATGGTTGTCTTCAACTTCGGTTTGCTTTGGCAGGGTCAACGTCAAGACACCATCAGTGAAGCCTGCCTTGACCTGCTTCAAGTCAATATTTGGCAGATAGAAGGAACGGGCAACGTTTTGGCTGTGACGCTCTTGCCGTAAGATCCGTCCGTCATCGTCCTTAGTGGATTGATTGACTTCGGACTTACCAGAGATCCGCAACGTCTCATCACGGTAATCCACGTGGATATCATCCTTCTTGAATCCTGGCAATTCAGCTGTAACCACGTAGTCCTTGTCGTGTTCAACAACGTCGGTCTTCATATCACTCTCACCACTAAACATATCGTGACCCAAGTTACCCACTTCGTTAAAGAAATTCATTGGATCAAAGAAATCAAAGTTCCGGTTCATTACATCATTAGCCATAATCAATTAACCCCTTTCTGCTTTGTTTGATTACATTTTCTATAATAGTCAGTATTGGTCAGAATTGCAAATAATTAGCACTCAATTTTTAGAGTGCTAATTCCAGCAGGCAATTGCCGATATAGAAGCATTCTATTTTCTGGTAGATTAACTCTTTAGTTTTCAAAGGTCAAATATATTGGCTAAAGGTCAAAGATCATTTAATACCTCTATACTTATACCAATGTAAAAAAAGTGTTTTGAGTCTCATGCTTTAGCGCGACTTAATCAAATCTTTAGTAATCCAGACAAATTCGAAAAGTGATAAACAATCTTATCAGCACGTTGTCCGATAGCCACAATTTGAATCACATTAATTTTTTCGCCATCCTGTGTAAATACAATCCGTAGACCCATTTTTTTATTCTTAAGCTTTCGGCAAAGACTTAGATCACCCTTCAGTGGTTGACCCGCTTGCATGCCCAATCGACTGATTCGAGCTAACCCCTTGTTCACAAATACTTTCTGCGAACCATCAAGCCGTTCATACTCCAGCCTAGCCTTCCTAAAATAGTTAATGACGTATTTGGATGAATGGTGCTCATCAGCAGTCATCCTTATTCCCAACCATCCTTTTCATCGATCTCAGGATTCTCGTTGGCAACCGAACCGCGAACCTCAGCATCCGTTGCCAAAGGCTCGGGATTTTTCGCCTGTTTTGCCAAGCGCTTAATGACTTCATAGTCCTGTTCCATTTCAAATACTTTATCCTTTAGCTCTTCGTTTTTATTGACCAATCGTTCATAATCAACGACCGATAACACAACACCTGCCGGCCGATCACGATTGAACACATAGACACCCGTTTTTTTATTTTCAGCTTCTTCAAACAACTTCTTAGGCGATTTTTTTAATTCCGTAATGTTACTGTATGGCACATCCATTGTTTTCACATTGACTCCCCCTTAGGCACCTAATATATACGAAATCAGCTTTAAATGACATTAAAAAGACTTTTAAAAGTCTACTAAAAGACTCTTTCAGTCTGCAAAAAAGCACCCAACATCTCTGTCAGGTGCTTCACCACAAGCAACGTGGTTAGCTTTTAGTAAGTTTCTTGGTCATTATCCTTAGGAACAACAATCTTTTCGCCCAAGGCGTCGGCTAAGTCTTGCAAAGCCGCTTCACGGGTTGGCACAACGTCCATGTTAAAGAGAATGGAGTCAATGTCCCCACCAGCAAAGTCAAATTGTTCAAAGTAAACGTAAGGATCGTGATCGTCGTCATTTTCCAAGAAGTGCTTCGTGACTGCCTTAGAGAGAGCCGTTGCCCAAGCTAGGTCCTTCATCTTTGGTAAGTCTTTCTTCGTTACAAATCCTGGCGTCAAAATTAATTCTGCCGCCTTTTCGACGTCGGCCGTTGGAATTTCAATGGTTGGCGCAATTTCTTCGTCCTTTGGTGTTTCTGCCATAATCAAAATCTCCTTTGATGTTACTAGTTTCAGTCTAGTCCTTTTTGACGAAAACGTTAAGTATCTCATTTCTCAAAGTTAATCCAATTATTTTGTCTTGTTCGGTTGCCAGGCGAACGCTTTGAGAGTAGAATTTGGTTCAATCTACTCACTACAAAATGGCGTGCAGACGCGCTATAATAAAGAGATAGAATTAATGAAATGAGGAATGATGTGTGGATAGCGGTCAGATAGTTGTGAACCTAATTATTATTTTAATTACCTTCTTCTTTGCAGCTTTCTTTGTTGCTTGTGAATTTGCCTTAGTACAGACCCGGCCTAGTGCCTTGGAGGAAAAGATTGCCGAACGAGACAAGCCGTCGGTTAAGCTCAACCGGGCCATGAAAATGGTAACCAACTTAAATGAATATTTATCAACGACTCAAGTGGGGGTCTCACTTGCCGGAATCATCTTAGGGTGGATCGGTGAAACCTTCTTCGTTGACCTTTTGCTGGACGGCATGGCGCCAGCGCACCTCAACACGGCAACGACCCACACCATCAGTGTGATCGTCGGGGTGCTCCTGTTGACCTACTTAGAAGTGGTCTTCACGGAAATTGTCCCTAAAAACATCTCGATCGACATGCCCATGAAGGTCTTAATGTTGATTGTGACGCCGTTGCACTACTGCCACATTATGTTCTACCCGTTCGTCTGGTTACTCAACACCAGTGCGTCCGGTGTCGTTCGGTTAATGGGGCTGAAGGTCGCCAACGAGAGTGACGAAGTCTTCTCACAAGCTGAGATTTTAAACCTATCACGGAGTGCCGTAGAAGGTGGCCAACTGGAAAAGAACGACTTGGTCTACATGCAACGAGCCTTCGAGTTAAACGACAAGGTTGCCAAGGATATCATGATCGACCGGACGCAACTAGAAGTCATCGACATCACGTCGAGTGTCAAAGAGGCGTTGAACGTCTACCTGCAAGAACGGTTCAGCCGTCTACCAGTCGTTGCCGATGGCGATAAAGATAAGGTCCTCGGTTACGTCTACAACTACGACTTGATTCGTCAGCAACAGGTTGACTCCTCCGTGCGCGTGGATAAATTGATTCGTGATATTTCCACGACGCCCGAGACGACGCCCATCACCGAAGTCTTACAACAAATGATCCAGAAGCGGACACCAATCGTCGTCGTTGTTGACGAATACGGGGGCACCTCCGGGATCATTACCGATAAGGATATTTACGAAGAGTTGTTTGGGACCGTCCGTGATGAAATCGACGACGCCAACGACCAGTACATCTTCAAACAGCCTAATGGCACCTTCCAAGTTAACGGTAAGATGACGACCTACGACTTCGAGCGGTACTTCAATACCGATATTAAAGGCTTTGAAACCACCGAAACCGTCACGATGGCCGGGTTTATCATTGATAATTACCCGAACGTCAAGGTCAACGATGTCATTCACCTGAAGAACTTCGATTTGAAGGTTCTGGACTACGAAAATTCATTTATCAATTGGTTAGAAGTCACGGTCAATCCGCCACAGAAGCAGATTACCACGACCGAAGCTAGCGATGATGATAGCGACAAATAACAAGGATTCATCAAAAAACCGCCGCCCAATTGGGTGACGGTTTTTTGACGGTTTTAAATTGCCTCGTAATGGCTTCACTTACGCGTCAGCATTCCCGCTACCAGATAGCCAACACCCCCGACCAAGCAGGCCAGTGAGACCCACCAGAAGACACTCGTCAGGCTAACTGAGATCACATTGGGCAACATGAGACCAATGACAACGAGACCACTCCAGAAGCGCACAGAGCGGTAAAATTTGCGATTAAAGCGCATAGTCTGATCAGCCTCTCTTTCTTTTCCCATTGTAAGCCCCGTGACGACCAAAATCACGGCCAAGTTTGACAGTCACCATCAACTGTTCCCATAATAGAGCGTTGTGTTTTTCCAGAAAGGAAGTCCCGTGTCATGGACATGGCTCAATTAACCACGCAAATTCTCCTGATGTTCCTACTGATGGGCATCGGTCTATTGACTAACAAGCTCGGCTTCATGCACGGCCAGACGGCGACGGATCTGACCAATATTCTTCTGTATATCGTCTCCCCCTGCCTGATTGTGAACGCCTTCGAGCAGGACTTCTCGACGAGTCGGTTACAGAGCCTCGGCCTCGTTCTCTTAGGGATTCTGTTGACTTACGGCCTCATGGTGCTGATCACCAACATTGCCTTCAAACGCGTTGCGGACCGCAACCTGCAGCGGATCATGCGTTTTGGTGCAGTCTACTCCAACGCCGGCTTCATGGGGGTCCCCCTGGCCAGCGCGTTGTTCGGCAGTACCGGTGTCTTCTTTGCCGTTGCCTCCCTAGCTGCCTTCAATATTTTCTGCTGGACGCACGGTATCGCGCTATTTACACCACGGCAAAAAGGGACACCACTCAACTGGCGGCAAATTCTACTCAATCCCAATATTATCGCGATTGTCGTGGGTTTGGCCATCTTCATCAGTGGCTTTCACCTGCCAAGTCTGCTGAATCACGCGGTAACTGACGTGAGCTCCATCAACACACCCCTGTCGATGATCGTCATTGGAAATAGCCTGGCCGCAGTCAAATTCAATCGTACCTCTCTTAATCAACGTCTCTGGTGGCCGTTGCTCTGCCGGAACCTCCTGTTTC
This sequence comes from Levilactobacillus parabrevis ATCC 53295, assembly GCF_001434055.1. Taxonomy (GTDB): domain Bacteria; phylum Bacillota; class Bacilli; order Lactobacillales; family Lactobacillaceae; genus Levilactobacillus; species Levilactobacillus parabrevis. The sequence continues at coordinate 20,493 of NZ_AZCZ01000021.1, read as the reverse complement.
CAGTTATCGATATCGTTATCTTGCGGGCCTTTGGTATCAGCGGAATTCCCCTCTACACGACGGTACTGATGGCCGCCTGCCCTGTCGCTGGTAACGTTGTGTTGTTCACACTCAAAGCTCACGGGGACCCGAGTCCAGCTGTGACTTTGATGAGTATCTCCACCATCTTTAGTGTCGCCACAATTCCGGTGGTCTTTGCGCTATGTACCCTTTGATGCTTGTTGACTACTGCAATAGTGGTCGCAGCCTTTTTTCATGGGCACGTTTAAAAGTTCCTCGAATCGTGGTGACTTTTTTCGCCAGTGACTGATATACTAAATAGCATTGAAACCGCTATCAACCAGGAGGAACGCAATGGCACCCTTAAAATTAACCGAAGGCCGCCCCATCAAACAGATTATTCTGTTTTCACTACCCTTGATTGGCGGCTCCCTCTTTCAACAACTCTATAACTTTATTGATACGCTGATTGTTGGTCGCTTAATTGGTGTCGATGCCGTGGCTGCGATTGGAGCCTATTATCCTCTGAGCTTTCTGATTATGGGCTTCGTACAGGGAACCTGTATTGGCTACAGTATTCCCCTCTCTCACAGTGTGGGTGAGGAGAATCATGCCGCAATTCGGCAATACCTGACCAACGCCGTGTGGCTCTGCTTGGTGCTCGCCGTGATTCTGACACCACTGATGGTCGCCTTGACGCCAACCCTACTGACCGCCCTACATACGCCAAACCAGATTCTTCAGTTGACCATCATCTTCACGGCCATCTCGTTTCTGGGGATTCCGGCCAATATCCTCTTTAATTACTCGGCGGACGCCCTGCGATCCTTTGGTGACGCGGTCCATCCGCTCTACTTTCTGATTGTATCGCTGGTGGTCAACGTGATTCTGGACCTGGTATTTATCCTGGTCTTCCACTGGGGAATTGCTGGCGCCGCCATCGCCACCGTCATTAGTGAATTCATCGGTGGCCTACTCAACCTGACCGTCTTTCCAAAATTCAGCCTGGGCTTGACCCGCAAGGATTGGGCGGTAAACTGGGCCCGGATTAAGAAGATGAACCTGATTGGTCTACCAATGGGCTTTGAATATTCCGTCTCCGCCATTGGGGCCATCGTGATGCAGGATGCCATTAACCTTCTGGGAACCAGCATCATTGCGGCCCAATCCGCCGCAGAAAAAATTCGTCAGCTCTTTACGTTGCCGATGGAGAGCGTGGGGGCGGCCATGGCCACCTACCAAGCCCAGAACTTTGGCGCCAAGCAACGGGGCCGAATGAAGCGGGGCATCATCGACGGGGTCTGGATTCAAGTGATCTACTCCGCCGCGGCCTTTATCATTATTAACCTGGCCAAGACACCGCTAGTGACCGCCATCATTGGTCCTGGCCATCCAGACATTGTCCGAGAGGCCAACTACTACATTATCATCATCAGCTGTTACTTCCCGGTTCACGGGATTCTGATGATTTTCAGAAACACCTTACAGGGTTGGGGCCACAGCTTCTACGCCATCTTCTCTGGCATGGGCGAACTGATTGGACGGACCACCGCCGGTTGGCTCTCCATCGCCGGCTTGGGCTTCACCGCCATTGCCTACGCCAATCCACTAGCCTGGGGACTCGCGTTGGCTTACTGTATCTTTATGGTCATCCGAGTCTTTCGTCGGAAGAATTTCTTAGATGATTAGCTAATAAGTGCGAGACAGCGGAACCATTTGGTGGAACACGTTTCAACTATAGTGAATACTGGCAAAAAAATGGACCTGAGATGTAAAAATCTCAGGTCCATCTTCATTTACAGTTTAAATTTCACACGAAACAGCTTACCGATTAGCCTTAGGAATTCGCAGCGCTAACACGAACCCAACGATAGCCAACGCAAACGTGAAGAAGAAACCGTAGTGTGCCCCGTTGACGAAGGCTCCGGCGGCGTGGTTCGCGCCGTTAGCCATGTAGGCTGCTTGCCCAATGCCCAACAGGCTGGTGGCAACCGCCGTCGCAATCGCCCCCACAATCTGTTGTAAGGTATTCATGATGGCACTCCCATCGGCCGCAATTGGTCCGGTCAGGGAGTTCAAACCATACGTCTGTGATGGCGACATCGCTAGCGGTGCCCCAATCATCAAGATGATGTGGGCCATGATGACGTACCAGATGGCACTGTGTGTGCTAGTAAAGGCCAACATCAGTGCCCCAACCATCGAGATGATAAAACCGATACGAGCAGGCATTTGCGCACCCACGCGGTCATACATCCGACCAGCAACGGCTGAAATAACCGCGTTCATAATCCCACCGGGGAACATGATGATCCCAGTCAAGGCAACTGGAACTAACAGTCCCTTTTGAATATACATAGGCAACAGGTACATTGCGGATAAAATAATCCCGAAGTTGATCATAACCAAGCTAGCCCCGATTCGGAATCCAGGAATTCCAAAGGCCCGTAAGTTCAAGATTGGTTTGTCCATCGTCAATTGGCGATGCGTGTACCATGCTAAGACTGCTAATCCGACAACCAAGGAACCAATTACGGCAGCTGAGCCCCAGCCTCGGTCACTGGCCAAGCTGACTCCGAGCACTAAACTCCCGAAACCAACCGTCGACAGTAGAATTGATAAGAAATCAACCTTAGGCCGCGTCACTTCAGCAATATTTTTCAGTGATAATACCGCGAAGATAAAAGCAATGACCAAGAATGGCACGAACAGCCAGAAAATCCACCGCCAAGAAGCAACCCCTAGCACGATACCCGCTAAGGTAGGACCAACAGCTGGTGCGAACATGATGACCAGTCCGACCATCCCCATGGCAGCCCCCAGCTTGTATGGTGGGAAGATCTGCATGGCAACGGTAAACATCAGTGGTAAGATCAGTCCAGTCGCAATCCCCTGAATCATCCGACCAAACAGTAAAACACCAAAGCCCGGTGCAGATGCAGAGATAACCGCCCCAACGATAAAGTCAATCAAGGCAAACAGAATCACTTGACGCGTTGTAAACCATTTCGTAATAATACTGGATAATAGCAGGATAATCCCAACCACTAACATATAACCCGTGACCAACCACTGAATCGTGGCGGTCGTTACGCCTAATTGCGCCATCAATTGTGGCAATGCAATATTCAAGGACGTTTCGGAAAACATCCCGACAAAGCCCCCGATGAGCATCCCCATCATGGCTAGCATTGGGTGGGCAACTTGTACTCGCGCTTTTTTAGCCACGTTCTCTTGGCTACTTTGTACAGAATCCATTTTGTTTTCACACTCGCTTTCATTTTAAACACAATGGATTACTCTACCAGAAAAAAACAATCTTCGTAAGCACAAATTTTGAAAACATTAAAGGTAACCGGTTTCATCGCTAATTTCTTATTCGTTTATTAGTTTTACGACTTCAAGGCCGCAATTTGAGCTCGTATTTCTTTGAGCCGTTGGGTATCCAGCTCGGGAGCCATCATCAATTGATCGTATTCAAACTGTAGCCGTGGCAGGTCCGTTACTGGCGTCCCTTGCGCCGTTTGTTTCGGATCGATCAGCTTTTGATCAGTCAATTCTAGTACCCGCGTTGCTACCTTTTCTCGGAAGGTCTGGTCATGCGCCACGAACAGGACCGTTCCGGGATAACCGACTAAAAAATCTTCGAGTGCCTGCAGAGCTGGCAGATCCAGGTAGTTGGTAGGCTCATCCAGAATCAACAGATTGCTGGCGCTGACCAGAATCGTCAGCAGTTGGAGTTTGACCTGCTCACCACCACTGAGGTCGCCAATTAGTCGATCGTAAAAGTTAGCGGTCAGACCAAAGGCGCCCATCACCTGGCGCGTCCGATTCTCATCCAACGCTGTCGCTCGCCGCAAGACGTGCCACACCGTTTGGTCGGTCGGTAACTGCGTCATGTCCTGATGGAAATAGCCTACCCGCGCGCTGGGAGCCAATCGCGTCCCCGGCGTTTGATCTAAAATAGCCGTGATCAGCGTCGACTTGCCACTACCATTGGGTCCGGCCAAGGCAACTCGTTCACCCGGACGGATCCGCAACTTCACGTGGTGGAGCAGGTCATGTTTACCCCGCTTCAGGTGAAGATCCGCTACCGTAATGAGGTACTTCCCCGTGACGGGTGGTAGATCGGTAGCGACGATCTTCAATGGCGCCGACTCATGCGGCTTCACAGCCGTGGTCTGACGGTCCGCCCGTTCCCGTAAGGCCCGCGCACCACGCTCCATCTTACCGGCATTCTGTTCCCGTATCTTCTTAGAATTCGACCGTTCAGCGGCGCTCATGCTTCGACTCCCCTTACGAATCCGAGCAGCTTTTTCATGACGGGCCTGGACGGCTTGCTGCAATTCTTTTCTTTCGCGCTGTTCGTTCTGGTACCGATCCAGCGCGTTATGCCGTTGTTGCTCTCGCAGGGCAGTGAACTCAGCGAAGCCACCGCTGTACTGCGTATACGTCCGCTCCGTCAGCGACCAGATTTGCGTGGCGACCGTCGTCAATAAGTCACGGTCATGTGAGATCAGCAGCAATAACCCATTGAAATGCAGGAGCTGTTGCGCCAACCACCGTTGATGCTCGTCGTCAAGATTGGCGGAGGGTTCATCTAAAATCAAAATAGCTGGCCGTTGCGCTAGGGCGACTCGCACCCGGTCCAACATGCTCTGCCCACCGGAGCGCCCACGTGTGGGGGCAATCTGTGGAACCAGCGTGACATCATCAGTCACGGTTCGTTGGCCGTCAAAATCAGTATCGCTGCCGGCAATGATCCGTGCCAGCGTCGTCTTTCCCGTACCGTTGGCCCCCACAATACCGATTCGTTCACCGGTGTGAGCCGTCAGTTGCGCCACGCTAAACAGCGTTTCGCCAGCAATTGTTTTCGTGATATTTTTTAAAGTAATTTGTGTCAAAGAGTCGTCCCCCTTTTAAAAGCAGGGATCGATGGCTGGCAAATAAAAAAAGTGGCCGCATTTCCCGTTCGGAAATGGCACCCACTGATTGCGTTTGGCAATTCAGTCGGCGAAACCATCAATCCCAATTGCAGGCCCACTCCACCCCTCTAAACGGTGGTGAAGCTGACAAACATTTGAGAGTGATTAGTTACGCATCGGCTGAATACCTCGTTCTTTCTTAAAGTACGAATAGAATAGCATACCCTAACGGCTTTGACAAGCCGTCGCCATTTTTCTGCCCAAAATATGCGTTAAAACTTAAGAGCATTCCCAGTAAATTTCGAGTACACTAGGGATAAACGAACAGCCGAAATCGGAGGGAAACTTTATGCAACCATTACGTATTTTATTCATCTCTATTGAAGGCAACACCCGCAACTTCGTCACTAATTTAACGACCTATGCTGCCAAACAGCACGCGCAAGATCCCGAACTGCCTGAAATCACGGCGACCGAGATCAGTGAAACGAGTGACCTTGTGGCCGAAACCCAGCCCTACTTCTGTTTTGTCCCTACCTATCTCGACGGGGGCAACGGCATCGACAACGGTGTCAAAGAACTCATGACCAACGTCTTAGGCGAATATATCGGCTATGCCAACAACGCGCAACACTTAATCGGCGTTGTCGGTAGCGGCAACCGCAACTTTAACGAACAATATTGCCTCACCGCTAAACGCTACGCCAAGAAATTCGACGCACCCTTTATTGCAAACTACGAACTCCGTGGCGTCCCGCGCGACGAGACCCGCGTTTACGACGCCTTAGTTGCCCGAATGAAAGAAGTATCTAACCATGACTAACCCAACACTAACAACCCTATTGAATCATCGCAGTATCCGTAAATTCACCACAAAAAAATTAACCACGGCGGAAATTACAACCTTAGTCGATGCCGCCCAACACACGCCAACCAGTACCTTTTCTCAACAGTACAGTATTATCAGTGTCACCGACCCTCAAAAGTTGGCGGCCCTCGGCGACATTACGGGTCACCACTGGCTCGAAAAATCGGGTCATTTCTTCCTATTTCTCGCCGATCAATACCGCAACTCCCAACTGGTCACAGCTACACCGGCAACCATCGCCAACCTGCACAGTACTGACAAGTTTTTGGCAGGAATCTTCGATGCGAGCATCGCTGTCGAGGCCATGGTCGTTGCTGGTGAGAGTCTGGGTCTGGGCAGCACCATCATGGGAAGTATCTTGAATGATGTGCCCCGCCTGATCGACCTGTTTCATCTGCCAGAGTTGACCTTCCCCGTCTTTGGACTCGCCGTGGGTCACCCGGCGGAGACGCCAGAACGCAAGCCTCGCATGCCGCAAGAACTGATGCACTTCACCAATGACTATCAGCCCCTAACGGCCGACAATGCAACCTTGGCGGCTTACAACCGGGTCATCACGGATTACTACCAGGCACGGGGTAGTCACCAACGCACCGAAACTTTTACTCACCACATCGCGACCGAGCTTGCACGGGACCCACAACAACGCGCAAAGCTAAATCAAGCGCTAGAGTACCAGGGATTTTTACAACACCATTAGCTTTTCAGCAGGATGTCTTGCAGGTGCAGGACATCCTTTTTTGACCCGCTATAAGTTTGGGTCAAATGCCGCCATTAAGTCACCTGGATCGACCGTTGGCATTGCACCAAAACGACCACTAAGATAATCCTGCAGCCAGCCTTCTGCTGGGACATCAATAAAGTCAAAGAGGGACACTAACTGGCTCTCCCCTCGATAATCCTTCTCCGCCAAGTAAATCTGATCAACGCGTAGGTGTTGGCTCATTAACACGGGTTGATTCGTCGTCAGGATGACCTGGCTCGTATTTGCCACCGAGTTAAACAGGGCTAGGAGCGCCGCTAGGGCCGCCGGATGAATAGCATCCAGTCGGCTGTCGGTCAGAATTGTTTGCGGCTGCTCGGCATGCTGAGCAGTAATCAGCGCCAATCCCAACACGACCAACTGCTGCATCCCCATCGACGTACTGGTCAGTGGCAACTCCTCTCGACCAATGACGGCCCCTTCCTCGTCGTACTTCTCATAGACCAGGTACAAATCGGGACGGGTAAACGCGGACCCATCCAGAAATTGAACGGCCACCTTGCGCTGTGTGATCCCAGCTACTTCACTGCCTACGGCCCTCAGAAATTGGGCCATCTGACTGTGGACCCACTCGCTGTCTAACGCGTGGCCACTAGGATGTTCGCTTAAAATAATCAGGTCGTTATTGAACCACTCGAAGACGTCGATGGCCGATCGATAGTTCCAGTCCTGTAGCGCATAGAGCATCAGTGCATTGGGCCGGACTCGTTGGGTTACCGGCAACAAGCCCTCCGGCACCACGGTCATCATTTCCTTCTCTCGTGCAAATAACACCTCGTAGTCATCCCCGGTGGCGACGCTCAGCACCTCATTGACGATTTGCGTCGCCGTGTAGCTGAATGCATAGCGATATTGCTGGTCATCACGGGTAAAATTCACCATGAACGTGGTCCGTTTGCTCGCAGACTCCCGATCAAACTGGAAGGGCTCATAGGGCAGATTATCCGTAATCTGTTCCGTGGGCCCCACGACCATCTGCCGCATCCGTTCCAATCCAGCCAACACGGCACTCTTACCCGCACCATTAGCACCAAAGATGGCTGCACTCTTCAGAAGGCTTAATTCAGGTGTAATCGGCACTGTATTTTCATGGGCCCACTGCTGGACGCCACCCCCAGTCTCCATTGAAAGTGTGGCGGAATCCTTGAACGAACGAAAATTACCTAACGTGAAGTCGATTAACATGGCAAAGCCTCCCCTTTTCTTAGCATATTACGCCTGTTCACGTGATAAGCAATTACTTTCGGTCTGTTCGGCTAAATCCGCTATTACAGAGTTTATAAAAGCGTTGCCTATCCCACCATAGCAAGGCCAGTCACCATACCCATTTATTAGTTTATGAACTAATCTAGTTGGACGAAAAAAGGGCAACTTCACGAAGAAATTGCCCCTTAAAGTAACGAGTTAATTCATTATATTTGGCCTACTTTAGCCGTGCTTGGTTCAGCCGGTTGCGAACCATAACTGCCACTAGTGCCAACAGCATCAGCAACGTCACTGACCCGAACAAGTCGCGATAACTACCATACTCGATCAGGAGGCCCCCATACAACGGACCAATTGCGCGACCAAAGGAAATCGCCATGTTATAGATTCCCTGGAATTTCCCTTTATCGTTGTCGCCGGCCAGCTTATCGATCCAGGCTGGAATGCCCGGAAATCCTATCATTTCCCCAATAGTCAAAATCACCATCGTCAGGACAAACATTGCGTAGGTCCTGGCAAAGACTAGAATCAGGAAGGACAGGATAAAAATCAACGCCCCGACCGCAATCTGCGAACTCATCTTAAAGTAACCACCCAGGCGATTGGCAATGGGTTGGCCGAAGACGATCATCAAGCCATTCAGCGTCCACAGCAAACTATAGTGCTCGAACGAAATTCCCAGATTGGTCATGTGAACGGAAATCACACTTTCCCACAGTGTATAGCTCATGTACAGGCAGAACACCATGACCGCAATTAGCCAAATCAGATTCAACTGTGCCGGCTTGGCGGCCTTTTGTTGGTGATGCTGGGTCTTGGTGGTAATCTTCATCCGGAAGTCCGCCAAAATAATCAGCAGGAGCGCCGTGTAACAGATACTAGCGGCGATGAAGACCAGTTGGACACCGTGGTCCATCAGGTAGCCGACCATCAACGTGCCGACAACGACCCCTAGGTTCATCCCAATATATAAGTAATTAAATACTCGGCGACTACTGATGGTCGTGACGTTAGCCGCAAACGAGTTGACCACGGTCATCACGACCCCATCACCCAAGCCAATAAATAGGAGCATGATGCCAAAGATTGGCCAGCCATGGAAGAAGATCAAAATTAACATGGGAATAAAGGAGCACAGCGTTCCCAAAATTGCCGATTTGAATGGTGACCAGTTATCGAAGAGCCAGCCACCCAACCAATTTCCTAAAATCATACACAACGACATCCCCAACAGGGCAATGCCGGCCAACGTCAGCGTCTGATGTAACTCATTGTGCATATAGACCGTTGTTAACGGCCACATACACGCTGCCGCTGCATTAAGCAGGAGCGTTGCCGAAAGAATCCCGACCAGACTGACTTCCTTGTTGCTTTTCCACATTTAAGATACCTCACTTGTTTGAATTCCGCTCTCCATTGTCGCATATTTTTTAAGGAAAGAAAACAACAACGCTCATCGGGCCTATTAAAGCAAGTTTTTAAATTCAATTTTATTCATTTTATGTATACTGCAAAAAAAGATTAGTCAACTTGATTTGAGTCAAGTTTTTCCCGAGCACCTGCCCGTATACTAGGTTATGTAATCAAGACAAACGAAATAGCCGAAGGAGGTTTTCACGATGCGTAAGGTAACAATGAAATTAGACGACTTGACCTGCCCGTCTTGCATGACCAAGATTGAAGGCGCGCTGGGCAAGAAGAATGGCGTGGAAAACGTCAAGGTCCTCTTCAATGCCAGCAAGGTTAAAGCCGAATTCGATGACGCAACCGTCTCCGCTGAGGATCTCGCAACCGTCGTCACCGACTTAGGCTATGCCGTTCAAAGCAGTAAAGTTAAGCAACTTTAGTTAAAACACAATACAGGAGGTTTTTGATTATGAGTAAAGTAACGATGAAGTTAGATGCACTGACCTGCCCATCTTGCATGACCAAGATCGAAGGCGCGTTGAGCAAGAAGGATGGCGTGGAAAACGTCAAAGTCCTCTTCAATGCCAGCAAGATCAAGGCCGAATTCGACGACAGTCAAGTAACCGCCGAAAGCCTAGCAGACACGGTAACCGATCTCGGTTACGTCGTTCAGAGTTCTAAAGTAAAGGCTCTCTAATCCCCCACCCACATTTGAAAGGAAGTTTACCTATGACAAACACCACAATGACCGTTGAAGACCGCTACGCTGCCGAACAAGCCCAAACGGAACACGACCACCACGTCCCAACCGCAGGCGCTATGACGAACCATATCCTGTCAAACCTGCACATCTCCATCGTTAAATTCCATCAAGTTCGCTGGTCCGTCAAAGGTCCACTGGCATTGAGCGTCCGCACCCTGCTCAGTGACTACATCGACACCTACCGCAAGCAATTCGACGCTCTGGGTGAACTGCTCCTGGATGAGGGCGAAATCGTCTCGACCACGACCAAGGAATTCCATGACTACAACATGCTCCAAGAAAGTGGCGCCAAGAAGTACCTGACCGCCGAAGAACAAGTCAACGAGCTGGTTCACGACGCAGATACCCACAACCTCTTCATCGACCGGGCCATCAAGCTTGCCGAAAAGGAAGAACGCCCCGCACTGGCCAGCTTCCTGACCACGTTACGCGGCACTAATAATCACATCATCCGTGAGCTTCAGGCCGTACTGGGCAACGATGCCCGCGATGGTCTGGACGAAGAAGACGATGATGACGACGAAGACTAATCGGGATTAATGCTGACGTCTGCGGTTACCAGGGATTGTGCCGGCTAAACTAGCCGCTAAACCCATGTACTAGCTCAGTCACCAGCACGTGTCATTTTTCCAGTCAACTCTGTAATACGAAAGCCGTGAAGCCACACTGCGAGGTGACTTCACGGCTTTTAATTTATATAAAACCAATCATCATTGACCCAACCGTCTCAATTCCACAGAAAAACTGCTAGCTAGTGCCGTTCAACGATAGCGCTAACTAGCAGTTTTTGTGCATAAACATTTTTTCTGGAAATTAACCCTATTTCTGAACGGCTACGCTCGCCCGCTCCGTAATCACGACCGGGATAAAATCTTCCGCCGGCTGTCCCATAACTTTATTGACACTCTGACTACCGATGCGGTAGAAATCCTGCGTCACACTGGTCAGCGCTGGCGTCGTAATCTGACAGATAATCGTGCCATCAATGCTCATGATGGAGAGGTCTCGGGGAATCGTCAGCCCCTGCTGCTGGGCCGCTGTCAGGAGGCCGGCCGCCACCATATCACTGGCCGCGATTACCGCCGTTACACCCTGGTCGTGGACCTGCTGGAGAAGTTTCACGCCGGACTCATAGCTGTAATCGCCAGAGAGAATGTCCGCGGCTGTCAGTTGATTGGCCGCCATGGCATCACGGTAACCGGCTTGGCGCTGACTTCCGGTATGGTAGCCATCGATCCCGACCAGACTGATCCGCGTGTGGCCCCGGTCAATCAGATACTGCGTGGCCTGATAGGCGAGGTCCCGGTTGTCCGAACTGACGGCGAGAATATCCCGGGTCCCCAAGTAGAGTGAGACAAAACAATAGGGAATCCGTGACGCCTTCAACAACGCTAGATCCTGCTCATCGGGCTCGATTGCCGCCAACAAGATCCCCGTCACGGACCGCTCCAATGCAGTGATGATGGCCTTATGTTGGAGCCCATTGTCCCGATTTCCCGCGTAGAGGATAATAACGCCCTGCCCCAATTCACTGGCGCGCTGCTGAATACCATCGATAATCTGCGTGGAAAAGTTGGTTGGCGTGGCATTAATGATCAAGGCAATCACGTCAGAGCGCTTCTTAACCAGGTCCACGGCCACCGAGTTCTTGCGGTAGCCGAGTTCCTTAGCAACTTTTAAAATTTTAATTTGCGTTTTTTCGCTATACGAGCCGGTCTTATTCCCCAGAACCCGCGAGACAGTGGCAATCGAGAATCCTGACTTCGCTGCAATATCTTTAATCGTTGGCTTCATAACGACCTCCACCTGACTTTCGTTTACAATACTCCCTAATTATAGTCTTAATCGTCCCATTTTCACAGCGGATTACGTAAACGTTTACCTTACTGTAGAATAGCCGTTGTAAACGTTTACGTAAAGTGATAGGATATAGGCGTTGAAAGGTAATTGTTTTAAATTAATCAAGGGGATGTCACACCATGAATCAACCAACAGCACACGCAGCTGGAGCCGCTAAACCGACTGGAACTGCCGCCAAGAAACCAGCACGGATCTCAAATTCCCTGCCAAATTTACCATTGAAGACATTATTCGCGATTACATTTGGATTCTGTGGGGTCAACATGGCCTTCTCACTACAGTCATCACAAATGAGCCGGATCTTCCAAACGATTGGTGCCGACCCGACCAACCTGGGACTCTTCTTCATTCTGCCCCCGCTTGCCGGATTGATTGTCCAGCCACTGGTCGGGAAGTATTCCGACCGGACCTGGTCACCACGCTTTGGCCGGCGGATGCCGTACCTGTTGTTCAGTGCCCCTATCGCCGCACTGGTTATGATTCTGTTACCTAATGCCGGGTCATTTGGCTTCGGTTACGCCTCACTTGCCGCCTTACTATTCGGGGCCATTGCCATTTTGCTGATGGACCTCTCCAGCAACGTCTGCATGCAACCCTTCCGGATGATCATCGGTGACATGGTCAACGAAAATCAAAAGGATAAAGCTTGGTCTTGGCAACAAGCCTTCAGTAACTTAGGTGGGGTGCTCGCCACTTTACTCCCCTTCGTGCTGACCTACTTCGGGGTCGCCAACACCGCTAAGAAGGGCGTTGTGCCCCTCTCCGTCCGCTTAGCCTTCTACATTGGAGCCGCCATTCTGTTAGGCATTTCCGCTTACACCATCCACTCCGTTAAGGAATACGATCCAGAAACTTACGCTGACTATCACCAGATCGATCCGCAAGCCCACAAGAATCACAAGTCCATCTGGCAACTGATCAAGGAAGCACCTAAGGCCTTGTGGGAAGTCGCCATCGTGCAAATGTTCGCTTGGATCGGGATTCAATACATGTGGACCTACACGACCGGGGCCATTGCCCAAAACGTTTGGAACACGACCAATGCCACGTCTGCCGGCTATCAAGCCGCTGGGAACTGGTACGGGATTCTGACCTTTATTCAGTCCATGGCTGCCGTACTCTATGGCTTTCTGATTCTGTCACACACTAACCCCTTCAAGCGGAAATTCTGGTACCGCTTCGGGATTACCTGCTTCGCTATCGGCTTGATCTGGGTCTTCTTCATCCACAACCAGTACCTGCTGATCTTACCATTCTGTTTAATCGGGATTGGCTTCTTCACGGTCCACGTTGAACCCTTCAACATTTTCACGTCATCATTGAATGGATCCAACGAAGGTTCTTACATCGGAATCTTTAACGGGACAATCTGTTTACCACAGATCATCGCCTCCGTTGCCAGCTTCCTGGTCTTCCGTCTGGTCGGCAAGTCCATGCCTGGTATGATGCTGGTCGCTGGGATTTCCATGCTGATCGCGGTCTTAGCCATCAGCGTGCTCAAGCAAGATAAGCCACAGAAAGATTTATCTGAAGATGTACAATAGTTTTAACTTCTGATTGAGGAGAGAATTCGTATGACAACTTTACCAAAATACACGCAAACTAAACAAACGGTGACACTGGATTATCCGCAGCATCCCCTGCAGCTTACCGTTGTGACCCCCGCTATCATCCGGGTCTTTGAAAATCGCGGCGACAACGGCCAATCCTACGCCATCGAAGGCAACAAGGAACAACCGACCAACTACACCCTTACCGACGCCGGCGATCACTATGAATTAAAGACCAGCGCTCTGACACTGAAATTAGATGCTGACCGCCACGTGGACGCTTACGACGCCAACGGCAACGCCCTCGTCACCGACTACCGCGGCGAACGGCAGCTCCTCGACAAGGGGATCGACAAGGTTCACCAACGGCTGGTTGAAGCCGAAGGTCACAGTGTCACGAAGTCAACGGTCAAGTCCGATACGGGCTACTACGAAGTCGTCAAGGCCCTCGCTCCTGACGAACACCTCTATGGTCTGGGTGACAAGACCGGCTACCTCGACAAGCGGGGCTTCGAATACGACAACTGGAACGTGGATAACCCCGCTCCCCAACTCGAAAACTTTCCGAACCTCTACAAGTCGATTCCCGTTATGCTGGGCTTGAAGAACGGTCATCCCTATGGTCTATTCTTCGACAACACTTACAAGAGTCACTTCGACATGGGTAAGGAAGACACCCACTACTACTTCTACTCTGCCGTTCAAGGCAATCTAGACTACTACATCATTGGCGGCCAAACATTGAAGGACGTTGTGACCAACTACACCTACCTCACCGGTCGCGTGCCATTGCCACAGAAGTGGACGCTGGGTTATCAACAATCGCGTTGGGGCTACAGCGCCAGCCAGGCGGAAGTCCAAACGATTGTAGACGGCCTGAAGAAGTACGATCTCCCCTGCGATGCGATTCACTTTGACGTCGACTACATGGAAGGCTACCGAGTTTTCACCTGGGACAAGGATAAATTCGAGGGTGACCCCAAGGCCTTCGTGGCCAAACTCAAGCAAAACGGGATCAAAGTTATTCCAATTATCGATCCCGGCGTTAAACAGGACCCGAACTATCACACCTACGCGGAAGGCCTCAAACAGGATTACTTCGTCAAGACACCGGATAACAAGGTCTACATCAACAAAGTTTGGCCCGGCGACTCCGCCTTCCCCGACTTTGGTCGGCCAGCGGTTCGCAAGTGGTGGGCAAACAACAATAAATTCCTAACGGACAACGGTGTTGGTGGGGTCTGGATCGACATGAACGAACCCGCAACGTTTGAGGGCAACATCCCGGACGATGTGGTCTTCAGCGACCAGGACACGCCATCAACTCACGCCAAGATGCACAACGTTTACGGTCACAACATGGCCAAGGCCACCTATGAAGGCCTGAAGAGTCAACAGGGACGGCGGCCATACGTCATCACCCGGGCGGCCTACGCTGGGACTCAGAAGTACTCGACCGTTTGGACCGGGGATAACCGGAGTATCTGGCCACACATTCAAATGATGATCCCTCAGCTCTGCAACTTAGGACTGAGTGGCTTCAGCTTTGTCGGCACCGACATCGGGGGCTTTGCTTCCGATACTAACGCTGAACTGCTGACCCGGTGGATCGAAGCCGCTATCTTCAGTCCCCTACTGCGGAACCACGCGGCGATGGGCACCCGGCGGCAGGAACCATGGGCCTTCGGTGAACCGACGCTGTCGATCTACCGCAAGTACTTGAAGCTCCGCTACCGCTTCATCCCCTACCTGTACGATCTATTTGCGCAGGAAAGTCAGACTGGGCTTCCCGTCATGCGGCCACTGGTTCTGAACTACGAGGATGACCCACGGACTCGCGACTTAAACGATGAATACATGGTTGGTGACGATGTGTTAGTCGCGCCAGTCGTTCAGAAGTCTCAAACTAAACGGCTCGTCTACCTGCCAGCTGGTAAGTGGATTGACTTCTGGAACAACCGTGAATACACGGGTAACCAGGACATTGTCGCCGATGCACCACTGGCTAAGCTGCCTCTATTTATCAAGAAAGACACCCTCTTACCATGGGGCGCACCAGTCAGCCATATCAGCGAGGAGCCCGATACGACCATGACCTTCAAGCTCTTCGGCAATGCCGGCACCTACACCCATTACCAAGATGACGGTCTCGACTTCAATTATCAAAACGGCGAATTCAACCGCTACGAAATCACCGTCAAGGATGGCCAGGTGGCCGTTGACCTGTTGCACCACGGTTACGATCCCGCCTACCAGACGATTACGGTCGATCTGCCAGACAGCAGCGTAACGTTGACCTACGACCGCGCCAGCGATGGTTACCGGTTGAAATAATTCCCTTAAATGAGTGATTACCCGTCGCCTGCGGTTCACGATAGTTACTAATTCAAGAATTATTGAAACCCGTGACATTCAATTCTATCAATCACAAAAATCCATCTACAATGTCAAAACGACACTGCAGGTGGATTTTCATATCTTACAAGCTTTACCGATTGATAGACGACAAGCTTCATCGCTCAGTACCACAACCAACAACCAAAGCAATTAGTGACAGAGCCTCCAGTAATCGCAGACAATAATTCTCACTTTATTTAAAATAAATCAGCCAACTTGATTCGCATCAAGTTAATGTCCGCCATTCCCAGGCATAATGAGTACATAAACAAGGAACGTAAAAACCTTAAATAACTTAGACAAAGAAAGGATCGTTATCTTATGGCATTCCAACGTTATATTTATTCTCACACTAATCCTATTACCTTCTGGTCCGCCGGCTTGATTATCGTCGGCTTCCTCAACGCCTGGTTCACCAAGGTGCCCTACGTCACCGACACCGCCTGGATCATCGCTTCCGTTATCGCCGCAGCTCCCATCGTTCTGCGGGCCATCAGTGCTTTGAAGGCCAAAGTCTTCAGTATTGAATTACTGGTCGGTATCGCCGTTATCGGGGCGTTTGCCATCGGTGAATTTGAAGAATCAGCCATTGTAACATTCCTATTTCTCTTCGGTTCCTACTTGGAACAAAAGACGTTGGCCAAGACGCGGGGCGCGATTCAATCCCTGACCGAAATGGCCCCAACCACGGCACTACTGGTCGGTGACGATGGTGAGACTGAAGAAGTCGATGTCGATGACCTTGAGGAAGGCAACATTGTCCTCGTCAAAGCCGGTGGCCAAGTCCCCGTCGATGGCAAAGTCGTCAGCGGTACTGGCTACGTCAACGAATCCTCCATTACTGGTGAATCCCGGCCCGTCAACAAGGCTGATGGCGATGGTGTTTACTCCGGTGCCATGGTCGAAAGTGGTACCCTGCAGATTGAAGCCACCCAAGTTGGTGATGAAACGACCTTCTCCAAGATTATTGAATTGGTCGAAGAAGCCCAAGACACCAAGTCTCCCGCTGAAAAGTTTATCGACAAATTTGCCCAATACTATACGCCAGCCGTTCTGGTCATTGCCATTCTGGTCTTCGTCTTCTCACAAGATCTCCGGTTGGCCATCACGGTCCTCGTCCTTGGTTGCCCTGGGGCCCTGGTTATCGGTGCGCCAGTCTCCAACGTGGCTGGGATCGGTAACGGTGCTAAGAACGGCATTCTTATCAAGGGTGGCGATGTGGTTGAAAGTCTCGCCAAAGTCGACACGATTGTCTTTGATAAAACCGGGACGTTAACGACGGGTAAAATGGACGTCGCTAGCATGAAACAATACACAGGCGATTCCGATTTATTAGGTGCCATCGCTCAGGTCGAACAAACCTCCGATCACCCGTTAGCAACAGCCATTACGAGTCATCTCGCTGCCCACATGCCAGCGGATGCGGCCACCATGACTACCGAAACCATCAAGGGTCGCGGCATGATCGGTCAATGGCACGATGAACCCCTCTACGTCGGTAATGCTGCCCTGTTGAAAGACAACGGCATTACGTTAACCGATACGCAATTAACTGATTTACACGAGATGCAAGACGATGGCCAATCCACGGTATTGGTCGGTTACCAAGGTCAATTAGCTTTCATCCTCGGTGTTGCTGACACAGTGCGGACAGAAGTTCCCGCCGCACTCGCTGCGCTGAAACGCCAAGGTATCAAGCACCTGGTTATGTTGACGGGTGACAACCAAGCCACCGCCCAAGCCGTTGCCGAATCCTTAGGCATCGACGAGGTCCACGCCGACCTGTTACCAGCCGACAAGGTTACCTTCGTCAAGAAGTTCCAAGACATGGGTCGCAACGTGGCCTTCGTTGGGGACGGTATCAACGACAGTCCTTCCTTAGCCACCGCTAGCGTCGGTATTGCCATGGGTGGTGGGACCGATGTCGCCATTGAAACGGCGGATGTTGTCCTGATGCAATCCAGCTTCAACGCCCTGAATCACGCGGTTGGCTTGGCCAAGAAGACCTCTGCCAACACCAAGGAAAACATCACGATTGCCATCGCTACGGTCTTGTTCTTACTGATTGGCCTGGTCTACGGTTACATCTACATGGCCAGTGGGATGTTCGTCCACGAAGCCTCAATCCTCGTCGTTATCTTCAACGCGATGCGCTTGATTGGCTACCATCCCCACGTCAACAAGCCCACGAAACAACCCGTTCAGCAGTTAGCCACGAACTAACACAGTCGAATAGACGCGACAAAAAACCGATTACCCAGAAATTTAGGGTGATCGGTTTTTTAAAATACAAATTTTAATGTTCCTGGAAGCAGTTACGCTTAACCAAAGTCATTAATGATGCCAGAGAAGTAAGACTTGCCATTGACCGTGTAGTTATTCCACGTGCCACCATAATAGTCATCTTCGAAGGATTTACTCCCTTTGGTCTTAAGGTCGGTAATCTTCATCTGGTAAGTGTGCGCACTAATCTTCTTGCCGGGTAAGCCTTTGATGTACTTGTTATATTGTACCGTCGTCGTGTTTCCCTTGACCGTAGTCTTAGTCATCTTGGCAGAGGCGGTCGGCTTGTAAACTTCCATACTATTGCCATAGTTGACTGACATGACGCCACCATTATCATATTTATTCATCGCGGTCTGATTGTAATACTGAATGTAATTGTCAAGTGTCAGGTAAAACATTGGCAAGGCAAATCCATTCTTCTTGGTATCCTTGAACCCATTTCCTTGGCGTAGAATCGTTCCGCGGATTGGGGCCTTGAGACTGACCTTCTTAAAGTTTCGTTTCGTTAACGGCACCGAATCCGTCATATTAAAGGCTAAATTTTTGAGCCGATTATAGTGTACCGCCCCGGAAGTGAAGGACGCCTTAACCACTGGGCTTCCAAACTTCTGCGTTGAACTGGTCACGAAGAGCAAGGACCCTTTCTTCTTTAGCAATGGTTTGTATGTATGCCCGTGTCGTTGCGAAATACCCACGTACACGTTGCGCTTGGCCCGAACGTAACTCCCATACTGGGCCGTCAAATACTTGCTTGAGGCCTGCGCCGTTGCTGGTGCTGTGAGCATCCCCATCCCCACAATCGCACCGGCCAACAGTAAGCCAGTCAGCAGTGTTCCTTTAAAGTTCAACAATCTAATTACCCCCTAGATATATGTGATACATAACTATTATACAGCGGAATTAAGGCCATAATCACAACTGACTGCGTATTTTTCTGGGTGGGAATTCTCGCTAATCTTCCACGCGTACTTACAAATACCGAACAAAAACCATCATTTCGCAAATTTACGAAATGACGGTTTTAACTAACTATTTTATAGAAACAAGCTTACTTCGTGAAAGTCCACTTTGCAGCTGGTGCAACGCCGGCCTTAACGGCAACGACTTGGTCCTTGCTGTTAACGATCTTGAACTTCTTAGCAGAAGTGAAGCGTAAGTAAAAGGTCTTAGACGTCTTAGAACCCTTAGGCGTGTAATTAATCTTCCAGAACGTAGGGGTCTTAGCCTTAACACTGTACTTAGCGTAAGAAACTAAAGTCTTAACCTTCTTACCGTTCTTGTAAAGGTATTGGTTGAAACCAGTCTTTTGGCTGAAGACGATCTTTTGAGAATACTTCTTAGCCGTGTTAGACTTCCAGGTACCAGTAGGCGTCTTAACCGTGAAGCTAGCAGCCTTCTTGGTTGAAGTCGTCTTCTTGGCAGTGGCCTTCTTCGTAACTTTTTTAGTTGTCTTCTTCGTTGCTACCTTTTTGGCAGTCGTCTTCTTAGAGGTTACCTTCTTAGTCGTTGCTTTCTTAGTAGCAGCGGCTTGAACCCGGATGATCCGGTAGAAAGACGTCTTCGTCTTCGGATTAGTAGCGTAAACGTAGACGTTAGCGTTCTTCTTTAACTTCTTGGCTAACTTAACCGTGTACTTACCCGTCTTCTTAGAAGCCGTTGCACTACCCAAGTCTTTCTTGGCATTCTTCGTGCTCTTGACCGTAATCTTAGAGCCCTTCGTAGCCGTCCCCGTGATTGACTTAGAATTGTTGTGAATTGCCTTAACGCTCAAGCTAGGCCCAACGTGCGTAGCGGCATGTGCGGTCGTCGTGGCAGTACCCGTCACAGCTGGTACTGTGGCACCAATTGTAAATAAAGTAACCAAACCAGTCATCGCAACCATAAATTTCTTCATTGTTTTCCTGACCCCTTATATTGAGTTTGACCGACAAATTTTGCCGACAAAGTATTTTTCTAACCGCCTAGTAGTATAACAGATTTTTTGCAAATTAGTGACAAATTTATAATCAGGTTGCGCCTTCTTTAACAACACTTAAAACAAATTAATCCGTTATCCATTCTTTACCCGCACGTTAGGCGTCAGTTCCCGCGATAGCAACCTTAGGCGTAGATTGGTCCGTTGACGTGGCATCGCTTTCAAATTATTAAAAACTAAGCAGAAAACCTGCGATTTTGATCGCGGGATGAATGCCAGAATTTAATATTTTTTCGAAACATATGTTCCCCTGAAAGAGACTAAACATGGTATACTTAACCCAATCTACAGGGGAGGCATCCATTGGTTAAATTAGGGCGAACAATCAAGCTGAGACTCTACCCGGACACTAATCAGGCAGACCAATTTCTAGCGATGAGCCAGGAGTATCAACGATTAGCTAATATTGTCAGTCAATGGATCTTTGACAATGGGTTCCAGCTAAGCTGGTTAAAAATCAACCAGCAGCTGTACAAAATATTTAGACAAGAAT
>NZ_AZCZ01000020.1 GCF_001434055.1 Levilactobacillus parabrevis ATCC 53295 | reverse complement strand
TACGGTCAGTTATTAGGTGCTTACGGATTGGTAAATGAAAATAACCTAAGAGTGGGCACCTATCGGACTGATGGGTGCCTTATTTGTGCAGTGGCTGGACCACTAAATGGGTGGATACGATTGTGATTGAATTTCTGCAGAGCACTTGGTATGGTTAGACCACTAGAAGTTAACTGACAAAAGGGGACGGGGTAGCTCATGAAAGTTAGACGGATGGTCAATTGGTTGCGGGTACAGAGTGAGACGCAAATGGGGATGTATGGTGCCGAAGAGCTGACGCAGTGGAAGGCGATGGCACTGCTGTATTATATTCAAGGGACGTATTTGGCGCTCTATGGTGTGCCAGCGTTTAAAGATGACATTGTGATTGAGAAAAACGGCCCAGTCATTGCGGCTGTGCGTCATAAGTACGGGGACCGGATTCGGATTGTTGGCAAGCTGGGGAAGAAAACATGGGCAGATGATTATCACATTGAAGATCATCATCCTCAACTTTTAGATGTGTTGCATGCCGTCTGGATGGCTTATGGCGATATGTCGACTATTGAGCTCCGTCAGCAGATGCTACAGGAACGGCCCTGTCAGGAGACACAGGTTGGACAGGTGGTTGACTTAGACGCCCTGACAGCTTACTTTCAGACAGATATTGTGGCCCTTCCTGAGGAGATTCAGGATGATCCCGCGGTGGATGCGGTACATATGGAGACGGTGTAAAGATACTACCAGTAAATAACTTGATAGCGGGGCTTGATCGTAGGGTCAGGCTCTCTTTTTTTAGCTAGTCAATACGATTGCGTTTGAATGGACGGCTTGCTATAGTTAGAACACAGCAATTACAAGACGAAAAGAGGCGATAATTCATGGATGTTTTAAAGATTGTAAATTGGTTTCGAGTGGAGAGTCATGCGCAGATGCGTTTATACGATGCCGATGAACTGAGTTTGATGCGCGTGATGAAGCTACTCTATTACGTGCAGGGAACGAATTTAGCGGTGTATGGGGAATGCGCTTTTGATGACCAGATTTTAGCTTGGAAATCGGGACCGGCAGTTGCGTCAGTCGAAGACAAATATGCTGGGAAGATTAGTATTGTTGGTCAGATCTCTAAGCAAGCTGCAGCCGATTTTGAGGAAATTGAGATGAATCATCACAGCCTGGCTGATATTTTACACGCCGTCTGGGACGCATATGGGACGTTGTCTGCACTAGAGTTAGTTGCCCAAAGCAAGTCGGAAAATCCTTGGCGAGAAACTGCGATAGGTCAAACAATCTCAAATGAAAAGATGCGTGCCTTCTTTAAAGCAGAGGTTGTCAGCTAAGTGAGTAAGAAAATAACGATAAAAAATCCACCACGTAAAGAATCGCGAATAAGCGTAGTTAGAAGTCCGGATCGACGACTTGTTTTTAATTTTTCCTTTTTGACACATGATCGGAAATATGGGCTTGAGTCTCGACAATTTAGTAAAGATATCAAAAGCACTTTTTTGACGAATCTATCCCGGCTATCGCAAGCACCATTTGAACAAATCCTATTACTGGATAAGCGCCATGGGCTGGAACGATTACCGCAAGAGCAGGTTAACTTTTCAATGAATCAGGATTTTGTTAAGTCGGGAAGGTTTGAGGCCTGTTTGACGGGATTGTGGATTTTTCGACTAAATACAAAGGGACGGGTTATCGGTATGGTTCTGAATGAGACATTCTATATTTTGGCGTTTGATTTGAGTTTTAGTACGTATCGACATTGAACATAAATAGTTGCCCAGTCGTTTGTCCAGCCGTGAGATAGCTCATAGGGTGCGTACGATTTGGGTTGTGTCTGGCACCCGACCTTGTTATCATGAGGCTAAGGCAGAATTGAGTAGACGGAGTTGACAGGAAGGCTTTCCAAGGAGGGTCCGAAGTGAACAACGATATCGATCAAATGGTCAATTGGTTTCGGGTCAAGAGCAGCCAACAGATGCAGGAGCTGGATGCCGATGAGCTGAGTCGCGCGAAGGTTTCGCAGCTGTTGTATTACGTACAGGGCATCTGCGTGGTTGTCTATGGCATCAATGCGTTTACCGATGATCTGGTTGCGGGCGAACGTGGGGTCATGATCCCCGCGGTGGAACGTCAATATGCTGGTGAGACTGGCATTGTTGGCTACATTTCGGCTGAAGATCAGGCTGACTATGACTACTTAGCGTCCATTCAACAGTTTCAAGCCATCTTAGAGTGTGTCTGGCAGACCTTTGGACACCTGTCAGCTATCGACCTGATGGAAATGGTGCAATACGAACAACCGTGGGCTGAGACGCTTCCCGGAGAGCCCATTTCCACGGAGCTGATGGAAGATTACTTCAAAGATAAGGTTATTGCTAAAATTAAAACAGACAATTAAAGAGTCAGTCACAAAAAGCGCCATTCGTCAGCACCGAGGATTTCCCCAGGCTAACGAATGACGCTTTCCTACTATATTAATTTAGTCTTATAACAAGTGAATGTTGGCAGCTTCACACTGGTCGATCATGGCTTGTGGCCAGATGGACGTTTGAACTTCACCAACGTGCGCCTTACCCAGCAACAACATGCATAGCCGGGATTGACCGATCCCACCACCAATAGTGTAAGGGAGTTCTCCGTTCATAATCATTTTGTGATAAGGCAGGCTCAAACGGTCTTCTGCGTGGGCAATCTTTAATTGCTTTTGCATGGAGGCAGCGTCGACCCGGACACCCATACTGGAGATTTCAATAGCTTGTTGTAAGGGTTCATACCAGAACATGATGTCACCGTTTAGTTCCCAGTCGTCGTAGTCAGGGGCTCGGCCGTCGTGACGTTTGCCACTCTTTAAGGCGCCACCGATCTTCATTAAGAAGACACAGCCCAACTTCTTGCTGATGGCGTTCTCACGTTCCCGTGGCGTCATTTCAGGGTACATATCTTCCAATTCTTGTGTCGTAATGAAGTGGATTTCGTCTGGTAAGTGGTGAACGGCTTGGGGGAACTTGTACCAGACTTCGTGTTCCATGTGCTTGATTACTTTGAAGATGGTCCGAACTGTGGACTTCAAAGTGTCGATCGTCCGTTCATCCTTGGCGATAATCTTTTCCCAGTCCCATTGGTCAACGTAGGCGGAGTGGAAGTTGTCCAAGTCTTCGTCTTTCCGAATGGCGTTCATGTTGGTGTAGAGCCCTTCATGCATTTGGAAGCCGTTCTTCTTTAAAGCGACCCGCTTCCACTTGGCGAGAGAGTGGACGATTTCAATCTGAGAATCGCCCATGTCAGCCATCGTGAATGAAACGGGCTTTTCCACACCGTTTAAGTTATCGTTCAACCCAGTGGACTTCTCGACAAACATCGGTGCCGTCAATCGTGATAAGTTGAGTTGCTTCCCGAATTCATCTTGGAAGGTTTCACGGATGTAGCGAATAGCTTCTTGGGTTTCTTTGATAGACAATTTTGGATCGTATGATTTTGGAATGATTAAATGCATAAGCGATTCTCCTTTGGGTTTGTGGTGAGATAAAATAAAAAAAGTTTTTCCATCCCTTGTGTAATCAAGGGACGAAAAAACTTTTCGCGGTACCACCCAAGTTGCCCACTCTAGAAATGGGCCAGCTCAATTAGAGTACAAACATACTCTACCGATGGTAACGTACCGGTTTACGGCTAACCCTACTGTGACAGTGTCGTTCAGGCAGCAACTAAGAAAGTGTTATTCCGAGTAATCAGGTACTGATTGGGTTTTCACTAAGTCCCAACTCACTGACAGGCTGACTAAACGTACTCGTCTTTCCTCCGTCTTTTTATCTTATGGGATTAATCCTAGCACCTTTTTTTGATTTGTAAACAAGAAAATTAAAATCTGACGAGAACTTTTGCCAGAAAGAGGTCGATAAAACCGCGGTAGAATCGGTATTTCGAGCTATTGAAAAATTTTAAAAATTTGTGAGCTGGCTATATTTTACGCAAGGATAGGCTGCAAGGACGCTGGAAGTTGGTGACGTGGTCTTAAAATATAGCTGTAGAGGTAGTCATTCTACTCAAGTGGACATCGTTTCCTACATGAGTTGGTGGTATAAAGCATTGTACACTGACATCCAGCAATCAATCATTGCCAATCTGTGAGAAGGGGCGATTTTCTCTCTAGTGTCGCGCTCGACTTCTAATTAATAATCTCTGTTCAGCGAGAGCACGATAGTCTCAGATTCTTTGCCAATCTTAACTTCGTAAATAAACAGTTTCGGGCTAACCAGTCCCGAACGATGCTGTTCCAAGCAGGATGTTCTAAATCTCATGGTTACCCACAGTAGTTCACCATTATTCAGATGACCCATCTCGGAAGCAAACAAATCCCGTCAGTATGCGTTTTCACGGCAGTTTTATCTTGACATTTCACCCAATGAAAATTAAAATATAATAATTAGTCTTATCAAATTCTCATTATATGGGTGAAAGGAGGAGTCGCAATGGCAAAGCAGCCACTACAACTTTTTATCAAGAAACAGGTGCAGACTGATTTATACAAGAAAACGGGGTTGGAGAAGACCTTAACGGCATTCAGCCTAACGACGATGGGAATCGGTGCGATTGTAGGTTCCGGGATCTTCATCACGCCCGGCCTGATTGCGGCCAACTACACGGGACCGAGTGTCATGTTGTCGTACGTGATCGCCGTGGTCGTCTGTGCGATGGCTGCGCTGTGCTATTCCGAATTCTCTTCGACGATTCCCTTAGCAGGAAGTGCCTATACCTACGTTTACGCTGTGTTTGGTGAATTCGTGGCGTGGATTCTGGGCTGGGCGTTGATTTCTGAGTATCTCTTCGCCGTGTCGTCGGTGGCCGTTAGTTGGTCATCGTATTTCCAGAACTTGATGGGGGGATTCGGGATTAAACTCCCGGCGTTCCTCCAAGCCGCAGCGGGTACCGCTGGTGTCAAGGGTGGTGGCATCGATATTGTTGCCTTACTGATCACCATGTTAGTAGCAGCGTTACTCTCGAAGGGGATTCGGGAATCAGCGCGAATCAATAACATTATGGTGATCGTCAAGATTTTAGTCATTCTCTTATTTATTGCAATTGCTATTTTTTACGTCGAGCCTTCAAATTATCGCCCATTTTTACCATTCGGAACACACGGAGTCTTCAAAGGTGCCGCGGTGGCCTTCTATGCATACATCGGGTTCGATGCTGTATCAACCGCCAGTGAGGAAGTTAAGAATCCTAAACGCAACATGCCCATCGGGATCATCTCATCGTTGTTAGTAGCGGCGGTGCTCTACATTGGCCTGTCGGCTGTCTTAGTCGGGGTTGTGCACTATACGAAGCTTGGTGTGGCCGATCCGGTGGCCTTTGCCCTCAACCTGATTCATCAGGACTGGGCGGCTGGTGTGATTTCCTTTGGGGCTATCGTGGGGATGACGACCGTGTTAATCGTCATGTCTTACGGGGGCACGCGACTGTTGTTTGCCATCAGCCGTGACGGCCTATTGCCAGCATCGCTGAAGAAATTGCACCCTAGGACGCACGTTCCCGTGGCCAACACTTGGATTTTTGGGATCGTCGCTAGTATTTTTGCGGCGTTTATTCCCATTGATAAGATTGCTGAATTGGTTAACATTGGAACGCTGTCGGCGTTTGCGATGGTTTCACTTGGCATTGTCTTCTTGCGCCATGACGAACGATTTAAGGACATGGATACATCGTTTAAGGTGCCATGGTATCCTGTCCTGCCAATCGCGTCCTTCCTGGCCTGCGTCTATCTGATGACGCAGTTACAACCATTTACCTGGGAAGCCTTTGGTGTCTGGGTCGTTCTTGGACTCATTGTGTACGTGAGCTATGGTTACCACCACAGCCGCGTTCGACGTGAGACGGCTACGGACTGACGGTGAACGGGCAGTCAAACAGAACTGAGATAAACATCGAAGCTTTGCTGCAGAGACGGCAAGGCTTTGTTTTTTATTAAGAATGTTATGGACTTAGAAAGTGTTAAGGAAAGGCCCCTATAATGGACAAGTCAGTTAAGACGAGAGTAATTTAAACCATTCGGTAAGTTAACGGATGGGTGGAAGGGTGGTTAACACAACCATGGAACCGCGACGGAGACCAAGAAGAAAGCGTCATCCTATTCGAAATATCATTATTATCCTGATTCTAGCCTTATTTGCAGGTGGAACGGCTTACGGGATGCATAAGTACCAAAGTTTAAAGAACACTGTGAAGAGCTCCTACAAGGCGTCAGGGGTGAAGAAGCTACGGAATGTCGATGAGCAACTGTCCGCGAAGAAGCCAATTTCGATTCTGCTAATGGGAACCGATACTGGGGCGTTGGGGCGGACGTTTGCCGGGCGAACCGATAGTATGATGGTTGTGACCATTAATCCGAAGACGGATAAGACGACGATCACCAGTCTGCCGCGGGATACGGCCGTGAACATTCCGGGTTACGAGAATTATGGTGTGTCGAAAATTAATGCCGCGTACGCGTACGGCAAGTCCAAGACAGCCATCACGACCGTGCAGCAGATGTTAAACGTGCCGATTGACTTCTATGCCATTATCAACATGGGCGGTATGGAGAAGATTATTGATGAGGTTGGCGGGGTGACATTGACGCCAACGTTGAGCTTTAGTTACGGCGGCTACACCTTCAAGAAGGGCGTCAAGACGCATATGAACGGGAAGAAAGCCCTGGCTTACTCGCGGATGCGTGATGACGATCCGAAGGGAGACTATGGCCGGCAAACACGGCAGCGGAAGGTCATCATGGCCTTGCTGAAGAAGTCGGGCTCCGTTAGCACCTTGCTTAACGAAGCGTTTATTAGTTCACTGACAAAGCAAACCCAGACAGATCTGACGTTTAACGATCTGACGGCGCTGGCAAGAACCTACCTGTCGGCAACCCAACACATTAAGACAACCCACTTGCAGGGAACGAGTGAGACCATCAATAGCCAGAGTATGGAGGTGGCCTCAAAATCCGAACTTCAACGGGTGACGAATTACATTTGTAATGGCCTGAGCCTTGAATACAAAGCAACTGGGACTATTGCCAATATGGACACGGCGGCCACTGCAACGACCAGTACGGATACGACTGAGAGTAATGGGGATGCTGGTGGTTCTAACGGCGGCGGGTATTAGGATAAAACTATAGAAAATGGACATCAAGAAAATTTTCTTGGTGTCCATTTTTGCTAGTTAAATTGTTTTAGTACCCCAAACTCACATCCGTCAAATTAACCGACAAACTGCCATCAGCCAACCAACTCGTCAGGTTCTTCCCGAAAATATCCAGAATTGGCTTCGTATTTTCCTTAGCAAACCCAGTTTGGTGTGGGGTAACCAATACGTTCGGGTAATCCCACAGCCGGGAATCCTTAGCCAGTGGTTCCTCTTCGAACACGTCCAGTGCCGCATGCAACACGTTTTGGTAGAGGAGGGCGTTCATCAGCGCCTGCTGGTCGACTGATTTGCCACGGCCCACGTTGATGAAAATGTTGAGCTCGTCCAATTGCTTGAAGAAGCTCTCGTCGAAGTAGTGGACGGTCGTGCTGGTCGCAGGCATGGCGTTGATGACCACGTCCGCATCCTTCAGCAGGGTGCTATCGTTAGCCAAGCTAGCCGTTTCCACAAAGCCCTCTACCGGATGACCCGAGCGATTGACCCCCGATGGGCGATTGCCAAAGCCATTCAGTAACTTCGCAATCGCCTGGCCAATACTCCCGGTACCATAAATAACGACCTTCTGGCTCGCC
Organism: Levilactobacillus parabrevis ATCC 53295; assembly: GCF_001434055.1. Lineage (GTDB taxonomy): Bacteria > Bacillota > Bacilli > Lactobacillales > Lactobacillaceae > Levilactobacillus > Levilactobacillus parabrevis. Next base: position 36,758 of record NZ_AZCZ01000020.1, on the reverse strand, counting down.
AGCATGCTCAAATCATCCCGTGCAGGCACCTGCCAGAAGTGACCCGCCTGATTCTTCACGGCTTCGTTAAAGCCGCGCACAAAGTACAGCAGGTAGCCTAACGTCGATTCCGCAATTGCCGGTGAGTAGACGCCACTAGCGTTGGTCACCTGGACATTATGGGCCTTGATCCAGTCCAGCGGCAGGTAGTCGATCCCGGCGCTGACCGTTTGAATCCATTTGACCTGGTTGTTTGGCGCCATCAGCGCTGCTGGGCCAACCTTTTTATCCCAACCAAAGATGATGGTGATGGGGGCTGCTGCTTCCCAGTTTTCAGCGTCGACGACTTCGACACCGGTCTTTTCCAATTGCACCCGTTGTTCAGCTGTTAAGGGTTGTAAGGTAAGTACGCGTTCTGCCATGATGAAAAACCTCCTCATACCTATTACTTATCTATTATTTTAGCACGACTTTGTGTATTTTATCCGTTAAATTTGAAAGCGCATGCATAATTTCCTAGCAAAGATAACACACATTTTCAGAAGTGTTACGAAAGTCACCGAACAATTAACACACGAATTTCGAATATATACCATCATCTTTGGGGATATTAAGGCCCAACCATTGAAAATTCACTTATCACTAGATATAATGAACACAAGACAGCAATTATTTATTTACACTAATAACGTTTGGGGAGGTTAGAAAAATGCTAAATCTTGGTCTGGATATCCTAGGCCTAGCACGGTTCCAATTTGGAATGACCACTGTCTTTCACTTCTTCTTCGTTCCATTTTCAATCGGGTTAGCCTTCGTGGTGGCAGTCATGGAAACCATGTACGCCATCAAGGGTGATGAGGACTACAAGAAGATGGCGCAGTTCTGGGGTAAAATGTTCCTCTACAGCTTCGCCGTTGGTGTGGTTACCGGTATCATCCAAGAGTTCCAATTCGGGATGAACTGGTCCGAATACTCTCGGTTCATGGGGGACATCTTCGGTGCACCATTGGCCATTGAAGCCCTGGCTGCATTCTTCTTGGAATCCACGTTCATCGGGATGTGGATGTTTACTTGGGGTCGCTTCAATAAGTGGGTCCACACGCTCTTTATTTGGTTAGTTATGTTCGGGTCTTCACTATCCGCATTATGGATTTTGGCGGCCAACAGTTTCATGCAAAATCCTTTAGGCTACATCATCAACCAACAGACTGGTCACGTTCAAATGGTCAGCTTTGGTAAAGTGATTGGGAATCCGCAGTTATGGAATGAGTTCCCGCATGTTATTTTCGGGGCTTTTGTAACCGCTGCCTTCGTTATCGCTGGGTGCTGTGCTTGGCGCTTACTTAAGAAAGACCACGTGGACTTCTACCGGAAGTCATTGAACGTTGCCTTAGTTATCGGTTTGATTTTCTCTCTGGGGTCCATCGCTACTGGTGACCTGCAGAGTCGTTACCTGATCAACAACCAGCCCATGAAGTTTGCCGCTATGGAAGGGCTCTACAAGAACTCGACCAACAAGGGTGAATGGGCCGCTGTCTCTGGCTTCAATACGAAGCAACACAAGACGACCTGGTCCGTCGACGTGCCTTACGTCCTGAACCTATTAAGTTATCACAAGACGACTGGGACCGTTAAAGGCATGAATCAAATCAATAAAGATATGCACGCGAAGTACGATAAGAAGTTTGGGAGCGACATGAACTACTACGTCCCAACGAAGACACTGTTCTGGAGTTTCCGAATCATGTCAGGTGCTGGGGCCCTGTTCGCCTTACTCGCCATCGTGGGCTTGATCTTTAACCGTAAGAGATCACAATTGATTATGAAGCAGCGCTGGTTCCTCTACATTATGGGACTGTGCCTGTGGTTACCATTCGTTGTAAACACCGCTGGTTGGTTTATCACTGAATTCGGTCGTTACCCTTGGATCGTCTATGGCCTGTTGACCATTGCCGACGCGGTTTCGCCGAATGTATCTGTGGCCTCATTGCTGACAACGAACATCGTTTACTTTGCCATGTTTGCCATCATGGGGCTCATCATGATTATCCTCTGCCACCGGACGTTAAAGGCTGGTCCGGATGCCGAGAACACCGACGGCTATTCAGCTGGTGATACGAAAGAGTTAGATCCTTACTCGAAGGGGGCGTTCAACCATGACTAGCCTGCAGCTTGTATGGTTCATTCTCATTGGCGTGTTGTTTAGTGGTTTCTTCTTCCTTGAAGGGTTCGACTTCGGTGTCGGGATGTTGGTGAAGAGTTTCGCCAAGAACAGTGACGAACGGGACGTGGTCATCAAGACCATTGGCCCACACTGGGACGGTAACGAAGTTTGGCTGATCACTGCCGGTGGGGCGATGTTCGCGTCCTTCCCAATGTGGTATGCCACCTTATTCTCTGGTTTCTATCTGATTTTATTCCTGATTCTAGCAGCGTTGATTTTCCGGGGCGTTTCCTTCGAGTTCCGAGCAAATATGAAAACGGATACTTGGCGGAGCTTCTGGGAATGGGCTTCTACCATCGGGAGCTTCTGTGCAGCCTTCCTCTTTGGGATGCTGTTCACCGCGATGATTGCCGGGATGCCAATCGATAAGAACGGTGACATGACCGCTCACTTTGGCGATTACGTCAACCTGTTCTCCCTCGTTGGTGGGGTTGCTGTGACCGTCTTGAGTCTGGTCCACGGCTTGAACTTCATTCGTTTGAAGACTTCCGGCGGTTTGCGAGACCGGGCCTTAGCCTGGAACAAGATTCTTTACCCGGTACTCTTTGCCGGGGAAGTGCTCTTCGCCGTTCTGTTATTCTTCTCCACCGACTTCTTCGCCAAGAAGCCAATGACCACCACGGCTATCGTGGTCGCACTAGTCATCTTCACCGCCTTGGCTTACTGGGGTGTTCTGGGGAACCACGAGTGGCTGTCCTTTGTTGGCAGTGGGTTATCACTGATTAGTGTGGTTGTCTTGATCTTCGATGGGTTATTCCCACGGGTCATGATCGCCAACAATCCGGCCAACTCGCTGTTAATCAAGAACTCTTCAAACTCACCTTACACGCTTCATCTGATGACGATTCTCACGTTCAGTATTCTGCCGATCGTGCTGATCTACTTCATCTGGAGTTACTGGGTCTTCTACAAGCGTCTGGCTTCACCAAAGCAGAGCGCTTAGCTTGAAATAAATGCAATCGGGGATGTCGTCTTCGGGCGGCGTCCTTTTTGATTGGTTGCACCCGTGAAATGAAGAGTTTAAATTGAGCGTATATCAGCGATGTAAGCGCTCGAAATGTGGCGATGAAAGCTGTATCATAGCAGTAAGACTTACTTGTTTAGAGGGGGCGTTATTTTGATTGATCAGCGTGTTTTTAAATTTCCAGGCGTCAAGCCGGCTGCAGCGGTAATGGCCGTCCTAACGTTCATTCAGGCGTTCATGATTATCTTTCAGGCCCGCTACCTGTCAATTGCCATCGTGAACCTGTGGCACATGAAATCCGTGCGGACCATCGTGGCGCCACTGGCCCTGTTTGCCGTGGCCTTTCTAGCCCGCCATCTCCTTACGTTGGCACAGAATTGGCTCCTGTATCCGTTCGTGGAGAAAACGACGAAGACTTTACGGAAGCAGTTCATGGCCAAGCTATTCGACCTGGGGCCCAGTGTTGTTGCGCAGAAGGGGACCGGGAACGTGGTCACCATGGGCCTTGAGGGGATCGATAAGATTCAGACGTATTTGATGTTGATTATCGGCAAGGTGTTGGATCTATCCCTGACACCGTGGATCGTTTTGATTTACATAGCCTTGATCCAGTGGAAAGAAGCGTTATTCCTGCTCGCTATCTACCCGTTAATTATCTTCTTTATGATTATTCTGGGACTCGCGGCGCAGGCCAAAGCCGACCGGCAGTATGCGGGCTACCAGCGGTTATCCAATCACTTTGTCGATACCTTGCGGGGGTTACCAACGTTGAAGCAGTTGGGGTTGAACAAGACCTATGCCAACAACGTCTACCAGGTCAGTGAGGATTATCGAAAGAAGACCATGTCGACCCTGACGATTGCGATGACCTCAACGTTTGCGTTGGATTTCTTCACGACCTTGTCCATCGCCATCATCGCCGTCTTCTTGGGCTTTGGCCTGATGAACGGGACGATTCATTTGTTGCCGGCCTTAATTATTTTGACCCTAGCACCGGACTACTTTGCACCAATTCGTAACTTTGCTAATGACTATCATGCGACGTTGAATGGGAAGAATGCGCTGACAGCCGTTCTAGACGTTTTGCAACGCAAGACGCCAGCTGACCGGGACTTATTGCCAGTACGTGATCCTGTCTGGCAGGCAAATGACGCCATCAAGTTCGACCACGTCAACGTCAGCTATGAGGCCACGGATAAGCCGACACTGAAGAACATAAACTTTGACGTTCGTGGCTTTCAGAAGGTGGGCATCATCGGCGCTTCTGGTTCCGGGAAATCCACCTTAATCAACACGTTAGGGGGCTTTTTGAGTCCGGATGACGGTCAAATCAACGTGCGAGGCACGGCCGTTCCCCATCTTGACCAGCAAGCTTGGCAGCACAGCTTCGTTTACATTCCACAGGCACCGTATCTTTTCCACGCCAGTTTGCGCGATAACTTGGCCTTCTACGCGCCCAATGCGTCTGATGATGCGATTGCTGCAGCGGCAGCGAAGGCTGGACTGACCGACTGGATTGCCACGTTGCCGGCTGGCTTGGATACGCCAATCGGTGAAGGTGCGCGGGGCGTCAGTGGGGGACAGGCCCAACGAATTGCGTTGGCGCGAGCCTTCCTGGACGATTCACGGCGAATCTTACTGTTTGACGAACCCACAGCGCATCTGGATATTGAAACGGAAGTCGAGTTGAAGCAGACCATGTTGCCAGTCTTTGACAACCACTTGGTCTTCTTCGCGACTCATCGGTTACATTGGATGAATGAGATGGATTATATTTTAGTTATGGACCATGGTGAGATCGTCCAACAAGGGACACCTGCTGAACTTCAGCAACAGGGCGGTGCCTATGTACGGTTGCGGTCCGAAATGGAAGGGGCGACGGTCAAATGAAGGGATTCTTTGCGACATTTAAAAATGATCACTGGGTCATGCCATATCTCCGTCGCTATAAGAAGCTTCTGGCATTGGTCCTGTTCCTAGGGTTTATGACCTTCTTCTGCGGAGGCGCGCTGATGTTTAACTCCGGCTATCTGATTAGTCGGGCAGCCACGCATCCCTACAACATCTTGATGATCTACGTGCCCATCGTCTTGGCACGGGCCTTCGGGATTGGTCGGCCAGCCTTTCGCTATGCGGAACGCTTGACCAGCCACAACTGGGTGCTACGGATTGTCTCGGACTTTCGGAAGCGACTCTATGAGGCCGTGGAGAAACAGGCTGTGGCGATTCGCCAGACGCACCAGACCGGGGACGTCTTGAGTATCTTGGCTGAGGACATTGATCACATTGAGAATTTATACCTCCGGACAGTCTTTCCATTAGTGATTGGCTGGTTACTCTATGCCTTCGTCGTCATTGGTATCGGCTACTTTAACTGGGCCTTTGGGCTGTTGATGCTCGTTTTATTGGGCGCCATTGTCCTTGTGATGCCGCTTCTTTCGGTGGCTGTCAACGGTCGGCGAGAATTTCAGGCGCGCCAGGTGCAACGGACCTTCTACACGCAATTGACCGATGCGGTGTTGGGGTTGGGCGATTGGCTGATTTCTGGTCGGCGTCACGACTTTCTCGCGCAGCAGGATGCACCAATCGATGAGATTGCTAAGCTGCGGCGCGCCGATCACCATTTTCAGTGGTGGCGCAACTTTGCCATTCAATTTATCTTCGGTGCTGCGGTCATTCTGTTGGTATGGTGGGCCGGTGTCATGTTCACTCACAATCAGGCGGAAGCCAACTGGGTTGCTGCCTTTGGACTAGCACTATTTCCGACCGTAGAACCCTTTGCCGACATGAGTCAGGGGGTCAGCGAGTGGCCGGTCTATCAGGACTCCATCAAGCGGGTTAACGCATTGGATGAAAATGAACCGGAACAGGTTGCGCAGACGACGATTGGCAATTTGACCGAGTTGAAGTTAGATCACGTGAAATTTACCTATCCAGGCGCGGCTCGTGAAGTCATTGACGACCTGTCGTTGACGTTACACCCCGGAGAAAAGTTGGCGTTGCTGGGACCAAGTGGCACCGGGAAGAGTACGCTGTTGAAGCTGGTGCTGGGCGATGAGACGCCGACAAGTGGTCAAATCACGCTGAATGGCGAACCTATTTCTCGGTTGCAGGACCAGCGAGCCCAACTATTTGGGGTGCTGGACCAACAACCTTATCTGTTCAATACGACGGTCATGAACAACGTGCGGTTAGGGAATCTTAATGCTTCCGATGAAGAGGTCATGGCAGCAGTTAAGGCCGTTGAACTCGATGATCTGATCACGCGGTTACCAGCGGGATATCAGACGCAGGTTCAGGAGGCCGGTAGTCGGTTCTCTGGTGGGGAGCGGCAACGGTTGTCACTGGCACGGATTCTGTTACAGGATGCGCCGATTATTATCCTGGACGAACCCACAGTTAGCCTGGATCCCATCACCGAACAGCATTTGCTGGATACGGTGTTTGACGTGCTTCACGACAAGACAATCATCTGGGTGACCCACCATCTGGCGGGTATCAACCACGTTGATCAGGTTCGTTTCATTGAGGACGGGCACTTTGACATGCAAGGAACTCCGGCGGAACTGTACCGGGACAATCCGCGGTTCCAGTCGCTGTATAACTTGGATCGTGGCCGGTGAGTTATTAACTGTGTTTGATGAGGAATCGTTGTGAAGACGATTCCTTTTATTTTTCAAAAAAAATCCTCTGGTGGGTTGTCCAGAGGATTTAATGTTGCCTGTGAAACGTGGAGCGAGTCCAGCGCTTTGTATGGCCCCATAGGGATCGTTGTCTATGGGATGTGTTTGGGTGTGTGTGCTTGTATCTGACGGAGCAAAGGAAACGTTTTTCTATGCTAGAAAGTGAATTGCGCCACTGCTTGTTGGTTGTGTGGAAATTTGCGATAACTTGGTTGGCGAGTCTTGATATTGAAATACTGAGAGCGAACATTGTGTGGTACTTGCTGGGCTCAACTGTCATGATACGGAATGGTCAGTTTATTCGCAAGCGAACGGCTCAGTAATCGTAGCCACCCTTTAAGTAGTTAAAACATCTGATAATCCGGCTTGCGAACCGCGTAATCTCGGTAATGATCGTTCGACAGTATCATTGGGCGGACAAACTAAAAGATCACCAGCATAATATGCCAGTGATCCTGAAAGCCATTGTCTTATTTAACGGAGAAACAGTTAGCGTTGCGGGTAACTAAGGGGCTACGTACGATTGTCCTAGCTTCTCTAGCTGACTCCTGTATAGTGGGCTATACCAACTAGTGATCGCGGCGGAGGAGCATCCGCGTCAAGTGAGTCAGATCAGTCGTAGCCTGACTTGCGGGCAGCTGGTCGATTAGGGCCAAGGCTTGGTCAGTCAGGTCCGTGGCTAACTCGTGGGCAGCGCCAACGCCATTGTATTGCGTCACTAAATTCTGAACCTGTTCGATATCTGCGGTGGTCATGTCCTGTTTCTTTTTTAGCAGTCGGTGAAAATCGCGTGGTGCCTGGGGAATCGCCAAAATTAGTGGCAATGAGTAGACCCCTGAACGCAGGTCTTCCAACACGGGTTTGCGCGTCTTCTTGGGATCACCAGCATAGTCTAGAATATCGTCTAGAATCTGGTAGGCACTCCCAATCGTCAGCCCGATTTCACGGGCACTGTCACTGACGGCGGCTGGTGCCCCCGCCAATTTAGCTCCCTGATAGCAACTTAGGGCAAAGAGCTCAGCCGTCTTGCCAGCAATTTCTTTGAGGTAGGCGTCCACGTTCACGTTTTCACGGTAGTTCAGCGCCATTTGGCTGAGCTCACCCTGGAGAATCCGGTGCATGGCATTGATATGGTTCTGAATCAGGTCACGGTCATCCGTGGACTTTAACACTTGATTAAAGTAGGCGGTGAACATAAAGTCACCGGCGTAGATGGCGTTGCGTTGTCCATATTTCATCTGAATCGTGCGAACGCCACGACGAGTCGGGGATTCATCGATCACGTCATCGTGAATCAGTGTACCCACGTGGAGAATCTCTAAGGCTGCTGCACCGGCCTGAAGCTGTGTTTGGGATGCTTTGACGCCAAATGCGGCGAATAAGTAAAAGTAGCCGGGACGTAAGAGTTTACCGCCGGCGTTGAGTAGCGCTAATATTTTGCTGTGGATGGGTTGGTTATCTAACTGGATCGCGGCTAACAAGTAATCTTGTAGCGCGACGAGTTGCGGTTCCACCTGGGGAAATTGCCGCCAAAGTTGTCGATCCATACTGCACCTCACTATATGTACGTTAAAATTTATCTTACTGGCAAGTGGAAACGTTGTCAAATAAAGGTTATCATCTAATTAGAATTTATTTGCGGGGGGATTACGTTGACACTTAGTATTTTTTTCGAGTTAGTTGAAATTAAGGCAAAAATCGCATCAGTTTGGCCGTTTTTACTGGGACTAATCTTTGTTCAAGCCAACTTCCATCAGTTGAACTGGGGAATCACGGCACTGTTCTTTATCGCCATGCTACTGTTCAACATGGCCGTTGATATCAACGATAACTATCAAGACTACACGAAGGCCGGTAATCAGGCCGCTGAATGGAAAAAGAAGACCAACATTATTGGGGTTCAGCACCTTCGCATTCGCCGGGTGTTTACTCTGATGGCTAGTTTTGCCGTCATTGCCGGGATTATTGGTCTCTACCTAGTCTGGGTCACCGGGTGGCCGCTATTGGTCATGGGGGTGCTGTGTTTTCTGGTGGGGTACCTCTATGCCGGTGGTCCCCGGCCACTTTCGGGGACGCCAACGGGTGAATTCTTTGCCGGTTTTACCATGGGCTATCTGATTATGTTGATCACCGTTTATCTGAATCTTTACCAGACAACGGCATTTAATGGGGGGCTCATGGCCCGGGTCCTGTTGGCCTCAGGGGTAGCGGTTATGGCTATCGCGGCGTTGTTGTTGGCTAACAACATTTGTGACGCCAAGGAAGATCTCGACTTAGAACGCAAGACGATTGTGTATTACTTGGGCAAGCGGCGTTCCTTGTGGCTCTTTGCGGGGTTCTACATCGTCGGCTATCTATCATTGATTGCGAGTGTTCTGATTGGGGACTTGCCGGTCTGGTCCCTGTTGTCCTTAATCAGTATCCCACTAATTTACCGGAATGTGGTGGCTTTTTTCCAGATTCAAGTCAAAAAGCAGACATTTATTTTGGCGGTTCGTAACTTGGCGATTCTAGCGCTGACGACAGTCTTAGCGGAGTTGCTTGGCTTATGGATTAGTTAAGCCTTCGTAAATTTCAATCATAGCCGTTGTGATTTTACGGCGCAATCGGGTAAAATAGACTTAAACGTGATTCATTCGTGATTGTTTACACCTTAATCGACGCCGCGGATGGATCACCAAGAAGAGCTAAATGGAGGCCGCACTGTCATGAAACTTTTAGAAGATCGCATTCGTCAAGACGGAACCGTATTACCGGGAAACGTCCTCAAGGTCGATAATTTTTTGAATCATCAAGTTGATCCGCAATTAATGGATCAGTTGGGCGCCGAATTTGCTCGGCGATTTGCCGATGCCGGCATCACTAAGATCCTGACGGTGGAGTCTTCCGGTATTGCGCCCGCAGTTATGACTGGGCTGCACCTGAACGTCCCCGTTATTTTTGCCCGCAAGCACAAGAGTCTCACGTTGACGGACCACCTTTATACGGCGAAGGTATACTCCTATACCAAGCAAGTGAACAACGATATTTCGATTGATCGCCGCTTCCTCAGCCCTGAGGATCGGGTGCTCATCATTGACGATTTCTTAGCCAATGGACAAGCTGTTCAGGGACTACTCGATATTGCCAAGACGGCGCAGATCGAGGTTGCCGGCGTTGGTGTCGTGATCGAGAAACGGTTCCAGAAGGGACATAAGATGGTGACGGATGCGGGTATTCAACTAGAAGCCCTAGCAAGTATCGCTGCCTTCGAGGATAACACGGTTACTTTTGCGGAAGATTAACTAAACACCTTGCTTGTTTATTCACCACGCAAACTTTAAAATAAATATTGAAACCACCACATTGATTTTAGAAACTATCCAAATTCGAGTTAGAAAGTAGGGAGCAAATTGTCGAACACGGTCTTATATCCTGGAGATACTATTGGGGTGATCGGTAACAGTGCAAATGCTGCGATGTTAGTGACTACCGCCCGTAAGATGGGCCTACGTGTCGGTGCATATGGCGCTGATGAAACGAGTGAAGCATTACAATTGGCTGACTTTAAAGCAGTCGGCAGTAATAAAGATAGTGAGAAGCTGCAGCACTTTGCAGAGAGCTGTGCGGCAATCGTTTACGATTCTGATCGGGTCAGCACGAATGTTGTGAAGTTCTTGGCTCAGTATACGCGGATACCTCAGGGATCGGACATGCTCGAAATGATGCAGGATCGGCTGTTGGAACGGGCATTCTTTGAACAATTGAACGTCAATATTGCTCCGTATGCGACGATCATCAATTTGGATGACGTCTACCAATCCATCAATTCAATTGGCTATCCGTGTGTTCTGAAGCCTATTCAAAAAGAATGGTCGCGGGGCCGCGAATTGGTCATTAAGACCCAGACGGATATTGCTAAAGCGGCCGGTCTCCTTGACTGGGGGACGTATATTTTGGAGTCACAGATTGCTTATGACCGTGAGTATTCTATTATTGTGGCTCGTGACCAGGATGGCAATGGTCAAGCCTTTCCAATTACGGAAACGCAGTCCGTTGACGACCGCCCCGTGCGGACGTGGGTGCCAGCACAGGTCGATGATGCCGTTGCTAGTGAGATTCAACGGATTGCGACGGAAGTGACGAAGCACGTTAGCTATGTGGGTGTCTTTGAAGTTTCCTTCTACCTCACGAGTAGTGGCGCCATCTACGTTAAGAAGATTGTGCCAGCACCGAGTGAGACGGGATACGTCTTCGAAGCCGCTGCTAACCTGACAGAATTCGACCAGCATCTCCGAGCAATTGCCGGGTTACCGTTGGCGTCTGCCCATATTTTGACGCCAGCCGTGACCGCGGCCTTTACTACGGCACAGTTACCCGCAATGCGGACCCAGTGGCAATTGAAGGCCAACTGGCACTTTACGTTCTATCACTTGAAGCATCAGGAAGATGACGATGTCATGGGGCATATTGCCGTTCAAGGAGACAGTATCAAGCCAATCCTAGATCAATTGGATGATACCGGGATCTGGTCGGATGAGGCCACGGTTACACCTACAAGCGCGGCGCCAGACGAACAAGCTTAACTTGATTTGATAAATAAAATTTAACGCGAGACTGCATCGACCTGGACGTTAACGGCGCCGGGAAGATGCAGTTTTCTTGTCTTTAAGGGCCGTATAGGTGACCTAACTGGCTGGGTATTAGTTTAGTAATAAGAGATTTGAAAAGATGGCCGAGAGTAGTAGGCGTGGCCCGAGATATTTGCTACAATGATAGATAACGATAGGGGAACGTATGTGCGTAATGTGGTGTGACGCTTCCAACGAGAATTCAGAAATTTGAGAATTATTTAAAATAGTGAGATTGATGAGTTATGGGGTGTATTTGGCCGCGACGTTCAGTGATAACTACGAGTGTCGGGATCGAGTTATTTAGGGCCTGGCGGTGTCGAAAGCCCTAGAATTTTGCTATAATAGTCAGGACTAACTACAGAGAGGATTGTGTTCACGGTGGCAGGAGAAGAATTGTTAACTGGCATGAATGATAAGCAAACGGAGGCCGTCCTTCAGACTGAAGGGCCCCTCCTAGTACTGGCAGGTGCCGGAAGTGGTAAGACGCGGGTCTTAACCCACCGAGTAGCCTACTTGATCGAGCATAATAACGTCATGCCGTGGCGCATTCTAGCGATTACCTTTACGAACAAGGCCGCTAAGGAAATGCGGGAGCGAGTGGCCAAGCTGTTGGGTCCCGACGGTAACGACGTTTGGGTTTCCACGTTCCATGCTCTGTGTGTGCGAATCTTGCGGCGCGATGCCGATAAATTAGGGTATAATCGGGCTTTTACGATTGCCGATACCGGGGAACAACGGACGCTGATCAAGCGGGTTTTGCATGACCAGAACCTAGATGTTAAGAAGTTTGATCCCCGTTCGGTTCTGGGCGCCATTTCGAATGCTAAGAACGCTTTACAGACGCCAGCGATGATGCGTGAAGCTGCAGGTAATCCGTTTGAAACGACGGTTGCAGATGTTTACGAGAGCTATCAACGACAATTGAAGGCTAATCAGGCCATGGATTTTGACGACCTGATCATGCTGACGATTAAATTATTCAATGACGAAAAAGATGTCTTGGCACACTATCAAGATAAGTTCCAATACATTCACGTGGACGAATACCAGGATACCAATGATGCACAATACATGTTGGTCAATATGCTGGCTAAGAAGTATAACAACCTCTGCGTTGTTGGGGATGGCGACCAGAGTATCTACGGTTGGCGGGGTGCCAACATGGAAAACATTCTGAACTTTGAACACGATTATCCCGATGCCCACGTTACCCTGTTGGAACAGAACTATCGGTCAACCAAGACGATCTTGAAGGCGGCCAACGATGTTATCCAGCGTAACGTGAACCGGAAGAAGAAGGATCTCTGGACGGAGAATCCTGAAGGGGATGCGATTTCTTACTACCGCGGGCAAAATGAAAACGATGAAGCCCATTATGTGGTGGCAAAAATTCAAGAAGAACGCGAGCAGAATCATCACGATTACGGTGACTTTGCCATCCTGTACCGGACCAACGCACAATCGCGGGTGATCGAAGAAACGCTGGTTAAAGCCAACATTCCTTATACCATGGTCGGCGGTCACAAGTTCTATGACCGTAAGGAAATTCGGGATGTCTTGGCTTACTTAACGTTGATTGCTAATCCAGCCGATTCGATGAGTCTGGAACGGATTATCAACGAGCCTAAGCGGGGGATTGGCGCGACTAGTTTGACGAAGCTACGGGACTTTGCTGACTTTAATGGCTGGTCCGAGCTGGAGGCGACGCAAAACGTCAGTCTCGCAACGAATTTGGGGGCTCGGATTCGGAATGCTATGGAGAAGTTTGGGCTGACAATCAAGGCCGTACAGGACGTTGCTGCCACGGCGACCGTGTCCGATATTACCAGTCAATTGTTGGATCAGACCGGCTATATGGCCGCTCTGAAGGCCTCCAAGTCCTTGGAAGCTGAGACGCGAATCGAAAACATCGAAGAATTCTTATCCGTTACGCAAAAGTTTGATGATAGCTGGGACAACGAAGACCATGATGAGAATGATGATCGGCTGGTTGAATTCTTAGCCGATTTGGCTTTAGTATCCGCGCAAGACGATGTTGAGGAAGAACCGGCCGAGGTAACGTTGATGACGCTACATGCCGCTAAGGGACTGGAATTTCCAGTAATTTTCCTTATGGGGCTTGAAGAGGGGATTTTCCCACTATCACGGGCAATGCTCGAAGATGATCAGTTGGAAGAAGAACGGCGTCTGGCCTATGTTGGGATTACGCGGGCACAGCAAAAGCTGTATCTCACCAATGCGTACTCACGGATGCTCTATGGTCGGCGTCAAAACAACCCTGAATCACGATTTATTACCGAAATTGCGCCAGAATTACTGCACTTGGATTACAGTGAAAGCAAGTCTGGTTTGACGCCAAGTCGTAAGGACGTACCATTTGCGCGGCGAACAGCCAGTGCCGTTGCCGCGCCATATCATGGTAAGACTGGTCGGGTCAGTGAACCAACTGGCACGGGTGCTGGTAAGGTTGCCTGGAGTATTGGCGATAAAGCCAGTCATAAGAAGTGGGGTGTCGGTACCGTGGTTAAGGTTAGCGGTACCGGTGAAGACGCCGAACTAGATATTGCGTTTCCAGAACAGGGTGTTAAGCGGCTGTTAGCTGCCTTTGCACCAATCAAACGGGTTGATTAAAAAGGTTAACGTGGGAGGCTAACATGACTGATAAACCCATCAATACTTTAACTGAAGAGCAGGCTGCCACCGAAGCAGCTGAATTGCGTCCCCAACTTATAACGTGGGGCAAGCAATATTACGATGCGGATGCACCAGTGGTGGACGATGATGTCTATGACCGGGTCTACGCGCGATTAGTTGCGTTGGAAACGGCTTTTCCCAATATTGTGACCCCAGAATCACCTACACAGCGGGTCGGTGGGACAACGCGGGGGGACCTACCCAAGGTCACTCACGAGATTCCGATGCTTTCTTTGGGCGACGTTTTTTCGCTGGAAGAATTGAGCGAATTTGATGGTCGGCTCCGAGCGAACGTCGAAGAAGATTTTGACTATAACTGTGAATTAAAGATCGATGGTCTGGCCATTTCATTACGCTATGAAAATGGGGAGTTTGTTCAGGGCTCTACGCGCGGTAACGGTCAGATTGGGGAAGATATTACCGCCAACTTGAAGACGGTCAAGTCGATTCCGCAGACCCTGAGCCGGCCGTTGACCATCGATGTACGGGGCGAGTGTTACATGCCTAAGGCGGCCTTTCTGGCGCTAAATGAACGGCGAGAAGCGGCCGGCAAGGCTCCGTTTGCCAATCCGCGGAATGCGGCAGCTGGTTCGTTGCGGCAACTGGATGTTCAAGTTACGGCAGATCGCCAACTCGCAACGTTCATGTACAATATTGCAGATTACGAGCCGCTGAACACGCGGACACAGAGTGGCTTGCTGGATGAACTAGCTGAATTGGGCTTTACAACGAACCCTAGTTATCAGGTCGCACATAACATGACTGAAGTCGGCGCGTACATTGACCGTTACCAAGAGCAACGTAGTAATCTCCCATATGGGATTGATGGCATCGTCATCAAGGCTAATTCGTTGCCACTGCAACGGTCACTGGGTGCTACGGTCAAAGTGCCACGGTGGGCGATTGCTTATAAGTTTCCACCTGAAGAAGTTCAGACGAAGATTCTGGATATCGAATGGACTGTGGGACGGACGGGAATCGTCACACCAACTGCTGTAATGACACCAGTTGCGTTGGCCGGGAGCACGGTTGCTCGGGCCTCCCTGCACAATCCAGATTATCTGGAAGCTAAGGATATTCGGATTGGTGATACGGTATTATTGCACAAGGCAGGGGATATTATCCCTGAGATCTCGCAGTTCGTTGCGGCTAAGCGTCCAGCAGATGCTGAACCCTATCCGATTCCAACGCACTGTCCCTCCTGTGGAGCAGAGCTAGTTCATTTGGATGAGGAAGTTGCCTTGCGTTGCATCAATCCTAACTGTCCAGCCCAGCTAGCCGAGGGGATGAATCACTTTGCCTCCCGGAATGCGATGAACATTGCCGGCTTGGGTCCACAGATTGTGGCGCAGCTCTTTGATCGGAAACTGGTCAACAACGTGGCTAGTTTATATCGGCTGACGGCTGATCAATTATTAACTTTAGATAAATTTGGGGAGAAGTCGGCCCAAAACCTCTTGACAGCAATCGATAATAGTCGCAATAATTCATTAGAACGTTTGCTATTCGGTTTGGGTATTCGTCACGTTGGCGCCAAAGCTGCTCGTTCCATTGCGGCAGAATTTGGCGATCTCGACAGCTTGATGGCTGCCGATAGCGAGACGATTGCCGCCATCGATACCATTGGTGGTATCATTGCCGACAGTGTGGTGACATACTTTAGCAGTGATCAAGTTCAGAATCTGATTCATGAACTTGCGGACCTTGGCGTCAACCTGACATACACCAGTGGGGCGGCAACACCCGTTGATGCTGAGGGACAATTCGCTGGGCAACGGGTGGTTCTGACGGGGAAACTTCAAGAGTTGACCCGCCCGGAAGCTACCGCATGGCTAGAGCAGCACGGTGCCACAGTTACCGGGTCCGTCTCGAAGAAGACAGACTTGTTGATTGCTGGCGAAGCGGCTGGTAGCAAGCTCACTAAGGCTCAGAGCCTAAACGTTCCCGTTTGGAATGAAGCACAATTGCAGGCGGCAATGAATGAGAATAAATGATGACCTTTAGGAGGAAACAAGTCGTGAAACGGTTACGAACTTTTATCGCGTTAGCTGCAGTTCCGTTATTTTTGGCTGCGTGTGGTAATTTGGGTAGTTCCAGCATGTCTTCAAGTTCTGGTGGTAGTGGTAAATCTGGGAGCACCCAGTTGACCGGCCAGACTACGGACGGGGATTACGAAGGTGTCATCAAGAGTGGCCACTACCAGACGAGTAAGTCACGTGGAGTCACGAACAGCCAAGACTCTGGCAATACGTACAACTTGAAGAGCTTTGAAAACGGGATGCTGGGCGTCTCAAAGAAGGTCTTTTCAACCAAGAAATATGTCTTCCAGGAAGGCCAGTACTTGAGTGCTTCAACCGTACAGAATTGGCTGGATCGAAAGTCCAAGTCTAATCCAGATGGCTTGAATCCTGCTAGCAACGGGTCAACTTCACCAAACAAGCGGAACCCCATCTACATCCAAGCCCTGGAAGAACAGGACTACATGACGCAAAAGGACAATAAGCTTTCGCTGAGTGGGGTGACGGTTGGGATCGCCGTGAACTCGGTCGATTATTACAAGAAGACGCAGTATGGCGCAACCTTTGAGACGAAGATCAGCAAGGCGGCTGGTGAGGCGTATGCCAAGAAAGCAGCCAACACGGTGCTTCAACGTCTTCGGAAGAAGTCAGCGTTGAAGAATGTGCCGATCGTGATTGCCGTTTACCGGCAGGCGTCTAACGATAGTCTGGTCGGTGGGACCTTCATGGCATACTCGAATAACAAGGCTGGTGCAACTAGTGTGAAGAGCTGGACACCGCTTGGTGAAAAGAACTATGTCTTCCCAGTTGAGAGTGGTTCAAGCAGTCCTAACAGTAACGACGAGAGCTCCTTTACGAACTTCAAGACACAGGTTGAGAACTTCTTCCCGAACCTGAGTGGGGTGACTGCACAAGCCCGTTATGACGGTAAGAACCTGCAGGGGATGCACGTCAACATCACTGTACAGTTCTACAGTCAAACGGAAATTATTAGCTTTACGCAGTATCTCCAAACGGCAGCACAGAAGTATCTGCCGTCCGGAGTGCCAATTGATATTACCGTCTCATCGACCGATGGAACGCAGAGCTTCCTAGCACGGGCGAGTGGCGCGAAGAAATTTACCAGTCACATCTTCAATAGTTATTAAAATAAATGAGATTTATGCAAAGTTGCGGAGTCCTTTCGTCGTTTTGACGAGGGGGGGTCCGCAACTTTTGCCATATTCACCCCAGATTGTTTTAAGTAATGATAATTTAACGGTCGGATAATGGGTTGACCTATTTGTCCAAGGAAATGATAAGTTAGGCGCAAATGAGTTGTTATCGTGCAAACTAACTGTTATCATGGGCATTCGGCGGTAGTCACGTCCCAGAAAGATGCCCAGTTCGGATTTTTTTCGAGTTGAGAGCCCCGCATTCTCGGCCCGGTCACTTTGGAATCTAAACGAGGTCCCAGAAAAACGACCATTTTCTTGTCAGAATCTTTGGTGTACTGCTGATATATGGTAGAATATTAATGTATGTTTATCTTCAGGTAAGTTGGGGATAAACGGTGAATGCGGATAAATTAGAAAGAGGGATATTGATGGCTAATCGAATTAATCGAGACCAAGTTCAACACGTTGCCGGTTTGGCAAAGCTTGAATTTACGGATGCCCAGTTGGATGCTTTCACGCCCCAACTTGATGACATTATTGGCCTTTTTGAAACGCTCAGCGAAGTTGATACTGACGGCGTTGAAGCAACGAGTAATGTATCTGATCAATTAAACGTTATGCGTGAAGATGTCGCCGATAACTGGGGACAGAGCCAAGCACTGCTTAAGAATGCACCGGATGCCGCTCGCGGCTTCATCAAGGTACCGGCCATCATTGACGAAAGCGAGGATAACTAACAGATGAATTACTTTAAACAAGATCTCGCCAGTCTCCACGCCGACTTGGTCGCTAAGAAGCTTAGTGCTAAGGAACTGACTCAGGCCACCTTCGACAACATCAAGGCCACCGATCCTAAGATCGACGCCTTCTTGGCTTTAAACGAAGATGCTGCATTGGATCAGGCTGCTAAGGTTGATGCAGCTGGGATTAAGGAAGACCAACCCCTAGCTGGGATTCCCGTTGCAATTAAGGACAACATCGTCACCAAGGACTTAACGACGACGGCTGCTTCCAAGATTTTAACCAACTTCAATCCTATCTACGACGCAACGGTAACGACTAAGTTAGCCGATGCGCAAATGATCACGGTTGGGAAGACCAACATGGATGAATTTGCCATGGGTGGGTCGACCGAAACGTCTGCCTTCAAGCAAACGAAGAACGCTTGGGATCAAACCAAGGTTCCCGGTGGGTCCTCTGGTGGTTCCGCAGCTGCTGTGGCCTCTGGTCAAATCGTGGCTGCCTTGGGGACTGATACCGGTGGTTCCATTCGTCAACCAGCCGCATTTAACGGTGTTGTTGGGATGAAGCCAACGTACGGTCGTGTTTCTCGTTGGGGATTGATTGCCTTTGGTTCTAGTCTGGATCAGATTGGACCACTGACGCGTGGAGTTAAGGATAACGCCACGATTTTGAGCACGATTGCTGGGCATGATGAACATGACTTGACCAGCTCAACGCAAGCCGTTCCTGACTTTGCCAAGGACTTAAATGACGCCACTAGCGTTAAGGGTCTGCGTATTGGTTTGCCTAAGGAATTCTTAGCCGATGGGGTCGACGAAGACGTGAAGAACGCCATTCTGGCTGCTGCTGACACCTACCGCAAGTTGGGTGCCACGGTCGACGAAGTTTCCTTACCACACAACAAGTACGGGGTCGCTGCTTACTACATCATCGCTTCATCTGAAGCCTCATCTAACCTGCAACGGTTCGATGGGATTCGTTACGGTTACCGGGCACAGGACGTTAAGAACTTGGAAGACGTCTACGTGAAGTCCCGTTCCGAAGGCTTTGGTGACGAAGTTAAGCGCCGGATCATGTTAGGGACCTTCTCCCTGTCCGCTGGATTCTATGACGCCTACTTCTTAAAGGCTGCCAAGGTTCGGACGGTCATCATTAATGACTTTAAAGCGGTCTTGAAAGACCACGACTTCATCATGGGACCCGTTGCCCCAACGCCTGCATTTGATTTGGGCGCTGAGATCAAGGATCCAATCACGATGTACATGAACGATATTCTGACGATCCCGGTCAACTTGGCTGGGTTACCAGGACTCTCATTGCCTGCTGGCTTTAGCAACAACTTGCCAGTCGGGATGCAATTGATTGGTCGGCCATTCGACGAAAGCACGCTGTACAAAGCAGGGTACGCCTTCGAACAAAGCACGGACTTTCATTTGCAAGTACCAACGTTAGGAGGTCAAAACTAATGAACTTTGAAACTACGATTGGACTAGAAGTCCACATTGAGTTAAAGACAAATTCAAAGATCTTTAGCCCATCCCCCGTTGCTTACGGAGCTGACCCTAACGCCAACACCAACGTCATTGACTTTGGGTATCCTGGGGTTCTGCCAACGACCAACAAGGGCGTTGTCGCCGATGGGATCATCGCGGCTTTGGCCTTACATGCGACGGTTGAACAACACACGCACTTTGACCGGAAGAATTACTTCTATCCTGATAACCCTAAGGCCTACCAGATTACGCAATCTGACAAGCCAATCGGGCATGACGGTTGGGTCGAGGTTGACGTTGATGGTGTGAAGAAGAAAATCGGTATTTCTGAAATGCACATTGAAGAAGATGCCGGTAAGAACACCCATGAACGCGACTATTCTTACGTCGATTTGAACCGGCAGGGGACACCGTTGATTGAAATTGTTTCTAAGCCAGATATCGCTTCACCTGCTGAAGCCTATGCTTACTTGGAAGCTCTTCGTCAGCGAATTCAATTTACTGGGATCTCCGACGTGAAGATGGAAGAAGGTTCAATGCGGGTCGATGTTAACATCTCCGTTCGGCCTGTTGGTCAAGCAAAGTTCGGGACTAAGACTGAACTGAAGAACTTGAACTCCTTTAACTACGTCCAACGTGGGTTGGAGTACGAAGAAAAGCGGCAACAACAAGTCTTGATGTCTGGCGGCGCGGTTCAACAAGAAACGCGGCGGTTTGACGAAAAGACCGGTGAAACCATTTTGATGCGGGTCAAGGCCGGCGCCGATGATTACCGGTACTTCCCTGAACCTGACTTACCAGCACTGAACATCAGTGATGACTGGATCAAGGAACTCGGCGATGCTATGCCAGAAATGCCAACTAAGCGGCGTGAACGTTACGTTAATGAGCTTGGCTTGACGGATTATGACGCCATGGTTATTACCCAGACCAAGGAAATGTCTGACTTCTTCGATGCTACGGTAGCGTTGAAGGCCGACCCTAAGATGGCCGCTAACTACTTGCAAGGGGACGTTAACGCCTACCTGAACGACAACCACGTTGATTTGCAAGCCACTAAGCTGACACCAGCTAACCTGGCCGGTATGATCAACTTGATTTCCGATGGGACGATTTCTAGCAAGATGGCCAAGAAGGTCTTCAAGGCGATTACCAATGGTGAGGAACCTAAGGCGTTCGTTGAGAAGAACGGCTTGGTACAATTATCAGATCCAGCTAAGCTACAACCGATCATCGACGATGTTTTACAGTCAAATCCACAATCCATCGAAGACTTCAACAACGGTAAGAAACGGGCCGTTGGGTTCTTAGTGGGTCAAATCATGAAGCAAACGCACGGGCAAGCTAACCCGCAAGTCGTTAACAAGCTGTTAATGACAGCATTACAGCAATAGAGCAATGGAGGCACATCATGCGTAAACGGGCACGGGTCATTTATAATCCAACTTCAGGGCGTGAGGCACTGAAAAAAGACCTGATTGATATTCTAGCGGTGTTTGAACAGGCGGGGTACGAGACGAGTGCCTTTGCCACCACAGCCGAACCTAACTCGGCACAAAACGAAGCGACCAGAGTGGCGAAAGCCGGCTTTGAGTTGATCGTGGCTGCCGGGGGAGATGGGACGATCAATCAAGTGGTCAACGGGATTGCTGGATTGTCGCATCGTCCTAAAATGGCCATTATTCCTGCCGGTACCACGAATGATTATGCCCGGGCGCTTCACATCCCGCGCGAGGATCCGTTGGCGGCAGCGAAGGTTGTCCTGAAGGACCAGACCATCAAGATGGATATCGGCCAGGCGGGTGAGACTTACTTTATCAACATTGCCGGTGGGGGACTACTGACGGAGTTGACTTACGATGTCCCATCTAACTTGAAGTCGATCTTCGGCTATCTAGCATACCTGCTGAAGGGTGCTGAGCTCTTGCCACGGATCAAGCCCATTGATATGGACTTGACCTATGACGGTGGTCATTTCCGCGGCAAAGCGTCCATGTTTCTCTTGGCACTGACCAATTCCATCGGTGGCTTCGAGCAGATTGTGCCCGACGCTGCATTGGATGACGGGAAGTTCACCATGATTATCGTCAAGACAGCCAGCATGCCGGAAATCCTCCGGTTGATGGGCTTAGTCTTGAACGGGGGGAAGCACATCAACGATCCCCACATCATTTACAAGAAGACTAGCAAGGTGATTGCCAAGCCAGTTGAGGAGCGAATGATGATCAACCTGGATGGCGAGTACGGTGGCGACGCCCCAATGAAGTTCCGGAACCTCGGACAACACATTGAAATGTATGCCAACCTAGACGCTATTCCGGATTCGGCGGTCACTAGTGAATCGCCGGAAGTTCTGGAAGCAGAACAGCGTTTCGTCAAGCAGGTCGAAAGCCTGCCGGAAGGCGAACATCAAACGGAAGATTAAGATACTGAAGGGATTTTGCTCGAACGTTTAGTGGCAAAGTCCCTTTCTCATTAAGGAGTACACATGAAAACTAAAGCACCAGTAGCAAAGAACGAACGTCTCGACGTCACCATCGCCGACCTGACTTATCAGGGGATGGGTGTGGCTAAGGTGGACGATTTCCCACTGTTCATCGAAAACGCCTTACCCGGCGAAGAACTGACGATTCAAGTCACTAAGGTTCAGAGCCATTACGGTTTTGCCCGGGCAATTGCCTGGAAATCCGAATCACCTGATCGGGTTAAGGATGTTGACAAGACGTACCGCCAAACGGGGATTGCGCCGTTACAACATCTGGCCTATCCAGCCCAACTGAAATTCAAGCAACACCAGATTGCTGAACTCTTCAGTAAGGATCACCAAGACGTTGATGTTGCCCCAACTTTGGGGATGGAAAATCCTACCCAATACCGGAACAAGGCCCAAGTCCCTGTTCGGATGATCAAGGGTCAACTGGAGACCGGTTTCTACCGGCAACACAGTCACGACTTGATCCCATTGACGGACTTCTACATCCAAGATCCTGCCATTGACGCGGCTATTGTTAAGGTTCGCGACTTTCTTCGTCAATTTGAGATTCCAGCCTACAATGAAATCAGTGACAAGGGTGTTATCCGTAACATCATGGTTCGGCGTGGTTACTACAGTCATGAGATGATGATTGTGCTGATCAGTCGGACGCAAAAACTCCCAAGTCAGGCCCAACTGGTCGACCAGATTCACCAGGCCTTACCAGAGGTCACCAGTATCGTCCTGAACGTTAACGCCAAGAAGACGAATGTCATTATGGGTAACGTGACGCGGACGCTGTACGGCAAGCCGACTATCGAGGATAGCCTGTTAGGGTTGACCTTCGCCATTTCGGCCCGGTCATTCTACCAAGTAAACCCACAACAGACCGAAAAGCTGTACCAAATGGCCATCGATAAGGCCGGTCTGACCGGTGAAGAGACTGTGATCGATGCCTACTGTGGGATCGGGACGATTTCACTGGCCTTGGCCAAGCACGCTAAGCACGTTTACGGGGTCGATGTGGTTTCCGAAGCCATTGAAGATGCCAAGGTCAACGCTCAGAAGAACCATTTGAGCAACGTGTCCTTCGAAACCAACAAGGCCGAGTTCCAAATGGCCAAGTGGCAAGAAGACGGTATCAAGCCGGACGTCGTTGTGGTCGATCCACCACGTAAGGGCCTGGCAGAAAGCCTGATTGATTCCACTGCTAAGATGGGACCTAAGAAGGTCGTTTATGTTAGCTGTAACCCAGCAACGTTGGTGCGTGACGTGGCCCGGTTCCAAGAGCTCGGCTATGACATTGACGGGCCAATCCAACCTGTTGATCAATTCCCACAGACACCACACGTGGAAAGTGTTACGGTTTTAGTGAAGAAGTAGATTTAACTTGATGAGGACCTCAGCGAGCAATTGCTGAGGCCTTTTTTTGCGAAAATTAGTTCGAGAAATACTTCTAACTTCTCAAAACAAATCAAAAAAAATATACTTTTTTGAATATGCCCCAGCCTGCTAAAAGTACACAGTCAACACTTAATTGGTATTTTCTTGCACACGTGACACCATAATGAAAGCTTGCTTCCAACACGTAAAGCGGTTTACCAGAAAACATTTTCAATCTGTACACCACGACACAATTAACGGGGTTGCTGAACAGAATTTCAAGGTTTTACTTTACAAACGTGCAGGAATCCGTTATGCTAATTGTGATAAATGAAAGGGGTTTCATATTATGACATTAACGACTGCACAATTAGCAAAATACATGGATCACACTAACTTAAAGGCCGATGCCACCGAGGCTAGCATCAAGCAAACCTGTGACGAAGCCAAGAAATTTGACACGGCTTCCGTCTGTGTTAACTCCTACTGGATTCCGTTCGTTGCTGAGCAATTGAAGGACAGCGACGTTAACCCTATCGCCGTTGTTGGCTTCCCACTAGGTGCCATGGCAACCGATAGCGAAGTCTTTGAAGCAAACAAGGCTATCGATGACGGCGCCGAAGAAATCGACATGGTCATCAACGTTGGTGAATTGAAGTCTGGTAACAATGATAAGGTTGGTAAGGACATTCTCGCCGTAGCCGAAGCTGTTCACGCCAAGGGTAAGTTGCTCAAGGTTATCTTGGAAACTTGCCTGTTGAACAACGAAGAAATCATCCGTGCTTGCAAGTTGAGTGAACAAGCTGGTGCCGACTTCGTGAAGACCTCTACTGGGTTCTCAACTGCAGGTGCCAAGATCGAAGACGTTAAATTAATGCGTGAGACCGTTGGCGACCGTTTAGGTGTTAAGGCTTCCGGTGGAATTCACAGCAAGGACGAAGCTTTAGCCATGATTGATGCTGGTGCTAGTCGTTTAGGTGTCAGTGCAACGGTTGCTATTTTGACCGGTGAAGCTACTGGGACGAAGTCAGGTTACTAAAATAAGTTTGTGAAAGTGGGGATACGGATATGAAGTTTAAACGCATTTTCGGTTTAGTTATGGATTCTGTTGGAACGGGGGCCGCACCGGACTCTGCGAAGTACGGTGACGCCGGGGCCGATACCCTGGGGCACGTGGGTCATTACTACGCGGGCAAGCTAGCCTTACCGAACCTGGCTAAATTGGGGATATCCAATCTCCGGGATACGCCAATTGAGGGCGTTCCCGCAGTCGATGCGCCACACGCTTATTACGGTAAAATGCAAGAAATCTCTGCCGGCAAGGATTCCATGGATGGTCACTGGGAAATGATGGGCCTGCCTGTTCGTAAGGCACTCGATACGTTCCCTAACGGCTTTCCCGCTGACATCATCAAGAAATTGGAAACGTTTTCTGGTCGCAAAGTCATCGGTAACCGTCCCGAATCTGGTACTAAAATCATTGCCGAATTAGGGGAACAACAGATGGCTAAGGGCGACTTGATCGTCTACACGTCTGGTGATTCCGTCTTGCAGATTGCGGCGCATGAAGAAGTCATTCCATTGGATGAACTCTACAAGATCTGTGAATACGCTCGTTCATTGGTCAACGGCCCAGAATATCTGATTGGCCGGATCATTGCACGGCCTTACGTTGGACCCGATGCCGATCACTTTACGCGGACGGCTAACCGGCGTGACTTCACGCTGGAACCAACCGGTGAGACCGACATGGATCGTCTGCAAGCCGCTGGCGTTCACGTGGTCGGTGTTGGGAAGATCAACGATATCTTCTCCGGTCACGGAATCGACGAAGGCTACCATAACGAAAGTAACATGGACGGGATGGACCACGTGGACCACGTCATGCAAGAAGACTTTACCGGTTTCTGCTTCACGAACCTGGTGGACTTCGATGCGATGTATGGTCACCGCCGGAACCCTAAGGGCTTTGGTCAAGCCTTGATGGACTTTGATCAACGACTCGGCACGGTTATGGCAAACATGCATGACGATGACCTGTTGATGATCACCGCTGACCACGGGAACGATCCAACCTACACGGGGACGGACCACACGCGTGAATTTGTGCCATTACTGGCTTACTCCCCAAGCTTTAAGCAGGGTGGGAGCTTAGGCATCCGGTCACCATTCTCAGACTTTGGTGCAACTGTGTTGGATAACTTTGGCGTGGCTGGTAACAATGAAGGCCACAGTTTCTTAGCTGACTTGAAGTAGCGCAACCGAGGAGGAAAACCATCATGAGTAACCATTTGGAAGCAAAAATGGGCGATATCGCCGATACTGTCTTAATGCCTGGGGATCCATTACGGGCAAAGTACATTGCCGAAACGTTCTTAGAAAATCCAGTCTGCTATAACAAGGTTCGGAATGCTTTTGGGTACACCGGAACTTACAAGGGCCACCGGATTTCCGTTCAAGGAACTGGGATGGGGATTCCGTCCATTTCCATTTACGCTCACGAACTGATCAACGATTACGGTGCCAAGAAGCTCTTCCGGGTCGGTACGGCCGGCGGGATGAGCCCAGACGTTCACGTTCGCGACGTGGTTCTGGCACAGGGGTCAACGACGGATTCCGCGATTATTCACAACGTCTTTGGCGGTGGCATTTACTACGCAACGTTGAGTGACTTCGGGTTACTGGACGCAGCGTACCATGCAGCTAAGGATATGCAGATTCCGGTTAAGGTTGGGAACATTCTGGCCGAAGACCGCTTCTACAACGATGAAATGGACCGGCAAAAGTTAGTCGACTACGGGGTAATCGCCACGGAAATGGAATCAGCAGCGCTGTTCCTGATCGCAGCGAAGTACCACGTCAAGGCCTTATCCGTTTTGACCATCAGTAATCACTTGGTTACCGGTGAATCTACGAGTCCCGAAGAGCGTGAAACGTCCTTCAACGATATGATCAAGGTTGCTTTGGAAGCTGCCATTGCAGAGTAACCCTGAAGTTGGTGGCCGTAGCGCTTTAAGAGTAGCTAGCGGTCACCAATTTTAAGTTTGGTAACACGTTTAAAAATCACAAGGAGGGCAATCACATGGCGGAGACGACGGCACAACGACTGGCACAGAGCTTAGCCGTGGCTAAGATGTACTATCAATCGGACCAGAGTCAAAGCCAGATTGCCCACCAGCTTGGTATTTCCCGGCCAACGGTGTCGCGCTTGCTACAGTTTGCCAGAGAGCAGGGCTTGGTACGGATTCAGATTGTGGATCCGGTTCAGGACGTTCAAACGCTGGAGCGGGCACTGACCCAGGCCTACCACGTGGAAGTTCACGTGGTGCCGACCCAGTTAACGGTAGCCAGTGAGCTACTCAACACGGTCGGTCAGTACGCGGCCCACTATCTCGAGGAAATCGTGGCTGAACACGATATTATCGGGATCGGCTGGGGGAAGACCATTTATGCAATTGGCTCGAATCTTCAACCCGATACCTTAACGGGTGTCGAGGTGATTCAACTCAAGGGAAGCGTGAGTTATGCCACGGAGCACACCTACGCGTACGAAAGCATTGACGCCTTTGCCAATGCCTTTCACGCCGTGCCCCAATACTTACCGCTGCCGGTCATCTTTGACCACCAACAAACTAAGGAATTGGTGGAAGCTGAGCGACACATTCAGTACCTTCTTGAGTTGGGAAGAAAGGCCAACATTGCGATTTATTCCGTGGGGACCGTCCGTAACTCAGCGCTGGTCTTTCAACTGGAGTACCTGCAGGAACGGGAGAAGAGTTTCTTGCAGGCCCATGCGGTGGGGGACATTTTCTCCCGCTACATCGACGAAAATGGTGAAGTCGTTGATCCACAGTTGAATCAGCGCACAATCGGTATCGACCTCGACAACCTCCGTCAGAAGGAACATTCGATTCTGGTGGCGGCCGGCGATGCCAAGGTACCAGCGGTCCAGGCGGCCCTCAGGGGTGGTTATCCGAATTGCTTGATTATTGATCAACACGCAGCAGCACAACTACTTAAGGTTACCCCGACGGCCTAGCCGCGGTGACCGCATCCAATTAGAAATGGAGTGGCTGAAATATGAGAATGGTTGACATTATTGATAAGAAACGTAACGGTGGCGAATTGACCAAGGAAGAGATTCAAACTTTCGTGGACGGGGTTGTTTCCGGTGAAATTCCTGATTACCAAACCAGTGCCTTTTTGATGGCGACTTACTTCAAGGATATGACCGATGCAGAACGTTCTGAGCTGACGATGGCCATGATGAAGTCCGGGGACCATTTGGACTTATCCAGCATCGATGGCGTCAAGGTCGACAAGCATTCAACTGGTGGGGTCGGTGATAAGACCAGTATCCCATTGGCACCAATCGTTGCTGCTCTGGGTATTCCCGTACCTATGATTTCTGGTCGGGGCCTTGGGCACACGGGTGGCACGTTGGATAAACTGGAAGCGATTCCAGGATACCAAGTGGAAATCAGCGAAGCGGACTTTATCAAACAAGTTCAAAACGAAGGTTTAGCCATTGTTGGGGCAACCGGAAACATTGCGCCTGCTGATAAGAAGATCTATGCTTTGCGGGACGTGACCGACACGGTGGACTCCATTCCATTGATCGCCAGTTCCATTATGAGTAAGAAGATTGCTTCTGGTACGGATGCCCTGGTCATCGATGTGAAGACTGGTTCTGGAGCCTTCATGAAGACGCTGGATGACTCTCGGGAGCTCGCCAAAGCCTTGGTTGGTATTGGTAAAGGGGTCGGCATGAATTGCATGGCCATTATTTCCGATATGAATCAACCTTTGGGGAACGCCATTGGGAATGCCTTGGAAATCAAGGAATCCATCGACCTCTTGAAGGGTGAAGCGCCTGCTGACATTACCGACTTGGTACTGACCCTCGGTTCATACATGGTTGTCATGTCCGGCAAGACCGACAGCATGGCTGAAGCCCGTAAGATGTGTGAAGGCACAATCACGGATGGTTCTGCACTGAAGAAGTTCGGTGACATGGTTGCCGCACAGGGCGGGGACCGGAGTGTTGTTGACCATCCAGAAATCATGCCACAAGCTAAGTACAAGATTCCGCTGCCAGCTAAGACGTCCGGTGTGGTTAGCCGGGTCGAAGCTGACGAAATGGGTGTTGCCAGCATGTTACTTGGCGGTGGCCGGCAAAAGGCTGACGACAAGCTGGACTATGCCGTTGGGATCATGATGAGCAAGAAGGTCGGCGATAAGGTAGCCGCTGGTGACTCATTATTGACTATCTACAGTGACCGTGAAAATGTCGATGACATCAAGGAGTTACTGTATGCCAATATTGAAATCAGCGATTCGGCTGAACCACTGACATTGATTCATGAGACTGTGAGATAAGAGTACGGAAGCAGGCGGGAATTGACTGCCTGCTGGGGCACGTTTCGGCAACGTAGCATGTAAGGCTGAAACTTGCGTGAATTCCGAGAAGCAACACCAAGGGCTGAGCGCCGTTCCCGGGTTAACGCGAGTGCTGGTTTTACGCCATTGGTTCGAACGGCCACAATCTCTAAGTTTCTGATTTTCCAGTCATGCATAAACTTAACAACCACACACGTAATTGAGAAGCCAACTCCTGCGAGCTGGCTTCTTTTTTTACCCGTTACTTAGTACTAATGTATTTTTTCGAGAATCCGTCTCACAAATTAGCAAAATAACTGAAAGAATCGTTTTGATCCATGAGTAATTAATAGGAAGAAAGGCTAATGCAGCGAATACTTTTTCGTCGAGATAGGTGCAGGTCCACTTTAATATTGGATGTAGAGATCGAATTAGACTAAAAGTTGGCAAATCTTAGCCGTCTCAGTCGGGATAATTTAACGAAAATTTGGGAAAGTGGATAGTCAATAAAACCAACAAATTTTAATTTGCTGAAAACGGACAATATCAGTGACAGTGCGGCCTTTTTTGGGTAAACTTTAGGTATCAGTAAAACCATTTGAACGTCAGGGGATGTTACCGCCATGCTGGACAATTTATTAGCGGTTATTCATGAAGAACACTTATCAGAACAGCTTTATCACAGCCTTGTGGGATTAGAGGTCGAGGAACAGCGAATTGACCAGCATGGCCGGTTGAGTCGTCGTCCGCATCCCAGCAAATTTGGTTCGCGGACCTTTCACCCGTACTTCCAAACGGACTTTACCGAAAGCCAGTTAGAGGTCATCACGGACCCCAACCCGAATATTGGGGGAACGCTGGATCAGCTAGATACCCTGCAAACGGTGGCTTACCGGACCCTTGAGGGGAATGATCGCATCTGGCCGCTGAGTATGCCACCCGTCATGGATGAGAGTGACCTGCAGTTCATTGCCGATCACTTTGATCGGCCGGCGATGAAGCCGTACCGGGAATACTTGGTCAAGAAGTATGGCCTCCAACATGGCTGTGTGACCGGGGTTCATGTGAACTACAGTATCCCCGATCCCGTGATCCATCGACTCTTCAGTCACTACACCGCTGAGTTCGAGTCGCTAGTGGCCTTTAAGAATGCCTTGTATTTTCGGATTGCGCAGAACTTTGTGCGGTATCAGTGGCTGTTGACCTACCTCTTTGGGGCCAGTCCAATTGCTGAACGGGGGTTCTTTGAAACGACACCGCCGGAGTTGGCTGATCCCGTTCGGAGCATTCGCAATAGTCGGTATGGCTTCGTCAATCGGCCGGAGGAACAGGTGACCTATGCATCGTTGCCGGATCACTTGGCACAGCTCCAGCGGATGATCGATGCCGGGACGTACTTCTCGGCCCACGAGTTCTACGGGCCAGTCCGTCTGAAGGGGCAGGCCAATGCGCAGGACTTCCTAACCGGGGGGATTCAGTATCTGGAGCTCCGGGATTTTGATAATACGCCACTCACGCCCAACGGTGTCAGTCGTCATGCCTTGTACTTCCTGAAGATGTTCATGATCTACTTGATGACCCAGCCGTTACCTGCAGCGAAGGTCCAGGAGTTGTTGGCAACGGGCCGGCAACGCAACCAAGCCGTCGCGTTGGAGCATCCCCTCGAAACTACGCAATTCCAGGCCAACGGTCAGCGGATCTTCCGTGAGATGCGCGCGATGGCTGACCAGCTGCAGGCCCACAACGAGCAGTGGGGCGCCATCGACGATTTGGAAGAGGTCCTGATGCATCCCGAGCTGACGCCGGCCGCCAAACTGTTGACGCACGTGAAGCAGGGGAGTCTGATGACGTACGGTCAGCGGGTTGCCAGGGAGTGGTATCACAAGCGAATTACCGCTGATAAACTGTTGCCGCAGATGCCGCGCTTGGGTGAAGACACCCAGCGCTTGATTATGGTCGCCCTCCAATTGGGAGTGAGGTTCTATCAGGTCCGTGACGAGGACGGCGAAGACATGTTTATGTTTACCTTCGATGGAATCACCCAAGTCCTGCAAGAACGGGATACGGTAGGGAAGGAGCCGGAGAAGTTACTACGGCGTCTGTTCCCAGATTTACCGGAACGACCTGCACCATTAAATTATGGCCAATCAAAATAAATTTAAAAAAGTTTTGGAAATAAAATAGCAGATATTTTGAGATTTATGAAAAATGTTTTCATTTTGAGATGCCAGTTATTGCGGTATTAGTTGCACCTAAATGAGTCAACCACGGGCGATCGGGTTGGCTTTTTTTGACCGCTTTCTGAAAATGAATTGCTTCACAAGTTGGAGAATGGGTCTTGAAAGCCTTTTAACTTTATGATAATGTAAACGATGTCGCTAAACGTAAAACGGTTTACATACGATTTTTAGTCAATTAATTCGTCAAATCCAGCCGGGCAACCGGTTGATTCGGGAATCAATTGGAAAAGGGTTGCACGTGTACCAGTGATCAATTTAGTTAAAAAGGAGAAATATCTGATGAAAAAGACGACCGTTATTAATTCCGAATTATCTACGGTAATTGCCGGCATGGGCCACATGGACTGGTTGAGTATCGGTGATGCAGGGATGCCTGTTCCGATGGGGACTAAGAAGATTGACTTGGCTTTAACCAAGCAACTCCCAAGCTTCCAAGACGTATTGAAGAACATCCTGGCTGAACTTGAAGTTCAAAAGATTTACTTAGCCGATGAAATCAAGACGGAAAACCCAGAACAATTGGCTGCCATCAAGGAATTGTTGCCTAACGTTGAGATTGAATACATGCCTCACAGTCAGTTGAAGAAGGACTTAGCGCAAACGCACGCCTTCGTTCGGACCGGTGAAATGACGCCATTCTCTAACATCATTCTTGAATCTGGCGTAACTTTCTAAGTTGTCTTTTAGGCTTAATAAAACGTTTTACTTAACTTTAAATTCATTATAAAGGAGTCTTTACCATGCAAGCAAACGCAGTTGAATCAAAGCACGGTTGGACCCAGTTAGCTGATGGCTATCTGAGCAAAACCCCGCTGTTCCAATTTATCTTAGTGTCGCTGATCTTCCCATTGTGGGGGACTGCTGCTAGTTTGAACGATATCTTAATCACTCAGTTCAAGACGGTCTTCATGTTGAACGATGCTGCTACGGCCTTTGTTCAAAGTGCCTTCTACGGTGGTTACTTCTTAATTGCTATTCCAGCCTCATTAATCATTAAAAAGAACAGTTATAAATTTGCTATTATGACCGGGCTGATCTTCTACATCGTGGGTTGTGGGTTGTTCTTCCCAGCTTCTCACCTGGCAACTTACAGTATGTTCTTAGTCGCTATCTTCGCGATTGCTATCGGGTTGAGCTTCTTGGAAACATCCTGTGATACTTACAGCTCAATGCTTGGACCTAAAGCCAACGCAACGATGCGGTTGAACTTCTCTCAAACCTTAGTGCCACTTGGTGACATTATGGGGATCGTCTTAGGGAAGTACCTGATCTTCGGTTCCGTTGATAACTTGGCGAACAAGATGAGCACGATGCACGGTGCCGCACGGTTAGCTTACGGTGAAAAGATGTTGCAATTGACGTTGCGTCCTTACAAGTACATCCTGATTGTGCTGGTTGTGATGTTCATCATCTTTGCCTTATCACCAATGCCTCGCGCTAAGGCTACTAAGACGGTTGAGGGTTCTGATGAAGCCGTTGAAGACCGTCCTAGCTTGGGCGAAACGATCAAGTACCTGTCCCACAACAAGCGTTACATGAAGGGTGTTTTAACGCAATTCTTCTACGCTGGTTTACAGACGACGGTTTGGTCTTTCACCATTCGTTTGGCCTTGAACTTGGATCACCACATTACGGATAGTGCCGCTTCAACCTTCATGATCTACAGCTACATTGCTTGGTTCGTGGGTAAGTTGGTTGCTAACGTCTTCATGAGCAAGTTCTCCATCACTGGTGTCTTGACTTGGTTCTCTCTGTTAGGGACGTTGTCATTGGTCGTTACCTTTACAATTCCTAGCATGGTTGCCGTTTACACGGCTATCTTGACCAGTTTCTTCTTTGGTCCAGAATGGCCAACGATTTACACCCACACGTTGGATGCTATCGATGAAAAGCGTTACACGGAAACTGGTGGGGCCATCATCGTTATGGCCTTGATCGGTGGGGCCATTATCCCAGCCATCCAAGGCTTGGTTTCTGACTTCTCCGGGTCAATGCAGTTCTCATTCGTTGTTCCAACGCTTTGCTACGCATTGATCACGACGTACTTCTTCCTGGAACACCGTTTCGAAAAGAAGCACCCAGAAGAAATGCAAGAACACTAATTTTAAATTTATCAGTTAACGTTAGCCAGTCGGGCCCTCTACCGACTGGCTTTTCTTATGCGCCAACAGGTCTTTGTCTAACGCCTTACCGGGTGGTGAAAATCGACCGGTTCGCGGTGGGCGGACGTCCAGAGCCAAAGGACGGTCTCTGAACTTGGCTTTGAACCTCAAAGAGCGAGTTTCAAAGTCACCAATTCATCAAGCGACAAGCCGCTTGATGAATTCCCAGGGCTGAGTCGATTTTCACCACCCTCACGGCTTGGATAGCGTTGCAGCATAGACTTGCCACGTTGTTCTTCTAGCACAAACGAAATATACATCAGCCATCCTCATGTTTCGTCAGAGCTATGGTGTAAGCCTTTCAGAGCAATCAAAAACCGCTAGTCGTCTCAAATAAGGATGACTAGCGGTTTGAATTGCCTTAGCGTTATTCAGCGTGGTTCTGACGCCGACGCTGATGGATAAAGTAAACCGGTAAACCTATCAAGGTTAGGGCCAGTCCGGTGACGGCTAAGCCGATTTCCGTGACGAGGGTGGTGACGATAATGAAGATACCACCAACCAGCGCTATCAGCGGAACAATGGGGAATCCAGGGACCTTGTACGGTCGCACAAGCTCTGGTTCCCGTTTACGCAAGATGAAGATTGCCACGAAGATCAGGCAGTTAAATAACCACATTACGAAGACTAACATGTCGGTCAGAATGTCAAAACTGCCCATTAACATCATCAGTAGGGCGATTCCGAATTGAACGATGCCAGCAAAGTAAGGAACGTACGTCCGTCGAGACAGGCGACCGAAGTATTTCGACAGTGGTAGGCTATCCTCGGTCGCTAACGCATAGGGGACCCGCATCCCGGTCATAGTATAGCCGTTGATGGCGCCGTAGACTGAGATCAGAATGCCAATAGTGACAAGCTTACCGCCGAATTGACCGAAGAGCTTCATGGCTGCGTCGGCCGCGGCATTCTGATTGCCGGCAATCATGTCGACCGGAAGTGTTCGTAGGAAAACCAGGTTAATCAGCGTGTAGACCACGGTGATCAGGGCTAGACCTAGCACGATTGCTCGAGGTAAGTCACGTTCGGGATGTTTCATTTCACCGGCGATATTACCGATATTGATCCATCCGTCGTAGGCAAACATGGTGGCGAGCAGACTAGACGCAAAGGCACCGCCGAAGCCAATGTGGTCACCGGTCGAAATTGGCCAGAATTGAATAGCAGTGTGTGCCGGGGCAAAGAGCCCAAAAATAACAATGACCACGATGGGGATTAATTTAAAAATTAATGAAATCGATTGAACACGGCCACCAACTCTGGCACCAAGAAAGTTAAGCCCGGTGATACTCAGACCACAGATAATCGCGATGGGAAGCTTCCAGGCGTTGTCTAGGTGGAAGAGGTTCACGAACTGAACGCCGAAGATAATCGACAGTGCGGCAATATTAGCTGGATAGTAGACCAGCATCTGAGCCCAACCCATCAGAAAGCCCACCGGTTTGCCGTAGGTGTACTCTAGATAGCGCATGGCGCCACCAGTCCGGGGAATGGCGGCCGCTAGCTCTGCACTGGTTAGACCGGCGCAGATGGTCAGTAGGCCGCCTAGGATCCAGGCGACCAGGGTCATGTTAGCGGAATGGTTGGCGGCCACCACGCTAGCGGTCTTGAAGAAGACCCCACCACCGATGACGGTTCCCATGACGGTGGCGAGGGCGGTAAACGTGCCGATTTCGCGGCGTAACTCCTTTGCCAAAATAAAGACTCCTTTTCCTCTCAAATGCTTAGATTTAACCATTATAGCACGGAACCCTGGAATTCGTGTGGGATTGCGAGAGTTTTTTCAGGAGAAATAACCAGGTGCCACCACCGCTCGTGGATGCTAGTAAGGCTGGTTTATGGGTGCAAGTGGCGGCTAGAACGTGGCCAATCAGGATTAGAGCACGCTAGAATTAAGGCTTGCAAGTAGCAGGGCTTTCAGTCGACAATTTTTAGGATTTTTACCAGTATGGTATAGCGTCAGGCCGGAAGCAATATCAGTTAGGGTATTAACATTATTATAAGGGTAGTCTGGACGCTGGCTTGGGGAAAACGGAGTGTCAATATTTATTTAATTGTTGGGGATAGGCGCATCGGGTAAAAGAAAATGGTTGGCAATCCAATAGTTTGGACTGCCAACCATTTGCGGAAATAGATGTTACCCGGTAATAATAATTTTCAACGTGTAGGGGATCAGTGGAAGGCCATGTTTAACACCAGAACAATTAGAATACCGACAACGGAAATTACGGTTTCCAAGACGGTCCAGATACTCAGCGTCTGCTTCACGGTCAAATCAAAGTATTCTCTGAACATCCAGAACCCAGCATCGTTCACGTGAGAGGCGGCCAGTGATCCGGCACCAATGGCCAGCACCATCAGCGCGGGATCAACGCCGGCCTGAGCCATCAGTGGCGCAACAATCCCGGCGGCAGTCAGTGCAGCCACGGTTGCGGAACCTAAGGCCACCCGGAGAACAACGGCGACCAGCCAGCCCAGAATTAGTGGGGACATGTTGGAGTCGATGAAAATCTTAGCGACTTCCTTACCAACACCACCGTCAATCAGGACTTGCTTGAAGGCGCCACCACCCCCGATAACCAGGAGCAGCATAGCAATCGACTTCACAGCGTTTTCAATGGATTCCATGATTTCTGAGGTCTTGCGTTTCCGTCCCCAGCCCATAGTAAACATTGCCACCATCAGTGAAATCAGCATGGCAATCGCAGGATCTCCAATCAGCGCGACGATTTGGTCGAGCAGAGACGCGTTCTTGGTAGGGGTTGCCCCACCGTCGACCGTCATCTTGTAGATGGTCGTGATGGCCATCAGAATAACGGGGAACAGAGACGTCAGAACGGAGAGGCCGAAGCTAGGAGATTCAGATGGCTTGAACGTCTTGATTTCACCCAGTGACGACAGGTTTCCTTTGCGTTCGAAGGCAGCGGGCGCGTAACGCTGGGCCAGTTTGGTAAATAGTGGCCCGGCAACGATGGCACACGGAATAGCAACAAC
The DNA here is from genome assembly GCF_001434055.1 of Levilactobacillus parabrevis ATCC 53295. Lineage (GTDB taxonomy): Bacteria > Bacillota > Bacilli > Lactobacillales > Lactobacillaceae > Levilactobacillus > Levilactobacillus parabrevis. The sequence goes on along the minus strand of NZ_AZCZ01000020.1, from coordinate 558 downwards.
TAACCCGAACAGCAGGACCTTCCCATCGTTGGCGTTCAAGATCGCCGCGATGGCCACAGGTGCTGGGTGAGGGGGCAGAAATCCGTGTGTCACGGACAGTGCGGCCGCCATGGAGATCCCTAAGTAGAGGATTGGCACATCGGCTTCAATGGCGATAGCAAAGACGATTGGGATCAACAGAACCATCCCAACTTCGAAGAAGAGCGCGATACCCAGAATAAATGAAGCGAGCATGATGGCCATTTGCAGGCGTTTCTTCCCGAATTTATCAATTAACGTCGTGGCAATAACGTAGGCCCCACCGGCATCGGCGACTAACCGACCCAGCATGGCACCAAATCCGAAGACTAAGGAAAGTTCGCCCAGTTGGCTCCCAATCCCAGCCTCCACGGTCGTGGCAATTTTGGTTAAGTCCATCCCCAGCAGAATCGCTGTCAGGACGGAGGTCAAAATCAGGGAGACGAAAGTATTGATTTTAAACTTGATGATTAAAACCAATAAAAAAATGACCCCGATGACTAAAGCTATAAGTTCCGGTTCTATGTCAACTGTTGTTGG
>NZ_AZCZ01000002.1 GCF_001434055.1 Levilactobacillus parabrevis ATCC 53295 | reverse complement strand
CGTTTTTAAACGGGCGTGGTTGACTGTTGACCCATTACAGGTTATCTGGCTTGAATGCCCGTGTCGCCTTCACCGCTTGTTTCCACCCAGCATAGAGGTGTTCGCGCCGATCCGGCAACATGTTCGGCGTAAATAAGCGACCATCCGTCCGAATCTGTTTGATTTCATCCAGACTCTTCCAGTAGCCCACGGCCAGGCCCGCCGTAATGGCAGCGCCCATCGCCGTGGTCTCCTCATCGGCTGCTCGGTGCACCGGCGTGTCGAGAATATCGGCCTGGAACTGCATCAGATAGCGGTTCCGCGAAGCCCCGCCATCGGCCATCAGCTCGGAAATGTCGATGCCGGTATCCTGCTTCATGGTCCGCAAAACATCACGGGTCTGATAGGCAATCGACTGGAGCGTGGCCTTCACGAAGTCGTTACGGTTCGTCCCCCGCGACAGGCCAAAGACGGCCCCCTTCGCATCGGGATCCCAGTACGGCGCACCCAGACCGTTAAAGGCGGGCACCACGTAAACTTCATCCTCATCGGTCGAGGCCATCGCGGCTTGACGTGATTCGGGAACGTTGTCGATGATCTTCATACTTTCGTGAAGCCAAGCTAAGGCAGTACCAGCCACTAAGATTGACCCTTCGAGCGCGTAGGTCACCTTACCGTCTAGCTTATACGCAATCGTCGTCAACAAATTATGCTCGGACGTCTGTGGTTCATCCCCGGTGTTCATCATGACGAAGGCCCCATCACCGTACGTGTTCTTGACAGTCCCGGGTTCTAAGGCCAGTTGCCCCAACAAGGCGGCCGATTGGTCCCCGATTAGGCCGGCAATGGGCACTTCCACCCCGTAGAATTGGAAATTCTGCGTGACCCCGTAGACTTCGGAACTCGACTTCACTTCGGGCAACATCGCAGCAGGAATGTTGAGCCAGTTCAAAATATCCTGATCCCATTCGAGCTCGTGAATGTTAAAGAGCATGGTCCGACTCGCGTTACTGTAGTCGGTCACGTGAATCTTCCCCCCGGAGAGCTTCCAGGCCAGCCAACTGTCAACCGTCCCAAACAGCAGGTCGCCATTCTCGGCACGTTCCTGTGCTCCCGGCACGTGATCCAAAATCCAGCGAATCTTGGTGGCACTGAAGTAAGCATCTAGCACCAGTCCGGTCTTGTCTTTGATGGCCTTGGCACGACCGTCCGCAGCCAGCTTCTTCGCCAGACTCGCCGTTTGTTGACTTTGCCAACCGATAGCGTGATAAATCGGTTCGCCGGTAATTTTATCCCACACGATGGTGGTTTCCCGTTGGCTACTAATGCCAATGGCTTGAATGTTTTCTGGATGAATCGAGGCGTCGATAAGGGCGCTAGCAATCACCGAGAGCACACTGTTCCAAATTTCATTGGCGTCGGATTCGACCCAGCCCGCATGCGGATAATACTGGGGAACCTCCTTATAGCCTTCGATGACCTTGCGCCCGGTGCGGTCAAAAATCATCGCCCGGGTACTACTCGTCCCTTGGTCGACCGCCAAAATATAATCTTCCGGTTGTTTAAGTGCCATATGTATTTACTCCCTCCATAACTGCTTTCGAATCGGAAGCGGTTCCAATTTCACTTCACTCATCATATCACGACCCCGGTTGAAAACACCAGATTTTGTATCGGGTGCCCGCTGGTTTGGTAATTCCTTAAGGTTTTAAATCCATGTACGCTGCGCCTTGCCTTCGGGTCGGTGAAAATGAACCGTGACGCTGAGGGCGGACGCCTAAAGTCAAAGGCCGGTCTTTAGGCTTGGGTTGAAACCTCTGAGAACCGAATTTTCAACCCACCAATTGCCTAAGCGGCCAAGACCGCCACTAAGGCAATTCCCACAGCTGAGTCCATTTTCACCGGCCCTACGGCTTTACATGGATTTAAAACTAAGTGTCCAAATATTTTACTCAGCTCTGTGGTCTCCACACGGACACAACTCGCTGGCTCTCCTACCAACTCTGATGTGACGCCGACCGTAACTCACAGCAGACAGAATTCTAAGTAGTCACAAGCAGAAATTTCAATTCTAAATGGTCAGCTGTTTCCCTGCCAGAAACGATTGGGCAAAATCGGTATCATTTTTGATCTGCTTACCGAACTCGTCGATCAGAGCATGAAACTCCTGATAGTCGGCCAAGGCGAAGTCGAGTTGACCCAGGACCTTCTTCTGGAATGCTGGATACGTCTTGGGCATGGTTGCACCCAGCCAACCGAATAACCGTCGCGCATAGGTGTCGACCATGAAGGTACCGTGATCCAGCGTGTACATCAGGATGTAATCGGCGGTCTCGTTGCCGATACCCGTAATACTGAGCAGCTCTTCGCGGAGACTGGCCCCACCGCGCTGTTTCAACGCAGCTAAGTCATCGTTAGCCTCGCCCAACCAAGTTGCTAGCGCCAGAATCGCTTCACTCTTTCGTTGGTAGAATCCACTGCTGCGAATCACGGGAATCAGCGTATCCGGCGTGTATTCCCGCAATTTGGCTGGATTGAATCCCGTCTGTGCCTTGAGGGCGATCAGTGACGGCTCCACGTTACGCCAATTGGTGTTCTGGACCAGAATCGCGCCCAGCATGATTTCGACCGGCGTCTCGGCCCACGGCGTACCGGGCTTCAACCAGGGTTGCGGCCCCATCTCCTTCGCCATCGTGCGATACAGTTCTTCTAGCGTCACGTTGCCTGCCTCCAATTCTGTCAAATCAATCCTATCCATTTTACCGAAACCAACCGCAATCTGCCAGCGAACACCCTTTTAATGGCATTAAAAAGAGCTTGAGGTCAGCCCCCAAGCTCCGGTAAGTCTAAAATTTGTTGCGACCTATTCACTACCATAACCGCGAATATGTAAAGATCAAACCCGTTTGATGACTAAGCGGATATCGCCTTCGCCTTCAGGATTCAATTCTTCTTTGTACTGGAAGTTAGCGCTTTCGAAATACTTCTTGATTTCGTCGTTTAACTCCTCGATGGGCCGAACATCCTTATCTTGACGTTGCAGTAAAAGCGTGTATTCCTTTGAATCCTCATCGACGTTTTCAAAGCTGTAAAGAACCGCTTCAGAATTCAAAATCTCTTGAATCACTTGTCGTTCTGTCATCATGTTTACCTCGCTTTATTTTTTTGTCTACTATTCTATTGTAGGGTTATTCAAAATAATTGTGAATTATTTTGTCAAAAAATTTTACGGGTTGGGTAGCGTTTCCAAATCAATTACATTAAGGTTTTCAATGCCCAGCCGACGACCGCAAACGACTCGTCAAATGACACCGTCAACACCCGATTGACTCACCAATTTCAACATAACTATGCCCCAACTTAGCCAGAATCCGCAAATCGCCAAATAAGCGTGACAAAGCCTCAGCACCACGGGTATACTGGGCAAGTATCATCATATTAGATTTCCATGAGATATGACCAATTATCAGAGATTCATTGCAGGTTAACGCCGTATGAGTCGCAGGGTTGGTTAAAATGGGCTCAGCTGTGGGAATTGTCTTAGTGGCGGTCTTCGCCGCTTAGAGAATTGGTGGCACTAAGACACGATTCTAGTGGCTTAGTGCCAAGCCTAAAGACCGTTCTTCGGCTTTAGGCGTCCGCCCTCAGCGCCCCAGTCCATTTTAACCAACCCGGAGACGCTGTAAGGCGAACGGTTTAACCCCCAATGGAAAATTGAAAGGAAGCGACGCTATGCGCCCACGCATTGCTTTACCCGCCGACACACTCGACGAAGCCACCAATATCATTAACGAACGGAACGCTGCCTTTGCGCCGCGCCCCGCAGTGGAGGCCATCGTCAAAGCCGGTGGCCTGCCAATCATTCTACCGAGCGTCGATCCGGCTGACGTTGCCGAGTACCTGCCCCTCTTTGACGGGGTGCTCTTCCTCGGTGGTGCCGATGTCGACCCCACCTTCTTTAATGAAGAACCCCACATCCGGTTGGGTAAGACCTATCGCAAACGCGACCTATTCGAAGTTGAACTCCTAAAACAAGCCGTTGCCAACAACAAGGCGATTCTCGGCATCTGCCGTGGCTTACAGCTGATCAACGTTGGGCTAGGTGGCACCTTGTACCAGGATCTCAGCGAGGACAAGGCCGCCTATATCAAACACAGTCAGGCGGCCATGGGTAACCAGCCCAGTCACCACATCACGGTTGCACCCGACAGCATGTTGAGCACGTTGGTTGGTCCCCGGCCCTACGTCAATTCACGGCACCACCAAGCCGTTAAGGACGTGGCGCCCAGTTTACAGGTGACCGCAATGGCTGATGACCAAGTCGTCGAAGCCCTGGAGTCACCAGACAGCGACCAAATTCTGGCCGTCCAGTGGCACCCGGAGAACATGTATAAGCATCACGAAGAGTCGCGCCAGATCTTCGCCAACTTTGTCCAACGGGCAGCTAAGCGCACACCGACTTTGTGAAAAGACTTCCCATTACAGGAAAAGTAAACTACACTAAAGGGTATACGAGAGAAAGCAGGGTGACGGAAAGTGGCGAAAATGCAAGACTTTGGACAACGCATGCGTTTTTTGGTGTTCTCCATCTTTTTAAACTCCGCCGCTAACGCCTTAACCATTTCGACCAACCTTGGGAGTGCCGTTTGGACTGGTTCATCCGTCAACCTGGCGAATTGGATTCACGTGCCCCTAGGGACCACACTGTTTGGCTACGGGATCGTGGTCACCATTATGAATCAACTGTTTCTGGGACACTTTGACCGTAAACGGTTCGTCTCCAACATCCTCTACATCATCCCCTTCAGTTACCTAGTCGAATGGATTGGCTACTTCTGGAACTGGATTGGGGTCAACACGCTGAATCTGACTGGCCGCGTGATCGTCGATATCATTGGCCTCTTCGGGGTGGCAGCCGCCGTGTCCATCTACCAGCGGTGCAATATCATCATGCATCCTAACGATGACCTGGCTTACATTCTGCGGTTCCGTTTCCTAAAGGGTTCCGCCGTCATTGCCCAGTGGACGAGCTACATCCCACCGGTTACCATTATCGTGCTGTCTTACATCTTTACGGGCCAACTGCACGCTATCGGTTTCGGGACGGTGCTGGCACTGGTTGCGCAAGGTGCCGTCATGGGCTGGTCAGACTACCACGTCTTTCCACGATTGAAACACCACGTAGATGTTTAGCATATTTTACAAATAAAAAATTTTTAGACCATTTTGAGGTTAAGACCCTACCGTCCTAACCTCTTTTTAATAGAAAAAAATGAGGTTGACCAATCTTCGCTCGCAATACAAGCCATTTCCCCCTGAAACCATTTCTATGTGTGAGCAATCGTGGCAAAATTACTTGATATACCAAGCTTTTGACATGAATTTTCTTTTAAAACGACCAACGCATGAACGATTTCCAGCTTATTAATCAGTCGATTACCACTTTTTAGTTGCTTTGTGCAACTAACACTTTAGCTTTTATTCTTCTCATTATATTTTCAAATAATCCGCTTCCATTACTATTACAAAGCCACTTTAGCACTTATATTACAACTATAATTATGGTATACTGCTCTCCAATGAGGAAGCAAAAAGTATACGGGGTGATCTAAATGTTCAAAATGACTAGAAAAATTACAATTGCCGGCTTAGCACTGATTCTCTTTGGGGGAGTCATCAGTCCCAGCGTCGTTCACGCTGATAGCACCGGAACTTCAGATAATGCGACAGCAGCCACGACTAAGGCTAACGATGCCGCAGAAACCACGATTAAAGTTGGTTCAATTGGGATGCCATATACTCTAATTAGTGATAGGGATGGTAATACGAAATATTACACCTATCCAGGCGCTCCTACTGTACTAACCGCCGCAGAAATTAATAATGATGAGTTCATGAACAAATTGATGGCTGATAATCCTGAAATTCCTTCAAGCATACAAGAATCCCTTCAGCAACAACTCGCAGCTTCAATTACTGTCGACTTAAATAAATCCTATATCGATTATATGTATGAAACATACGGAGAGGCCTCGGGAATCTCAAAAGAAGAGGTAATCGAGTCGCAAACCTTATCCTCATATGCAATGGTATGGCTTGCTAGTCACGTTGCTCAGAAAAAAGAAGGAATCATCACCTTCGATCAACTCCAGTCCGACTACCAAAATTCACTTCGAAAGAAGCTGGTAGCTGTTTCTTCTACTGCAGGGCTCCTGACACAAATGGATTCAATGTTCAAAAGTGAAGAGAACTATGATATACTCAGCGATTTAATTTACAACGCCTTAATCAGTGGTACTGTCCTAAGCAACTACTCGGATAAAAAACTAACAACCATCGACCCAGATGCTTCCTATCGTCAAATGGTTTCACTACTCAGCAAACCCATGTCCGACTACTATATCAAACAAGCAGACGGCACCTACGAAATGAGTGGTTTACTCCTAAATGGTCTGCAGGCCTACAGCTTCTGGTTTGAAGAAAAGCCAGTTATCCCTGACCCAACACCAACACCCACGCCTAGCGCCAGCCAGCCCGTCACCGTTCACTACGTCGATGACCAAGGCAACACGCTGAGGCCAGACAAGACGTTGACGGGTAAGCTCGGTGACAGCTACAAGACCGCGCCCCTCGACATCAATGGCTACGGTCTGACCGATACGACCGGTGACGAGACGGGAACCTTTAGCAGTACTGCCAAATCCGTGACTTACACGTACGCTCCCGTTATTATCAGCGGCGGTGATGGCGCTACTATTGCCCCCGAAGGCACTGTCATTTACGCCACGAAGAAGATTGGCCTTTACAAGCACGCTACCTTCACCAACAAGGCGCGCAAACAGTGGTACGCTAAGAAAGCGCGGATCAACCGGCCGATGTTTGTCGTAACCGGCTACGCCAAATCTAAGAACGGCGTCAAACGTTACCAAGTCAAGGACGTCAATCACCACAGCAAGACCAACGGTAAGACCGGTTACGTCACGGCCAACGCCAAGTACACCAGCCGCGTTTACTACGCCGCTAAGCACAAGACGATTACCGTCATCAATCCTAAGGGCGTTAACGCCTACAGCAAGAAGAGTTTGACCCACAAGAAGGCCCACTACAAGCAAGGCCAAGTTCTAAAAGTTAAGAAGATCGTGAACCAGAACTTAACGACCCGGTTTGTCCTGAGCAACGGTCGCTACATTACCGCTAACAAGACGCTCGTTCAGTCTGGCAAACAAACCATGCCTAAGCGCGTTCAAGCCAAGACTGCATTGAATCGTTACGGTACAGCTAACCTGACGAAGCAGAACAAGCACTTCTCCGCTCACGCGATTCTCAAGGTGACCGGTTGGACTTACGCCAACGCCAATAACTTTAACAAGAATGACACGTTGCGTTACCAAGTTGCCGGTGGCTATATCACAGGGAACAAGCAATTAGTTCGCGTGATTAAATAGCAGTTTAGATATGAAGAACCGCCTCCCAGATGAAGTGGAAGGCGGTTCTTTTTGGTTAGCTTTAAATTGATTGTTTTTTGTCAGTAATTACTAAATGAGCCATCTCGATAGCTATTCTAGCTCACCGGTTAAGATAAACTGTTTGATTTCTTTGAAAGTCTTTTTTGATTCTGGCAATTCCGGCCACAGAATGTAGTCATGCAGCATCGACTTCATCACGTGGGCCGTGAACGGCGTGCCACTGGCGGTCTCCAACTTCTGCAGCAACCGTTGGTCATCGGCCCGCAACAATTCATTGGTGCCGTAGTACAACATGACTGGTCCCAGGTCGTCAAAGTTACCATAGATGGGACTGACAATGGGGTCCGTCACCGGATGATTGCCGGCGTATTTGAAACCGATTTTCTTCAGCGTCGCCAGTGTGAGGAACGGGTCGTGCTTAGCGGCCACGTTGAGGTCGGGATTCATCATACTGAGATCGGTCCACGGTGAGACGAGGACGGTCCCAGCTGGCATCGGCTCTTGGTGCTCCTGCAATTGTTGGAGTACGGTCAGCGCCAAGCCACCACCAGCGGAATCCCCCATTAAGAAGAATTGGTCGTCTGGGTACTGTGCCCGCAAATATTCATAGGCATTCATTGCAAACGTCACCGTTTGATCGACGGTGGCTTCGGGAACTAACGGGTAATCAACATAGGATACACGCAGATTGGCTTGCTGAATCATGGTCACCATTAGCTTCCGGTGACCCGTCGTCCCTTGCATGGTGTAGGCCCCGCCGTGAAATAAAATCACGTGCTGGGGCAGCGGCGCACCGGAACCCGCGGTGAGAATCCGACCGCCAAAGACTTCGCGTTCTTTAGTGACGATGGATTCTGGAAATTTTTGGGGTACCACGGCGCGGTTCTGCCGACTGGGTTGTAAAAATGCTTGCTGCATCTGCTGCTTGAGCTGACTATGCTGGGTCTTGAAGAGTAACCATTTCCCACGCAAACTCACGACTATCACCCTATCTTTTTGCCTTCTTCATTCTCTTTGCCCTTATGCCAGTATACAGCGTTTCACGAAAAAGAGCTTCCTCCAGAAGCAATTACTAGGTAATTTTTGCAAAAACCGTTAAAATAGAACGCGTAGTAACTGATAGGAAAGGGTGGAAATAGTAATGACAAACAACCGAATTATCGCCGTGACTGGGGGCCTCAACTTCAGAGAATTAGGGGGTTATCCCACGATCGACGGGCACACAGTCAAATGGCATAAATTGATTCGGACTGCTGGCCTGGCTGATCTCACCCCCGCCGATCAACAGCACCTCACTGATTATGGTGTCGTGGCTGATGTGGACTTTCGTTCCAAGGACGAACAGCTTCAATCACCCGACAAGGTGCCCGCTGGCGTGAACTATCATTTTCTCCCCGTCTTCCCTGCCGATGACGAGACGGATGCCTCTGCTTCACAGGAACAATTGGAAGAACGCTTCTCAACTGATGACCAATCCGGCCACAATCACATGCTGGATGTCTACCGGCAAATGATGACGCTGCGCTCTGCCCAGGTCGCCTATCACGACTTCTTTGAAACGTTACTGGCAAACGACCAACCGGATAAGGCTGTGCTGTTCCACTGTACGGCTGGTAAAGACCGGACTGGGATGGGCGCCTACTTTGCGTTGAGCGCCCTAGGTGTCGACCCACAGGTGATTCGTCAGGATTATCTGATGACTAACGATGTGATTGCCCCCAAGATTGCCCAGCAAAGCGCGGCGGCCAAGGAACGCGGGCTGAGCCAAACGTTTATCACCAACATGCGTGCCCTCTACACGGTCAGTCCGGATTACTTTGCGGCCGCCACTAAGATCGTGAACACCCAATACGGTGGTGCCCAGGACTATTTGCATGATGTGTTGGGCCTCTCTGGTCGTGACATCACCGACTTGAAGCGGCTGTACTTGGATTGAAATTAATTGACAAATCACGGAATGACTGCCAGACTAATCGCTTATCGGTTAGTCTGGTTTTTAACCACAGCGAACTGTTGGGATTATTTTCAAAGTTCATTACGGTTAACATCCAATCGCCTCTTATAGTAGATTATCTTTTAAACGCGACTGGGACAGTTATGTTAAAGAAACAAGATTCAATCGACCTCAAAATACGAAAGGACCTGATTAATTGAAGAAGAAAACGTTGACCTGGACCCTCCCCCTAATTGGTATCGCAGCGACCTCGCTGTTTGCCAGCGAACGGCTCTTTAACTTCGCTTTTAAGCGGGTCAATTACGTTCCCGAAACTTCTGCCGATAAGCAGAAATATGCCGATGCCTATTACGCCTACGTGGACTGGTATCAAGCCGTTTCTAAGGAGAAGTGGTACCTTCATGAGCACGACCCCAAGAACCGGATGGTCGCGGAATATATTCCCGCTGAGACGCCGAGCAACAAGACCGTCATCATTTCTCACGGCTACAAGGGCAACGGCGAAACCATGGCCAACTTCGCGCAGATGTATCACCGGTTAGGCTTCAACGTCCTCTTGCCCGACGATCGTGGTCACGGCGAGAGTGCCGGCAAATACATCAGCTTTGGCTGGCTGGACCGGCTAGACTACCTTCAATGGATTCAGCAGGTCATCGACCGGTCTAACGCCGACGTGAAAATTTTAATGTTCGGGGTTAGCATGGGTGGTGCCACGATGGAAATGTTATCCGGTGAAAGCTTGCCACCACAGGTCAAGGCCATCATCGCCGACTGTGGTTACTCGAGTATCGAGGCTGAGCTGACCTATCTCCTCAAGCGCCAATTTCATTTACCGAAATACCCGATTGAACCCCTCGTCAGCACCATTTCCAAGCGACGACTGGGCTATTATCTGGGTGATGTGACGGCAACCGAACAGCTCAAGAAAAATAAACGACCAATTCTCTTTATCCACGGCGAAAAAGACGTTTACGTGCCAGTTGGTATGGCCTACGAAAATTACGCGGCGACCCATGCGGCCAAGCGGTTGTGGATCGTGAAGAACGCCTCGCACGCTGAAAGCTTTTGGATCAACCCTACGCGCTATCAAGCTCACGTAGAGGAGTTTCTAGAGACCTACTTTGATGCGCAAGATTAAGGAAACTTCACACGTTTAGAATTCCTTTAACAAATTGTCAAAAAGTCGTCACAGGTTTCCCCCGTTTCTATTCACAATCTCCAGGTATAGTAATAACCATAGTAATTAGCCAGTAACTGTTACTAGTCAAATTCTATTTACCTCAATCCCTTTAAGATTCTCTCCCCCTTAAGAGAATCGCATTCTGGTTAGGTTCCCTCAAACCTAACCGACTCCTCTAAACTGAGTGTCACTCCCCCTAAGTGACCTCACTCCTCATAAAAAAGAACCGCACTGTTCTCTCCCCGAGACGGTGCGGTTCTTTTCGTTTGCGTCACCTTATAGTCGCCCCCACGCCCGGTAGAAATCCTGACGGTGGTGCAGTTCGTCTTCTGGTTCTTGACCGGCAAGTTGCTGTTGAATGGCCGTCCAACGCGCCTCACTCAGGAGAACGGCGCCCTGTTGCTTGCCCGCCGTGGTTTCAATCTTAACGGGCGTCCCTGTGCTGGCTGCCTGCATGAGTGCTGGCAAATTCTGCTGTGCGTCAGTCACTGAATAAGTCGTCTTCATGGTATCCGTTCCCCCTAGAATGTGCGCTAGTCTAAGCCTAAACGGTGGAAAATATAGTCCACCCGACGTAAGTGATAGTGATAGTCAAAGGCATCTTCGATTTGATCCGGCGTTAAGCGCGCCGTAATTTCGGAATTAGCTTTTACCAATGGTCGGAACTGAATCTGTTGGTCCCAAGCCTGTGCCGTTAGCGGCTGCACCAGATCGTAGGCGTCTTCTCGACTAAGTCCTGATTCAATCAGTTTCAACAGTAACCGTTGGCTATAAATCAGGCCGTACGTCCGGTTCATGTTCGCCTTCATTGTTTCTGGGAAGACATCCAGATTGCTTAAAATCCGGTTGATTCGGTGCAACATATAATCCAGCAACGTCGTACTTTCTGGTAAAATCATCCGTTCGGCCGAGGAGTGGGAAATATCCCGTTCGTGCCATAGACTGACGTCTTCGTACGCCGTAACCATCGTCCCGCGCAAGACTCGCGCCAACCCGGTCACATTCTCCGAACCAATTGGGTTTCGCTTGTGCGGCATTGCCGAAGACCCTTTCTGCCCGGGATTAAAGTGTTCTTCGACTTCATGAATTTCCGAACGCTGTAACCCGCGAATCTCGGTAGCAATGTTTTCCACACTGGTGCCAATCAAGGCTAGCGTCGCCACATAGTTCGCATGTAGATCCCGCGGAAGCACCTGCGTTGCGATGGGCTGTGGCGTGATACCGAGTTGGTCGCACACAAATGCTTCTACCTCGGGCGGCACGTTGGCAAAGGTTCCAACGGCCCCACTGATTTTCCCCGTCTCAACTTCGGCCGCAGCTTGGTCAAAACGCTTCAGGTTACGTTGCATCTCTTCATAGAAGCGGGCCATCTTCAGTCCAAATGTGGTGGGCTCAGCCTGAACCCCGTGAGTCCGGCCAATCATGACGGTCGTCTTATATTGCAGCGCCAGGGTCTTCAATGTCGCAATCAAGTCGGTTAGGCTTTGGCGAATCACGACATTGGCCTGCTTGAGTCGGTAGCCCTGTGCTGTGTCCACTACGTCGGTACTCGTCACGCCAAAGTGAATCCATTTCCGTTCGGAACCGAGTGATTCTGAGACGTTTCGCGTAAAAGCGACCATGTCGTGATGGGTCACTGCTTCAATCTCGGCAATGCGCTCCACGTCAAAAGTCGCGTTGGCCCGAATCTTCCGGGCGTCTTCTTCTGGGACCTCGCCCAGTTGCGCCCAAGCTTCGTCAATGGCGATCTCGACTGCCAGCCAGGATTTATACTGATTTTCCAATGACCAGATCTGACCCATTTCTGGTCGGGTATAACGTTCTAACATGCGTTTCCTCCTATAAATACGGACTAAAACCCGAACATTATTTTATTAATAGCTCATGATGCTCCAGTAGTAATAATACCATAGATTATCCTATTTTAGCTAGTTATTTTGAATGGAACTACGGGATAATTAGTTTTATATCGAAATAAATAGAACTTTATTGGATATAAATATAAAAATAGTTCGCTTTTCGGTTGCTTTTTAATTCCGAACTTGTTACACTTGTTCTTGCTGGGTGTTCGGCCTAGCAAAATAAAGTAATGAGGTGTTGTTATGTCATCAACAGTAGTAGTTGGTAGCCAATGGGGCGACGAAGGTAAAGGAAAGATCACGGATTTTCTAAGTGAGAAGGCTGATGTCATTGCCCGCTACCAAGGTGGTGACAACGCCGGTCATACTATTGTTTTCAATGGTCAAACGTTTAAACTGCGACTGATTCCCTCAGGGATCTTCTACGCCGACAAGACTAGTGTTATCGGTAACGGTGTTGTTTTGAACCCCCAATCACTGGTTCAAGAACTCGAATACCTGCACGAAAACGGCGTATCTACGGATAATCTCCGGATTTCCGACCGAGCTCACGTGATTCTGCCTTACCACATCTTGTTGGATCAAGCGCAAGAGAAGATGAAGGAAAATAAAATTGGGACGACCAACAAGGGTATCGGCCCCGCCTACATGGATAAGGCCGAACGAATTGGTATTCGCGTGGCTGATCTGCTCGATCACGACATCTTTGCCGATAAGCTCCGGCAAAACTTAATTGAAAAAAACAACGTCTTAACGAAACTCTACAATGAAGAACCGTTAGACTTTACCGAAATTTTTGAAAAATATTATGCTCTCGGTCAACAAATCAAAGGCCACGTGACCGATACGTCCGTTGTCATCAACGACGCGTTAGACGCCGGCAAGAACGTGCTGTTTGAAGGCGCTCAAGGGGTCATGTTAGATATCGATCACGGAACGTATCCCTTCGTCACGTCTTCAAACCCAGTTGCTGGTGGGGTAACCATCGGTGCTGGTGTGGGCCCAACTAAGATCGACCACGTTGTCGGTGTCTGCAAAGCTTACACATCTCGGGTCGGCGATGGCCCATTCCCAACTGAATTATTTGATGAGATTGGTAACACCATCCGCGAAACCGGCCACGAATACGGGACTGTAACCAAGCGTCCTCGTCGAATTGGCTGGTTCGACAGCGTTGTTCTTCGCCACGCCAAGCGCGTTTCCGGTCTGACTAGTCTGTCCTTGAACTGCCTGGACGTCCTGACTGGCTTGAAGACCGTCAAAATTTGTAAGGCCTACGAACTCAACGGCGAAACTATCTATCATTACCCAGCTAGTCTGGTTGACCTGGACGCTTGCCAACCCATTTACGATGAACTTCCAGGGTGGACCGAAGACATCACCAATTGCCATTCCGTAGAAGACCTGCCCGTTAACGCACAGAACTACGTCAAGCGCTTGGCTGAATTGGTCGGCGTTGACATTGCGACCCTTTCCGTCGGTCCCGACCGCGAACAAACGAATATTTTACAAGACGTCTGGAACGCCTAATTCACGAACAAGGAGTGACCTTACATGCATCCTGCCGAAGTATTTGATTACGAAGATATCCAATTAATTCCCAACAAATGTATTATTGAAAGCCGTCACGAGGCCGATACCAGTATTGAATTTGGCCCCCACCGCTTCAAGATTCCCGTGGTCCCTGCCAACATGGAAACCGTCATTAACGAACCACTAGCCATTTGGCTTGCGCAAAACGACTACTTCTACGTCATGCACCGTTTCCAACCCCAGGAACGACGGGGGTTCGTCGAACGGATGCACGAAAAGTCACTGTTTGCTTCCATTAGTGTCGGTGTCAAGGCTGACGAACACGCCTTTATCGACGAACTAGCCGCTGCTGATTTAGTGCCCGAATACATCACAATCGATATTGCCCACGGTCACAGTGACGCCGTCATTCGGATGATCAAGCAGATCAAGGACAAGCTCCCTGATAGCTTCGTTATTGCCGGCAACGTGGGGACGCCCGAAGCCGTCCGTGAACTCGAGAATGCTGGTGCTGATGCTACCAAGGTCGGCATCGGTCCCGGTAAGGCCTGCATCACCAAGCTCAAGACTGGCTTTGGGACCGGGGGCTGGCAACTAGCCGCCCTTCGGCTCTGTGCCAAGGCTGCTCGGAAGCCGATCATTGCTGATGGCGGAATTCGTTACAACGGTGATATCGCCAAGTCCGTGCGTTTCGGCGCTAGCATGGTCATGATTGGTTCAATGCTCGCCGGACACCAACAATCACCTGGTAGCCTGCTGACCATCGACGGCCGGACCTTCAAACAATACTGGGGTTCCGCATCCGAAAAGCAAAAGGGTGCCTACCGAAACGTTGAAGGCAAGCAGATGTTAGTCCCATTCCGTGGCGACATCGCTGACACACTCAATGCGATGCAGGAAGACCTCCAGTCCTCAATCTCCTACGCCGGTGGCCGTAACTTACTGGACATTCGGACCGTGGACTACGTCATCGTCAAGAGTTCCATCATGAACGGCGATAGCTACTAGTCATCGTCGTGTCTCACTTAACCCAGTGCCCCATTGAAATACTCTAAAATCACACACAAAGCTACCCCTGAAGACCAGCATCTAACTGATTTTCAGGGGTAGCTTTTATAGTAGCCATTGTTGTTATTGACGATACATTACAATCCTCATGACCATCAGCGACAAACGCTAGCCGAAGGCGGCCAGAGATGGAACCAGCCGTGCAAATGGTGTTAGGACGGGTGCTTGGTTCTTCCCGTTCTTACACTATGGGACGCGCTTGGAAACTCGCGATTTTGGCGAGGTTTCAAGTCGAGGTTCAAGACCGCTCTTTGGCTTGGACTGGTCCCCACAGCAGGTGGAATCTCTGGCAGCCATAGGCGACACTTTTAGCCAATTGGGTCGCAGGTGGTAAGTCTATCGAACCACTAATACTGATACCGGCGAGTACTTCGCCATGTAAGCCGCTTGGCTACCGAAGTGGCGACTGACACCCTTCTTTGCCAACGACCCCACAATCAACAGGTCCGGGTCCACCGCCGGAATTACATCCTTAACGATGGTCTCGCCGGGTTCACCCTCAGCCACCATCATGCGGACGTCCGCGACACCAGCCTCCCGCGCCTGCTTCTTGTATTCCCGCACATGTTCTTCCAGGTCAGCATACTCACCATGGATAAAGTCCGTGTCCAACGTCTGATAAATATTCATCTGTTGGTTCTCCAATACCGAGACAATCACCAATTCCGCGTCATCGCGTTTTGCTAAATAAATGGCGTAATCAAATGCTAACAGCGCGTCCTTGGAATCATCGACACCAACTAGAATTCGTTTAAACGTGGTTGCCATCAGCCATCCCTCCCTCAAATCAATTTCACGACTAACTCTCTTATCGCCGCTAGTGTACGCGCATTTACCATTAAGTGACTCATTTTAGGGATATCGTTGCGGGGCATCATCACCACTAGTCATGAAAAAAGCCGCTATACCGGGTGTTACCGGTATAGCGACTTCGATAATTCAACTTATTAGCGGATCACTAACACTGAGATTGGCGCGTATTTTGCCATGTAGGCGGCCTGACTCCCAAAATGACGCCGGACGCCCTTCTTGGACTCGGACCCCACAATTAACAGATCCGGCTTCACGTGAGGAATCACGTCCTTGACGATGGTTTCACCGGGATCACCCTCGGCGACGACCATTCGTACCCGGGCGACGCCGGCATCGAAAGCCCGCTGTTGATACGTGGCAACGTGTTCCTCTAATTCGCGGTGCTCACCATGAACATAATCGGAGTCCAATGCCTGATAGACATTCATATCGTCACTTTCCAATACGGAAACGATGATCAATTCCGCATCGTCTCGCTTCGCCTGATGCGTCGCATAGTTAAAGGCTAACAGCGCATCTGCGGAGTCATCGACCCCAACCAAAATCCGTTCAAACGTTTTTGCCATGAGTTAGTCCTCCTTGTGTAGTGGCTGAGAATCGGTAGCGGCTTCAAGGGCCATCCGCTTGGCACTGCGATGTAGCTCCCAAACGGTCCAAGCCAGCAATGCAATGATTGCCAGGTTCAGCGCCCAAGCAATCACATTGGCCATAGTCGTCTGACTAGCAGATGGCGTATTGCCAAAGAAAGCCACGATTGAAGCGGGCATGTTGTACAGGTTCAAACCAGTCAGCAAGAGTACTGAGAACCAGCCCAGTCCCTTGATCCACCAGGAGTTCTTGAACCGCTTACCCATTTCCAACTTGCTATCCGTCATCATCAACAACGGTAGCATTGAGAATGGCAAGGCAAACGCCAGGAAGACTTGCGAATTGTTCATCAAGTCATTGAGTGCCGTGTGTTCGTCAATGGCACTCTTGCCACTGGTCAACATGACACAGATCAACACTGGAATAACGGAAATCAACCGGGTAACCAGTCGCCGTAACCACAGTGGCATCCGCATGTGGACGAATCCTTCCATGATAACTTGACCGGTTAAGGTCCCGGTAATCGTGGAGTTTTGCCCAGAAGCCAGTAAAGCAACCGCAAACAAAGTGGAAAGCACACCCGTCTTGGCAACACCAGCTAGCAAACCATTACTCATGGTGTTGGTGTCAGACAATGCTTGGAACAACCCGAAGAAGGAAGGATCCTTGACGGCACCGCTCTTGAAGACGGCAACCCCCATGATTAGGAGCAAAGCGTTGACGAAGAAAGCCAGTGTCAGTTGAATGTTAGAATCCAAGCTGGCAAACTTCACTGTCCGAGCAACGTCATTTTCATCCTTGTGGTTGATCTGCCGCGTTTGTGAAATTGCGGAGTGCAGGTAGAGGTTATGTGGCATAACCGTCGCCCCAATGATACCCAAGGCCCCACTAATTGGCGTTTGACCACCAACTGTTGGTGAGGATGAAATCGTCTTAACGTTAGGAACTAACCCAGCAAAGACTCCTGCCCAGTCAGGCTTGGATAAGGCCACTTGATAGGCGAAGACTAACAGAATCACCAGAATCAAGCACACAACAATTGCTTCGATTTTCCGAAATCCAATCTTGGTCAACAGTAATAATAGCAAGACATCAAATACGGTGATAAACACTGAAATGACCAATGGAATGTGGAATAACAGGTACAAGGCAATCGCTGCCCCGATGACTTCGGCAATATCCGTCGCCATGATAGCAAATTCGGTCATGATCCAGAGCACGATACCGAGTGATTTACTCGTACGTGCCCGAATCGCCTGCGCCAAGTCCATTTGACTCACGATACCAAGTTTAGCCGCCATGTATTGTAATAACATCGCGATCAAACTTGAGATCAAGATGATGGACATCAGCAGGTATTGGAAGTTTTGCCCACCGGTAATCGACGTGGACCAGTTCCCGGGATCCATGTATCCCACCGCAACCAGTGCGCCAGGCCCCGAATACATGAACAACGCCTTCCAAAAACTAATATTCTTAGGAACAGCCACGGTACC
The DNA here is from genome assembly GCF_001434055.1 of Levilactobacillus parabrevis ATCC 53295. Lineage (GTDB taxonomy): Bacteria > Bacillota > Bacilli > Lactobacillales > Lactobacillaceae > Levilactobacillus > Levilactobacillus parabrevis. The sequence goes on along the minus strand of NZ_AZCZ01000002.1, from coordinate 103,987 downwards.
GTTTATTTCTTCCAATGAACGGCCGTTGGCATATTCGATCAACTTGTGCTTTTTAACAGTGTCACTCATGTTAAAAGCCTCCTCCTTAAAATTTCCAACGGGTTCATTGTAACGTAAAAGTTAACCTTTGCAAATACTTTTTTAGGTCACCTTAACTTTAATATAAAGATATATTAAGATAATAGTATGGTTATTAAGCGGTTTCATTCCCAGTCAGTCCCCATTTTCCAGATTCACAAGTTAACCTAATCGTTCAACAAATATTTTTTGGGCGTCCCAAACAACGCACCACTTAAATGCCCATTATCCAGCGCTTTGTCTATAAAATAAAGTGAACTTTCATTACCCGTTTGTTATGACGACTAGAAAAAGTTGCGTCCACACCACAGAAGCCTTAAAATTTTATTTGGAGAATATATTTTTTAGGGATACTTAACTATTTTAACTTTACCAGGGAGCTGATTGGATGTTGAACCATCGAAATACCTACATAAAGATCATTGCCGAGTGTAACTTTGCCCGGCCACGTGTCAGCAATAAACAAATCATTCACTTTGCCAACGTCTCACCCGCCACCGTGACCGAAATGACCCGTTCACTAGAACACGCCGGTCTCGTCAACCGGCGGCGCTATACCGGCGTCACCCTCACGCCAACTGGTGAACAGCTCGCTTGCCAGCTTCTACGCCATTACCGGCTCTGTGAGACCTTTCTGGTACAAAAGCTTCATCTACCACTGATTGCGGTCCCAGGTCAGGCTTGGGGCATGGCGGCCGACTTGACCGCTGAGACGGCGCTGGCCCTCAATCACTACCTAGGCGCGCCACAACACAGCCCATTTGGCGGTAGCCTCAACCCTACTCAAATACTTGATGATTCCCCCATCACGCGGCTAAGCGCCGTCAGCGTGCCAACAACCGTGGTTCTCACCAGCTACTTGGAGTCAGCCGCGCTGGTCGACTACCTGCAGCATCTGGGCCTTCCCTTTGGCGTACCGCTACAGGTCACCAAGGTCGACGCCAGTCTTAACCTGCTCTACTTAGAGGACGCCCAGCAGCGAGAATACACGCTCAACGACCAGGCCGCGGACTACATCTACACGAAAAAGGCGTGAGCTAACTTGCTCACGCCTTCCAGAGGATACGATTCAATTATTATTGACGCATTGCCTACCCGTGACGTCTAGTCGTTCACGGATGGCCCACACATGTGACAATACGTTAATGATACAATTTACTTAAAATTCCAATAACACCGACCTGATACGACAGGATTGACTACTACCAGTACCACTATCATCGACTATTAGATGACCAGATGAGAACGCCAAGTGAGTCTTCGTAGCCTACCAAGTGTTCAGGTCGCGCTACTATCTTAGCCGGAGGATGGCAGGGATGGCGCCAACCGTGACGACGGTGTTAGACCGGGCGCTTGGTTCTCCCCGGACTTACAGCGTGGGACGTGTTTGGAAACTCACCCGCAATTTGGTGAGGTTTCAAACCGAGCCGGAAGCCAGTTCTTTGGCTGCAGGCGGTCCCCACAGTGGCAGAATCCCTGACAGCCGCAGGCGACCATAGCGCAACTTGTCGCTTAGGCCCCTTGACCTTCGCGTGCTTGCGTCGCAACGGTTGCGGCAGTGGCACTGCTGTCATCAGATGATGGCAGACGCTTCAACCCAACACCAGTGAACCCACTGAGGATGGAGAAGACGGGTGACAGAAGACTGAAGAAACAGAATGGCAGGTATGCCAACGTGGAAACACCCAGCGTGTTAGCGGCGAAGACGGCGGCAACCCCCCATGGAACCAAGTAGTTGATCACAGTCCCACCATCTTCAAGAACCCGGCTCAAGGCCAAGTTGTCCAAGCCACGATCGTTAAAGGTTTGCTTAAAGGCTTTCCCAGGTAAGATAACAGAGAGGTACTGTTCCCCAACGAACACGTTCACGCCGATTCCAGAAAGGATAGCAGCAGTGACCACTGAACCCGTATTCTTCAGACGTTGGGCCAATGGCACCATTGCCGTTTGAATAATATTGAACTTCATCAACAGACCACCTAAGGTCAGCGTCAGGATAATCAGAGAAACCGTAGACATCATGGCGCTAATCCCACCACGAGAAAGTAAAGCGTCAACACTGGCATTACCAGTCTTAGAAACGAAACCAGATTCGATCATCGTCGCAACACTGCTCAATGACGTTGCAGGCTTTTCGATGAATAACATGACGATCCCTAACCCAACGTTTAACAGCAACGTGGCAATGGCTGGAATCTTCCGCCATGCACAGACGAACATGACAACGATTGGTAAAGCAGCCCACCAAGTGATAGAAAAGTTAGCGGACAAAGTTGCGATGGTCTTGTTAATCTTGCCCAACGCATTGGCGTCAGATGAACCGGTACCCATGATAAAGTACAACACCAGCGATACCAGGAAGGCTGGAATCGTGGACCACATTAAGTTCTTGATGTGGGCGAACAATTCGGATTCGGCAATGGCAGAAGCCAAGTTGGTCGAGTCGGACAGTGGTGATGTCTTATCACCGAAGATCGCACCGGAGATGATGGCCCCAGCAACTAATGCGGGGTTAAAGCCCATCGTGGTTCCCATCCCGAACAGGGCAATCCCAATCGTGGAGATAATGGTAAAGGCACTCCCGATGGACGTCCCAACAATAGCACAAACTAAGAAAACGGATGGTACAAACCACTGTGCTGAAATCAAATGGAACCCGAAGACCATCATGGATGGAATAATCCCAGCGGCGATCCAAACACTGATCAACGCCCCAATCAGGATGAAAATAAAGATTGGAATAATCCCGGTCTTAATACCTTCGATAATTCCGCTATGAATATCATCCCATTCGGCTCCACGAATCTTGGCCCACAGGATAACTAAGGCGATGACCAGTAACACTGGTGTCATTGGTGATAAACCAAATTTGATGACGCCCAAACCCATAATCAGTAACATTGCTAACAGAATAATCATTGCTTCGCCAAAACTAACTGGCTTCCATGCTCGCTTGTTTTGTTCTTTCATAGAAATCGCTCCTCTTTGTTTATGCCTAGTTTATGTATAAAAAAATCGCCCCCGCTGCAATCAACATTGCAACAGGGACGATTTAGACTTCAACCGTGGTACCACCCAGCTTGAGCCACTGGTTCTAGACCCAGTAACTCCACTCACTAGATGGTAACGGCTCTAGTTATTATCCGCCTGCCGGAGCAGGACATTCCACTGTATTTCGTCGTAATCACCCTGATCGGTTCGCAGCAACCACCGACTTTCTGACACACAGATGACACGCTACTTGGTAATGGAAATTAGCGTTCGTTGTTTGATTGATTTGATAATAGCACGATGAGAAAGTGTCGTCAACCTCTAATCAAAAATTTATTTTAGTGAGGTTGGGTATTCCAACATCCCGCCAACATGAGCTAACGCCCCAGCCGTCAACGGTTTGATAAGGTGACTGCCCATCGGTACTGCCAAACTATTATGAATTGAAAAATCTTCTGCCATCACATAGCCACGGCCACCAAAGAAGTTCATGTCCCCTACCACGCTGACGGCCGCAAAGCCAGCCAGCCGAGCGCGAGCTTCCAATTCACTTAAGAGTTGACTACCAATAGCTTGGCCCTGCCACTCCGGCGCAACGGCCAGTGAAGCCAGCCCAAGAATCGTAGTCGTGTGGCGGTTACCACGAATCGTCACGGGACTCAATAGACCGTGGCCCACGACTGTGTCAATCTCTGGCTTAGCCACAACTTCTAGGCTTGGTTGATAATCGTAGGTCGTCCGTAGCCGGTGAATCAGATTTCCCTCGGTACCGGCACTGGCTTGAGCGGGTGTGAACGCCGCCGCAACCAATTGGTCTACCTGTTTAAAATCTTCCGGTTGAATGGTTTCAAAACTCAAATTCAATTCGTCTACCTCTCATTTCCAAAGCGGTCTGCAACAATACTGTGTTATTATACACGACTCACCATTAAATGCGAAATTTTCGTTTGGTATTGATGGTTTTGTTTACTGAAATTTAACTAACCTGGTCAAAAATCCTCGCCTGCGGCTGTCAGGGATTCCACCTACTGTGGGGACCGCCTGCAGCCAAAGATCTGGCTTCCGGCTCGCCTCGAAGCCGCAAAGACCCTGCGTCTCCGAGGTCGTCCCACGCTGTAAGCCCGGGAAGAAACAAACACCCGGACTAACACCGCCGTCACAGCTGGCTCCATCCCTGACCTCCTCCGGCTAAGTATGTTCTTAACCAAGTTATGAATTTCAATCACTCGCTCTCAAGTATCTCTCCACTTTGAAAAAGCCTTGCGAGAACTATTTTCTATATAACAGTCATCTAAATACCTACTAGTGAAGCTAGCTGTTTGAACTCTCACTAACTTATCACCGAAAATAACTTGAAATCTATCCCATAACCCCGTAAACTAAACGCAATCATTCAAGAATCGAGCTGAATCTTATGACGTCCAAACAGCGTTGGGCTGGCCTCTCCGTATTAATCTACGTGGCTTTTGTCCTCATCGCGATCTTTACCGGCTTCATCGCTCCTAGTCAGGTTGGCCTGGAGTGGACGATCTTCTGGTACTTTACCGTGGCCGGGCTTTGTTATTACTTTTACTTTAAAAACGTCAGTTACCGCGAAGTTATTTATTACGCCAAAAAACTAGGCTATCACAAGGATGACCTAGTCTCGATGGTATCTAAATTAAAGGAAACTCAGGATGTGCCCGATCCGGACCATCCCCGTATCTTCAGTCCCTTTGCGAAAGTCCCCCTCACCGTCGTCAATCAGCTGACTGACCAGTTAGAGGTGCTCGCTAAGGATCAGAACATTCCACCCTACCGCTAATTACTTACGGCTTGAGTACGTCTGCGATTTCTTGAGCCAGGCTTCATCGGCTGGATCTGGACCCACGCGTTTGCCGGCATCCAGGTCGCTAATCGCCCGCATCTCATCCTCATCCAGGCCAAAGGCAAAAACATCGCGGTTCTGTTGAATCCGTGCCTCATGAATGGACTTAGGAATCACGATCTCTTCGCGTTGAATGTGCCAGCGCAAAATGATCTGGGCGGCGCTCACATCGTGGGCCGCAGCCAATTCATTGATGACGGGGTCAGTCAACGCATTGTTGTTGCCCCCACCCAATGGACTCCAGGCTTCGTGCAGGATACCTTGTGTTTCCAGGTAGGCGTGCAGATCATCTTCCTGGAAGTACGGGTGCGTTTCAATCTGGTCGACGACGGGCTTAACCGTGGCCGTTTCCATTAACTTCTCAAGTTGTGCTTGATTGAAGTTGGAAACCCCGATGTTCTTGATCTTGCCAGCCTTGTACAGGTCTTCCATGGCCCGCCAACTTTCAGCGTAGCCGGGAGCTGGCCAGTGAATCAGGAACATGTCGAGATAGTCGAATCCCAACTTGTCCAACGTCTCCTGGAAGGCCTGCTTCGTTTCGTCGTAGCCACGGACGCTGTTCCAAAGTTTGGAAGTGACGAAAATATCCTCACGCTTCACATCACTCTCGCGAATCGCTGCGCCGACCCACTGCTCGTTACCGTAGTAAGCCGCCGTATCAATGTGCCGGTAGCCAGCTGCCAAGGCCCACTTGACTGCGTTCTTCGTGTCTTCGGCGTTGTCGACTTGGAAAACACCCAGGCCGAGTTGAGGAATCCGGTTGCCATTATTTAGAGGTAATTCAGGAATGTCATTATGCAAAATAAAAACCACCTTTCAAACTTAGTTCCACTACCATCATACAATATGCTGGCAGTTTTCGCGGTAAGAAAGCTGGATAAAAAGTAAAATTTAGGGCTAAAATTTTCTTCTGCGCCCGTTTTGCGTTACTATGGAAGGTGTGGTAGTTTGTCGTTACGGCGGCAAACTTGTTTTTTCACACCGTTTCTGACATGGAGGTTTTTCAGTTGAACAACCAAGAACCAAAATCACGCGTACAACGGTATAATTTTAATCAAGATCCTAATCGCCCCATGCGTCAACGGCCTCGTAAGCCGCGGCGCTGGTGGCCATGGGTTATGACATTATTAACGTTGGCCATCGCTATCCTGTTGGTCTTAGGTATCACTCACCATAACAATTCCGCATCCAATACCGTCTCGTCATCGAGCAACAGTGCCTCACTCGTAGCTAAGGCATCGTCCGTTTCCGAGCAGTCCGCCTACGAAAGTTTCAAAGACAAGTACGATGGCTACAATGATAACGGTCTTACCGTTTCGCAAAAACAAAAGCTACAGAATGTTATCAATGATGAATCGAATAGTGCCGTCCAAGCACGCGAACAAAAACTGCTCAATCAAGCGCAGACCAAGTCGTCTAACGCTAGCAACACAAGCACGTCGAGTTCATCAGCAAGTAATCAGAACCCGACATCGTTTGATTCCGTGCACACCTTCTCTTCCGTTGCGGACGCCCAAAGTTGGGCCCAAGCTTCTAAGAATCAATGGTTGCAGGCGGGCTACACGACCTATACGATTACATCGGACGGTCAGGGAAACTATAATTTACAGTTTGTCCGTTAAACGCGGCGCTCACAGGAGCGTTCGCGTTTTTTTTGTGCCTACAATCGCAGGTTCTAACTCGCATGACAGTGGTCTAGCGCTGCTTGTGACGTGACGTTGTGTCGAGCTGGTGCTGCAAGTCATCGACCTTAGTCGTCAACGCCTCAATCTTTAGCAACAACTGGTCGAAATCGGCTTGTTCGTGTTTCTCCTGACTGGCCGCCACTTGCTGGCCCCTAGTCGTGAAGAACCCACTAATGGTACTGGTTAGTAACCCGATAAAACCGACTCCGCCAATCATCAAGACGCTGGCAATGATTTTGCCAATGGCCGTGTGGGGTGTCTCATCCCCATACCCCACCGTGGTAGCCGTTGTGATGGCCCACCACAGGGCATTGGCCAGGCTTTGCTTCTCCGTCAGTGAGAAGAGAAAGGCACTAACGACGATAATGGTCACACTGAATGAAAACAAGTAAATGAAGCCGGTCTTGTAAATAAACTGATGATAGGCCCGTGTCCATTTACTATTGAGTCTTAGTCGCCAGAACAAGTGGTGGTAGCGAATCAGCCGGACTAATCGGCCCAATCGAAAGAACGCAAATACCGGGTGAAGGGGAATGATGCCCAGCAGATCAAATGCCGACTGGATGAGAAAGATTTTACGATTCTTAGCCAGCACTAACCGGGCAACATAGTCAACGGCAAACACCACCAACAGGCCATTAATGATTGCTATCTCAATGGTGGCTTTACCCACACCCATTAACAGCAAGAGGACCGTCCCAACTGAGATCATCGTTAACAACGTAACCCCCACGTGGTAGGCAATCAGCTGTGGTTTTCGTTTGGCCATGCTCTTTCCCTCCCCATTACAATTACAGACTAATATAGGCGCTTCTTCTAGAATTACCAGCCACACGAACGAGATTTAACCAGTTTGCTAGTTTCTATATGCAAACTTAATAATTGGTCACCTGCATGTTCCACGATTGTCACCACGCAAAAAATGGCGCTCACCCTGATTTAGCGGCAATCACCATCTCCAATTTTGCGCAATTATTCAGTGATACTCTCTGGTTCTTGCACTTGTTGCAAGAAAGCTGGTACCAAGGCTTCATAGAAGTCGATAGCCTGCAAATATTCCTTAACGGAAACGTACTCGTCAATCTGATGGGACGTGTTGCTTCCAGGACCAATTTCAATACTGGTAAAGTCAGCCTTGGCCCGCAAGAATTCCGCCCCATCGTTAGCCCCACCGGAACCGACGACCTGCGTATCGTGCCCACAAACTTGATCACTGATCTGCTTGGCCAGTTGGACCAGTGGCGCCTGCGGATCGCCCGGGATCGCTTCTTCGGGGAAACTATAGCTGAGATCGAGCTGCGCGCCATCTTCTGCATTCAACTGCGCAATCAGTCCCGCCAGCTCATCGTAGATGACTTGGTTGGGATAAGCAGGAATCGTCCGCATGTTTGCCATCAATTCCGCATGAGCGGGAATCGAGTTAATTTGCTCGCCCCCGGAGATCAGATCCACGTTGTGTAAGAGACTACCCAAGACGGGATCGGTCTGGGTGTGCTTGGCCATCAGTGGACCCACGGCATTGTAAAATTTCATCAAATTATCAATGGCGTTGATGCCGTTCTCCGGTTGCGCACTGTGGACCCCCTTCCCGGTAGAAACAACCTTGTAGTCAATGACGCCCCGCGCCGTGTAGACCACGTTGTCTAAGCCGCTGGGTTCGGCAATGACCAGTCCGGCCAGGTGGTCTGCGTAGCCTTCATCCGTCAGCTGAGCCGCGCCATACTCACCCGTCTCTTCGCCGACCGTCGCCAACAGCCGAATGCTCCCAGGAAGTTGTGTGCCCTGTTCTAAGAACTCCAGCATGGTAATCACAATTGCTGCAAGCCCACTCTTCATGTCGGAAGCCCCCCGGCCAAAGAGCTGGTCGCCCACCACTTCACCGGCAAATGGCGCGTGTGTCCATGCGGATTCGTCCCCGGCAGCAACGACGTCCATGTGCCCGGAAAGTCCCAATTGGGGCCCCTCATGACCGATAGTGACGACCAGATTGTCGCGACCGTCGGCGTAAGTTACTTTCTTGATCTCTGCTTGGGGATACGGAGCAAACAGGCCCGCGATATAGTCCGCTACCTGGGACTCGTGGTCGTTTACTGAAGGAATCTGAATCAAATGCTGTAAAATGGCAATCTTTGCTTGAGGAGTCATCCGCGTCAATCCTTTCGTCGTTTCGTTAAGTTGTTATTAGCATACGCCCTTTCGTGCAAAAATCAAGCTATTTTTGCAATTATATTAGTTATATTCTATTTATTCGTATTTTTTTACATTATTCATGAATATTCGCGACTGGCGTATGACTGCGGTATAATGAAGAGTGTTAGATATATCTAGGAGGGATTTCATGCGAATCGTTGTGCCAACCGAAGAAAATGGCTACTTAGCCGATGAATTTAGTAAGTACGCCACGGGAGATGACGTCTATGGCGGGCAACCCGTCAAATCATTTCCCATCAAGCTTCATAAGATACCGAAGAAGACTCAAACGCTAGCGCTGAACCTCATTGATTTCGATGCCGTTCCCGTTAGTGGCTTCCCCTGGATTCACTGGGTCGCCGCTAACTTCCCCGGAACGACACGCGAGATTCCAATGGACGTCTCCCGGACCAACGCCATTCCTCACGTTCACGGTCGTAACAGTAATGGTGGGTCGTTAGTTGGAAACACTGATCCCGCCATTTATCAGAATTACACGGGGCCGTTTCCACCAAATGAGGATCATGACTACAGTCTGACCGTCTACGCATTAAATACCAAACTCGACTTGGCCGATGGCTTCTGGTTAAATGACCTCCTCCATCAAATCAATGGCCACGTCCTCGACACTGCCACTATCACCTTACGTGGTCGCGTCTAGACAACTCAGCTCAAAGAAGAAGGCTAATTATGGGACAACAATACCAACAGATCTTAGTGCCCGTGGACGGCTCCATTCAAGCGGAACTGGCCCTAAAAAAAGCAGTGACCGTGGCCCAACGCAACCACGCCCACATTGATCTGCTCAACGTCTTGCGGATCAACCACTATGGCTTCTACGCCAGCGGTTCCATGCCGGGCAGCGTGATTCATGAATTGGCAACGGACGCGACCTCTTACCTGACCTCGCTGGTCGAAACAACCAAAGCCGCTACCGGCTTCACCGACCTCGACATTCACGTGCGGTTCGGTAATCCCAAGACCGTCATCGCTCATGAATTTATCCGCGACCACCAGAATGACTTGATTATGCTGGGGGCCACCGGGATGAGTGCCGTGGCCCGGATGGTTGAAGGGTCCGTGACCGCCTACGTCAGCCGGATGGCCGATGTAGATGTCATGGTCATTCGGACCGATGAGGCGGGCAACCCCGTTGATACCAAGCAGGTTGCCGCTAAGAACCAAGATCAGCCGAAACTCTAGTTGTATATTTTACAAATGATTGTATAAAAGGATGGTGCCTCCCCAAATTTTTTTGGAGAGACACCATCCTTTTTGCGTCACTATTTTTCAATTTGCATTTTATAGTTGTTTTCGATACCACAACGCCCCATAACTCACTGCGCAGACAACGCTGGCTGCTAATCCAATCCAACCGCCTGGCACGTGATAGCTGATCACGACTCGGTTCTGACCCGGCGTCAGCGGTACCGCCATCATGTCGCCGAGCACGGTGCGTGGTTTGACCGTCCGTTCATTCACGGTGATCCGCCATCCACGCTCCTGTGGCAGACTCAGGTAGCCCCAGCGCTTATTAGGCGTGGCCGCGATGGTTCCCTGGTAGTCGGTCCGTAAATGTCCACGGTGCTGCCGTAGCCGCAGTGCATGGGTGCTAACGGCCTGATGGACCGCTGCCATGCGACTTGCCGGCAAAGTTGCTACCGCTAGGGCCTTCGGCGTTGGCCGATTGCTGGCGTATTTAATCGTCAGCGCCTCGCCTTGCCGGTACTCACCTAAATTAATCATGCTGGTGTTCCCGTCCGTCTGCATCTTCGGTGCCACATTATGGCCGTTGACACTCATCGTGGAATACTTGCTGGCACTAGTCGGATCAAAGAGATAGATCCGGCCGGTGGCTTGAGGGGTCACGTGCCAAACATGATTATAGACGAAATTGGTGGGATGGTTGTTGATCCGCCAAATGGCCTTGACCTGATCATGACCAGCCGTCACCGGCACAAAGTAAGCGTGCTGACTCGGCCGCAGTGCCTGCAGAATACTCTCCTGATTGGTCAGCGCATTGGCTGTCAGCTTCACCTTGAGCAACTGTGAACTCACCGCAAAACCCATTCCGCTGTAACTGCCCACACGAACATTATCGTTTTTCGTTAATTTATTTCGCACACCGAAGAGCATCTCGGTACCCGGGGTGAAGCCCTGATTACTGAGGCGTCGGGCATCTCGTGTGTAGAGCCCGAGTTGTTTGACCATGGTCATTGTGTTGGCCGGGGTCGTCGAACTGTACGCACCGGTCCCATTGTACCCCAGCCACATCGCATCATTATAAGGATTGTAATGGTGCTGAAATCCCGGCGCCACGGTCGGTGCATCGTTACGAATACGATATAACTTCGATGTCGCAGTCACTGGTTGGAGGCGCTGGACGGACTGATTATAAGCCTTGGCGTAGCGCTGTTGACTCCCGTAATCGATACCAACCAGCGCAAAGCTAAAGTTGACGAACAGTTCGATAACGACAACCACGCCCAACCAGACAGGCGGCACGGCTTTCAACCATAAGAGTCCGGTCGTCACTGCTAAAATAGCGAGGCTCGTCCATACAGCCGCCCAATTAATTGGCTGAAGGCTAGCGTAATAACCAGACTGCGTCCACGTCTGCATCAGTGGAATCATCCAGCTCCCCAGTAACATCAGAATTCCTAGAATCAACGATGTGGCCCACCGCCAGCGACGAGACAACTGTGATAACCCCGCCTGCCAAGCACTGCTGGCAATCAGAATCAGGACGAAGCTAAAGAAGAAACTATTCCGAAACGGATAGCCGGAGGGTGGCGTCATCAGGTGCCAGACTGTGTTGAACCCCCGCAACCACATACCTAGAAATAGGAATAAAAGGAGCACGGCCGCCCGAACCTTAGCACGCGTCTTAATTTGTGGCAAACCGAAGTACGCAATCGCTAGCAAGATCACTAACGACGATGAGAAAATCGCCGGGCCATGGCTCAGCCGTTGCAGGTAGTCACCCGCGCCCACACCTAGTTGATTAAAGAATTCGAGCCCAAACATCGGAACTAAGTGAAAGTTGCCAGCTTGACCCTGTGTTTTGGGCGTCGCTAGCATCCCGAGAACAGTTGGCAGAAGAATCACTAACGTCGTCCCGACACTCAGCAAGGATGCCCCAATGAAGCGATAACAAATACGACGCTTTTCCCGGAGCCACTCCAGTACCGACTGACCAGCCGGCCACTCTGCGGTCAACATGTACACGAAGTACGCCACGATAAACAGGCAGGTCATGTACCCCAGATAGTAGTCCGTCAGAACGCTAACCAACAGCCATCCAAAGTAGCCGCCAGTACGTCCGGTAATCACGAGGCGGTCAATCCCCCAAGCAACCAGTGGCAGAAAGATCAAGGCGTCCAACCACATTAGGTTAAAAAAGTTCAGAGCAACAAATCCGCTGAATGCAAATGCCAACCCAAAAGCACCGGTAAAGAGCTGCTGCGTCCGCCAGTGTTCCTGTAAATAAAACGTCATAGTCCCAGCGATTGTCGCAATCTTTAGCATGATAATCACGGCCATAGCAATCGGAATCTGACTCGCCTTAAAGAAGACCAGCATTAGATTGAATGGACTTAATAAATAGTACGCAATCGTTGGCACCCAACTAGTTCCTAGGGCCTGATGAAAGTTAAATAGGTCCCAGGCGTGACCATGAATCAATCGTGTAAAGTCCGTAAAAAAAGGAATGTACTGCGTTCCCAAATCGCCAATCAACAGGTTGCGATCACCAAAAGGCGTCACCCCACGAATCGCAAACAAACTGGCCACTAAAATCAGCGCAATGATCCCGGTCAAAACGGGATTGCGCCAGTGGTTAAACCGCAATCTTTCTCGTCGCATTTTTCTAAGATCTCCCCGAATTCAAACTACTCCGTCGCAAGCCCTGCTAAAGCTGTCCCCTGATAACCTGTACTGGGCTCGCTTGCATCGTATCCGCTACCCAAATCCAACCGGGTAGCTGTCTTAATTTTCATTGTACCATTTACCAGTTAATAATTGGGTCCTCCAAAATGTAAATTTCGCTTGCAAAATTAAATTAATATCACACAAAAATGGATCAAGCATCCCCTTAAGGACGCTTGATCCACAGTCATCTATTTACGCCAAAAGGTCTCGCAATCAGCCTTGTCAGCAATGTTAAAGGCAATAATCTGGTGGAGCAAGTCATAGTCGACCGGTTGCGTCCACTTGATGCGGCCAAATTTCTTGCCGGGATTATAGTGGGCGGCAGCAATCTGATCAGCGAACTGTGTCATGACCGGTCCCTCTGGCGCGAAGGCCATGTGCGACTTGGCAACGCTAAACCCAATAATGAACGTGCCGTGGTCAGTAAACATCGGCTGATTCCACGCATACCGCTGTTCCAGCTGTGGGAAGGACGTCTGTACCCAGTTCAAAACCTCACGGACGCGGGCCTGGTGTTCAGCGTCCTCAATTTTAGCGAGATAGTCTTCAAATTCTGCAATCATCATGTCACCCCTAATTGGTTTGATTATGTCTCAATCAGTATAGCATTTTTTAACGATTGGCGGCGGTTCTCCCCATTGCTTCGCTATTGTGAAAATTATATTGACCTTTACACAACCTGTACAGAATCACTATCAAAACAATATCCGTGTCCGGTAGACTTAACTCACTTGGATAAATAAAAAGAGGGTGCCCTCTCAGGAACACCCTCATTTTAAACGTGATTTAATTATTTCGTAGCGTGTGCGGTTTCTGGTTCACCAGCCTTGGCACGTAACGTAGCTTCGATCTCTTCCAGAGAACGGTTCCGCGTTTCGAAGACCTTGGCATGAACAAACCAGATAGCGAACAAGCAAAGCACACCGTAACCGATGAACAAGCTCCCAGTACCGAAGAAATCCAGTAAGGATGGGAACGTCAAGGAAACGACCATGTTAGCACCCCAGTTGATAACACTGGAGAAGGAGTTCCCTAACCCACGAATGTTCAATGGGAAGACTTCACCAATCATAACCCACATAACAGGACCCCAAGTTGCGGAGAAGAAAGCAATGTAGATGGTCAAGGCGATGACGGAGATAATCGCAGCGGCATGAGAACCACCGGAGAACTTCATCCCGAAGCTCATAACGAACAGTGAAACGGCCATCCCAATAGCCCCGTAGATCAGCATCTTCTTACGGTCAACTTTATCCATGATCATAACGGCCACGGCAGTAACGATAACGTTGAAGATCCCAATCCCAATGTGGGCAAGTAAGGCAGCGTTGACCCCGAAACCAACATCAGTAAAGATGGTTGGTGCGTAGTACAACACGGTGTTGCAACCCATAACTTGTTGGAAAATAGCTAAGCCTAACCCAATGATGAGTGAAGGACGAACCATCTTACTAAAGAGTTCGGTCCAGCCACCACTGACGATTTTGGCTTGTTCTTGAATTTGCGTAAGTTCTCTGTCAACGGCCTTGGTATCATGCTTGTTCATGGTATCCAAGACTTCACGAGCGGTGTCAATATGACCCATCTTGACTAAGAAACGTGGACTTTCTGGTAAGACCAACCCACCTAAGAACAACAGTGCGGCTGGAATAGCAGCGAACCCTAACATCCAACGCCAGCCAGTGTACATGCCAGCGAAGGAGTAGTTGGTGATGTAGGCAAACAGGATACCAGTCATAACCATCAACTGGAACAGACTGGACATAGTCCCCCGCTTATCGGCAGGTGACAATTCAGCCAAGTACGTTGGAATCAAAGCAGAGGCAGCACCAACGGCCATCCCTAAGATGATCCGTGAAACAATCAGCGTCCAGAACTCTGGTGAGAACGCAGACCCTAAAGCCCCAACGAAGAAGATAATAGCAGATAGCAGTAAGAGCTTCCGCCGACCAAAACGGTCAGAAGATGGTCCAATGATTGCGGCACCCAACACGGCACCCAACAGTACGGCACTTACAACCCAGCCTTGTTGCCAAGAACCCAAGTGCATTTGTTTCTGAATAAAGAGAATAGCTCCTGAAATTACCCCGGTATCATACCCAAAGAGAAGTCCCCCAAGGGCACCGAAGAAGTAAACGAAACCAGTCGAAACCTTTCGCATTAATATTACTTCCTTTTCACGGTTTCCGCCGCCAGAATTATGCAATATGTAAGTTGGTAGTTTGCTCGTTGGTTGATTGCGGCAACCAACTACGTTATCTATGATAGCACTTACATTATATTTTTGAAAGCGTTTACCGGAAAAATCTAAATTATTTACACTCACCGCTAGTCACCGTGAAAATCACTGTGCAGTTTCCATTTCACTGGTTAAACGATTCATTCCCTATCACTCACTGTGCTCGATTGCCCATCAGCCAACGATTAGCCTAACAATTCAGGCCTTTACAAGTTCTGTACACAATGGTTGTCAAAAATACACACAGGTCGGTTAAGCTATTTCTAACGCATCGACGAAAAAGAAAGCTCCCCCATCCAAAAGAGAAGCTTTCTCACCTTTCACCATCGCCTTTAGCTTGCTGATTTCAAACCTTAGCGTGCCACAATCAATGAACTTTCTTGATCATCAGGATCATCCCAGCACCGACTAAACACATCACACCGGCCATTGGGAAGATCATCCGGTAACCAGAGAATCCGATTACCATGGAAGCCATAATTGGACCGAAGACCTGACCCAATGAGTTCGCCAAGTTAACGATACCCAAGTCCTTCGCAGCACTATTGGGGTTCGGCAGCACCGTGACGTTCAGCGCCTGGTCAACCGAGTTGTACATCCCCATCGCAGCCCCACTTAGGCCCGCGTAGACGAACATGGTCCAAGGTGCCGGATCGATGGCTGGGATCGCAACCCCAATCCCCATTGCAACCGTCGACAGGGCTACCAACAACTTCAAGCTGTGGAACTTATCAGCCAGTGGTCCCCCAATTACCGCGAAGGATACCCCCGCAACCAAGAGGATCAGCGACATGATCGACAAGTTGCTCGTGGCACTTGCCGAAGAGAGTTTCATGTAATCGGTAAAAATGTACAGTTGATACCCGGTGATGATAAACTGCGCCGAAATGAACAGCAATTTACCAACAACCGCTAAGTAAAAGTCACGCACATCCCCGTGAATCGGGAAGGAGAATGCTTCGACGAGTTCGGATCCATGTAGCTTGGGTACCCGCTCACCTTTGTTACTGCCGTCACCAACTAACAACAGGCCAATAATCGTAAAGATGATTTCGAAGACCATGAAGATGTAAATCCCACTGTTAACGTTGGTAATGTAATGCGACGCAATCATCGTCCCCACTGGTGTCCCGATGTTCATCCCCACACCGTAGAAGGCGGAGATGGACCCCCGGTACTTCTTTGGTGCTTTATCCGCGATAAACGCGACCAATGGTGCCACCATCATATTCAAGGCGACTTGGAACAGCGACCAGTTGATAATGATTCCCGGCACCGTTGTGACCTTCGTCAAGAAGTAAAAACAGATCAGCGTACTGAGCATCCCGAGGAAGATCCACGGATTCCGCTTCCCCCAGCGACTGACCGTTCTGTCGGACAACGCCCCTTCAATGATATTGGCAATCGTAGCGACAATCATCGCAATCGTTGCCAGTAAGGCCACAATCTGAACCTTTTCGTTTGGTGCAATCTGCTGAATCTTAGCTGGTAGTAAGGTCGAGTTGACCCCTAAGTAAGGAACCAGCCACCCTAACAGTCCGAATAGAATCCCAAAACCCAAGCGATATGGGAATTTGCCTTTAGGCGCCACTTGCTTTTCGTTTTCCATGATAATCCTCCTCATAAGGAAAATGCCATGTATCCAACCGTAATTTGCGTATACAAAAAGATTCTTACTAGAAATATCATCTCAAATTGCCCTTCCTAGTAAGAATCCACGTCACAACACCCGATTCGTGTCGTTTTAGAATATGAATACTCTAATTATTCTATTCTCGGTTTATTCTTGCCACAGCGCTGCATCCGCATCTTTACCTGATACGAATGGTCCTGGAACAGTTGAAACCCCACGATGGTTACCAAAGTAATCCTCGTTGAAGATGATGTCATCACCGTTTGGCTTTTCATAGCGTTGCTCTGGCTCGAAGGCCTCACCCAAGGTGTCGGTCGTAATCACACCCTCGTAGTAGTCGCCAATCAGGTCATACAGGTTCGTCTTCAGGGCAACCTTGTCACCATCTTCGACCAATTCAACAGAAACTTTGTCGCTGGTATTAACCAGGTTATCAGTTTCCTTCTTCCAAGCCTTAGCACCGTTGAAGTAAACATTTCCGGCAGCCCAGACTGGTAAATGACCATAATGTGCACTCATCAAGTCATTCATGTCAGTTTCCTTGGCAAACGTCCCGTTGACGTTCTTGAATTGCGCATACCATTCATCGTAGGTTGGATACTCATCGAAACCATTGGTCCCCACTTGTTCCGTATCTTCATGTTCACGATCAACAACCGTTTCCTCTTCTGGCTTTTCAACTGGCCAGTTCTGAACGAAGATGTTGTTGTAGAAACGGTCGTCCCCATGGAGAATCGTCATGAACCCAGCAACTTCAGTCCGGTGTTGAATGTGATAAGGCGTGAACCGCGGTTGGTTCTTGCCGTCTACGGTAAAGTCCGTATTGGCCCCGATAGAGGTAATGGATCCCAACATCAGGTTGTGCACGCAGGCGACCCCTTGTGTTGCCAGCCGCAATGAAGCTTTAGACAACAGCAAATTGTTATCGATCAAGGTTGGCCCATGACCCACTTCAACGAAGATGTCTTGGCTTTGCATCGCCCCGATGATCCGTTCCGCAGTCCCCGTTGGCGCATAGTTGTGATCCAACAGGTTTTGCGTGATTCGAGTTCCTTGGGCTTCCCAGTCGGTCCAAATACCCATCGTGCAATCATTGATGTGGTTGCGACGGATAATGACGTCGATAGCGGCGTGCATCTTGATTCCGGCGATTTCAGCACCAGCTAATTCTTGCATGTTGTTGATGTCGTGGATGTGGTTGTCTTCAATAATACTGAAGACCCCACCCTGACGACCGACGATTCCGTCTTGTTCACAGTGGTGAATGTTGTTACGACGGATAATGTGATGCCCAATATTTTCCTTTAACCACCCATGGTATTGACCGCGGCAGACAGCGTCCCGTTCCATTTGAGTAGGACTCTTCACGTGTTTGTACGTAAAGTATTGGTTGTTGACCGGATCTTCATACTTCCCTAAGGAAATGCCGGCACACCGACTGTGGCTAATGTCACAATCTTCAATGATCCAGCCGCGAGACCAGTGTGGCCCAATCATCCCATCTTGGTAAGATGCAGGCGGCGCCCAAGTCGTGGCCGCTTTATTAACGTTAAAGCCGCTAACCGTAATGTTATTGATTCCCGTCTCTTGTGGCATGAAGACTTCACGCCGAACGTTGATTTCAACCGTTTCTTTGTTAGGATTCTTGCCTTGGAAGTTGGCATAGATGACCGTTTCATTCCGGCCGGTATCCTGTTCGGTATACCACTTGTAAACGGAGTTCTTCCGTTCCCAGGAGCGGCCATAAACCTTCGCTTCAATACAGTCTTCCAGCGATGTCGTTTCGTAGAATTGACGATCGTTCATGTAGACCGCACCGGTATGCTTGTTCACCGGTCCGAAGTACCAGTCACCCATGACAAATTCGGTGTATGGATTATACGAGCCGAACAGCCCGTTATTGATCCGTGCGACCCAAACGTTACCTTGGTATTGTTGCCAGTTCTTAACGGCTTCCGCACCAGTGATGATGGCCTTTAAGGGTTCAACACTCCGGTAGGTAATCCGGTCATCGTCCGTCCCACCATTCTTAGGGTTAACGTATTCCCGATAGGTTCCGGGGAAGACGAGCACCTTATCACCGGGTTGGGCAACCTGAGCGGCGTCATTAATTTGCTTGAACGGCGCTTTCTTGGTCCCGTTACCATCATGGACTGCCTTTGCATCAACATAAATTTTCACGATTGAATGCCTCCTCAATATTAAGTATGTACATGGACATCAATAATATCTATCACGCAATTAGTTGCTGGCCAGCCGTCTAAATTACGTTTAAGTGAAGCGCTTACATTTATTAGTGTAGTCGCCTCAGGACCAAACTGTTTGAAAAAATATCCGATTTTTTGGACAATTATTACTGAATGGTTGGTTAAATCACCTGGAAAACCCGCCCAGTCGGCCTTTATGACTGGCCCAAATTCAGTCACATTTTTCTGAAAAATTTATCTGAAACCAGCAAAAAAGGAACCACCCTCACCGGAATGGCTCCTCAGTTAAATGACTTATTTAGCAGAACTCAAATCTTTTGCACCAGTACCCGCTTTTGCCCGTAAAGTTGCTTCAATTTCTTCCAGCGAACGATTCCGCGTTTCGAAGACCTTAACCTTAACGAACCAGATGGCCAGGAAGCAAAGGACACCGTAACCGATGAACAGACTCCCAGTCCCAAAGAAGTTCAGTAATGCTGGGAACGTCAGGGAAACAACCATGTTGGCGGACCAGTTAATCACACTGGAGAAGGAGTTCCCCAGTCCACGAATGTTCAATGGGAAGACTTCCCCGATCATCACCCACATAACGGGACCCCAGGTTGCGGAGAAGAAGGCAATATAGATGGTCAAGGCGATTACCGAGATAATAGCAGCGGTATGGGATCCACCGGAGAACTTCATCCCGAAGCTCATAACGAATAGGGAAACCCCCATCCCGATGGCCCCACCAATCAGCATCTTCTTTCGATCGATCTTATCCATGATCATCACGGCCACGGCCGTCACGATAACGTTAAAGATTCCAATCCCAATGTGGGCCAGTAAGGCGGCGTTAACCCCGAAACCAACATCGGTAAAGATGGTTGGCGCGTAGTACAACACCGTGTTACATCCCATGACCTGTTGGAAAATAGCTAAGCCTAAACCAATGATGAGTGACGGACGAACCATTTTACCGAAGAGTTCGCTCCAACCACCATTCTTCATCTTGGCTTGTTCTTCAATCTGAGACAATTCCTTATCAACGACCGGCGTGTTGTGCTTGTTCATGGTATCCAGAACTTCACGCGCTTGGTCGGAGTGCCCCATCTTCACTAAGAACCGGGGACTTTCGGGAAGGATTAATCCACCCAAGAATAGCAGTGCGGCAGGAATTGCAGCGAACCCTAACATCCAACGCCATCCAGTGTAAACACCGGCCCAGGCGTAGTTGGTGATGTAGGCAAACAGAATCCCCGTCATAACCATCAGTTGGAACAGACTGGACATCTTCCCCCGTTGATCGGCGGGTGACAATTCAGCCAGGTACGTTGGGATCAAGGCGGAAGCGGCACCAACGGCCATCCCCAAGATCACCCGTGAGATAATCAGGGTCCAGAATCCCGCAGCAAACCCGGAACCTAACGCCCCAACGAAGAAAATAATTGCAGATAATAACAGCAATTTCCGCCGACCATACCGGTCAGACGATGGCCCAATGATGGCGGCCCCCAGGATAGCTCCCAAGAGCACGGCACTCACGACCCAACCCTGTTGCCAAGAACCCAGGTGCATTTGTTTCTGGATGAACAGAATGGCCCCGGAAATAACCCCGGTATCATACCCAAACAGCAATCCACCTAATGCACCGAAAAAGTAAACAAATCCGGTCGAAACTTTTCGCATAGATATCGCTCCTTAGTACGGCAAACGCCGTAATGTCAGCAGTGGCAGTATGTAGAGAAAGTATAGCTGAAAAAATGTAAGTTGGTTGACACCAGTTGGTTGATAACCCCAACCAACCATGAACCTATCATAGCACGCTGTTTATCAAAATGAAAGCGTTTTCTAAACAAATGATTAAATTAGGGTATGTTTTAGTAATCGCCCAGTTTCCCCGCCTGATTGTTTAGTAAACAGCCCGCGATTATCATTCACATTTACTATTTTGAAAGCTCAGCGAACCAGCCAATTCTATGGTGAAACTTACGCTTAGTAGGCAATCCGCCAAAAAGTGAGATAATCTACTTGCATCATCAGACAAAAAAGGCGCGGGATTTCTCCCACACCTTCTCGTTATCTGCCCTAGAGTTCTTCACGCCGGTAGTCCAACAACTGAGCACTGATGCTCTTCGTTTGTTGGTAAACCTGCTTGTAAATCTTGTGCATTTTGGCATATTTAGCCACGTTCTCTGGGTTTGGCTCGTAAGCCTTGCCGAAGTGAACGAAGGTTTCAGCACAGTCCTGTAAGGAATCGAACCAGCCCAAGCCAGTGGCAGCAATCATCGCTGCCCCCATACCAGGACCCTGTTCGTTCTTCAAGCTGACAACTTTACGGTTAAAGATGTCGGCTTGGATCTGTAACCAGAGTGGGCTCTTAGCCCCACCACCGATGGAAACGACCGTATCGAAGTCCCCACCGTTTTCTTCATAGATATCGAACAAATCTCTGAAGGAGAAGACGATGCCTTCCAGAACGGCCCGAACGAAGTCGTAGCGTTTGTGCGTGCCATCAACTCCGGTAAAGCTCCCCCGGATATCAGCGTCGGCGTAAGGTGCCCGTTCACCCACAATGTAAGGGGTGTAGAGCAATCCATTTGCCCCAACCGTTGACTTAGCAGCGCTCGATACGAAGTCCGTAAAGTCTTCACTCGGTGCAAAGGTCTTCTTGAACCAGCTGAGTGAATACCCAGCGGCCAGTGTAACCCCCATGGAGTAATACTTGTCAGGAATAGCGTGGTCTTCGAATTGAACGACACCATGATAGTTAACGTCAGGCGTGTCTTCGTACTTCAGGACAACACCAGACGTCCCAATACTGGATAAGACCATGTTCGGGTGTAAAATCCCGGCACCAACGGCCCCAGCAGCGTTGTCGGCAGCCCCACCAAAGACCTTGGTATCCGTGGTCAAACCGGAGAATTCAGCATAGGCCGGCGTAACCGTCCCAGCGAAGTCAACGGACTTGATCAACGGTGGGCACATGCTCAAAGGAATATCGAAGGTCTCGCAGATCTTCTTGCTCCATTCGCCCTTAGCAACGTCGAGCAGAACGGTCCCAGTGGCATCGGAATAATCCATCGCCAGGTTGCCAGTCATGCGGTAACGCACGTAATCCTTAGGCAGGACAAAGTATTTGGCCTGAGCCCAGATATCTGGTTCGTTTTCCTTAACCCACAGCAGTTTAGTTAACGTGAAACCTTCCAGTGGTTGATTCCGCGTAATATCAACGAATTCGTCGCCCATTTTGGCTTCGATTTCTTCACGTTGTGGCGTGCTCCGCGTATCGTTCCACAGAATTGATGGCCGTAGAACCTTCTTGTCCTTGTCCAGCAGAACCAACCCGTGCATTTGCCCAGAGAAGCTCAGACCTTCAATGTCGCTGGCGCTCAGATGGTCGTTTAAAATCAACCGAACAATCGCAACGGTCGTGCCAGAAACCCAGTCCTCTGGATTCTGTTCGTTATAGCCGGGCTTCTTCTGAATCAAATCATAATCAAAACTCTCTTGGGCGACAATCTGCCCACTGTGATCTAGTGCGGAAACCTTAACGGCACTCGTTCCTAGGTCAACACCGAGAACGTACTTCCCCATCGGTCATTCCTCCTAATTGTCGTTTCGTCTATTTTATTAATGTCATACTATCAGCAAGCTGATTGATCAGTAGACCATTTCATAATCCACACAACCTAGACTTGACTAACCAACGTATTTACTTGGTCGATCTAAGTTAGCCGTGAGGGTGGTGAAAATAAGCTCAGCCGTGGGAATTCTCTTAGTAGCGTTATTTTGCTGCTTAGAGAATTGGTGTCTTTGAAACTCGGTTCTCAGAGGTTCAAAGCAAGCCTGGAGACCGTTCTTTGGCTCCAGGCGTCCGCCCCAGCGTTCCGGCTTATTTTCGCCACCCGGTAAGGCGGTTAGATTCAAGCCGTATCAAACCCGTTGGTTATAAAAATGGCGGACGAACACACCGTCCGTCCGCCATTCTATTGATATTTTATTTCGCAGAGCGCAAGATTACTTGCTCAAAGTGTCAATGATGTAATGGTTGATCGTATCCTTGACTTCTTCCAAGTGATCTGAGTGCGTAGCAGCAATCAACTTAGATTGTGGCATGTCGATAGCGTACTTTTCAAGGGACTTGAAGTCAGCCTTGCCACTTTCGATATCAGCACCGATACCTGATTCGTATGAGCTGTAACGGTTCTTACGTAAGTTGTCCAAGAAGCCGTCTTCCTTCATAGCAACGGCAACACGTAAGCCGGCAGCAAAGCTATCCATACCTACAATGTGACCGTAGAAGAGGTCTTCTGGGGCGAATGATGAACGACGAGGCTTAGCATCGAAGTTCAAACCACCGCGAGGGCCGATACTCCCGTTATCAACAACTTCTGACATAGCAGCAGTCGTTTCGTACAAGTTAGATGGGTATTCATCAATATCCCAGCCGATCAACTTGTCACCTTGGTTAGCATCCAATGAACCTAACAAGCCTGCTTCACGAGCAACACGGATTTCGTGTTGGTAAGTGTGGCCAGCCAAGTTAGCATGGTTACCTTCCAAGTTCAACTTGAAGTCTTTGTCCAAACCGTATTCCTTCATGAATGCGATAGTGGTTGCAGCATCGAAGTCGTATTGGTGAGTCGTTGGTTCCTTTGGCTTTGGTTCGAGCAACATTTGTGCATCGAAACCAATTTCATTAGCGTAGTCTTTAGCCATGTGGAAGAACTTAGCAGCATGTTCTTGTTCTTCCTTCATGTTAGTGTTCCAGAGTGATTCGTAACCTTCACGGCCACCCCAGAAGACATAGTTTTCAGAACCGACACGCTTACCAATTTCCAAACTGTGCTTCAATTGAGCGGCACAGTATGCAAAGACGTCAGCGTATGGTGAGGTTGCAGCACCTTCAACAAACCGAGGGTTGGTGAACATGTTTGACGTGTTCCACAGAACCTTCATGCCACTCGTCTTTTGGTATTCAACGATCTTGTCAACAACTTTGTCCAGGTTAGCGTTGGTTTCACGTAAAGTGTCGCCTTCTGGAGCTAAGTCACGATCGTGGAAGCAAAGGTAATCTACACCTAATTTGTCGTAAAATTCGAATGCAGCATCAACCTTGGCTAAAGCCAAGTCCATAGGATCAGTGTACTTGTCGTAAGGACGTTGAGCGGTACCATCACCAAATGGGTCAACTAAACGTTGATCGAAAGTGTGCCAGTAAGCTACGGCAAACCGTAACCAATCGCGCATCTTCTTGCCACCAATAACTTCATCTGGATTGTAGTACTGGAAGCCTAAACCTGATTTTTTATCTGAATGACCGACGTATTGAATCTTGTCGATACCTTTCCAATATTCTTCTGCCATAATTTATAAAAACCCTCCTAGTTAGTTCGTTGCGACAACCAACTTACAAATTCAATTATACAAGGTTTCTGTGTTAATGCAAGCGTTTTCGAGAAAAAGATTTAAAAAATTGTTAGCGATTTCTAAAGGCGGTAATCGGGGCTTTCGGGAAATGCTTACGGGGCGTAACGATTTGGACGGATCTGTTTCTTTTCCTTTATATAAGGACCGAAATTACTAACTTTTTAATACCGTGGT
Source organism: Levilactobacillus parabrevis ATCC 53295 (assembly GCF_001434055.1). Classification (GTDB taxonomy): domain Bacteria; phylum Bacillota; class Bacilli; order Lactobacillales; family Lactobacillaceae; genus Levilactobacillus; species Levilactobacillus parabrevis. The sequence goes on along the minus strand of NZ_AZCZ01000002.1, from coordinate 79,581 downwards.
CTTTTAACATAAGTCAGTAATTCTTCAACAATACAGTTAGGTCCCACACACTTACTGTTGGTCCGTCTTCAATGAAACCACCCGTCCCAGCTTCAGAAAGAAGCCATCCGCATGTGACTGAAAATTTGCCGTAATATTTAAGTAATAGTCAAATTATCCACAATTTTATTTATGAGAAAATATTTTTTAGTCTTTATTTGCTTCATTTCAGCTCAATTATCCTTCTCAGATTCCTTGACATATAAGCATTTCAGTCAAATTTCAGCTGACATTCCCCTGTAGTTAGGACCCTAAATATTATGAGGTATCTTATAGACTATTCTAGCTAAACCTCCTATACTGAGGTTAATAATTAAGTACTCATAATGCTAGTAAGGAACCGCGCCAAAGGAGGAGCCTCATGTCAAAGTCAACTAACGTCACATTACGCTACAAAATGTATAAGAGTGGGAAATCCTGGGTTTTCGCCGGTATCGTTTCGGCTGGTTTAGTCTTCGCCTTCGGTGGAACCGTTGCCCAAGCGGACACGACAAACACGGCCACTGATCCCACCACGACTACTGAAGAAAAAGCGCCAACCCCAGTAGCGCCGACTGTACCCACACCAGCTGCACCAGTTGCTCCAAATACACCAACTGCACCTAAACCAGTACCCGCGGACGGGCCGACAGAACCAACGACTCCCCCTGCACCAACTAATCAACCGGCAGAACCCAAGTCATCAGAGGAACCTGCCAACCCCGCTGGTGACCCCTCAGTAACGGAAAGTCCCGCTGTACATAAACCAGCCAAACGTCTCCAGGCACCAACACCACACCAAAACGAGCCAACACCACCGACCAATCCAGCTCCAGCTTCCACCGCACCTACTGCACCAGTAACTCCGGTTGCCACCGCGGCCCCACTTTCGGCTCCGGTCAACGAATCAATTGACGTTTGGATGCCCAACAAGATCCTTCAAAAGATGGTTGCCAAGGCCATGGGTATCGATGTTTCTCAAATTACCAAGGACAATATCGCAACTGGTTTGACGAGTCTCGCAACTGCTCATACCATTGACAGCACCGTTTATATCGATGGGCAAACACCATTTTCTCTGGAAGGCTTGCAGTACGCGACTGGCTTGACTTCACTCGATCTTTCTTATGACAATGGTATAGATTACATGAACCTGCAAACCTTACCGACTGGATCTGGGGCTTACGGAGATATCGTTGACTTGACGCCTCTGGCTAGCCTCACAAACTTGACGACCTTAAACGTTTCTCGCAACAAAATTGTCAACCTCAAACCACTTGAAGGCCTTAAAAAGCTGACGACCTTGAACGTCATGTATAACTGGATCGGTGATTTCTCAATGCTTGATGCTAAGCAGATCGCATCGCTTAAAATCAGTCACCAAAACTTTGTCGTCGACTACGCTCAGCAAAAATTTGTAGACCAAACGACGCACGCCATTACGGTCGCCCCATTGATTCAGTTACCGCAAAATTACAATGCCACTTTGGCCAGACCATTTTTAATTAACTCTGAAAATTTTAAACTTGTTGAAACGCAGCTCCAGCAAATCCATGTCGCTGGCAACCCATTTCAGGGTCATCAAATCTTCTCACTCTACTATTCTGGGATGACATCAGATGACTACACCGTCAACACTGACGGCAGTATCCAGTTCACCAACATTAAACCACAAAGTACCTACTACTACGGTGGCACCTATGGAGAATATGCTGATTCAGTGGGGGTCGCAACGCCTGGCAACCACAAGTTTTACCTGCGTGCTGACCTGACGAGTAGTCGGATGGATAATTTCACCGTTCTCATCCCCTACGACAACGCAGAAAAAGCGGCGGCCATTACCGTTCAATACCGGGATGAAGCCGACGACACCGCCACTATCAAATCCGATCTGAGCTTTGGAACTGACAAAATGACCGGCGACCCCTACGCACTGACACCAGATCAATTGGCCGTTGACGGTTACACCTACGATGACGTCCGCAATCAAAGCGCCGCCATCACGGGAACCCTCTCCAATCAGGCTCAGACCATCACCTTGTATTACACGAAGAATGCCACCAAACCGGTGACGCCACCGGTTGTAACACCACCCGTGACCCCAACCAGTACGGTAACCGTCACCGTCCACTACCAAGACAACCAAGGTAATTCCTTATTGCCAGACGCACTGTTAACTGGTCAGTCGGGAACCGCTTATCAGGTAAAGACGCCGGTCATCAAGGGTTATCAATTGGACTCAGCCAGCAACCCAACTGGTACATTTGGTCCGGCCGACCAAACCGTCACCGTAACCTACCACAAAGTCACTTCAGGTGGTGATGGCGCAACGATTACGCCAGGCATCAACAAAGTTAAGCAACAACCCGACATGGTCACACCAGCTAAGCCAACACAACAAGACTTAACGACACACAGTGGTAACGCCGCAAAAGTTGCAACAGTGGCGAGCCATCCCCAACGCCTGACTACGCCAGTAAGAACTGCAACCCGTGTCGCCACTAATCAAGCAACACCGTTAGACAAGCAAGCCAAGACTGTTCTTCCCCAAACCAATGAGCACCGCACATCACCGCTGATTGGTCTGGGACTCCTGCTGGCTAGTCTCATCGGGATCACTACTCGCTTCCGCAAACGGAACTAACTTCACAACAATGCAAAAAGCAATGGTCGACGCGAAATTCATCGTGTCGGTCATTGCTTTTCTTGTACGTAATTTACAATTAAATTTCAGTATCTTTTGCCTTCGGCCGGTCAAAGTTCAACTCGTAACCATTCAGGTTCAACACACGGTGGGTAATCAGCGAACACCCACCCAAAACCGTGGCCAGTCGCGCATTGTTGGTCAGCTCGATACCCCGGTCATCGTTTTCGGACAATTTCCGGTAAGCGATCCGAATGTCATCTAAAATTCCAGGCAACTCCTCGATTAATGGCGAGTTGATAAAGAAAGCATCGGGATCCAGCGTCCGCATCGTGTTGTAGATCAGACCGGCAATTCCGGTCACGAAAGTCTTCAGAATTCGAGCTGTTTCCGGATCACCATCTTTGTACAGGCGAACGATGTCATCTCGGTCAAGATCACGCAATTGCTTGTGCTCCTCGACCTGTTGGATGATGGCATCTTCCGAGCAGATATCTTCGGCGTGAATTGGCCGGGCGTTACCCGCATCGTCAAATTGCAAGCTGGCAACCGTGCGCCCAATTTCACCGGCATCCCCGTGTTCACCACGGAAGAGGTCCCGGTGCAAGATGACCCCGGCCCCAATCCCACGGTGAATACTGATGGTAACGGCACTGTTCAGATTCCGGGCGCCGTTAAAGTCACGTTCATAGACGGCAGACAGGTTGGCTTCGTTTTCCAAAACCACGGGCACCTGGTATGCGTCCGTGAAGACCTGTTCCAGGTCAACGCCATCCATCTTAATGAAGGGCGACGTGACGACTTTATTATTCATAACGATTCCGTGAATGGAGAAGCAGATACCCAGCAAACCGTTACTACTGGTATCCGCCGCCTGCGTGTCCGCAATATATCGCTGAATACGCGTGACCATTTCATGGATCGATTGATCCTTGGTTTCAATCCGGTCGTACTGCCAAACGTGACCGTCTAAACGTGTTGCCAGCGCATGTAAGTGCCGGTACCCCAAATCAAACGTCAACGTGTACCCATAATTCTGGTTAATTTCAACTAACGTCGGCTTACGCCCACCTGCAGTGGAAGCCTCCCCCAGGCCTAATTCTGTCAAGTAACCTTCGGCCATCAGGGTGTTATACAGAGATGAGACCGTTGACTTATTTAGGTGAAGCTGGTGAGAAATTTCGATCCGCGAGGTGGGATGGTTATTAAAAATCTGCTGCAGAACGAACTTCAAGTTCTGATCATGCAACTGATTACGATTCATACTACGACGAACCATCCAATCCCTCCTTAGGTCGTTCTTGCACCACTTCTCAAGTCGTTACTGTTAGTGCAGCAATAATACCAACTAACTGTGATATCGAGCTGACTCATTGATAATTCGATTGGAAGCGATAACAGAAACTAACATCATGGTTCAGTGAACCAACTAACCCCAGTATCGCCCACACCTTGTGAAATATCAACTGTTTGTTGGTAATTTGTTCATATTTTTTCTGATTAGTGGCGTGATTAGGTTACTGGGGGGGAGTATCGCCGCCTTAAAAATAAAAATCGTGGCTAGGTCATCTCTCTCACCTAACCACGACGCAATCACTTAACTTCACTATTTTAGCAACAACGATCGGCTTAGCTTAGTGTCTGAATCAGTTCTTTAACTCGGCCCTCAATGTCATCTCGAACCTGCCGGAAAACAGCGAGAACTTCTTCATCGGTCCCGGTCGCTTGAGCGGGGTCCGGTAACGGCCAGTGGCGCTTGGCAACCGTTGGCGGGGTCATTGGACACTTGTCGCGGGCATCCCCACACAGCGTCACGACCATATCGCTGTGCTGTAAATAATCATTATCGATCAGTTTGGAGTGATGCTGACTGATGTCGACACCCCGTTCCGCCATCACCTTGACAGCTAATGGATTTAGACCGTGCCGTTCGACACCGGCGCTGGCAATTTGCCAATCCTGTGGCGCCATCTGCCGGGCAAAGCCTTCTGCCATTTGGCTACGACATGAGTTTCCGGTACAGAGAAAATAGAGTTGGGTCATGGGTGAAACCTCCCTTAATGCTGATAATCATATCCTTGAAAGTATACCATGTTAGCCACCAAACAAATATCAAACTGCTCCAAATCGCCCCTACACTTACTACTAATGTAAAGTTCCGTAAAATGGTCTCACGTTTTTCGCAGTCTTTAGGAAAACTAAAACATCGCACCGGAAATTAATCCGTGCGATGTCTAAATTTCTATTCAAATCAATTACTTTTCAACCACCGTAGACTGTTCACTCGCCCAGCGGAGATGGCCCCAGACGATACCCAGCACGAAGCCGACAAACGTTGGCACCAACCAGCCAAGTCCTAGACTAGCAAATGTTACGACCTGATGATAGAAGTTCAGGACGCTGGCAACCGGACCAAAACTGGTCACCACCTGTGGTGAATTGGCCAACATATCTAACACAGCTGGTACCACCGTAAAGGCAATCGTCAGCTTGTAAACAATCCCAGCATACGGCCGCTTAGCAACGGTCAACGACACAAGGATCAATGCCAAGGACAGCGGGTATAGCAACATCAATACGGGCAATGACCAGGCAATGATGGTATTCAACCCCGCATTAGCAACCAAGAAGGAAACAAACGTGGTTACTCGCAACCAATTAAGGTAGCTGACTTTCGGAAATAGTTTGTGGAAGTCTTGGGCAAAGGATGTAACCAAGCCCAACGCCGTGGTGAAGACCCCTAACGTGACCAGGACACCCAGGAAGGCCGTCCCGAACCGCGTGAAGTAGTGACCGACAATTTGTGAGAGGGCCACCGCACCATTGGCGGACAGCGTCAATTTGCTCAAACTGAATGCCCCTAGCAAAACTAAACCGAAGTAGATCAAGATTTCCAAAACAATACTCAGTGTCCCGGCCTTCGCTGTTAACTTAGTCAGCTCACGGTCGTGGTACCCCAAACCACGGACGGCATGGACAAACGTAACACTCAAAGCCAATAATGCCACGGCATCCACCGTGTTGTAGCCTTCCAAGAACCCACTGATCGTCGCATTACTCTGGTAAGCCGTCGTGGCCGCATGATCCAAACCACCCATCGGATTGATGAACGCGACCACAAAAATGATCGCCAACATGGTTAGGAAGCCGGCATTCAGATACTTGCCGACAACCTTGACCAGATTATTTTGGTGCGTCGCTAGCAAGTAAGCCGCACCGAAGAACAAGCCGGTAAAGACTAACATTCCCACCGTGTCGAACCGCTTAGGCAAGAATGGTTGTAACGCCATTTCATACGCCGTAGCGGCCGTCCGGGGCGTTCCGAAGAAGGGCCCGATGGTCAGGTGAACCAAAATCAAGAACAGCGCGGCGTAATGCCGGCCCACCGGCTTGGCCAGATCATAGAGCCCGTCACTCTTGGTAACTACGACCGCCAGAATTGCTAACAACGGGAATAACGACCCAGAGATGGCGAACCCCAGGGCTGCGGTGAACCAGTGGCCCCCTGCCATTTGCCCCAGGTGCACTGGGAAGATTAAGTTGCCGGAACCAAAGAACATCCCAAAAATCAGGGAACTTACCACTAATAGTTGCCCAAGATTTCTGCGCGGTTTGCTAGTTACTGTCTTATCCATATTGATTCCTCCACAACCTAATTTAGTTTTAAACGTCAAAAGAGCCCTTCTCCCACTACGGGAAAAGGGCTCTACAAGTAGAACGGTACCACCTTTTTGTGACGGTTATCCATCACACTCATCGCGGACTAACATCCGCTAGCCAAATAATGGTGGCCACCACGATTACCTACATATCAGCATCGAACTCGGAAATGATTTTCGTCCCCGCTTGATGGTCACTTTCCACTGACCGTGACTCACTGCGCATCGCTACGAGAACTACTTTTTTCCTCAACGTTTTTTAAGTATTGATTGTATTATAGGTGGGTGGAAATGAAAATGCAATGGTAATTTTAATTATTTTCTCATTTTATTTTTTGGTATATTTATTTGGCTCTTAAAAGCTACCAGTGGAATTCAATTCTAATCTTAAAAAAAGACGATATTTGAATAAACAGCTCACCGAATGGCATTGTTTATTCAAATATCGCCTGATTTTCAATAAACAGCTCGCAAAGTGGCACTGTTTATTCAAATATCGCTTAATTTTCAATAAACAGCTCTCAAAATGGCGTTGTTTATTCAAATATCGCCTGATTTTCAATAAACAGCTCGCAAAGTGACATTGTTTATTCAAATATCGCTTAATTTTCAATAAACAGCTCTCAAAATGGCGTTGTTTATTCAAATATCGCCTGATTTTCAATAAACAGCTCGCAAAGTGACATTGTTTATTCAAATATCGCTTAATTTTCAATAAACATCTAGCAAAGCGATGCTATTTATTCAAATATCGCTTAGATTTCAATAAACAGCATTTACCAGCTAGTTTACTCTTTACCATCATCCGCATGCTCGCGTCGCCACTGCTTCACATAGTCCAGGCGCTTCTTGAACAGGTCCTCTCTACCCTGATTCGTAGGCTGATAATATTCATGGCCCACCAGTGAGTCCGGCAACGTCTGCATCGTGGTCAACTTATCTTTGGTATCGTGGGCGTACTGGTAATCCTTCCCATAGTCCAGGTCCTTCATCAGCTTGGTCGGGGCATTGCGAATCTGTAGCGGCACCGGTTCATCGCGTGTCTCCTTGACGTCCTGCTTGGCCGCTTGCCGAGCCTTGTAAATGGCGTTAGACTTCGGCGCCAGCGCGAGATAGGTCACAGCCTCCGTCAGATGCACGTCACACTCCGGCATCCCTAAGAACTGGCACGCCTGAAAGACGTTGACCGCTACGTTCAGGGCATTCGTATCGGCCAGACCAATGTCCTCACTAGCGAACCGCACCACCCGTCGTGCAATGTACAGCGGGTCCTCGCCACCCTCTAGCATCCGTGACAGCCAGTAAATGGCGGCGTCCGGATCACTGTTGCGCATGGATTTATGCAGCGCGGAAATAATGTTGTAGTGCTCCTCGCCAGTCTTGTCGTAAAGCACGAACTTCTGCGAAATCAGCTGCTTCAGATCCGCCATGTTGACGGTCACCTGGTCGCCCTGCTTATTGCCATTGAGTACCGCCATTTCTAGCGTATTCAGGGCACTTCGCGCATCGCCGTTAGCAAATTCAGCAATCGCTCGCAGCTCATCATCACCAATTTTAACGTTACCCTTGAATCCATCCGGACTTGCCAGCGCATTGGTCAGGAGCTGCTCGATATCCTTGGTTTCCAACGCCTTGAGCACGAAAACCTTGCAACGAGATAAAAGCGCCGAGTTAATTTCAAACGAAGGATTTTCAGTTGTCGCCCCGATCAGCACGATACTGCCGCGTTCCACGTACGGGAGAAAGGCGTCCTGTTGAGCCTTGTTGAAGCGGTGGATTTCATCGACAAACACGATGGTCTTCTCGCCGATCGCCATGTCACTTGCCGCCTGCTTCATGATTTTCTTGATCTGACTAATGCTACTGTCGACGGCACTGAACCGCAGAAACTTCGCCTGCGTTTGCCGCGCAATAATCTCTGCCAGCGTGGTCTTCCCGACACCGGGTGGTCCCCAGAAAATCATCGACGAAACCTCATCATTTTCAATCAGCTCGCGAAGAATCTTGCCGGGTCCCAGTAAATGCGCCTGGCCCACGAAATCCGCAAGCGACTGCGGCCGCACCCGACTGGCCAACGGTCTATTCTGTTGATTGGCAAATAACGACTCCTGCTCCACGAGAATCACCACCCTTTTAAGTCAATCATACCGCCAAAATCATTTAGAAATCAAAATCATTCAAATCTGCAATATCCATTGTAAACGGCGTTTCCGTCTTCTCACCATTATTCATATTTTCAATAACCAAGTAATAGTTCTTCTGCTTATCATAATCGTGATCTGCTAAAACGACCTGCACATTTTGCATCCGATCCTTCACAGAAACTGATCGGCTATTGGCATTAACCATCGTCTGGCCAGAGATCTGTTGATCTTGGTCATTGATAAAGTACAGCTTGAATTCGGCTGGAATAACCGTTGAACTGATGGCCGCGGATTGGCGAACAACCAGGGGGACCGTCAGCGAGGTGATCTGGCGATTCATACTGAATAACTCCAACTCAACATCATGAGCAGCGGAGCGACTAGACGTCGTTCTCACTTCTAGCAAAGGCACTAACATTTCTTGCAAAGAGGCACCACCGTGAACGTAGTTAAATGAACCAACAGCCTTAAAAATATTAGCCGTCTTCGGATAGTACACATTTTTAGAATCATCATTTGCAAGAATTGTACTCAACTTCTGATGGCCAATACCTGGCGTCTCAAATTTTCGAGATGAGATTAAATACCGTTGCGACTTCTCATCCCCATCTTCCTTGGTAATTTCAATTTTATCCGTTTCTTTAAGCCGATCATTTCTGTAAATGTAACCATGATCAGCCGTAACGTAGATTTGGACAATACCCTGCGTACGCAAACGCGTAATCAGCTGCTGAATCTCGTCAATTGCTTCTTCAGTTGCCTTAAAAACGTCATCCTCTGTCTTCTTGTTATCGCCAATTGCATCAACTTGGTTATGATAAATATAGACGACTTCCTGCCCTGTGAACTTGGAACGGATACCCTTAGCTGTTGCACCCTTTAACTCATCCAAAGCGTATGCCGCACTCTTCGGATTGTAGCGTTTCAAGATCTCTTGACGATGTTCCAAACTGTCAGCTAATTGCCCATCGACTGTCATCTTTTTATTCTTACTATCCAAACTCAGTTTACGATTTGGTAGCAACAATGGCATCCCAAGATACGTTACTGATGGTAATCCAGTAATCATATAATTCATATCTAAACCAGTCACTTGATCTTCATGGCTCAGTCGTTTTTGAAGCTCCTTAGCAGCTTCAAACCGAAATGCATCGGAGATGATCACGACGACCCGATTCTTTTCTGGTGAAACATGGAATCGATAAAAGTTCCGTTGTAGATGCTTGGGCTTAATTTCAGAATAATCCAGTTCCTGATTCCAGGCATAAATGGAGTTATCAAGATAATTGTTAACATAGATGGACTCAATCAACTTTTTAGTTTGCGCAAACTGTTCTGGCATTCCAGCCTGTTGATAATAATACGTAAATTTCCGATAGTCTGTGTCCATCTTGTAGCCCGTACTGATGTAATCGTCTATCATCCCTTGCAGGTTATCCTTAGGCTGTTGGTGGGCATTGCGGACAATATACCAGGCCTTGCGCATCATTCGGTAGAGCCGCGCAAAACGTGGCTTACTGCCGTAGTGTGTTTCTAGCCGCTGATGCGTCGTTTCGACCACTGTCTTGCCATTTAGACGACTGTCCAAGTCCTCAATTTGCAATCTCTCTTGAATCCACAGTAGAATCCGCTGATCAAACCGGGGGAAAACATCAGACTTCGCCAAATCATCAATTTTTGTATTCCTGAACAACCGATCACCATCGACGTCACGCCAAACTACATCGGCGATACTATCAAAGCTATCTTCGCCCTGAGCCGTGGTACTCTCTCTCCGGTTACTAAACTGTTGCACTAAGGTCCGCACGTTCGCGCCATGCGCGCTCAAATCATACTGTGTGAGACTCTTTGGCAGTGGCTTGTCCATCTGTTGGTACACTACTGTTAAATACATGCTCGTCATCAGTTCTTCAAGCTGTGGCTGCTGACTAATGTATCCAAAACGTTCAGCGATTTCTGACCAGAACACCTGTAAAACACCGAATTTTTCAAAGTCTGCCAGCACCGAATTGTCCTTAACCCCTTTAGCTAACAATTCCTGTAGCAAGTCAAAAAAATCAACGATGGGTTGATCTAAGTGAACCAAGACAGCCATGATGGCCAGCTCTGGCTTCTTCTGATAACTTGCAACGTCGTAGCGTCCAAGACTCTTCCGCCGTTGAATGCTAGCAAAAAAGTTGGCATACTCTTTGATAAATGGCTTCAAGTCATCCGGTAATCCAAGCTCTTTACGCAAAATTTCTTTAGAGTCGGCACTGAACGTCCCTGAGTACCAGACGATACTTCGGAGATGATCCTCCTCAAGCGCAGGTTCGGCAGCTGGTGAATAGACCAAGGCCTTCTGCTGGCGGGGCAACGTGAGTAGATGTTGCTTCGTTGCCAACTGTTGACCGGGCTCCATCACCACAACTTCGGCGATATCCGCCAATGCCGCCTGAATCTCCGTAATGCTGTCGGCAAAGTCGCCATTGTCGTCATACCAAAAGACAAATTGATTTTGTGCGGTAAACCGCTTTTTAAGTGTGGTAATGATTTGATTGATATCCACGTCTGCCATGGTTTCTGCTCCCTTTATAATCCGTTTTAATGTCTAGGTTAATCATAACGTAAACTGCTACGACCTGCAGTATAATTTGTGAAATTTATTGTTCACTCCAAGCTATCACGATGGCGTTATTCAGCATTTAATTACCGACGTTAGCGAGGATGATTTCAATGTGGCCGTGGGTGGTCAGGTCGAGATTATTGGGTGGCTGTATCAGTACTATAATACGGAACCGAAAGACCGGGCATTCAAGAAAAAGAAATACCTCGAATCTGATATTCCAGCTGTTACACAATTATTTACGCCCGACTGGATTGTTAAATACATGGTTGAAAATTCCTTGGGACGTTATTGGGTTGATGTGCTGCAAGCTAAGGGAGATCCACGTTCTAGTAGGGAAATTGCTGAAGATTTTGGCTGGCAATACTTTATGCCTGAAGCTGAACAGTCGGATCAAATTAGTATACAGACTAATGTTGACAGTCTCTCACAGGCGGACATTGAAGATGTGACTTTGATTGATGCGGCTATGGGATCAGGACATATCTTAATTTATGCCTTCGAAGTCTTTATGCAGATTTACGAGCGAGAAGGCTATTCTCACAGAGATGCAGCAAAGTTAATCGTTCAGAAGAACATCTATGGACTAGACATCGATACTCGTGCCTTCCAATTAGCTTACTTTTCGTTAATGATGAAGGCTCGTGGCGCTAATCGTCGTTTTCTAACTTTGGATATTCGACCAAATGTGTTTGATGTTCCTGAATCCGGCGAATTAACGAGTGCAGACTTCCAGGAATTACTCCAGTCTGAAGACGAGTCAAAACAGTTAGACTATTTGCTGGATCAATTTCGTTATGGAAACGAGTATGGATCTTTAATCCAGTTGGATAAGTCTGTAGATTGGTCAATGATAACGCGGATTAGCAACCAAGAACTAGATGAAGGCCAGCTGTCGTTGAGTTCTATCGTACTGACAGAGAGCCAAGATAAATTGCGTGAAATCTGTGCTGTTGGGAAAATACTGTCACGACAATTCACTATTGGCGCGATGAACCCGCCCTATATGGGTTCTGGTAAGATGGATTCGATCCTTGGAAAATACGTTAAAAAGCATTTTCCAAATAGTAAGTCGGATCTCTTCGCGGTATTCATGGAACGCCTACGAAGTTTAACTGATACGAATGGTTATTATGCTATGATTACGCAACATGCTTGGATGTTCCTTTCGAGTTTTGAAAAATTACGCTCAGTTCTGAAAGCAGATACGTTGATTAATATGGCACACCTGGGAACACGCGCGTTTGAAGAAATTGGTGGAGAGGTTGTTCAATCTACAACATTCATCTTCAGACACCAGACTATTGCTAATTTCATTGGGACTTACGAACGACTGGTTAACTTTGATTCGCAGCAGAAAAAGGAACAAGCTTATTTATCGGCAGTTAAGAATACCGATGTGGGCTACCTTTATCGAACTAACCAAGCGAACTTTGCTAAGATTCCGGGAATGCCAATTGCTTATTGGGCTAGTGCTAACTTGATTCATGACTTTGAAGTTGGTACGCGCATGGGTGAATTGGTTGATGCCAAGGTTGGTCTTCAGACGGGGGATAATAATAAGTTTTTACGGATTTGGTATGAAGTAGATAATAAGAAAATAAGCTTCAGATCTGTTAGTATATCTGAGTCAGTTAAGTCTCAAAAAAAATGGTTTCCTTGTAACAAAGGTGGCGCTTATCGAAAATGGTTTGGAAACTATGATTATGTTGTAAACTGGAAAAATAACGGTCATGAAATTCGTAATTTTACTGATAAAAATGGTAAAGTACGGTCACGACCACAAAACACCGATTATTACTTTCGTGAAGCGATAACTTGGTCTGATATTACGAGTGGTGAATTTGGTGCAAGATTAGTCGATAATGGCTTCATACCTGAAACTACAGGCATGTCTGCTTTCTATAAAAAGATGGATCTACTATATTTGATGGCATTATTGAATACGAAGGTTGCTGGACATATATTCAATTTACTAAATCCGACAATTCATTTAAAAACCGGTAACTTTGTTAATTTTCCAGTTTTGCTGACAAAAGACATTGATCTTACTTTGGTGAAGAAATGTATAGATATTGCCCAAACAGATTGGAATCTATATGAAACCGCTTGGGACTTCACCACTCATCCACTCCTAACCCACATCGCTGACGATAACCTATCATACTGTCGTTCTCCCGTTGGCTAACTAGTCAATCTGTGACAAAATTGTGCCAATAGACACATAATGGAGGGAAAAACATGGTAAGTTATCGTAAACGTGGTAATGCTTGGCAATACGAAATCTCCTATAAGGACCAAAATGGAAAGTACAAGAAGCTTCGTAAATCAGGCTTTCTGCTCAAATCTGAGGCTATTTTAGCTGCTAGTAAAGTTCAAACGGAGCATCCCAACCTCACAACTGTCCAGTCTGGTAGTGAATCCTTAGTCTCCTACTATCGGCGGTGGATTCAAGTTTACAAACAAAACGCCGTAACACCAATTACCTATAACAAATACCAAAATACCGCCAAACATGCCAACGAGCTTTTTGGCGACCTCAAATTGAAAGATTTAACCAAACTTATCTACCAAGAACAGCTAAATAAATTTGCCGAAAGTCATGCCAAGAGAACGGTTTCGTGTTTCCACAAACAGCTTCGTGCCTGCATTCTAGAAGCCTTAGATGAAAAAATAATTACCACTGACCCGACCAGAAAGGCTGTGATCACAGGTTGTGAACGACCTAAAGTTTCTAAGACTCTGAACTACGATGATTGGAAAAAACTACTACTCAATCTCGATACATCACAAATTGGCGAAATGATCGTGTATTTAGCTGCTGTCACTGGCATGCGTTATGGTGAAATCGTAGGGCTCACGCCAAGCGATATCGATCTAAAAAACAATCTAATTGCTGTGAACAAAGCTTGGGATTACAAGTATAAGACCGGTTTTATGAAGACCAAGACCCAGTCCTCGGTCCGAGACATTGCCATTGACCAACAAACTAGTCAGAAACTTCAAGAATTTCTTGATCTGCACTTTCTGAGTTCAAATCGTCCCATTTTCATGAACGCAACCGGTCATATCTTGGTTAGCGCCGAAATCAATAAGATCCTGACAGAAAAGCTAGAGCAGCTCAACATTCCTCGAATCACTTTTCATGGTTTACGACATACACACGCTTCAATCCTGCTCTACAAAGGGGTTAGTGTCTTATCAGTCTCTCGTAGATTGGGACACAGTAACATCACAACCACCCAATCAACATACCTACACATCATCAAAGAACTTGAATCTCAGGATCAAGACAAGATCATTTCAATCCTGAATAATATCTCAAAATAGTTGGCACATAACTTGGCACAAAGGGGGCTTCTCATCGGTTTGAGAAGTCCCCTTTGGCTTATTTTAACTTAGACAAAATGGTGCTACCATCTTGAAGCTTGTCGTAATTCACAACAACTCCATCATCTAAATCAAGTTCAATTTTCTGGTTAGCAATATGCTGAATCACCGGATCATACTTAATGATTTCAGCTAACTGCTGGTTTAAATGCTTGAGTTCCTTTTCATAGCGCTTCTTTTGACTCGTTACCGTCTCATTACTTGCTAGCTGAGTCAATTGACCAATTCGTAATTCGTACTTGCCCTGCAACGGATGCAGATAGTTTGTCCGAATCATGGCCAATTCATCAGAATCGTAGCGATGGAGGTACATCAATGCCTTGAACCCATTGTTCTTGCCACTGCTATACTCCCAATATATTGGCCGCTTTTGATAGATCTTCTTGTGATCCTTAAAGAAGTCTTCCACAAAGTACCGACGAATGGCCGCTTCATCTGAATCAGCCTTTTTCCCAATCACTGAGGCAATATAAGTAATATTCTCATCAACCGTTTCTGGCCCAAAAGTAGCCGTTAAAAATTCCTTCAAACGATAAATAATATCACGTGAATCATCAAAGTAGTCGGTATCGTTTAGCATCAATAGATTATCTTCGTTTGGCACAAATGACCGGTACTTGCTCGAATCCCATTCACCACCAGCAAAGGCCAACCCTTCAACATCTAATGAATAACGACCAAGCACAACACCCACGAAATACGACAGGAAAGACTTAATGTCGCGTTCTTCGTCAGCCAGCCTTACAGAAACATCCTTATCAGCTACTTCTGGTGTTAGTTCATCGTTCAGGCCATACAAATCAATGAAGATTCGATTTAACTCTTCTTCATTCGCCTTGAGCTGATCAAACCGATCTTGAGCTTCATTTTGCCATAAATTAAACGCATTTTTAAGCTTGCCATTCACTTCGTTTCGCTTATCGTCAGCGATGTGGATTAGGAGTGGATGAGTGTTGAAGTCCCAGGAGATCTCAAAGCAATCCCAATCATCTTTTGCAATGTTAATAAGTTCTTTTACTATGCGTATGGGCTTCAGACCATTACTTAAAAGAACAGGAACGTTATTGAAGTCACCGACTTGAGAGTTTATTGTTGGGTTTAACGTACGCATAATTTTATTCGTTACTTTCGTGCCTAAAAACGCGAGAATATACAGCAGCTGATTCTTATCTGTGGAGAAAGCTTCATTTCCAGCTGTTTCCGGTATAGAACCATTTTCCCTATACAGTACACTAAATTGACCTGAAGTTATTTTGGGCCAAGTTATCGCTTCACGAAAGTAATAACTAGTGTTTTTTACTACAAAGTCAGGAGTCTTTAAATAAGGATATTTTCTGAGTACATTATTTTTAATTTCCGAACCATCATTTTGATAATTGATTACATAGTCATAGTTTCCATACCATTTTCGATATGCGCCTCCCTTATTGCAAGGAAACCACTTCATTCCTGATGACAATGCGTCCTGAGTAGATGTGGCATTAAAATTAATCGCCGACTTCTGTATTTCAAACCACATGCGTAAAAATCTTTTGTTGTCTGTCGTCGCAATACCTTGTCGAGCGTCTACTAGTTCACCCATGCGCGTACCAACTTCAAAGTCATGAATCAAGTTAGCACTAGCCCAATAAGCAATTGGCATTCCCGGAATCTTAGCAAAGTTCGCTTGGTTAGTTCGATAAAGGTAGCTAGTATCAGGGTTAGCTATCGCCTCAAGAACCTTATCCTTCTGGACATCCATGCCACCCTTGAACGCTGAAAGTTTCACGTAAGTGCCCACAGCCTCGTTTGTCACATTCTTCATCACAAACGTATTAATCGGTACCGTTGCTTCTTCAAATGCAGAGTATTCCATCTGAATGAGACTATCAATCTTCTTCGTTTCAATTAAGTACTTCCGCAGCTTTTCATAAGTCTTGATGAACATCCAAACGAATGGCGTCATGAAGGCGGAATAGCCACCAACTTTAGCTAAATTACTGTTATTGAAAATAAATACCGAGAATAGATCACCAGAATAATCTGCATAGTGCTTTTTGACGTACTTTTTCAGTGCTGCATCCATTTTGTTCATGTAAGGTGGATTCGTTACGACCACTTCATAATGTTTAGTCAAAATTTCAGCAATCGATAGAACTCGTAATAGCTTATCTTTCGTCTCTTGTAGACCAAAAACATCCAGTCCCTCGACCTCTACCGATTTGATAGCATCCCGCAAAGCTTCAAAATTATAGTCTTTATTATCAAAATCGATAATTGATCCTAGTTCACGTGCATTACTGAATCT
Source organism: Levilactobacillus parabrevis ATCC 53295 (assembly GCF_001434055.1). Lineage (GTDB taxonomy): Bacteria > Bacillota > Bacilli > Lactobacillales > Lactobacillaceae > Levilactobacillus > Levilactobacillus parabrevis. The sequence goes on along the minus strand of NZ_AZCZ01000002.1, from coordinate 62,834 downwards.
GTCAATAATGTCCGCCAAATCAGCTTGAGACTCCTTAGGTATCCGCGTCATGAATTCTTCTGGAATATCGTCGGTATCTTCAAAAACAAAAACGTTCGGTTCAAAGCTGCCCTTACGCAGTGCGCGACGATTAAATTGACGAGCCTTCATCATCAACGCAAAATACGATAATTGATACGCCCGCTGGTCAATTTCCAGTCCAAATAAATTATTCTTGATAATTAGAGTAGCGGCATCTCTGACAGAGTAACCTTGTTCTTGATAGATCTCCATCAAAACATCAAAGGCATATACCAGAATATGGCCTGATCCCAAGGCATTATCAATGATTTTTAGATCTTCAACTGATTCGTCGTCACTAATCACTTCAATATCGCCGGGAAGTAGAAACTTCAGCTTATCTTTAAGATTGCTCTCGGAGTGTCGCTCTAGCCAATACTTTCCCAACGAATTATCTACCATGTATTTAACAACCCAATCCGTGGTGAACAATTGGGTAGCGGCTGGAATGTCATTCTTTTTGACAGGGCCACCAGTAATATTCACAACTTGATCATGTGGTTCCGTATTATAGTACTGATACAGCCACCCAATAATCTCGACCTGACCGCCCACGGCCACATTGAAATCATCCTCGCTGACGTCGGTAATTAAATGCTGAATAACGCCATCGTGATAGCTTGGAGTGAACAATAATTCTGCATAATCATTCGTTGTTTCGAATAAATAAGGCAGATTCTTGTGTAAAGCGTTCGCCTGTTTGATGAATAACATCTGGTACTCTGCGTCCATGTCGCTCGGTTTTTCCGTGTCCATTGCCCGATCAATTAATGCATGTTCTTTGAATGTAAATCCACCCAAATCCTCTTCGGCATCCCCTGTATTTACCATAATATCTGGAACATTACGGTTCTCGGTGCTTGATAACACCCGGATACCACTAGGCAAATAGTCGTTAACTTCCATAAAGCGAATGGCAATGATTCGGTTGAACCACGTGTAGGCGACCTCTTCGACCAAATCATTGAATGCTGTGGCAAAGTCATTCTTACGTGACCGTTGATTCAGCTCGTCAACAAGCTTTTGACGTTTCACGATATCATGCCCTGTGATTCCGTGTTGATCATCTACGTAATATTCAATTTCTGATGTTGAGACTGACAGCTTGTCACTGGCACCCGTTTCAGTAATTCCCAGCGTTGCCGCCTTCAACCTGATACTTTCGATGAGTGAATTACGTGCCGCAACCGCAAACTTTTTAATTGCTGTTTTATCCATATACTTTTCCTTCACTCCATCTCAAATCTTGACTACAGTTCAAAATCAATTTTGCCATTATCCTTTAGTTGTTGTTTGAGGATTGTTCTCAGTTGTTCAACTTTAACGTCAATGTCCTGAGAGTTGCTCAAACGCCAGGTCTGATCCATCGGCAAGGTTTTGGCGCTAACATTCTTAGGTTCCTTCTCTACCACTACCTTACCAGTCGAGCCTGATTCAGGATCGGGTCCTGAACCTAAACCTGGTGTAACTCTAGACAATGTGTTTCGACCGTTACCTGTATTATCATCTTTCTCGTGACTCGCCCGATCTGCTGCTTCAGCCCGCATAGCCAACAACCGATCCATTTCTTTGGTCAAAGCTTCCCGTCGCTTCTGCGCTTGTTGCGGCACGACAAAGAGTTCGTTTAAAGTGGTCGCATCCCGTGCGTTTTCCAACAGGTGCATAAAGTCTTGCTTAATCCTGCTTTCAAATTCACGCGTTAGCTGGTGCTCCTCCGCATAACTCTCCGTGGCAGCCTGTTCATCCTCAATTTTACTCTGAGTGTCACCCAAGCCTGCATCGAATTCGGTACTAAATGCTGTCCGAAAGGCTTCTACCAAGTCGTTAAGCTTTTTAGTTTTACCCTGTGGCCGTTGACGCATAATCTTATCAATTTGCGCAATCAAGTCTTTGACCTGTGGACTAGTGACAAATTCTTTGGAATGCGCGAAAACATTCTGTTGGAAATGCGCATCCTGCCAAATTTTCTGTTGCGTTGCACTGTGATAGAATTCATTGATACCATCGTCTTCCATCTCGTCATGCCAGTACAGCAGGTCTTCTCGTCTTTGGCTAATCAGATCATAGAACTTATCGGTATCATGCTGTACCAACAATTTGTTCATCAGATCAATTCCGTCTTGCAAAACGTCGTGGCCCGGATAGAATCCATCCTTATTGGCATAAACTGCCACAGCATCACGTTCATGAGTCACCGCATCCTGCAACTCGTGCATCAAAGTGTCATCCTCGGCATCGCTAAACGACTCCTTGCCAAAGACCTCCTTTGCCACCTTTCGTAGATCTTTCTTCTTCTGTTCGCTAATCGCTTGGCGTGGTTCCACTTGAACAGCATCAATATACTGCCGCTTAAGGAAGTATTTGGCCAACTCGTTGGCCGACGATTCTGCACGTAGACTGAGTGCTTCACCGTTCACATAAACTTTTAGCTTAGCATCAGCGAAAAGTCTGGCAACTAACCATTTGGTATCAATCTCACGATATCCATAAGGCACTTTACTGAATCGTTCTAAAATGGACTTGTAGGAGATCTTATTATGGCCCGAATACTCGCGGTTAATCCGTTCCAAGACGGCTTGAACGGCCCGCGCATTTTCATCGGTCTTGACTAATTCATTGGTGTCTTTGAAGAGCGCGACAACGTCACTTTCTTGCTTAACCACACTAATGTAGTCTAAGTTACGATAGATTTCGTTAATCAACTGCTCCTGCGCCTGTGCTAACCGGGCAAAGAAATCCTTTGTCCCAGCGTCAATTCGCTCACCTTGCACGTAAATGTCCGCGCGTTGGAGCACCTCCAAGAGTTCCTGAGCCACAGTAGCCTTCAACGAAGATAGCTCCGTCTTCTTTAAGTCCACGATTCGTTGTGAACGGGCATCCTGCGACTGCTCCTGAGGATTTAAAATGAACTTCTGAATCCGCAATACTTGCTGCTGGTCATCGGCATATTGTCGTTCCTGTGGCAGATCGATAATAATCTGCGGCTGTTCTGGCGAACTCGATTGCCGTCGTAATTCGATATCCTCATGATTATCTACATTTTCAACTGTAGAAATCTTCAGGTTAATATCTTGATTAGTCTGACCAACTGGACGATCATCCACCCACTGATTAAAGACGAAGGTATACTGCTGCTTCAGCTTTGGATAGGTGTAGCGCTTTGAAATTGCAGCACTGCTGAAGAGGTACTCCCCAATCGCCTGTGAGATATCTCCAGAATCCACGTTTTGCCGTTGAATCTGCTTACTGATGTCCTGTTCCGCATCGGTTAAGAACTCATAGCCCTTACTGGTCTTTTCAACAATATTTTGTTCTTGCAGTACCTGCAAGGCTTGTTTAACCTTGGCTTCCAATTCAATCCGGTCCGTATCGATCGAATCAATCATCAGCGTCACCAAATTATTCAAAGTGGCGTCAAAGTCTTGAACGTACTTTACCATGAACAAAGTTTCCAGAACCTGAACAGCGAAGGGATTATCTTCCCCCGTTGGATTGATCAATTCATTGTTCTGTGCCCGCTGAATCACAATCATATGGGTATGATCCAAGAAGTGACTCAGTCCCTGGAAGAAAATGCTAAATGGAACTAAAACTTTTGTATCGCGATTCTCTAAACGTCGTGCCGATTCCTGGAACACAGCCAACATTGATCGTTCACCGTTGGCCAAATGCTTTCCATCAGACCCATTCTCCCGAATCGCCGTCAATGTATCTTGCAGTAGGAAGATTTGGTAAGGGACAAACGGATAAAGATCAGCAAACATCTTCGCGTTGTCGTAACGCTTCCGTTCTTCTTTGCCATCAAAGCTGATTAAGTTATTAATGACGTGCTGATTGTCTCCAAAGGTGGCTTCCAACAACCGCTCGCTACTGTCCGTCTTTGCAAGCAGTCGCTTTTGAATCACCTCATCAACGTTTGCTGAAGACATCGCAATCCGTGTCTTGAACCGGCCCTGAATCTTGGAGAAATCTTGACCATTAATGTTGGTGGTCACCTTATCAATCGCCTGTTGACTTGTGACAATAACCCACGCCTTACCATGCGTGTAAGTCCCTAGATCTTCAACAATACTCTGCAGATTAAGCATCCGCTGTTGACTAGATCCGATGTATTGCCCAACTTCATCTACTAGAAAAACCATGTGATAGTTAGGCTCTTGCTTTTCAATGTATTGATTGACTAATTTGGCAAAGCTCTCCACGCTAACCGGATATTCCTTCTTCAGTTGGTCGATAAAACCATTGGCATCATCCGTCGACATAAAGCCAATACCAACCAACGTATCACGAATGGTTCCCTTCAAGAAGGCATAGGCATTACGTGCGTCCTTCCACTCGCGATGTTGCCGATCCAATTCCTGAAATTTCGCTTGAAATTCGTCATATTTTCCTTGTGCAATCAGATCACGTTCCAAATCAGCAATCCAAAAGTCAGCGCCAAACAAGCCCAACTGTTCGTTAAAAACCTGGAGGAAAACATTAAGGATGGCATCCTTTTGCGACTTATTACCATTCTTGGCCTTGGAATCAATGTTGAACAGCATGACCTCGTTCGGCACCGTGGTCGCCAACTTCATGTCAGCTAAGGTTCCCTGATCGTGAATCTTCTGATCATCAACGAAGTAATCGAGGGCCTTCTTCCCAGCAACTTCTCGGTTTTCCAATAAATAAGCTAGAATTTTCAAGAAATGAGATTTCCCAGATCCAAAGAACCCGGAGATCCAGACACCCATATTAGTCGTATCGTGGTGAATGCCCTCCGCATAGGCCGCGAAGAAGTCCTTGAAGTGGTTATCCAGTTCCTTGGTCACCACGTATTCTTCTAATTCCTGTTTAACGTTTGCATCTTGCTCATCGCCAATCGTAATGACCCCTTTAATATCTCGGTCAATCGATTTGGCAAAAATATCTTTAATTTTCATTGCGGCTCTCCCCTAATTGATCTGAAATGCTCGGTAGTAGTTATCCTCTTTGGACTCACCAAGCATACTGAGACTTAAACTATCATACGTCCCGGGATAAAAGAAGACTACCGGGACGCTATTTACGATCTGATGCATGGTGTTAAGCACCTTGTGTGCGCGGATTAATGGGAAGATTTCGCCAATTCCAGTGACAAACACAATCACCGGATCCTTAGGTAAGTGTCGCTGCATGTATTGAACGAACAGATTATCAGAACTTGTCATTTCCAGCGCGTTATTCAATTGCTCTGTTAGATAATCAATCCCATCAGACGCTTCCATCGCTATGACATCTTCGCGAATGCCCATATCATCTAACAATTCCCACATGATGTTGTATAAATTAAACTCAACAATGTCCATGCCAATCGTTTCCCGATTCAATTGCTGTTCCATGCTGTGAATCTCTTCGGTTACCAATGGCTGATCCTGTGGTGCAAAAGCTAAAATATAGTAGGAAACTTCATTGGATAGTCCCCGACTTTGCTGAAAATCGGGATCCGCAACCTTTTCACGTAAATGCTTCAATTTTTCTGTCGTATTTGTCATACTATCTCCCCAAAAGAGCTGCCAGTTGCCGAGTAGCTCCCTTTGTTTGCAATAAAAATTCTAATCGTGTATCCAACAACGGTCGTTTTACCAAGTCATAGTCCCCCTGGTCCTCGAGTAAATCAGCCTCACGGAGAAAAGTCTTAAACGTCCCAGACAAGCGCCGAACAGTCTGCTCCGTCCAAGCTGCAATTTGCAGACTATCAACTTGCTTCTGATTAAAAAAAGCTTCTACTTCATAACTATGTAACTTAGCATCCCCCAGGAGCAATTCACTCCGGTAGACCTCATACATGAAGTCGTCAAATAGCTGGTTACACTTCACACTAGCGACGAGATTAACCAGTTTCTGATTGGCCATATCCAATGATGGAAAAAGATCAAAATAATCATCATCCAATGTATCCACACGTTGTTTAACGACCCGCACCATGTCCAAAGACCGTGCCTTAGATTGTTGTTGAAAGTAGTTCTCATCAACGCTCATCTCGCGAATATCATCATCACTGATGCCTTGCTCACGAAGTTCTAGGTACTGGGAAAATTCGTTAAACCAGAACGAATGCGTAATCATTGAAGCACTGTATTGTGCCATTATTTATACCAGCTTTCTATCATCGGAATGCTTGTCCTTATCACGTTCTAAGTATATAAGATAATCGCAGTCAGCGCGAGACTTTCAGTAGAATTAGCCGACCGTCGCCCCAATTTATTATAAATTCACTTATTGATAAGTATAGCAATTGCCGGTGAGTTCAAAAAGAACCTACACTTACTACTAATGTAAAAATAGCGAAATTTGTCGCATTAATTTTAATTAGACATCAAAAAGGCAAACAATTTCTTCGGAAAATGATTTAAAACAACACACCCTGTCGTCCATCACGCCCCACCAGCACTTCCAAATTCACTACCGTCCCATACCTCCTAATCGGGCAACCATATTATCCAATAAGGCCATAGTGAATTGTCTAGTATTTCTTAACTTTATACCGTATGATGGAGAAAATGTCCAGTCCGAATCTGCTAACTGTGGGTTACATTTGCTGGCCAATCAAAGGAGCCTCACAACTATGGAAGACTACGTTGCAATCGATGTCGAAACGGCGAACGCCTCGCGCGCCTCAATCTGTGCCATCGGGATCGCCCAATTCAAACGCGGTGAGCTGACCAATAGTTTCTACAGCCTCATCAACCCACACGAACCGTTTGCCGACCGTAACACCGCCATTCATGGAATCGACGCCAACCTAGTCGCCACCGCACCGACCTTTAGCGATCTGTTGCCACTCCTCCACCGCTGGCTCGATCATCAACTGATCGTCTCCCACACTAATTTTGACATCTCGGCGTTACGCCAAACGTTAGCGAAACACGGCCAGCCGCAGCTTCCTTTTAAATACTTCGATAGTTATATTGTCTGCCAACAACTCATCGCCTATCCCCATCACCGTCTGGCCGATATGGCCGCCTACTTCGGCATCCACAACGCCCACGAACATCACGCCCTCAGCGACGCGCAAACCTGCGGCCACATTATCGCGTCCCTGGTTGCGCAACTCGAAGTCCCCACGCTCAACAGTCTCCTCAACGCGGCCGGCTTTCATCAGCTGGGAGTCTCCTCACAACTAGAACAGAAAAAATTTCAAAAGACCAGCGTACTCGACCTGATGGATATCTCGCACGATGTAAAAACGGCAACTTTTGAAAAATTCACGCCCGCCGCACTCTTCTACCAACGCAACGTGGTACTCACTGGTAACTTGCAGCTCATGACGCGTGCTACTGCCTTTCAAAAAATCACCGCAGTCGGCGGCACCCCACAACACACCTTAACGGCAACGACCAATTTTCTTGTAGTCGGCCACACCAATCCACAGGTCGTCGGCAACGATGGCAAATCACCCAAGATTCGCAAGGCCGAGGAGCTTAACCGCATCTTTCCGGTCATCACCATCATCGGCGAATCCGACTTTCTCAAGGCCATCGCCCAATAAACTTAGTCACTAAAACAGAGTCTGGCGGCAAATTCCAGACTCTGTTGTTATCCAATCTTATATGGTAGAGACATGTGCCAAAAGGCAGTCAGTTCCGTTTAAACCTGATAACTAAACCAGCCAAAACCAGGACTATTCGGTCATCAGCCTTAACGCTCACCGGCTAACCGCCCCTTATCCCACATTTTAACGATTGCTCTCAGGCAGCGTCCCGCGTTGGCCGACCCAGCGCAAACGGCCCCAGATGATGCCGATGGTAAAGCCAATCAGCGTGGGTACCAGCCACCCCAAGCCAAGACTCGCAAATGGAATTGCCGTGTGATACAGCGTCAATAAACGTTGAATGGGGGCTAAGCCAGAGATGGTGGCCGGTGTATTGGCCAACATATCCAAGATTGCCGGTAAAATGGTGAACGCAATCGTGACCTTGTAGACGGTACCAGCGTAAGGTCGTTGCGAAACAGTCAGTGACAACAGAATCAGCGCCAAGGCCAACGGGTACATCAGCATCAGAATGGGTAACGACCAGGAAATGATGGTGTCGAGGCCCGCGTTGGCCACCAGGAAGGACAGGATCGTCGTCGTTCGTAACCAGGCCCGGTAGCTGACCTTTGGGAATAACTTGTGGAAATCCTGGGCAAACGAACAAACTAAACCGATGGCAGTCGTCAGCACACCCAACGTGACCAGAGCCCCCAGCAACAACGTTCCCACGCTGCTAAAGTAATGCCCCACGATTTGAGAAAGCGCGATCCCCCCATTTGCGGAAAGTTTAAACTGATTCATGCTCAATGCGCCCAACATGACCAATCCAAAGTAAATCAAGACCTCTAGCGAGATGCTGATTAGTCCAGCCTTGGCCGTCAGTTTCGTCAACGCCCGGCCCCGGTAACCCAAGCCACGAATGGCATGAATCAGCGTGACACTCAGCGCCAACAAAGCGACGGCGTCCAATGTATTGTAGCCTTCCAGCAACCCACCGATCGTGGCATTTGCCTGGTAGGTAGCGGTCGGCGCCTGACTGAGGTTACCCATTGGTTTGATAAAAGCCACTAGGAAGACGATGGCCAATAACGTTAGAAAACCGGCGTTCAGGTACTTACCCACAATCTTCAATAAACTGTTCTGATGGGTCGCAGCCAGGTAGGTCACCGCAAAGAATAAACCGGTAAAGAGCAACATGCCCAGTGTCGAAAAATGCTTGGGAATAAAGGATGCCACCGCCATTTGATAAGCCGTGGCGGCCGTCCGTGGCGTGGCGAAGAACGGACCAATCGTCAAGTGAACCAGTATGAGAAAAATGGCTGCGAAGTGACGTCCCAGTGGTCGTGCGAAGTCGAGCAGGCCATCGCTCTTGGTCACAACAACGGCGAGAATCGCCAGTAGCGGGAACAGCGACCCGGAAATCGCAAATCCCAACGCTGCTAAAAACCAATTCGATCCAGCCATCTGACCCAAGTGAACGGGAAAAATCAAGTTCCCAGAACCAAAGAACATCCCAAAGATCAACGAACTGACGACTAACAATTGCCCCAAATTTTTCCGTGGTGTTGCGTTAATTTCTTCCATCTTCAATTCCTCCTGAACTTAATTTTTTTACCCGTAAACGTGAAAAAGAGCCCTCTCCCATACGGGAAAAGGGCTCTACAAGTAGAACGGTACCACCTTTTTGCGACAGTCACCTACCACACTCATCGCGGACAAACATCCGCTAGCCAGGTAATGGTGGCGACCACGACAGCCTTAGCAACTGCCGAACTCAGAATTAACCTTCACGAACGCGCGGCGGTCACTTTCCACTTCACGTGACTCCCTAGGCACCAACGGATTCGTTACTACTTTCTTCAACGTTTTATAAGTATTGTTGTGTATTATAGACTGCCAATCATTAGAAATCAATGGGTAAATTAAAAAAAGATGAGAGAGCTTAAACCTAACGAATTGCCTTTAGACGTGGTAAGCTCAGTCCAGTTACATAAGGTATCTATAATTGGAGGGCTCACTCATGAAATACCGATATGCTGCACTCTTTTCACAAAATTCAAACGGGCAAGTAGAAGTTACTTTTCCCGACTTGGCACCCCACGCTGCCACATTTGGCAAAGATATGCCCGACACCCTACACATGGCAAACGACGCACTCACAGGTTACTTGCTCACAGCTGAGGAAAACCGCGAAAGATTGCCCCAACCGTCAGACCCGGGTAGCATTGCCCATACGCCACAGCAACTGGTCATCCTCCTTACAGTTGACCTAAAGATTGCTCGCGAATAAAGCGTTCCACCATTGAATCGCAATAATCGCCGGGCTTCTCCAAATCGTTAATTCCAGCCCCATCCCCACTCACTGCCCCCACACTCCATCAACATTGTCCCCGCCATTTTATGAATTTATTTATTAATCAATGAAACCGTTACCCCCATTTATGGTATGCTTATCTGTGTACTTTAGAATCGTAATATGAGCGGGTGAAACAATGTACCTCTTTGAAAATTTTCTTCACGACATCTTTGATATAAAGTCAATTATTATGGCCCTGATCACCGTTGGCCTTATCGCCATTATGATGGTCATGACTTACTTTCTCGCACAGCGAATAGCCCGGCTGTCACGGACCGCTACCATCATTCTAGATTTAATTGAGGCCGCCATCGTCATTGCCAGCGTCATCATTCTCCGGCAAACCTTCTGGGTCCTAAATAATGGCAACGTCTTAAGCTGGGGCTACGCCATTGCGCAGTTAATGATCCTGTTATTCAGTCTCTATTCAATGCAAAACTTCGCGGTAGCTCTGGTCAACCTGATCATGCCACTATTCTTCTATGGTCAGGCCCTCTACATCGGCGCCAGCCTCCAATACTGGTGGGTCTCCGCCATCGCATTAGTCATTTTGATTAGTGTCATCCTTTACATCAGCCATCATCAGGCACTGGCGTTGGACTCCGAGTGGCGTTTCTTACTCTTACAGCTCCTATATGGCTTCGCCTGGTGTATGGTCATCTGGTCCGTACGGCCATTTCATCTCATCTACACGGTCAACGTCCTCGTGGTCTTTATCATATACATGTGGATCATTCGGTTCTTCGTCACGCGGGTTAATCGCGTCATCAGTCACTTTGCACGGTTAGATCAAGAAGCTAACTACGATGAACTGACCGGTGTGCGCAACCGCGCCAACTTTGATACGACCACAGTTGGGGTCTTCGGCGTTTACCGGCAGCACCCCACGACACCGATTACCATGGCGATGTTCGACATCGACCACTTCAAACAATTCAACGATAAATATGGCCACTTGACTGGTGATGCCGTACTCAAGCACGTAGCCCACCACTTCAACGAAGAATTGGCCCAGCAAACGAATAACGGTGAAATCTTCCGTTACGGTGGCGAGGAGTTTGTCATCATCTTTAAAGATACCGCCCCCACAGATGCCCAGCGTATCGTCACATCGATTCGCGATACGCTCCAACAACATCCGGTAAAGATCAACGGCCAACAACTCGTCGTGACTGTCTCCATTGGTATCTCCGCCTTACAACCGGATGATGCCGACTTCAACAGCTGGTTCAAACGGGTCGATCACTACCTCTACCTCGCAAAGGAGGCTGGTCGTGACCGAATTACCGTTGAGGGTGAAGCCCAAGAATTTCAATAAATAACTTTTTATGCTAAATACAGGTAGGTCCCGATTTTACGGACCTACCTGTATTTTGGAAAAAAGAAAAGACGCCACGTAATCATAGCGTCTCACACAATCCGATTGATATGATGCGTCCCCGGGGAGTCGAACCCCGATCGAAAGGACCGAAATCTCTCGTGCTATCCATTACACTAAGGACGCTTAACATCCTTAGTGTAATCCAAAACTAGTTATAACACCAAATAATTTAGCGCGCCCCCGATGCTCGAACCGCCTCTTGTTCCAAATGTAACTCGAGCTTTTCGGCACTCTCCCGGAAGTCAGCACCGAAGCTGGCGCCTTGTGCGGTTACCGTAGCCGTTTGTACACCATCAATATCCGTCACGATCAGTGTTTCACCCTGCCAACTGGCGGTGTCATAGTGACCGTCCTCCACTTGGTCTAGGAATCCCTGAAAAATGTCCAAGACTGCTTGATTAATAATTTCATCCTCGGTCTTGTCTTCACCGTGCTGTTTTAATTGTAACTGGCGCAACTGCACCTCGTCCATATCGGTTGGTATCTGAATAAACATTGGAATGCCTCCCATAATTAGTTTTACTGCTATTCTAGCACTTCCTGACAAAGAAACGAGTGCGAATGTTATCCTCTATTCAAATCTGGTGTAAACTAGGGGTATGCAAACATTCTGACTACCTAGGAGGTGGCTCATGGAAGACTCGATACTAGACTTTACTACGAACCTGGCCATTCTCCACCGGCAATTCCAGCGGGCAATGAATCAGATTCTTGAAGCCGATGAAATGCCGGTAAACATCACTGAATTTTATTTGTTAGTGCTGGTCTCTGAGACCAGCCACCTGAACCAGCGGAAAGCTGCCTGGACGATGGCTGTAGACGAAGGTCTCATGGCCCGGATGGTGCAGCACCTGGTTAAGCTGTCCCTATTGCAAAAGGAAACGGACCCGCGTGATCGTCGTAACCGTCGTTTGAAGCTAACCACCGATGGTAAACGTTTGGTAAAACAAGCCATTGAGGTCCTCCACGATTGGTGGCAACAAGCCACGCCAACCGATGCCGACTTTGACTACGCCAGTATCACCGCCCAACTGCAATTACTTTCCAGTAGCGTCCTGCAGGATCAGCAAACGGAACATTCATAATTAACTTTGTTTTCCCCATCTAAGGAGGGATTCATGATGAGTAAAGCCATTACCATTGCCGAAGCCCAACGTTATGACGCGCATACCATCAACGAGATCGGTATTCCCGCATTAGTTCTCATGGAGCGCGCCGCCTTGGCAACGTTTAATAACCTGTTAAATGATGATTTTGATTTGAGCCGTGTCGTGGTTGTGGCTGCGACCGGCAACAACGGTGGCGATGGGATTGCTGTCGCCCGGCTGTTGCACATTCGCGGTATCGACGTTGAAATTTATCTGCTGGGCGATCCGGCCAAGGCCACCCCGCAGACGAGCCAACAACTTAAGATTGCCAACTACTATCACATTCCGTTCACGACCGACCTCAATCACGTAGTCAACGCCACGCTGATTGTCGATGCCATTTTCGGTGTGGGTCTGTCGCGTGATATCACTGGTAAATTTGCCGACGCCATCAACGCGATTAATGCGGCCGACGCAAAGACGGTCGCCATCGACGTTCCATCCGGCATCAACGCCGACACCGGTGAAGTCATGGGGGTTGCGGTCGTTGCCGACAGCACGACCACCATGGCCTACAACAAGATTGGTCTTCTGACGATCACTGGTAAGCAACACAGCGGGACCGTCCACGTAGCCGACATCGGTATCTACGCGCAAGACCACCTCGAGCACGCCCGTTAAGCGTGGTGACCGAACCAACCATGCCATCTCGCTACAACCCGCGCCCCATCAAAGCGTAAACTAAAAGGCGCGAAAGCTAGAGTGACTTTCGTGTTTCTTGACTGCGACCAGAACCCCTCCTGAGGCTCTGGTCGTTTTTTGTAAAAAGAGTGCGGAACAAAGCGGTTAGACTCTGAGCATTAACGTCAATAAGGGTAAAAGCCCGGGCTTGGCTTTTTCCTTATTGGGGTTAAGCGCAGGAGTCTGCCTTGTGGAGCACGTTTCAGAAAAGAGGGCGGAACAAAGCGATTAGGTCCTGAGCATTAACGTCATTAAGTCAACAGCCCGGGCCTGGCTTTTGGGCTTAATGGGGTTAAGCGCAGGGACCTGCTTTGTGGAGCACGTTTCGGCTATATAAAAATCAAAGAGCGCCCCAAACCAAAAAAAGAATCCAAGGCTTAGCCCCACCCATAATCTATGGTTAAACTCACCCAGCCGCCCCACGGACAACGTTTCCGCCACATAATTAGAGAAAGGCTCAAACCATCCCCACCCCCTCAAGCCACTTCACAAGCTTTCTCCCCACAAACCCGGTATACTAGCACTAACTATAATTGGGAGGTGCCCCACATGTCACAACTAGAAACTGGCTTCACCAACGTCCAAGCGCTGGACCCCAGCATTATTGTCGACCTGCGCTACGCCACCACGGATAATTTTACGCATCAAGTTATTTACGATTTTGCCACTGCCATCGCCCGAACGGGAACCGCGAAGAAGTTAGCCAAAGCGAGCGAACTACTACGGTCACAGGGCTATCGGCTGAAAGTCTGGGATGCCTACCGCCCCGTCTCCGCACAAGAACGGCTCTATGATGTCTACCCCGATCCTTCGTTCGTCGCCAAACCCAACCCGAACTTCTCCCACCAAAAAGGCGTTACCTTCGATGTCACGCTGTGTGACGCCGCTGGCAGGGAATTAGAAATGCAGACGGAATTCGACGACTTCTCAGTGGCCGCTCACCGGGACTTCACGCGGACACCGCTTCAGGAAAAACATTACCAAATTCTCGATGAAGCCATGCACTCAGCCGGATTCTTTGGCTACGAGAACGAGTGGTGGGACTACCGCGACACCCAAATGGATGATTATCCACCAGCAACAGCCGACCCTAACGATTTCCAAATTGCTGAACACGCATAACTTAAAAATGGAACTGACTCGCTGAGCGAGTCGGTTCCATTTTTAATTGTCTTTAATTTATGAGGCTTTGCCTAAAAAAGAGGCCCCAAGCATCCGCTCAGAACCCCTCATAAACTTCTCAATTAATTGGTGTAACCCGAATCCTTCAACATAAAGGAATGATCCGGAATCCGAATCAACGTGAAGCGGTTCGCCAGTCGACCGGCGTGTAACCCGAGACCGTTGACGAATGACTTCTTATAGGTGGTTTCGATGACGCCGACCCACGCCTTTTGATGGCGCTGGTCATACTTGGCGACCTTTTGTTCATCCCACTTATAGGCCGAAGCCGGCAAGTTGATGGGTTTCTTGCCATCCGAAACGGTGGCGTCCGTGCTGCTGACCTGGTACTTCTCGCCTTCGGTCAAGTACGTATAGTGTTGCACTGGCTTCTTGCCATCACTGTTGTCGACTTCAACGTAGTAAGCTGAGCCGGACGACGCGCCCGTATTGATGACCAGTGGTTCATAGCGAGTCGTTTGACTGATCCGATTGCTCCCTAACTGATTCACGTTTTGGAAGAAGGTCGTGTAACTCATCCCACCAAAGAACAGTAGCCACACCACCAACTCAATCGTTGAGAGCGTCAAGTTCTGCCACGAAAAGCTGCGGTGTTCCTTCACGATCAACCGAATGCGCCGGACCCGCATGTCATGGACCATCCACACGAGTGTCACGAGGACGACCAACCATAGGCCCATCCCCACTAAGTTCCATGCTGATTTCATAGTTCCCAATTCCCTTCCAAGAAACAAACCTCTTACGGGTATTTCTGTTCTCTATTAGCTTACGAGATTCACGCCGGGAATACAAGCGCTACTTCCTGAAAATTCTGACGTTAACGCTGCGGCACACCGCCACCAACTCACGGATTGTTGCCGCCATTTTCATCGTGCGCGGGTTTAACTCTCCTCAGACCTAAGCTATACTAAAATTAATTCTTTTATTATGAGGAGGAATGTCTCGTGTGTACTAGTCTAACCTATACGTCAGCCGCTGAACACCACTTTTTCGCCCGCACCATGGACTTTCCTACGACCACGTCCTGGCGGCCCGTCTTCTTACCCCGCAACTATCACTGGCAAACCGCGCTCCACACCCCACGAACGACCCGCTATGCCTTTCTCGGTGGGGGCCGGCCAGCCGCGGACTTTTCAACCTATCTCATGGCAGATGGCATCAACGAGGGCGGCATCACCTGCGCCGAACTCTACCTACCCGGCGTCGTCAGCTATGCCAGTGATCCCGTTGCCGACAGCATTAACCTCACACCCCAGGACTTTATCAACTGGGTTCTAGGCGAACACGCGACGTTGGCCGAGGTTGTGGCCGATCTTCCTCAAGTCACGCTGGTGGCCCGTCGTTGGGGGAATGACCCCTACGTCTACCCCTTTCACTGGATTCTCAGTGACCGCAGCGGGCAGACCTTGGTAATTGAACCTACCGGTGGTCCGCTGAAAGCTCAGTTAAATCCAGTTGGCGTCCTGACGAACACTCCAATTCTAGCCACGCATTTGCAGAACTTGAACGATTTTCTGAAAATCCCCGGGTCAGAGTTCACGGGCCGAACAGTCACAGCCGCACGCGACTATCTTCAGAGTGGCGCACCGCTACCCACCGGAACCATCCCTACAACCCGCTTCATTCACATGGCATTGCGGCGTTGGGGCACTCGGCCGATGACTACGACAGCTGCCAGTTTGCATCAAATCTTCCACTGGTTAGCCGAAGTTAGCCTCCCCTACGACCCTAGTCGACGTGCCGAATTGAACCATAATTACACCCATTACCGGGCTATCATCGATATTTCCACGGCAACTTACAATTTTATTTCACGAAAATCTGGCCGTTTGCAACAAATGACATTAACGCCAGAAATGGCGGCCCACCGGCATTATCCACATGCATATGCCCCTGAATAATTCGGAATGTTGCAAACGACAATCTCACCTTTAATCCGATTGATATTCGTTTGAGACATTTCTGTAACAACTCCCTGATAGTATTAATCATGTTGAATCGAACGAAAGAACATTTAATACTAAAAAATAATTGAAATTAAAGGAGTTTGTTTACATTTATGAAGAAGACGTTGACTAAAATTGTATTATCATTAATCGCTATGGTGGCTTTCACGGTTGCCGGCATCGCCGTTAACCAACCCGTCAGTGCATCCGCTGCTAAGACGGTTTCCTACAGCAAGTTACATAAGGTCGCAAAGGCCCAATTAGGTAAGCCTTACGGTTGGGGTTCTACTGGTCCTTCCCGTTTTGATTGCTCTGGCTTTACCGGTTACGTTTACAAGAAGGGTGCTTCTAAGAAGATCCCTCGTACCGCTCAAGCACAATACAACAAGTACAAGCACGTTAGCTACAAGCACATCAAGAAGGGTGACTTGGTCTTCTTCGGTGGGTCTAAGCGTTCTATCTCCCACGTTGGTATGTACGTTGGTCATGGTCGGATGATCGATTCCCAGAACCGTGGGGTCGTTACTGAAGCCGTCCACGCACCTTGGTGGCACGCCGTTGGTTACGCACGGGTCGCAAACGTTAAGTAACATCTCGTCTAACCTTCATAAATGAAATGAATTCTAACCCTCGCTGTTACGTCGCAGCGAGGGTTTTTGTTTTGCACTAAGGCTTTGATGTAGACGAATTGGCATGCACTATCGCCACTAGACTAAGTTAATATTCGCACTACGGCTGCCAGGGATTCCACCTGCTGTGGGGACGCTTCAGCCTGAGAAACGGGCTTCCGACTCAATTTGAAGCCACGAAAAAACCGTGTCTTCAAAACTGCCCGTGCTGTAAACTGGCCCAAAACACCAGTTAACACCACTTTCACGGCCGGATCCGTCCCTGGCCTCCTCCGGCTAAAATTGTTATCCCCCATTTCAAATATTGAATCCCACAAACTTCTACCTTTTCAGTTAAGTGCGCCCTGCAAAGCCCTCGTTACCGACCTATCAGAATCTGTAGTCACATAAAGCGGTCGCCTCACGACGAAGATGAGGCGACCGCTTCACAATTATTTACATTTTAACTTAATCAGTCTGACAATCAAATTAATGTTGAAACATCCCAACAACCCAGCTGAGCGCAACCAGTAGCGGAAAAATCATCCACCAATTCTTCGAAAGGAACTCCCAGCCATTCATCGGTCGTTGTCCCTCTGGCAAAGTCTTGACTGCCTTGTAAGACTGTTCTTTAGCTTCTGCTACTTGGCCCCCGACCAGTTCATTCAGATCCACCTGTAAGAGATTGGCAAGCTTCACAACCGTGTCCAAATCCGGTGACGTCTCACCCTGCTCCCACTTTGAAATCGACTGTCGTGACACAAATAGCTCGTGAGCGAGTTGTTCCTGTGACAAATTCTGCCGACGCCGCAATTTTACCAACTGCTGACTAAACACATTCTCCATGCTCTCATCCCCTTTGATTAAATTTATCATACCCGATGTGTCCCGGGCTTCCTAGCGAACAAAGCCGAACATCATGCACTTTGCCCGGGCTAGTTGCGCCCGTCATGGTTGCATAATAGGTTGCGAACGCCCAGGCGTCAAGCCTTAGTCCTACATAGCTAATCATTCTGAAGATTTATTTCCAAAATAAAAAGTCCAGGCAGTTTGCCTAGACCTATTCTTAAAACGCAACCTAAATAAGCGCCATTTTTCTAATGTTGCCTGTGTTTTCTATCAAAATAGAGAATTCCAACAACGCCTAAAATAGCGTATATTACGACAAACCACTTAGGTACCGAAAACGCCATGAAAACAACAAATCCGCCAAAAAAGCAAAGATAAAACAGATTTTCAAATCGCATCCAATCCCCCATTCTTCCTCTCCAGAACTCTTCTGATAACTCCTTAGGTTAACTTCTTCTATTTCCTATAGCTAGTTATCCCCTAATACCTACCAAGTCTAACAAAAATAAAAAGCCCAGGCAATTTGCCTAGACTTCAATACCTTAACGCCGAATTTCTAATTTAAGTGGTCGTTTGAAGATCAACTGGGCCACACCTAATCGATTAGCCAGCCAAACGTATAGGCCGACCGCAATCAACCCAAGAACGGCTGCGTAACCCATCGTAAGCAGTTTCCCCGTGAAGAAGACACTACCGAAGAGCCACTGACAGCCATCCACCAGAATCGTTGCTAGTACCGCAAAGACCAGATTCAGCCGGATAATTGGCCGAATGCCACCCAGAGCTACCGCATAACTCCGGCGGATCAGACGCCAGCTGACGATGGTAATCCAGCCAAAGGCAATCCCCGTGGTCAACAGCGCCCCATAACCTTGGAACAAGTAGACCAACGGCAATTGCAGCACTAGTTTAATCCCTAACCCAGTCAACAGGTACGTCGTGGCCTTCTTACTCATCCGTAACGCCTGGAGCACCGTCAACAAGTCCAGCGCCAGTGCCAGAATCAAGCTTTGCCAGACGTTGGCCACCAGATAGGTTGCCCCAGCCCCGTCAAAGTTGAAGAAGATCCCGTAGATGGGGTAGGCAAAGGTGCTCACCAACACCACCAGCGGTAAGAGAACAAATGTCAGTAGCTGAACGTTGTTGGTCAACAGTGCGCCAATCTCTTGACGATTCTTTTTGATGTCGGCTAGCTTCCCCGCCAACAACGGCAGCGACGTCTCTGCCACCGCCATCGCTAACGACACGATCACCGTGGTAATCTTGTTAGGGTTGGCCGAGAAGATTGTGAAGACATACTGTGTGGCCTCTGCCGACTGATGCAAGAGGCCCTGCATGATCTGCTTGAAGAAGAGCTGGTCAATCAGCTGACTCAGGGTAATTCCTGAGCCCACAATGACAAACGGAATCGACTCATAGCCAATCATCCGCAGGAGCTTACCCGCGGCATGTTGCTTACCCGTCTGGCTCTTGGCCGTCATTTGCCGATAAACGCCGCGCTGACGCCATAAATGGCCCAATAAGTAGAGGTAACTGGCCACGGCACCAACAAAGGCCGCCGCGACACTTACGAAGACTGCCTGTACATAGCCTTGGTGACTAATTTCAATCAACCAGTAGGTCCCACCAAGAATCACAATGATCCGGATAAACTGTTCCCAAAGTTGGGAAATCCCAAACGGTTTGAGGTCCCCATTTCCCTGAAACCAGCCCCGCAGAATGCTCATCGATGGCAGGATTACGATGGCCGGAACCAGGCAACGAATGGCAAACGTGGCGTTGGCCACCGAGCTAACGGGACTGTTAGCGGCCAAGATTGGCGCAAGCCCATAGAGTAAAGCCCCACAGATCACGCCGGACACCAGCATGAAACCAAAACCCGCATACGCAATGTGTTTAGAGTTGATGAAGCTATCTTCCCCGTTAAAGAACGCCACCCGCCGAGCAATGGCGGACGGAAAACCTGCCGTCCCGAGCGCAATGAACAACGCATACGGCGTGTAGGCTGTATTAAACAGCGCCTGAGCCACGGTCTGATGCTGGGGCGAACCAATCATCGCCAGCCACGGGATCAGGTAAACGACGCCTAAGATTCGTGAAAAGATACTCCCAAACGAGAGCCAAAATGATCCTGAAATAATTTTTTTATCCATTAAATTTACACACACCAATTTAGTCTAGTGCCAAAGCACCACTCGCAAGGATACTCCTCTGCTAGGCCGCTGTACATGGGCAATGCGGCAACACCGGGGGATTCTAACCTATTATTTAGCCTCCCAACAAACAGGACAGCCCCCTGCCATATCACGTACGCATCACCCCCGCCAAAAAGGCCGACGCCCTTTACGGACCCCGACCCTCTCAATTAAGGTTAAATTTTTCTTACATCATCTAATTTGAAGTTTTCAATCAAACTAATCCCGTTTCACTGAAGGGTGCGCCGTGAACCACTCCGTCATGTCATCGATCCGCTGAATACGTAAGCTAGGTAACCCGTTCCGCGAAACACCGTGGAAACTCTGTGGGTAGCGAATAAAGTCCGCGTCGACCCCGTTACGTTTAACAGCTGTAAAAAATTCCTCCGACTGACTGATTGGACAGCGCATATCCCACTCCCCGTGGAGCAGACGAATCGGTGTCGTCACGTTCTGGGCGTAGGCCAACGGGGACTGTTTCCAGTAGGATTCGACCCCACCGTCTGCAAACAAGTCGATGGCCAGTTCTTCCGGATTGAAGTAGAAACCAATATCACTGATTCCAAAGAGGCTGATCCAGTTCGTCACCGACCGCTGTGAGACAGCCGCCGCAAACCGCTTCGTGTGGCCAACCGCCCACGTGGTCATGAAGCCACCATACGAGCCACCGGCAATGTACTGACGGTCCGCATCAAGCTGGGGGAATTTGGCTAACGCCACGTCCAACCCCGTCATGACGTCATCGTAGTCATCCTCACCGTAGTGCCCGTTCACGTTGCTTTCGAAGGCCTGACCGTAACTGGTTGAACCTCGCGGATTGAAGAAGACCACCCCGTAACCACGACTCGCGTGGACCTGGAATTCATAGAAGAAGGCCTCGCCATAGTTGGCGTGTGGTCCCCCGTGAACGTAAAGTAAGACTGGCTGCTTCGGCGCGTTGGTTTGCGCTGGCAAGTACCAGCCTTCTAGCGCTTGACCGTCCACTGACGTGTAGTCAAAACGTTGGGGATGGGCGAATTCGTGGGTATTCTCGTAGGCCGCGTTGGGATCATAGCTGACGGTTTCAGCACCGTCGGCCACCTTGAATGCCCGCAACTGACTCGGCTGATCCTGATAGGAAACACTTAGCGCTAGTGTCTCGGCATCCACCACGTCAAAGTCCACGATTTGGCGAGCCGTATCATCGATTAACGTAATTCCTCGAGCATCGCCCACGTAGAGTTGGCTGTGCCCGTGAAAGGCCGTGACAAAGACGACTCGGTCGGCATCCAACCAGCGCACGAGTTTACTCCCAGCCTGCTGCACAAAGTCCCCAGCAAATTCGGGATTCGGGTCGGCATCTAAGTCATCAGTCAGACTGGTCAGATCACCACCAGTTGCGGCAACGAGGTAGACGTTGGCCACAGTGTGGCGGCCAGCCGCGCCGTTGTCCCCAACTAACGCGACCTGTTGGCCATCGGGTGACAGCGTGGCATCCGCAAAATGGCCGTGGATCAAATTCGCCGTCAAATCTACCATCTGTCCCGTTTGGGTGTCCAGGCAATACGCACCGTGGGCAAAATTACGGTCGTCATCGGGATGATCATCCTGAAGAATGGTGACGTAGCGCCCGTCCTGGCTAACCGAGGTCAAACTGAAGTCGGCACCCTGTTGGCAGATTTCCTCCACAACTCCAGTTGCCGGTAAGTAGCGTCGTAACCGATACGTCACGTCCTGTGGTAGCCAACCGTAGCCATCGGCCTTATTGACTAACCGGGTGACGTGCCGGGTCTTAGGAAACTTTTCTTGGTTAGGTAACTTGGGGCGCTCGGCAGTCTCGGTCGTTTTGAAATAAACACTTTGACCATCGGCCGCAGCCATCACCGTATTCACAGCTTCATTCGGTGTCGTCGTGGTTATCAGCGTCGATTCACCATCATTTACAGCCACCGCAAATAGTTGTGGCTTTGCCGTACCAACTTTAGCTGCGTAAAATAATTGGTCACCGGCAACGGCGGGTTGTAAGTTCAACTGGCCATTGACCGCCACATCTTGTGTGTGACCAGCTTGGTCAACGCGCTTAATGCGGGCCAAATACTGATTGTTAGCCTCATCAATACTATTTTCGACGAAGAAAACCTGCTGATTCGCCGCTGACGCTTGGGACACAGATTTTAATCGATAAAGATCTTGTGCACTGACCCCTTGGGACATACCGCATCGCTCCTAGCTATTTATAAATTTTCTCATTATTTTCTCATCAAATAATTGTTTTTAATGTTAAGCCAGCTCCGGTGCGATGTCAATTATCAACCCCCACATTACGCCACTTCCACTGAAACCTGCTACACTGGGAGTAACGCAGACAGAAGGAGTGAGCTTGAAATGAAAATTGCAATTGCTGGTGCGGGTGCCATGGGTAGCCGCTTTGGCGTAAAGCTTCAATCAGCTGGTAACCAGGTCACCTTGATTGATAACTGGGACGAGCATGTCACGACCATTCAACAGCAAGGCCTGACTGTCACGACCGATGATGGTACTGACCACGTCTACCACATGACGGCTAAGCGGCCTGAAGAGGTCACCGAACAGTTTGACCTCGTCATCCTCTTTACTAAAGCCATGCAGATGGATCAGATGCTCCAACAACTCAGCGGTGTACTGGGTAATCAGCCAACTGTGTTGACGCTAGCCAACGGCATCGGTAACGTCGAGACCATCGAACGCCACGTGCCTAAGGATCACGTCGTCGCTGGGACCACGGTCTGGTCTTCTAGCCTCACGGGACCCGGCCACATCACGGTCACGGGAACCGGGAGCATTTCCCTACAGGCCATTGTCCCCGAAAAGTTCCCAGACTTGCCCGGACTAATTGCGACCTTAAATGGGGCTGGTCTCAACGCTAGCCCGGCCGAAAATGTCCTGGCCGCCATCTGGAAAAAGGCTGGTCTGAACAGCGTCCTCAACACTTACTGCACCCTGTTCGACTGCAACATCGCCGAATTCGGTAGTCTCCCTAACTGGCGGACATTGAACGATGCCGTCCTCAACGAGTTCGAAGCCGTCGCCACCGCAGCCAAGATCCAATTCAGTGCGGCCGATGTAACGGCCCTGATTGCCGCACAGTTCGACCCTAGTAAAAATGGGGGGCACTACCCGTCGATGCACCAAGATATGGCTAAGAAGCGGCCAACCGAAATTGACTTTCTTAACGGCTACGTTGCCAAACTTGGCGCTAAGCTCAACGTTCCTGCCCCAACCAATGCGCTGCTCGCCCAATTGATTCACAGTCAGGAAAGTCTAAAGGGAATCAAGTAACAGAAAATTCGATACACCACACTCTGTGGTTTTACTACCATATGTAGAAAAGTCTCACATATTCGTACTATATCTAGTTGTATTTTTCTGAAATTCATCGTAACATAGACCTATACTCATTTTAACCGGTCGTTAGTATTTTCGTTTAACGGGTTCGGCAAACCTAGGAGGGCTAGAGACGATGGACGTTTTAAGAAGATCACAGACTACGATGTATCCAGGTGGCCTAACCGTGGAAAATTTGGCTGGGGAGCACGTTCCGTTCAATTCCCGTCAGATCCATGCAGCACTAACGGCGCTGACCAACGATCCCACCGTTGTCCACCGCGTAGAAAGCCTCATTGTGGCCCAATTAGCCGGCTTTGACGTCGTTGCAACTGGAACGATTGAGGCCACCGTGGTTGACACCCTGGAACAGCTCGGTTACGCCAACATGGCGCAAAGCTACCGGAAGCAGCAACACGCTTAGGTAGCTGAAACCTGGTTACTGGTATCACTAATTCTTAAATCGACTGTATTTGAAAAAGTACTGAGCAGATGGCCCAGTACTTTTTTTATCTTCGGCAAGAGAACTCTGCTAAAATTGAAAACAACAGAAAGGGGGATTTTCCTCATGGATACTGAACTCAATCAACTTTTAGAGCAAGCTAGTCAGTTAAAAACTAAGATGGCTGCTTATCGACCGCTATCCGAAGCTGCAGTCGCTCAGCTCGAAAAAAACATCCGAATTGAACACGTCTGGTCATCCAATGCCATCGAGGGAAATACACTCAATCGCTATGAAACTGCGTCAATTCTAGATACTGGAATGACCATTCACAACGTCCCCATCAAGGATGTCCTGGAGACGTTGGATCTTAACGCCGCTTATGAATATATGACCACTCTAGCTACGGAGCACATTCCTCTAAGCACCACCATTATTCGAGACCTCAACCGGATCGTCACGTTAAAAACAGCAAATGACGTCAGCGAAGCCGGGACTTACCGGACGATTGATGTGTGGCCCTACGGCTCTGAACATCGTCCTTATACCAGTCCCTTAGATATCCAGCCAGCGGTTGACGCCCTGATTTCTTGGGCAAACCAGGCCCAGGCGATGCAACATCCCATTATCTATGCGGCCGATTTTCACCAAAGATTTGTCACGATTCATCCTTTTCTAGACGGCAACGGCCGAACCGCACGACTACTCATGAATATGGCCTTAACGCAAGCAGGCTATCCCGTTATCAATGTGCAACCCGACAAAGCAGCTCGCCAGGCCTATATGACCGCTCTCGAGGCCTCTCAAGAGGCTCAGGGCCCCCGATTGGTTTTTGAAAAACTGATTACGAACTATACCATTGCTGAACTCAAACGACGCATTCAGACGTTGGCGCTTAATGAACAGAATCAAAAGGACGCCGCGAATGATATCAGCCCCAAACTACGAAAGTTATTGGATCAGAACAATTCTGACCAATCCAGTTAATCACGAAAAAAGCGATCACCCTTTCAACTCAAAAGTTGATCTGGCAATCGCTTTATTTATTCGTTTATATTTAGTGTTCTCCACAAAAAACCGATCAGCACTCCCCCGAGAACTGATCGATCCGGTCTATGAGCTTAATTGTGATTCTAAGTGGTGTAATTCGGCTGTCCGCACTTCACGTGGTAAGAACCGACGAATTTCCTCTTCGTTGTAACCCACTTCAAGTCGCTTGTCATCAAAGATGATGGGCCGCTTAATTAAGTCTGGGTACTTAACAACTAAGTCAACAAGCTGGCTAACTGAGAGACTATCTAAATCAACGTGCAATTCCTTAAATACATTAGACCGCGTTGAGATGATGTCCTCACTGCCATTCTCCGTTAAGCGTAGAATCTGCTTAACTTCGGCGGCATTTAACGGCTTGGACTTGATATTCCGTTCATTGAACGCAATGTCGTGATCCTTCAGCCATGCCCGTGCCTTCCGACTGGATGCGCTACTTGGCGCAATATACAAATTGATCATATCTAAGCACTTCCTTATCGTTGGATTGAGTAACGATAGAAAAAACAACTGACTTGTTCTGGTTCCCCCCGAATATTTCACTGAACTATCTAGTAGAACCAACTTATATGTTACCACAATTGAATGAATAATCAACCCTTTTTGGAAACTTTCTAAATAACGGTCAACATTTTTTGGTGGGTTGGTTGTCTTTCCCAACTATTTTCGCAATCATTTATCCACTTGTGATAACTCGCAAAAATCCTTGAAAGCATCGCCACTAAAGCTCCCACAAAGTTAGGGCAGTTAGTCAACTATCTCATGATATGACCTAAATTTATGACTAAAAACGGTCCCGGCGTCTCTTTTTATCTAAAATGCATTAATATTCATATTAAATGTTTTAATATTCATTCAGATCTTCCTTTAGTTCATAAAAGCGCTTACTCAAACTAACCAAAATGGCTAAACCTTTTCTTTGACAAGCGATTTCTCCCCACATTTATTTCCTAGAAGCGTAAAATAGGGACATCATAAATTACGTTTTTGTCGGGAGGAACCCGTTTTGTTAGCCTTTTACGCTGTTGTCTTACTGATTGTTGCGACCATCGTTGCCAATACAGTCTATCCCTATTTTCCGTTAATTCCGAAAGCCTTCTATCAAATCTTTGCTGGTGCCATTCTTTCTCTGGTGCCGATGTACCACCACTTCGTCCTTGAACCCGAGATGTTTATGCTCATTATCATTGCGCCCCTTATGTTCTATGACGGAAAAAACGCGAATGCCCGTGAGCTCCGCAAAAATATGGGGTCAATCATCTCAATGGCCATCGTTCTAGCGGTATTAACAGTGGTCGGCATGGGCTACCTGAGTCACGCTGTTATCGTTGGGATTCCCCTAGCCTTAGCCTTCGCACTCGCAGCTATCGTCACACCAACCGATGCCGTTGCCGTCTCCTCCATTACCAGTAACATGGCTGTGCCGGAGCGCGTTATGGGCATGCTAGAACGCGAATCACTCTTCAACGATGCTTCCGGCTTGGTTGCCTTCAATCTTGCCCTTACTGCTTTCACTACTGGTCAATTTTCCCTAGGTGACGGCATCAAACACTTCTTTGTGGTCTTCCTTGGCGGTCTATTAATCGGGGTCGTCTTAGGACTTGTCTCCGTTATCATCCGTGTCTTCCTGGTCCAGAGCGGAAAGGATTCCTCTAGTGTGATTATCCCTTATGATTTAATCATGCCATTTCTAATCTACCTGGCCGCAGAGCACCTTGAACTATCTGGTATTCTAGCCGTTGTTGCCGCTGGGCTGATCTATAGTGCTTCCAGCAATCAACTACGCCTATCTAGTACGCAATTACAACTCGTCTCACGCTCCACATGGGATTTCTTTACCAGTATTTTAAATGGATTTGTCTTTGTCCTGCTGGGTGTCTCCCTACCAACCGTATGGGTAAATATTCAACGCGATGGCACCAAATCGTTGCCTAGTTTCCTTCTGCTGGCCGTTATCCTTTACTTGGTCATGTTAGCCTTACGTTACCTTTGGATTCGCTTCGACTGGGCAATGATTCGTTCTGGTAAAAAAGACCGATCGCGAAACGCCTTGATTGGCGCCCTCTCTGGCGTCCACGGAACCATTACACTAGCCATGGCCTTTTCACTACCATTAACCCTCCACGGCGCCGCCTTTCCCTTTAGAAATACACTGATCTTCGTGGCTGCCATTGTTATCATCTTGAGCCTATTGGTTCCAACTATTGTCTTGCCGTTTATCCTGCCTAAGAAAACAACCGTTGTAGACCCCGATACCGTTATTCAAGAACGTAAAGCGCTAGTCGCCTACGCTGCAGAACGACTCGCCCAAGAAAATCCGGATAACACCGCAGCTGCCCAATCCGTAATTGAAACCCTGAGCAGCCAAGCTACCGACATCCGACCCGATCGTAAAAAGGTTCGAGCTCTGATCAATCAAGCGGCTCAGGTAGAGGTCAAGACTGTCCAGAGCCTAGCTGATAATCATGTCATTTCTAATGGCTTTGCCAACCGCTACGTGCGGATACTGGTGATGAAATCACAAATGAGCAGTCATAATCCTTTCGTCAACTTGTCATTGTGGTTCCGGTTCATTAGCCACCGGATAACGTTCATGTTCAGCCATAATTGGCGTCGCGTTAAACATGTTGCTAGAAAACAGCAACGTGAAAACTATTTAAAAATTGAAGCTGACATTTACACAAACGTCATTAACTTTTTAACCGAAATTTCTACAGTAGATAATCAGACTGAAGTAAATGCCGTCCGCAACTACTACAACGCCCGTCACAGCCGCTTCGTAGCCAACAAGTCAACGGACCAACAAAATGAATTATTTATTCAAGCTTTCCAATACGAATACACTTACATTCAACAACGACGAACGGCCGGCGCAATCCCCTCAGAACTGGCAGACGAACTCTACCAACAAGTTTCAACCGACCAGATGCTCTACACCCAAGAATTTGCCGGTGCTGACTAGATTATTTTCCCACCGTCATATTTTCTTCACAATTACCTGTTATAGTTGTCCTCATAACTTACGAATTTACGAACGAATAAGTTAATAATTTTACTCCTCCAAAGTAAAAATTACGGTCGACCCGCTATGGTATCGACCAACTCCAAACGTAATAAACGTTTTTTCTTCAAGCAGCGATGCGGACAATTTGGTCCGGTCGCTGTTTTTTTGTTAAAGAGAGTGAAGCAAGCCGTTTAGATTCCGAGCATTAGGGAAATAAGGGGCTTCTGTTCGGCTCTGCCGGGCAGGAGTCACTTATTTTGCTAAGCGGAAGAATCTGGCTTGCGGAACTCGTTTCAGAGGCCGCATATTTCCCCAGTGTTCTGGCGAGAGAAAATCTAACGAAACAAACAACCTTCGCCGGACAGGAGGACTTAGCTTTCTAAGCGGAAGAACCTGCCTTGCGAAACTCGTTTCAAAGGCCGCATATTTCCCCAGTTTCCGGGCGAGAGAAAATCTAACGAACCAAACTAAAGTAGCCACTAACAACCTTCGCCGACCAGAAATCTCTTATTTGCCTAAGCGGAAGAGTCTACCTCGCACAACTCGTTTCAGAGGCCGCATATTTCCCAAGTGTTCTGGCGAGAGAAAACCCATCGAACCAAACTAAAATAGTCAACAACGGCTTCTTTGGACAGTCATCACTCCTCTTCCCAACCCACATCTCCTAAAAATCATATATTTCCAAAATTACCCTACCAACAGAATCCCCCGCACCCCACTAAAAACTACCTTATCTCCAAACTTTCCAACAAAAAACATCCCAGACAGATCCCCACAGTCAAAAGAAACCGTTTCCCGCTCCCTTTCCCCACCCAATTGTGAGAAAACTCCTCATAATTTAAGAGAATTTGCCATCGTAAATTTACACTCGGTACAAACTAGCTTATAATTTCTTTAACACGTTATAGATTCGGCGGCTGTTCGCTAGTGATCTGTTAGACGTTATTGGAGGGTGAGATCTAATGAAGCTGACAATTTTATCGACAAGCGATACCCACGGGTACGTCTTCCCCACGAACTACGTGAAGAAGGGGACCCAACTGGGCTTCGGACTGGCCCGTGCGGCCACGGTCATTGCCCAAGAGCAAGCCGCCGCCAAGGAACAGGGTCCGGTCGTCACCATTGAGAATGGGGATTTTCTCGAGGGATCACCCCTCGCCTATTACGTAGCTCGGGTGAATCCCGACCGCGATCCTCAACCCTTGATGAACATTTATAACCAAATCGATTACGACTGTGGGATTCTCGGTAACCACGAATTTAACTACGGTCAAAAGTACTTACAAGCTGCGATTCGCGACGCCAAGCGAACCATTTTGTGCGCCAACATTTTAGATAGTAATGGGGACCCCGAATACGGCCAACCTTACCGAATCATCGAAAAGGCAGGCATCAAGATCGGCGTGCTGGGGCTCACCACCCAAGCCGTCTACAAGTGGGAAAAGGCCACCAACATCAGTGGCCTACAATTCGAATCGGCCTACATTGCTGCTAAAAAATATGTGCCCATCATTCGTGAACAAGCCGACATCGTCGTTGTGTGCTATCACGGTGGCTTTGAACGCGATTTAACCACGGGTAAGCCTAATGACATTCACGTCGGCGAAAACGAAGCCTACCATATCTTAGAGGCCATTCCTGGCATCGATGCTCTGGTCACCGGCCACCAACACCGGCAACTGGCGACAGATGTCTTTGACATTCCGACCACGCAACCCGGTTTCCGAGGCCAAGCCATCGGTAAGATTACGTTGGACCTCGACCGGGACGCCAACGGCAAGGTCATCGTCGTCAACCACGGCTCCGAATTGGTCTCCGCAGCCGAAGCCCCACTGGACGAAAAAGTTTTAAAAGCCGCAAATGGTTTAAACGATGAGGTCGGCCACTGGCTAGATCAACCGTTAGGCCACATCAAGGGTGACATGACCTTCACCGATCCCTTCGCAGCTCGTATCGACGAGACACCTTACATCGAATTTATTCAAAAAGTTCAAATGGCCACGATGGGCGCAGACATCTCCGCAACGGCGCTATTTAACGATGAAGCCCGTGGATTTGAAAACCCCATCACCATGCGAAATATTATGACCAACTACGTCTACCCAAACGGCTTATCCCTCTTAAACATTACCGGGGCAGATCTGAAGGGCGCGCTGGAAGTAACCGCCCGCTACTTCAGCTCTCAAGACGGCGAAATCATTGTCAATCCGGCATTTATTCACCCCAAGCGTCGTCAATACAACTACGACATGTATGAGGGCGTTGACTACCGAATCAACGTGGCCAAGCCGATGGGCCAACGCATCGAGAACCTCACCTACCACGGTCAGCCAATCGAAGACGACCAACGGCTCCGCATTGCACTGAACCAGTATCGTGCGGTCGGCGGTGGCCACTACCCGATGTACAGCGCCGACAAGATTCGCGCTGAAAGTCAGGGTGCCATGAGTGAAATCATTGCGGATTACCTGCAAGAACACCCGACTATTGATGCCACAGCGAATAAGAACTTTACCGTGGTTTACGATCCTGAATAATTTTTGCGTTGCGTAAAGAGCAGTTATCACTGTTATCTCCTTTCCCGAGATACTAGTGATAACTGCTTTTTTGAATTTATTCCATTGCCTTCGGGATGGTGAAAATGGGCCGGGACACTGCGGGCGGACGCCTAAAGCCATAGAACGGTCTTTAGGCTTGCGGATGAACCTCTGAGAACCGAGTTTCACCCGCACCAATTATCTAAGCGGCGTAACCCACCGCTAAGATAATTCCCACAGTTGGGCCCATTTTCACCATCCCTACGGCTTTACATTAATCTAGCCCGCCAGCATTATCACACCTCACATTTAATCTGCATGCCTCTTTCTCCGCAACCAGCAATCTCATTCTCAAATTGTCCAACACAAATAATAAACATCCATCAAAAAAGGCAGCAACTCCGGATCACTACCGGTTGGCTACCTCAATTCACCCGTAACACTCTAGGCGTTAGCGGCTTTTTTCTTTTTGTGCTTCTTCTTTTTCTTTTCATCGCCAACGTATTCGACCGCCGTGGACGTTCGAATCGTGGTGACCTTGATCTTGCCGGGATACGTCAGTTTGGCTTCAACCTGCTTGGCCACTTCTTGGGTCAGCTCAGCTGAGGCGCTGTCATCCAGTTCTTGTGGCTTGACGATGATCCGTAGTTCCCGACCGGCCTGGATGGCGTAACTTTCCGAGACCCCAGACTGCTCGTTGGCAATCTGTTCCAGCGCACGTAGTCGGTTGATATAATCTTCAACTGACTCGCTCCGGGCACCGGGCCGGGCACCAGAAATGGCATCGGCTGCGGCAACTAGGTCGGACAGTGGTGACGTCTTCTCAACGTCGCCATGGTGGGCCGCAATCGCATTGATCACGACGTCCTCTTCGCCATACTTCTGGGCAAATTCCGTTCCGATTTCCACGTGGGTCCCCTCGACTTCATGGTCGATGGCCTTCCCCAAGTCATGGAGCAAGCCGGCACGGCGGGCCAATCGCGTGTTATATCCCAAGCGTGCGGCCATGGCACCGGTCAACTGCGCCACTTCAATCGAGTGAAGCAACACGTTTTGACCGTAACTGGTCCGGTACTTGAGACGCCCAATCAGCTTCATCAGATCGGGATGCATCCAGCCCACGTGGAGCAGGCTAACGGTCTGTTCCCCGGTCTCCCACAGGCTGTGGTTGACGTCACGCTGGGCATTTTCGACCTGCGTTTCAATCTGCGTTGCGGAGATCCGCCGACTAGCGACCAGATTGGTCAGAGCCACCCGGGCCACTTCACGGCGAATCGGATCGTGCGTGCTGATAAATAACGTGGTGTTATCGTCTGGCACAAAAATCAAATCAGTCCCGGTCAACGTCTCGAGAAGGCGAATGTGCTGGCCCTCGCGACCGATGATCTTGCTGCGAATCTCACCATTAGGGACGGTGACGGTGTGTTCCAAATGTTCCTTCGGCAAATCCTGCGGCCCACTCTCGGTGGCGGAAAGCACCACGTCCTTGGCCCAGCGTTCGGCACTCGCCACGGCGTTGTCGTTCAGTGCCTTGACTTCAACGTCACGATCACGCTTTAATTCCAACTCGGTGTTTTGAACCACCGTGTCTTGCGCGGCCTTTACGTCCATCCCCGCCTGTTCGACCAGCGTTTCCTCACGCTTCTCACGTAATTCTCCTGCCTGGTCGCGGCGCAAATGAATCGCTTGCCGTTGATCTCGGTTAGCCTGGCTACGCTCATCCAGCATGGCCGTCTGGTCGTCTAAGCGGACGGCCATCTGCCCCATAAGCTGTTCACGTTGTTGACGCCGTTGTTCTCTTACCTGAATGTCACTCTGCTGTTCGGTCAGTTCATCTTTTACGGATTGTTGATAGGCCAAGGTATCGCGCCGGCTCTTTTGGTTAAGCTGGTCCACCTTTGCTTTGGTCTGCTCGGTCGCCTGGGCAATAATCTCGCGGGCTTCTGCTTGCACCGCCATTAATTCTGCGCGGTGTTGTCGCCGTCTGATGAGGTAGCCGAGCACCAGCCCGATCAACAACAGACCGATAATTAGTCCTGTTATTAACAATATGCTGTGCTCCTTAGTTTTCAGTCCCGAAAGGCTCTCGGGTGGGTTGGTCACTTATCTCGTTAATTATACGCTATTTACGGTCACAACCCAACCGTTCACGTGCGCGGTTTTTCCATAGCCATCGGCACAAACAGCCAGCACAGTAGCGCCAGCTTGAAACCACTCGCTATCCATAAAACATCGAGCGCCGCCAAATTGGCGAGTCTAACACCCACAGCACACCCTAATAGGAAGGTGACCAGGACTAGGATGAAGCGGAAGAAGCGGTTGCGAGCGGCCCGATTACCATCGATCAATGCCTGGTAGGCACTCGTTGCCATATTTTTTGTATTCCCGGTCATGATACCATTGTTGATGGCAATCCCGCCAACCTGCCGAAAAGTCGTCAGCTCAAAACCAGCCATAATCCCAAGGAAAAACAACAGCCACTGCTCCGGCAGACTACGCTGTAGCCCCGCCAGCGCGGCGTAAGCTACCACATCAATCAGCATTAGCCACCGCATTTGCCGGCGATGATTATGCTCACCCACGTGTTCGCTCAGCCCCTGTGCCACAAAGCAACCCAGAAAGTAACCGACCCACACGAACCCGTTGACCCACGCAGCCTGCCAGCCACTCGTGACCAGCTTGACCACGCCCACGATTAAGTTTCCCGTCTGTGCGCTGACCAGGACTTCGCCGTGTTTAAGAAAGGTATCGGCATCGATAGCCCCCATCAAAAGGGTCGCACCCAGGCCCAGCACCGTATCGGTCACCGGCCGAAATTGCCGCGTTGTCTCGATTTCCATGTGAATCACCTACCTCCCAACTAACCTTAACTACTTCACATATTCCGCCAAAAAGGCCTTAACCTTACGTTCGTACAGGGCTGGGCTATGAGATAGCGCCGCAGCATGCTTAGCGCCCGGCACGATCAGCAGTTGCTTAGGGCCGCTGTCGGCGCGGTAAACTTGGTAGACCATCCGCGTTGGCACGAAGGTATCCGCCCCACCGTGAATGAACAGCATCGGCTTATGATTCTTCTTGACCGCGGCTACGGCGTTGGCATCCTTGAAGTGGAAGCCGGCTTTGACCCGTGCTACCGTGCTGGTTAACGGCACCAACGGCCAATAAGGAACGTTGTACATCTGCTTGGCCTGGTAGGTGATTTCCGCCTGGGCATCGGTGTACCCACAGTCTTCAATGTAGGCTTTCAGCTGGCTCGGTGTCTTCAAGCCGCTGGTCATCATCGTCGTGGCGCCCCCCATGGAGACCCCAAATAAGACGACCTGCGACTGTTTTCCCTGCTTGGCGATGACCTGATTGACCCATTTCAAATAATCCTTACTCTCATAGTAACCATAACTGATAACTTTCCCCTGACTCTGTCCCTGGCCACGGGTATCCGGAATCAGCGTGTTGTAGCCCAGTTGATGGAACATGGCGACATAGCCGCCCATAGCTTCCTTATTGGAGCCGAAGCCGTGGACCAGCACCACTGTCTTCTTGGTGGCTTTTACCGCTGGAATGTAGTCCGCGACTAATTTTAAATTGGCCCCAGCAGCCTTTTCCGTCCACCGTTGCTTCTTCACATCCTGATACCACTTCTTCTGGCTATACATCGGGTCGCTCTTCTTCAGGGTTGCCCCACTCGCGACAAAATCTTTCTTACCGCTAGCCACCGTCATGTTGTAGAAGTACAGGCTCGCACCCAGCAAGCCCCCCGCAATCAGCACAACGATCACGCCGAGACTGATTAGTCCCCATTTCTTTCGTTTACTCACAATTGTTGCCTCCCAATTCTCCGCGCCCGCCACGATGGGCCTGCGCACAATTTCTCTCTTCCGTTAGTATACGGAGTTCTTTCTTCCAGCGCAATCGATACGAAATTTGCTATAATAGGCACAACATGCGCCGTCGACATGCGATTTCACCGGGTTACACCCGCTTCATTCAAGTTAAAATACTGCCTAGGAGGGCCTGCTTATGAAATATTCTTTGAATTGGGATCTCGATTCACTCTTTAGTGGCGGCATCAACTCCGCCCAGTTGAAAACGAAATTGGCACAGACCAAGACTGCCATTGCGGCCCTCGGTGATCTCCTGGACCGCTGGGATGCGGCCAGTGACGCCCCACAGTATCAGCAATTTTTAAAACTGATCACCCAACTTCAGGCCATCAACAACGCCATCGGCCAGGCGGGGATCTTCATCACTGCCGTGGGTTCCGCGGACGTTAATAATCCCGACGTTGCCCCGATGGAAGCCCAACTACGAGACCTTGGAACCCAGGCCGACAACGTGAGTGGTAAGCTCAAAAAAGTTCTGGTTCAGGTTCCCGACGTTAACTTCGCCGAGATGTTGGCCCAACCTGACCTCAAACCCATCGCCTTCAATTTGAAGGAAATGCGCGAAGATGGCAAGGAATTACTGGACGACAAGACCGAGGCCCTCATCAGCCGGCTCAACCTCGACGGCAAGGCCGCTTGGAGTTCTCACTACGACTCCCTAGTTGCCACGGTCACCGTGCCCTTCCACGATGCGGACGGTAACCCCGCCACGCTATCTGCCGGGCAAGCCGACAACAATCTGCTGGGAAACGCCGATCCGCAGTACCGGGCCGACCTCTTACCCGCGTGGGAACAGGCTTGGACGGACAAGGAACAACTCTTTGCCGACACGTTGAACCATTTGGCCGGCTTCCGATTGACCGAGTACGCTGCTCACGGAACGACTGATTTTCTGCGTGAACCTTTAAAGGACAACCGGTTAAGCGCCGAAACCCTGAACACCATTTGGCAAGTGGTCGACAATAACAAGCAATTTCTGCTCGACTATCTCGACCGTAAAGCGGCACTGTTAGGTAAGAAACACGCCGGCTGGCAGGACGTGGAAGCGCCCCTGAATTTGCCAGGTAGCCAACTCCACCACTTCACTTACGACGAGGCCGCAGCCTTCATTATCAAGCACTACGGTGAATTCTCTCCGAAGATGGCCGCCCTCGCACAACAGGCCTTTGAAAACCGTTGGATCGAAGCCGAAGACCGGGCGGGCAAAGCACCGGGTGGCTGGATGGAAAGTGCTCCGGAGACCAATGAATCTCGGATCTTCATGACCTTTACCGGCTCGCCAAACGATGTCTCCACGCTAGCACATGAGTTGGGCCACGCCTTTCACTCCAGTGTCATGGAGGACTTACCTCAGTTGCGGCAAGATTACGCCATGAACGTAGCGGAAACGGCCTCAACCTTTGGCGAATTGATCGTGGCGGATGCCAACGTGAAAGCCGCTAAGACCGATGCGGAGAAGATCACGCTGATCAACGCCAAGATGGATAATCCACTGGCAATGTTCCTGAACATCCGCGCGCGGTTCCTCTTTGAAACGCATTTCTACCAACTCCGGCAGAAGAAGCTGGTCACCCCAGCTGAGCTGAACGAGCTGATGTTAAACGCCCAGAAGGAAGCCTTCGGTCACGACCTTTCGACCTACTCGCCTCATCTGTGGGCTAGCAAGCTGCATTTCTACATCGACGAACCCGCCTTCTACAACTTCCCTTACGTCTTCGGTTACCTGTTCAGTCTGGGGATCTACGCCAAGGCCCAGCAGGAAGGTGACTTCGAGGATAGCTACATCGCCCTCCTCCGGGACACGGCGAACATGTCCACCGAGGAACTGGCGCAGAAGCACCTCGGGGTCGACCTGACCAAGCCGGACTTCTGGTTGGCTGGTGTCAAACTGATCAAGCAGGACGTCGCAGAATTTATGCGGCTAACCGATTCACTGGTGAAATAGTCAACTTTCGGTTAAAAACAACGCTAAGTGGTATAATAAGCGTAAAGACTATCGAAAGAAACGGGTGAGTTGAATGTTTTCTGAACGACTTCGGGCTTTACGGCGCGGTCAACACATTACATTGGAACAACTGGCAACGGCCTTAAACGAACAACAGTCCGTGGGGCCGGATGATCATTCCAAAAATACGGCTTCACAGATTGGAAATTGGGAACGGGGTATCCGGACGCCTTCATTCGTTGAAGTTCGTAAGCTCGCGGAATACTTCGACGTCACCATGGACTACCTCACTGGGAAGGCCGAACGCGATGAGTACGACCTCGGACGGTTGTTTCTCTCTGGTAAGCAGCTTAGCTTCAACCGGGAACTGTTGAGTGGCCGCGATCGTTACGAAATTTACCAACTGATCGATGGCTACCTGCACGGCCGGGAAAACCGGGCTACGCCGCAGGATACCAACCAGCAGGAAGAATTGGATCTGCATTTAGACGACCATTAATACGATGAGTCGGCCGGTTCTCGCCGGTCGACTCTTTTATTGGTTCTGGGAGCTAAACTTGTGTTTATAGTCCGCCTTACCCCGCCTGCGGCTGCCAGAATTCCACCTGCTGTGGGGTCGCTTCCAGCCAAAGTCCGGGCTTCCAGCTCGACTTGAAGCTGCGCCCAAGTCGCGCATCTCCAAGCTCGTCCCGTGCCGTAAGACCGGGGAAAACCTAACACCCGCTCTAACGCCACCGACACAGCTGGCTCCATCCTGGCCTCCTCCGGCTATGGTCTACCGTCAGTCAACTCCAGTGGCCACCCCCAGAATCAAAAAACAGGTCGCCACTAACTTCATCTTAAAGTTGATGTCCAGCCACTAAGATAATTCTCACGGCTAACACAGATTTAGCCCCATAGACCCAATTACAATCTTTTCTTATAGTTATTAAAACCTTGAATTAACATTATAAAAACTCAAATTCACTTTCGAAAGGACCCTCTCCCTTGAATCCTAAAAAACTCAAAAAGCTCAAGAAAAAGATTCGCCATCAACCCTTAAATCAGCGAAAAACCGCCTACATCGCGCGGATGACGGACTATTATCATCAATTCAATGACTTTCCTGCCGTTAAGATTCTGATCAGTAATATCCTGCTGGCCGACCGGATGCTGGCTGCTGGCGATTTGCCACAACAAGTGCCCCTCCTTCAGCTACCCGATGACGTGCAGGATCAGATCTTTAAGAAGTTGGGTGAAAAGTACCCCGCTGGCGATGCAACCGGGGATAAACTCTGGAATGAGTTGACTGCCGCTCTGCCCGATTTGGACCACGACTTGCGGTCCTTCCGCGATTACCTAGAGAATCACTACGGAATGTGGGCCTATACATCCGCACCCTTTGTGACCGATCTCGCGAAATTCGTGGGTGACCGGGCCGTGTTGGAAGTAATGGCCGGCAATGGCTACATTTCTAAAGGACTCCGCGACGCCCACAAGACGGTCTACGCCACGGATAGTCAGGCGTGGACCAGTGAAAACGAAACGGGTCGGCATCCGCTGACAGCCATTGAACCACTCGCCGCCGTCGCTGCCTGGGAAAAGTATCAGGATGAGGTTGGCGTGGTCGTCATGTCCTGGTCTCCCGACGGCTTACCGCTGGATTGGGACTTGCTACAGGCCATCCGGGCCGCGAATAAGGACGTAGACTTCGTCGTCATTGGCGAACCCCACGGCGCAACCGGATCCGAGGACTTCTGGAATCACGCCGAGCTCCTAGAAAACAAGGATACCCGCGCGCTGAACCACCACTTCACGCCGATTGACTTGGTCAAGGACCACGTTTACCTCGTGAAATAGCCCTCCAAATATTACAAATTAACAAACCAGCCGCTACCGGTTTACCCGATATTAACCTTTTGATATTATATTAGAGGTTAATCGACGTAGGGAGGGCTCCATTTATGGTAGCACTGGGGAATATCTTATTTTACGGTCTGGGAACTTTGCTGGCCATCGCACTAGGTTACGCGGTGTTCGCAAGCTATCAGGCTCATCGTGATGAGTAACTAAAAGCAGGAATTTCAAACTTTCTCTATTGTGGAGAAACCTGAAATTCCTGTTTTGTTACGGATTAAAATTAGTTGCTATACGTAAGAGAATGGTAAATGAAAGACAACCATAGTTCTTTACTTTTAATCTTTGCCACTTAAGAACTCTCGTTTAAGGTCGGCTAAGGAATACTCCTTGCCTGATTTAGATTTGATAAGCATAGCTAGTAGTTCATAAGTCGCCAACCGTTTCTGCTGACGTTCAAAATCCACCGCTGTCATCATGACAAACCTAGGTGCCTGATTCTCGGTCAAAATCACCATATTCTCTGGCGTTACCCGTGTCAGAACATCTTGATACGTTGCCAACGAACGGATTGGCTGCTCGACTTGGTGTAGGTTCAAAGATTCCACGGCTCTCACCTCTCAGGGATCAACACTACAGGAACCCTTGAGGAGATACAATCAAAACGCATTATAATCTTATTGATATTCCGCCCAAACCAGAACCAGGCTCAGCACGAACATCAGCCCAATGGCGATGGCGTGCCAGCGCTTATTGCCAACGAAAATGGCGATGTATTCGCGAATGATGGCGTTGGGTAGGAAGAACTTCGCCGTATGGGCGCCGATACCGTTGGCTTTCAGACCAGCCTTGCGGGCAATCATCCCCGCGCGGAAGGTGTGGTAGCCGTTGGTCACAAACGTTATTCGTGGTTGAACATTACCCCGGGCCGCGATGATCTTCTTGGAAAAGACCATGTTCTCATAGGTGGTCTTCGACTGATCTTCAGCAATCGCCTGTTCAGGCGGCAAGCCATGGTCAATAGCATACTGACGCATAGCCACCCCCTCCGACACCGTTTCGTCGGCACCCTGGCCTCCGGAGAAAATGATCACGGGGCCTTGGCCAATCTTACGCAGCTGCTTACGGTAAAATTTCAAGGCGCGATCGATCCGTTGGCCCAGTAACGGGGAAACCTCATCCCCATTTAACAGCCCTGCCCCCAGGACAATCAGGTAATCCTGCCGGTAGCGCGGATGGTTGAACTGATAAATCACCAGCATCGTTAAGTAGTTGTAGAACCAAAAGAGCACGTAAATAATCACCATAGCAGGAAATAGATTAATGAACGTTGCCAGCGGTAATGGCAGGTAGAGCGAGGTCAGCCGCACGATAAACGGGGTCAGCAGAATTGCAATCCCTAGGAATAACGTCAGCATGTTGGCCAGGGTATGACTCTCGCGGCGCCAAACGATCCACGCATTCCACAGCAAGAGAAAGGCTTGGAGCGCGAACGCCAGCCCAATCAGTAGGATCACCACGATGAAGGCAATCAGACTAAAACCAAACAGGAGCTTGTTGCCATATCCCATAATCGAGATGGCTAGCATGACCATGGTGCTGTAGAAAAATAGTGAAAACCAAATACCATTGCTCAGTCGCCGTTTCTCGATAGCATAACTGGTAAAGAAGATGGCGCCGAATAAGAGCGGCACCAACCAGCCCCAATAAACGACTGGCGGAATACTA
Source organism: Levilactobacillus parabrevis ATCC 53295 (assembly GCF_001434055.1). Lineage (GTDB taxonomy): Bacteria > Bacillota > Bacilli > Lactobacillales > Lactobacillaceae > Levilactobacillus > Levilactobacillus parabrevis. The sequence goes on along the minus strand of NZ_AZCZ01000002.1, from coordinate 23,168 downwards.
AATAATTCATCTTGCATGAGACTCCTCCAAAACAATTGATACGTTTAGGATACCACGTCCGGCCGGTTGCGCCAAAAAGGCCCATCTGTATGTTTTGATGGGTCTCTTTAACGTCTGCGAATTTCAAATAATGCATTTCAGTCTAACTCAATTCAATTTGGAAGCCTAGCCTCGTGCCTAATAATCTTGAGTCTCATCTTTAAACCACGTTTCAATTTGTCCACGACTCTCTAACTTCTGGACCGGAATACCTGTCAAAGCTTCATGCAGTCGACAATTTCTCCGTTGCTCTGGTGTTTGCTTTAAATCAAAGGGTAGTCCACCCTCCGCCACCACTTTTTTATAAAATACTGTCAGTGCAGTCGCTTGATTTAGCCCAATATCTTCAAAGATGGCTTCAGCATCATTGGCTAATTTTTTATCAATACTAATTTGAACTTTCTTGGTGACAGACTTTTTTGTGCCCATGAATTTCTTCCTCCCAGCGGCCTAATATTATCGACAAGGTGTACAACAACACGAAATAATAAGTCACCTTTCCAAAAATACAGTATTCAAATACCTAAAACAATTTATCACTATCTGCCGGTGTCAAAACGGCCATCAGCACCAACTCCGCCAAGGTGAAAACCAACGATATTGGTGGCCAGTAAAAGATGAGAGCAATCACACCCGCCCAGATCAGCCAGAACCAAACATTCGCGTGTAGTCGGTAAGCCGGCATTTTTCGAATTTTCTCGGCGATTTCCGGATGGTCCTTCCGGTTGGTTCGCATAACGGTATAGGACAATGCCGCGTAGGCCAAGGCCCACAGCGTGAAAATAAAGAAATAGAATAACTCCGGGTGGACATCGTTAATAAACCGCCCAGCCCAAGCCGTTGAGACCGGCAACATACTCATGGTCAGAATCCAGGGGTTATTGACCCAATAGATTTTCTTCGTCACCCGTTTGGTCAGACTGAACATGTAGTGATGGTTGTACCAAGCCACGCCGATAAATAGAAAACTAATCAAATACGCCACGAGATAGCTCCAGTTCGCCATTAGCGCCGTAAACGTTGGTTCCTCCGGTGTCTTAAACTCCAGCACCATGATGGTTAGATCACCGCATCCGTGAAAGCCTCCACGCGTCCTTTGTTCATCCAAAATCCCCCTCAAAACATTATGATAGTTTTAGAATAGCATAACTGTTTATAGGCGGGGTAGATAAGGTCTCACATGGTGTTGGGCGGACATTAGTGGAATCTCTAACCCAAGAAAATTCTTTTAGAAATTTGAAAGCCGATAGCTCCGGTCGCGCATCGGCCTTTTATAAATCCCCTTATTTTAGGGGGCTAGCCAAACTTCCGGCAGTCCCGTATACTACGCAAACCATCTGAATTCTCCGACTAACCTTATAGCTCAAATTCACTTGCTCTGACCATCATTCTCACCCCATATTACAATACGGATAGGAGTCATCTTGATCACTTAACAACGCAAAAAAGGCCACCATGACGGCAGCCTTTTTCACAAACATCACACAGAATCTACGGGGGTAAAGGGTCGATTATTTGCTGTGTGGTGCCTTAGGATGGAGCACCGCGGCCTTTTGGGGGATTGTTTGGTCACGGCCAAGATACATCTGGTAGTACGGTGGTACGGCGTTGACAACCTTCAGGAGTTTCTCCGTCAGAGCGGGCAACTCTGCGGGTTCAACCTGTGGCAAGTCCGCGACCGTCACATCGCCATGGATACCTTGGAATCGCTTGAGCCGTTCCAAGAGGTACCGGATGTCGTAACGCGAGGGGTTGACTTCCAGCGGCTTCTTGTCGAAGTTCAGCAGTTGATAGACGGCCTCTAACCCGGTCCGTACGGAAGTTTCTACCGTGAAGACCACGTCATCGTCAATTTCCACAAACTGCCCTAACAGGCCCAAGTTGGTGCATCCAGCTGGCACACCCAGCGGACGATCGCCCGCCTTACGTGGCATGAACTGGCTGGTACAGTATGGCATCATCGCCGTCGACATGTAGGTGTGGGCGAGAACTTCATCCTTGATGTCGAGCATTCCCAGATGGTAGAGCAGTTCCGTTAGGATTTCATCCCCGGTACAGTCCCACATCCGTTTCTTGATGTAATTCCCTTCGTTTTCACCATACAAGCCGTAGCCCCAGCCAACTTCTTCATCGTCAGCTTGATACGGGAAGAATGGCTTGTGGTGAATTTCAAACGACAGGTCCCAGTTGGAATCCTTGAACGTCATCAGACCACCCGTACCAGCCGGACTACCAGACATCTCTTCGATCCGTTTGAAGAATTCAGGGTAATCCTTAACCGTTGGGAAGAATGAGATCCACTTGGTCTTGTCGATCTGCCCTAAGAACTTCTCAGGATGACCAAACTTCGCATCCTTCTTTGCTAAGTTCTGCCAAATCGTGAAGGTTCCCATGTCCTCAGTATCGCGGTTCGTTGGGGCCACGGTGTGGTTGTCCCCAAAGGTACTATTTTCACTGATGGAACCAGTCGTGACGAAGACCAAGTCCTGCCGGTTCACATGAACGTTGGCAGCGTTGCCATCACGGGTTGCAATAATTTCATTGACCGTGTTGTTGGCGTCGGAGAAGCCCAAGTCGGTCACGTTAAAGTTATTTTCAAAGCGGACACCCTGATCGATCAACCAACGTTCGATTGGCAAGATGATGGCATCGTATTCGTTGTACTTCGTGTGCACGAAGCCTTCCAAATACTCGTGCCGAGAAATGAAGGTGAACCGTTGCCAGTAACGCCGACATTCGATCGCACTGTGGTAGTGTTTGAAAGCCAATTGACTGTGGAAACAAGTCCAGAAGTTTGTGCGGAAGAAATCGGGATCGAAGAATTCGTCCAACCGTTTGTCGGCCAACTCCTCTTCCGTCGAGTTCACGATTAGTTGCATGGTTGCCGCATATTCTGGCTTTAATTTGTAATCGTGGTAGTGACTGTCGATTTCACCTTGGTTGATGATGACCCGCGCTTCACTGTGAATGGGTTCATCACGGTTAAAGTCGACCACGTCATCCAACACTGTCCGCCCGAGATTCTCCAGTGATGGAATCTTACTGCAGAGGTACCACAGACATTCCATGTAGGGTTCCAGCTCACGTTCGGCCCGACACAGGTAACCTTGGCTATCCTTGGTTCCATCCATCGAGCCCCCCATAACGGGCTTCTTCTCGAAAATCGTAATGTTACGCGCTGGCATCTGTGCGTCGTCAATCAGAAATACCGCAGTTGCCAGTCCAGCAATCCCACCACCAACAATATTGGCACGTCGATCGTCAATTCCAGCCGGTTTTAGCGGCCGATACATCGTTTGATAGATATTCATGGAGATGACCTTCTTCGTTTTGGATTTCTTGCTTGTCTCAACGATAAGGCCAGAAGAAAGCGGAAACAATTGACAGAAAAAGCGGGTTGTCAAGATTTTGACAGCTCGCTGGGAATGTAAAAATTCAGTTTAGTTTGTTCTTCACCAGATAAGTTGGCGGCAACGTGATTTCAAAGATTGAGTCCGACGCCTACTCCGCGTATTTATGTAATGCCTTTTTAAAGTCTCCCTGAATCAGCACGCCGGTCTGTTCAACGATGTCGCCGGGATCCTCTTTGAGTCCGTCCTTGACCCACTCGAAGATCAACGCAATGAAGGCCAGACTATAGAAATGTGCAATAAAGTCCTTGTGCTTCTGCGCCACTTGCATGCCCACTGCTTGGCGCTCAACAACGGCTATGATGTACCGGTAAAGCACGGCGTAGATGTACTTCTCCAGCAGGTCACGGTACGCCGACTGATAGGTATTCTCCACCAGATAACGATTGGCCTTGATGGTCACCATCACATTGTAGAAGCCGTGTTGCCAATTGTCATAATCCGCGACGTTCTTGAGTGATTCCGCCGTGGCCTCCTTAGCCGTCCACTCAACTAGCTCGTAGATGTCACTGAAATGATTATAAAAGGTCTGCCGTGTCAGGTCACAGGCATCAACGATCGATTTGATCGTAATCTTGTCGACCGGCGTCCGCTGTAACTGGGTCACGAGCGCCGCCGAAAGCCGTTGCTTGGTATTCTTTCCCATAGGTCATCGCCCCTCACAAGGCTAGTATATAATGATTAGCCAGTGGGAACAATGGCTGAACGGTGTTACCGACGGGTTTTCGTGGGCAATTGTGGGAAATCAAAAGCCACCATTGCTGGCAGCCTCCGGGGAAATCTATTGAATCGCCGTGACGTATTTACTGTTGGCAGTAATGTAGCCACCAACCACCTTGTAGCGCTTGGTACCAGAAGCCGTGTGGGCATAGTCCCAGCCCTTAACCGTGAAGACCGTCCCCTGCTGGTAAGCCTGCACAACCTTCGTCAGGTTAACGTCTTCGTAGCGGCGAATCATGGTCTTCGCCCGAACGTATTTAATCGGCTTAGACTGTACCTGATAATCAAGCTGATTATCGGCAGGATTGGCCTGAGACGTTGTCCTAACATGGGTCATCTCACTGGTCTTGACGCGTTTCACCACAGCCGCCCTAACTGATGTACTCGGTGACAACGTGTTCTTTTGGTGGCTACTCATCGACCAAATGAGGTTCCAACCCACGCCAACGCTCAATACAACCGCTAAAGCCAAGAGTCCTTTATACCACTTCTTCATAAATTATTTTCCCCTTTATTTATCGCCTTCATTTATTAGTTTTTTCTATGTAAAAACTATAACATTAATTTAATGATAAAAGATACCACATATTTATCAATGTGGTCAATAGCCTTAATTTATATGGCTATTAAATTAGCCAGCAATATAGAAGGGGCGCTCTATCAAAGAGATTATATAATTTCGAAGTATTTCGTTAACACTATAAAATTAACCGCTTACAATTTGGAAAAACTAAAATCAAAGCGATTAGGTCCGCACCCATAAACTTATTTCTTACAAAATAACTACTGCCATGAGCGCAAAAAAAACGCCCAATCGGCCAAAGGCCAATCAGACGTTTTTCACACAGCATTCGTCGAAACGAATGGATTTATCTCGGAATCCACATTCCCTCAAAATCAGACACGTCACAATACGGTGACATATGTGCCCTGCTGACAAATTCACCTAGCCGCTTGCGCGGACGCCCCTTGCAAGCAAGGAACGCGTGATTTCTCGACTCATCGCATAGAGACAATACTACCACAGCCATTGTCCCAACGCAAGGTTATTTCTTCTTTACATCAGTCTCTTCTTTATTGGTCGCAGCGGCTTGAAGCTTTTCAATCTGCAGACCTAACCAGTCATGCAGACTTTGATCAGCCGTAGCAGCCTGATCCACATAGGTCGCGGCCGGTGCCAATGCATCAATTCGCAGACCAGAAACGTTGATGTCTGGCGTTTCAATCACAGCATAGACGTTGAGCTCACGTTCTTCGTCCGTTTCCATGATCTTACCGATGGTCTTGGTATCCTGCAATGGCAAGTTAATCACGCTCAGTTCCAACCGCACGGAAACCTCCGTATCGGTCACGTTTAACTCAGCTTGCGCCAACTTGTCCGCACTGATCTGTTGCCGGATGAAATCCGCCAACGGAACCATCACGCCATCTGGATCCGCAAAGAACTTCGCTTGCGTGGTCTCCGCTGTGAAATGTTCCAGTTTATCATCCGCTACTGCGTCAATAAACGTCTGTACTTCTCGCTTCATTTATCCACCTCGTTTTGATGCCGAAATCTTTCCCGGTCGCGTTTATCTCGCTCGCGCTTCCGTAACCGTAGCGCAAGAACTAACCAGTAGGCGTTGATCACCATCACGGCGATACTCCCCGCCGACATCAACACCCGAATCATGAAGGTTGCCTTGTCGTAGCTCCACATCGTGATCAGCACGCTAATCAGAGACAGCGTGTAGAGCGCAATGACCAGCCCCATCAGGTAAAACGAAGGCTTCCAGTCCAATGCTGCCAACACAATGGTCACCGCATACAGGGCGATTGCCAAGAAGGTGGACCGCCAAAACTCACTCATGGACGTGGCCAAACCGACAAACGTCCGGGACATCAGAAAATTAATCACTAGGAAACCAAACATCGAGATGATGGCCCAGGAAATCACGTTACGATCTTTCATTTAGAATTAAACTCCTCAATAAGTGCTAAGTAATTAAAAGCGTGGCCCCAATCGACCACGCTTTCGTCAATTTCATTTTCTATTCTAACGTATCTAGCCTATAAAATCAGCAAATCCACTAATCTTAGACGATAATTAATCGACTAACAGGTCCAGCACGTCCTTGGTATCAATCCCGTTGAAGTACAACTGCGTGTTGACGCTGTTCAAGACAGCCCCCACATGTTCGCGGTCGTAGCGCACACCCTTGAGTTGATCTGCCAATTCCGTGGCATCACTTGGCCCAAAGAAGTCACCGTAGAATTTGATATTTTCAATCTTCCCATTGTCGACCAACAACCGTGCATCGATGGTCCCAGCCGTGAAGTGTTGCCGCTTCTTGACCGTAAATTCAGGAGAATTGCCGTAGACCCAATCCCAGTTAGCGTAGTACTCGTTAAAGATTTTATCGATAGCTGCCTTTTCGCTGTCGGCAATCTGAACTTCCTTGTCAGCAATCGCATCGAGACTGTCCACGTGGAACAATTCTTTCAGCAAGGTATCTCTGAATTCGGGTACCGTCAGATTTTGATATTCTGGTGCCAAGTAAGGCTTTAGGTTCGTGACCCGTGAACGAACAGACTTGATGCCCTTCGACTTCATCTTGTCTTCTGGCACATTCAGCGTGTGAGCAATCACATTTTGGTCCACGTCGAGCATCAACGTCCCATGAGAGAAGGTCTTACCGCTGTGTGAGTACATCGCGTTCCCCGAGAACTTCTTGCCATCAACTAAGATGTCATTTCGGCCGGAAACTTCCGCCGTCTTGGCCCCCATGGCGTGCAAGGCGTCCACGATGGGTTGAACAAAGGATTTGAAATCGCCAAATTCTTCACTGTCGCTATCAACCACGAAGCTAAAGCAAAGATTGCCGAGATCTTGATAGACCGCACCACCACCCGATAACCGACGGGTGACCGTGATGTCATTTTCCTCCACGTATTTTTGATTGATTTCTTCCAACGTGTTTTGATTCCGCCCAACGATGATGCAAGGTCCTTCGTAGTAGAACAAAACCAGTGGCTCATCGAACTTCTTATTGTTCATTAAGTACTGCTCGGTTGCTAAGTTGTGACGAATATCATGTGACTTCATGGCATACCAATACATAACTCAAAAACCCCTTTCGAATTAACCAACCGCCGGGTAACGACCCCGGCTACGATAAATGATAGCACGCATTGGAACCGATTACAATTTAGTGCCAATATAATGGAAAAGAGTGTGCAAACTGCCTCATCTTAATGCAGTGAAAACGGCTTAAGGACTGGGTAATGCAGGGATTTATGAAGTTACTTATATTATGTGAAACTGTTGATTTTACTTTCATCGAAATTTGGATGGTAGGTTAACTATCTCTGTGGAAATTTTCGCTGGTTCAGGGGTGCTTTATTTGAGTCGAGAAGCCAGGCTGCTATTTTTTACTGGTTCAGAACCTTTCTCTCCAACCTCATATTGCTGAAACGTGCTCCACAAGGCAGCTGGTTGCGCTTAACCCCACTAAGCCAAAAATCCAGACTACTATTTTTTACTGGTTCAGAACCTTTCTCTCCAACCTCATATTGCCGAAACGTGCTCCACAAAGCGGACTCCTGCGCTTAACCCCAATAAGGAAAAAGCCAGATTACTACTTTTCACTGGTTCGGCGCTTTTCCCTCTAATCTCACATTGCTGAAACGTGCTCCACAAAGCAGCTGGTTGCGCTTAACCCCACTAAGCCAAAAATCCAGACTACTATTTTACTGGTTCAGAACCTTTCTCTCCAACCTTACACTGCTGAAACGTGCTCCACAAGGCAGACTCCTGCGCTTAACCCCAATAAGGAAAAAGCCAAACCCGGGCTTTTATCCTTATTGACGTTAATGCTCAGAGTCTAACCGCCTTGGTCCGCACTCTTTTTTATAAAAAAGATCCACACCCAACATAGTGTGGATCCAGCCCCCGTCAGAGTTCACCCCTGGCGGTTATGACTGTTATTAATGGTGGCCTTAGTCACCATTCGAGTTTGTACCCTTATTATAACGCCGCTAACTAAAGTTTAGTAGCATTTAGCTCACAAACTAGTCGTTAATTAGACGCCGGAAATAACCGTGAGCGTGGAGGTCTTGTTTGAGGTCAGTCATCGTGAATTGATGATAGAACTTCCGGTAATCCTCATCGGCTAACGTGAACAGATCCGTCAGTGTTTGCGAAATATTGGCAGAAATGTCGGTCGTGTCCGTGGCCTTCGTGCCCTTAGAATCGCCCGTAATGAACCGTGCGTAGCTAATTGTCGGTGGAATCGTCAGGTCGTAAAGTTCCCCCACGTTGATTTCATCAAGGCTCCGAATTAATTGGTACCCGCCATTTTTCCCAACGGAACCCTCAATGTAGCCTTGCTTGTGCAACACGGAGAGAATATTGCGGATCATCACCGCATTTAATTGTAGTGACGTTGCTAGTTCGCGGCTCGCAATCTTCCGGGGACGATTTTCGTCCAGGTAGAGCAGGCTGTGCACGGCAACGGAAAAGTCTAATCTCATCGTCTAGCCATCGCTTTCAAAAAGTCTGTAATCAATACTGGTATCATACCACATTCCGTGACGTAACATCTCGTTCTCTGACAATCAATGAGCAAATTCTCATCTCGAATATACATGCATAACTTTTCAAAAGTTTGTATACATTAGCCCTGTTAATCATTGGTTCAGCAAGCAAATTACCCAACTTACACCATTTAAGTTAAATTTTTTATCATTTTATAAGTTATCTGAGAAGATTGATATAACAAAGTTTATGAGGATTTTATGAATAAATTATGACTACTTTTAAGAATTAAGGGGTTGTAAATGAGAATTTGATTAACTATAATCAAAAACAATTATTGTTCAGGAGCGAATTGAATACGCAAATGCGTTTATTCATCAGGCTTCATCTACAAATGAGAGGTAGATTAGAACATTGGGAGGGATTTCCGTGGAAACCGCATCAAACTTTCTAAACATTAAGGACGTCAGCACGGCTTTCAAAATTAATGGCCAGTACTACGACGCCATCTCCCACATTAACCTCCAGGTCCAACACGACGAAATTCTCGCCATCGTTGGTGAATCAGGTTGTGGTAAAAGTACCCTGGCCACTACCATCATGGGTCTCCATGATCCGGCAGAGACTAAAATTTCCGGCGAAGTAGACTTCGAAGGCACCGACCTCCTCAAGTTAGATGAAAAAGGTTATAACCAATTCCGAGGCGCTAAGATTGGAATGATCTTCCAAGATCCTCTGTCAGCCTTGAATCCATTGAAGCGAATTGAAGAACAAATCAGCGAAGTCATGGACTATCACACCGACTTATCCGCTGAAGACAAGCACAACCGCGTCATTGAACTGTTAAACCAGGTTGGGATCGTTAATCCTCAACGAACGGCGCGTCAATTCCCCCATGAACTTTCCGGTGGGATGCGCCAACGGGTCATCATCGCCATCGCGATTGCCTGCAAGCCAGACTTAATCATCGCCGATGAACCCACCACGGCACTGGATGTTACCATCCAAGCACAGATTCTGGATGTACTACGCGACATTCAAAAGGAAAACCACGCTGGTATCATTCTTATCACACATGATTTGGGCGTCGTTGCTGAAACGGCCGACCGAGTTGCCGTCATGTACGCTGGCCAAATCGTCGAACAAGGGACAGCCGAACAGGTCTTCAACACGCCTGAACATCCCTACACGCGGTCCCTACTGCGGTCAATGCCACAACGGGACAACGAAAACGATGACCTCTACGTCATTAAGGGTAACGTCCCTTCCTTACAGAAGATGCCAGCCAAGGGTGACCGGTTCGCTCCCCGAATTCCCTGGGTCCCTGCCGAGGCTCACGAAGAAAATCCAACGATGCACGAGGTCGCACCGGGCCACGAAGTCCGCTGCACCTGCTACAAACATTTTCAATTTCCAGATGAGCAAGGGAGCGTGACGGTATGAGCTTAATCGAAATCAAAGATTTAAAAGTCCACTACCCCATTCGCTCCGGGTTCTGGAATCGGATCACCGATTCCGTCCGGGCCGTGGATGGTGTCAGCTTCAACATTGAAGCCGGCGAAACCTACGGACTGGTTGGCGAATCTGGTTCTGGCAAGTCCACCACGGGGAAATCCGTGGTGGGGCTGGAAAAGGTAACGAGTGGCTCCATTATGTACAAAGGCCTCGACATCACCCAAGCCGAGAACCGGCGTAAGTTGGATTACAACCACGATGTTCAGATGATTTTCCAAGATTCCCTATCCAGTTTGAATCCGCGGAAACGAATCGAAGACATCATCGCCGAACCGCTCCGCAACTTCGAGCATCTCAGTAAGGACGATGAAAAATTACGGGTTTTGCAATTATTAAACATTGTCGGGCTGGATGCCGATGCGCTCTATAAGTATCCTCACCAATTTTCCGGTGGACAGCGGCAACGGATCGGGGTCGCCCGCGCGGTGGCTACCAATCCTAAGCTGATTATCGCCGATGAACCCGTCTCTGCGCTGGACCTTTCCGTTCAAGCACAGGTATTGAACTTCATGAAGAAGATTCAACGGGAATTCGGTATTTCCTACTTATTCATTTCCCATGATTTAGGGGTCGTGCGGCACATGTGTAACAACATCGCCATCATGAACCGTGGTCGACTGGTCGAGATTGGGACCCGGGATGATATTTATAACCATCCTCTCCACATCTACACCAAGCGTCTCTTGGCTGCTATTCCTGAAACCGACGTTAACTCTCGTGAGGCCCACCGGGCTTCTCGGTTAGCCGTTGAACAGGTCTACCAAGACCAACAGGGTAAGTACTACGACGAGAACGGTGCGGCCTACCCTCTGGTGCAGGTCACCCCAACGCACGCCGTGGCCCTACCACAAACTATCGCGCAACAACTCGCTAGCCAGGAAGGGGAGGTGCAGGCCTAATGTGGAAAACGATTCTACGGCGTTTCTTAATCATGATTCCGGAAGTCATTATCCTAAGTATTCTGGTCTTCCTCTTGGCCAAGGCGATGCCCGGTGACCCGTTTACCGGCTCCATTAACCCAAAGGCGGACCCCGCACAGATTCATCATTTAATGAAAATCAATGGGTTGTACGACCCTTGGTACCAACAGTATTGGAACTGGGTCGTTCACTTGTTCCACGGAGACTTAGGGAACAGTTACCAATACCAGGAACCCGTTACTCGTCTGATCGGTGGCCGGGCCGGCAACACCTTATGGTTGGCCCTCTTCACCATGATCCTGACCTACGCTTTCGCTTTACCAATGGGTGTCTACGCCGGTCGGCATGAAGGTAAATTACCCGATACTATCATCCGGGTCTACACCTACGTCACTTACTGTATTCCCTTCTTCGTTATCTTAGTTATCGGAATCTGGATCTTTGGTTACGTTCTGGGTTGGTTCCCTACGACCGGATCAATATCGTCAGACGCAAGCGGTTGGCTACATACCTTCGGGTCGCGTTTCTACCATATTCTATTACCTGGTCTTCTCGGAGCCTTGTTCGGGACCGTCAACATCGTCCAGTACTTACGTTCCGAAGTGATTGATTCCAAGCATTCCGACTATGTGCGGACGGCGCGTTCCAAGGGGGTCCCAAGCAAGGACATCTACCGTCACCACATCTTCCGGAACTCCTTGCTTCCAATCGCCGCTTTCGCTGGTTACTCGATCACCGGTTTGTTAAACGGATCGATCTTTACCGAAACGGTCTTCTCTTACCCCGGGATGGGTTTACTCTTTGTGAATTCCATCAGCTTCCGGGACTACACGGTTATTACCGCACTGGTCCTGATTTACGGGATTTTGAACCTGATTGGGACGTTACTTTCAGATATTATTCTCAGCATTGTCGATCCACGAATTCGAATCCAGTAAAGGAGGCTAAAACAGAATGGCAGAAAATTTCGAACAACACTCAGACATTTCCGCAGCTGATTTAGCCCGGCTGACTCAAGAGGCTCAGGCGGAAGCCACCCCTTCGACGGCTAAAATCATCTGGAGTGAATTCAAGGCGGACAAACCCGCCATGGCAGCACTCATTATTATCGTCGGTTTCATTCTCTTCGTGATGATTGGGGCCTTGTTCATCAACACCCCGAAAATGATGGAAACCAACATCATGGGTTATTTCAACCAACCCTTTACCGCAGACTTCTGGCTCGGTGCCGATTCCGCTGGCCGTTCGGTTGCTAAGCAATTGATTGTCGGTTCACGGAACTCAATTGGGATCGCCATTGGCTTGACGGTCATCTCATCCACCTTCGGGATCTGTTGGGGCCTGATTTCCGGGTACTTCAACGGCTACATCGACTGGGGGATGCAACGGATCTACGACTTCATGATGATGTTACCAATGACCATGATGATCATTGTTCTGGTTACCATCATCCCACACTACAACTCCGTCACCTTAACGTTCATCTTCTCCATCTTCTACTGGGAAGGAACATCACGGCTGATTCGATCACGGACCTTAGCCGAGTCGGAAAAGGATTACGTGGCCGCCTCTAAAGCTTCCGGGACCAGTCATTGGAAGATCATCTTTAGAGAAATCATGCCCAACATTTCGTCGTTGATCATCGTGGATTGTACCCTGTCCTTCGCCGAGAACATCGGGGTTGAAACTGGGCTTTCCTACCTGGGCTTCGGGCTACCAAGTCAGACGCCTTCCCTAGGGACCATGATTGCCAACGCCAACGACCCGAACAACATCACGCAGTACTGGTGGACGTGGTTACCGGCCGCACTCGAAATCATTATTCTTTGTTTATCAATTAGTTACGTTGGCCAAGTTCTGCGTCGCGCTGCGGATTCCTCACAACGGCAAGGTTCCGTCAACTAGTCTTAAAAGTCATAACCCATTTGAGGAGATGGTGGCCACTCAAACAGTAGCTTTTCAGCCTAGCGTAGTAATGACGAGTGATCCTGAGGAGAATTACCCGCCCGTCTCATAAGAGGATTTTTAAAATCAAGGGGGAAACATAGTATGGATAAGAAAAAGCTCGCATTGTCTGCGATGGCGGTCCTCGCAACCGTTAGTCTCGCAGCATGTTCCAGCAAAAGTTCATCCAGTTCTAAGAGCGGAACCAGTGGTGCTTCCGTTCAATTAAAGGCTGCCTACAAGAACACCAAGGCAACCGACAAGACTGCGACAAAGAACAGTACATTAAAGCTTGCCGAACCAAACGACGCGCCATTCCAAGGGATTGCCGATCCCGTTCTGTCGACCAACGCTGAAGATGCTGACGTCTTCTCACCTGGTGGTGACCAACCCGGCAACACCAACAGCCTGTTCCATACCGACAAGAACTTCAAGATTATCAAGGGTGGGTTAGCTAACGAAACCATCAACCGGAAAGCTAAGACCGTTACGATTACTTTGCGTAAAGATGCCAAGTGGTCAAACGGTTCCGCTGTAACCGCAAAGGATATTGAATATCCATACGAAGTTATTGCCAACAAGAACACGACTTCTCAACAATATTCTGCTGACTACAACGCCATCAAGGGGATGGCTGCCTACCATACTGGTAACGCCAAGACCATCTCTGGGATCACCTTCCCCGACGGTCAAAAGGGCCGGACTGCCGTTATTCACTTAACCAAGGTTACCCCTGCCATGAAGTACGTTGGTAACTCATTTATCTGGAGTTCTGTTGAACCTTATGAATACATCAAGAACGTGCCAATTGCTAAGTTAGCTTCATCCAAGCAAATTCGGAAGAACCCCCTCTTCACGGGTCCTTACAAGCTGGATAAGGTGGTCGAAGGTGAATCCACGACTTGGTCACCTAACAAGTACTACTATGGCAAGACACCACAAATCAAGCACATCTCGATCAACGTGGTTTCTTCCAACAACATCGACAAGGCTATCCAATCCAACAAGTACGACTTCACGGTGCCTAACAGTGTCATGCACGGAACCGACTACAAGCAATTGAAGAACGTCAAGAACTACAAGATTGTCGGTCAACCAGCCTTGGCATACGACTACTTTGGCTTTAACGTCGGTCACTACGACACCAAGACGCAAAAGAACGTCATGGACAAGAACAGCAAGATGGCCAACAAGAGCTTGCGTCAAGCTATGATGTACGCCTTGAACCTCGATGCTATCAGCAAGAAGTTCGGGAACGGGGTTACTTGGCGTGCCAACACCTTGATTCCACCAATTTTCGGCAAGTACTGGGATTCTTCAGCCAAGGGTTACCCTCTGAACATCAAGAAGGCTAACAAGTTACTGACTGACGCCGGCTACAAGAAGCGCGACGGTAGCAAGTGGCGTACTGATCCTAATGGCAAGAAGTTAACCATCTACTTCGGTGCCATGACCGGAACTTCCGCCCAAGCCGCTGAATACCAAGACTACCTGCAACAATGGCACAAGGTTGGCTTGAACGTTAAGTTTACCGGTGGTAAGACGATGGAAATGAACAGTTTCTACTCCACTCTGCAATCACCAAAGCAAAGCAAGGTTGATGTCTACGCCGCTGCCTGGGGCTTATCATCCGAACCTACCCCTACGCAAATGTACGGTGAAGACGCTACCTACAACATGGGTCACTTCGTATCCAAGAAGAATACGCAATTGATGGCTAACATGAACAACAGCAAGGCTTGGAACGATGCTTACCGTGCTAAGGCCTTCAAGCAATGGCAGAAGTACATGAACGAACAAGCTGCCGTTGCCCCAGGTTCCTTCAGTTACAACTGGGGTCCTGTCAACAAGCGGGTTAAGGGCTTTGACATGGGCGCTGCTAACAACAACTTCTGGACTAACCTGTCATTAACTTCTTCAAGCATGAAGTAAGCTGATGTAGCGTTAGGTTCACTGGAACCGTCGCTTCCTTCGGGAGGCGGCGGTTTTGTTGTCCTTACGGTTAAAAGCCTTTCGCCTGCGGCTGCCAGGGATTCCGTCTGCTGTGGGGACCGCCTTCAGCCAGAGTACGGGCTTCCGGCTTGCCTTGAAGCCACGCAAAACCCACGTGTCTTCAAGGTCATCCCATGTTGTAAGACCGGGGAGAACCAACCGCCCGGCCTAACACCGTCGCCACAGCTGACTGCATCCCTGACCTCCTCCGGCTACGCTAGCTTTAACCCTAAGTAAGACAACAGCACCACACAGGCCATCTCTATGCCGATACACTCCCCCCCTCAGCTATCACAATCGCCATACCTGCTGCCACAACTACCCTCTCTTCCATTTCAGTTTCTGTATTCGCCACTATACGCGAATGCCTGACAAACACCAAGCATTAAATCCCCGCCACATCAGCCTTTATAAGCATTTTAATAACGCTGAAGGTCATGGGACACTAGCCACCAGACACCAAATTCCTTCGCTGAAACACCACCCCGATATTTATTTTGTTATAGCACCTGCCATCGGTTAACCTACCTCCCCAACCTAGTCGTTAGAATGGCACTAACCCCCGTTAGGCTCAATACTAGGGCTACTTTTAACTAAACGGGAGATGTTACCATGACCACTGCCAATCCCCACTGGGACCAAATTCAACACGCCGCCGTTGACCGTTTACGCCGCGCCCACCATCACCTCTGGGAAAACGTCAGCATTTACCTCGGCCTCTTCACCGTGGAGTTTTTCTGCGCACAAGTTGGCCACTCACAGGTACTCCAAGCCGACGCCTTCAATAACCTCTCCGGCATCTTTTCCACGGGTCTCCTCATGACTGGGCTGTACATTGCCGCCAAAACCAAGGACGATGACCTCTGGGGCGCGCCCATTTCCAAAGAGGAACAGGCCACCCTGGGGCCCCGCATCCAGCAATCCCGCTTTCGCTTTGAAACGATCTACACGCTGATTGCCGGCCTGGTTATGGTGATCATCGCCGCCGATATCATCTACAAGGCCCTGCTCGTCCTGATTCAGCGGCCGACCTATCACCTGGAACAAGGCGTTGCTGTCGTTGGCGCCCTGATTTCCGGGTTTCTTCTGACCGGGTTGTGGCTCTCCAACCGCCACTGGGCTAAGGTGCTCGCCAATACCGCGCTGACTGCGGCCGCGCGGGACTCCCTGACGGATGCGTTGACTAGCGCCGTGACCGTTCTGACCATCATTAGCGTAGCTTGGTTGCGGGCGACCTGGCTCGATGGCCTGGCCAGTCTGATTCTAGGCTGCTACATTCTCTATACCGGGATCAAAATCTTTCGGACTAGCAGCCTAAACCTCGTCGATTACTTTGATCCCCAGCTGGAACACCGCTACCGCCAACAGATTGCCGCCTTCCCAGGAGTCCGCTCGGTAGTCTTCCTTAAAGCCTACTACGACGGTAACCTCATCATGGTCAGTGTCACTGTCGCCGTTGATCCGCAGATGACGGCCGCTACGATTTACGACCTGACCCGCCAGATCGACAGTGTCATGCAACACCGCTTCAACGTAGCCGCAACGGCCCTGATGGTCGTACCACGTGACCGCGTCTAACTCTGTAACGAAAGAAGCTGTCCCGGATGAAGATAAAACGTGCGTCAATTTTCACCACGCTCCTTGTATGGATCGGTATGCTAGGCTTCATGTTGCTTATGCGTCGAATCCTGGTATCCTACCACCTCAACACGAACCTCCAGAATGTTCTGGAGGATGGCCTCTCACTACTCGTATTGGCGGGCCTCCTTCAATTCTGGCTGGACACTCCTCTCTTCTGGCGACCACGGATACCCTTTCCCCGTCAGTTACGCGTCAGCCTCCTGCCGTTGTTCTACCTCGCTTTTTTAGCCCTTGCCGTCTCGCTCAGGGGGCCCTTGTCTCTACAACACACGCTGACGGACCTCGCCGTTGCCCCCGTCGTGGCTCTTTTCGAGGAAACACTCATTCGTGGTTACATTCTGGAAAGTTTCCTTCGCCTGAGCAAATTCGGTAACGTCCTACCCGCCGTCTTCTGGAGTAGCCTACTCTTTGGGCTCTCTCACCTGATGAATCTTGCCCGGCAAGATCTCCCCACCACGCTGTATCAAGTTGGCTTTACCTTTGCCCTCGGTGCCCTGTACGCAGCCATCTACTTACGGACGGGTAGCTTATGGTGGCCGATTGTCCTTCATTTTGCTAATGATTTCATCGTCATAGCTGGAACGGGCTCTGTTGTTCAGGCTGCACCCAACCTATTTACTATCAGTTTTAGTACCATCGAATTCCTCACCGAACTGGCTACCGTCTTCTGGCTATTACGGCCAAATCAGCGAAAAAGTATCGCCACGCATTTTCAATTGTGAGCGGCAGATTTTTTTACAATCCGTCAACCCCCTTAATTGCGGCTTTTTCACGTCCTTTAACTGCGGGACGTGCAATTAAGTGCTTACACATTCGCCAATAAATGATATAGTATAGGTAAAGTATCAACATGTCTCGTGAAGGGGTGGCATTCTTTATGTTACAACAATACAAGAACATTCTGGTTCCCGTTGACGGTTCTAAGGCAACCCAACCAGTTTTAGAAAAAGCAATCGAAGTCGCTAAACGTAACCAAACACATCTTGATATCTTAAACGTCCTCGAAGTTAACCAATTCAGCGATACTTATGGTGGCGCTGTGAGCGGCGATGTCATTTACAAGCTCTCACAAGACGTTCAAGACCGGCTGGAAAGCTTGAAGCAACAGGCCATCAACGCCGGTGTTCCCGATGTCAGCATTCACGTGCGTTTCGGAAACCCTAAGCCAGTTATTGCGCGGGAATTTCCTGCGGACCACGGTTCAGAATTAATCGTGATCGGCTCAACTGGTCTGACCGCCGTTGAACGGTTAATGGTCGGCTCAGTTACCAACTACGTCAGCCGTTCCGCTATCTGCGACGTGCTGATTGTCAAACCAGAACTTACGAAATAACAGCTAACTTAAAATGGCCCGCCGCTTTTGCGGTGGGTCATTTTGTCTGGTCAGGCTGTATTTTCAAGTCACCCCTACTTTTTGGAAAGGAGCTTTCCATGGACTGGACTTATACCATCACCATTCCCAGCAGTCAAGCACCACTACCCCTGCGACAGCTCCTGAGCACATGGCTGATTCCCAAACACTTGATTCACGACCTGCGAATCAGCCAACGCGTGCTGGTGAACGGTGCCTACCGCTCGATGAATCAACTGGTCACAGCCGGCGACACCGTTCACCTGACCTTTCTACCGGCCGACTTCGCCGAGCCTTTCCCCGATGTAGACCCAGATAGTGCGGCGACGGTCGCGGTTCTCTATGAGACAACCGACCTGCTCATCATCAATAAGACTCGCGGCAGTAAGACCCATCCCAATCAACCCGGTGAGCGCGGAACCACCCTGAATCACGTGGCCGCTTACCTGGGCGATGATCAGCCGGGGCCTTACATTCTGAGTCGATTGGACCAGGAGACCACTGGCGCGCTGATGATGACCAAGACGCCTGCCGTGGTTCCCATCATGGTCCGTAACATTGCTGAGAAGCGCGTGCAACGGACCTATCTGGCCTGGGTTCACGGTCAGCTCACTGGGAGTGGCACCTTTACCGACCCCATCGGCCGTGATCCTCAGGATAAACGCAAGCGCCAAGTGAACGGACTGAACGCCCAATCCGCCGTAACCCACTACGAAGCCGTCGATCACCAAGCCAACGCCACACTGGTCAAACTCTGGCTGGAAACTGGCCGAACGCACCAGCTGCGCGTCCACCTGGCGGCCGCGGGACATCCCTTGATTGGCGACCCGCTGTACGCCGCCATCAGTCAGGACCGCTTACGGCTTCACTGTTGGCGTTTGACCTTCCCACAGCCATTTGCCATGGATGGCCCTTTAACGACCGTGACGGCTCCTATACCGGCCGATTTCGGCGTGTTCTCAGGGAAGTAACCCTTCCTTAAATCGTCAAAATCGTAAACGTCAATTTTTCCACGATAAGGACGATTGTGGTTGTTAATCATTGAATCCAGCTATACTGTAGTCAGTTGATATGGCTAGGGGGGATTTGATGCGCTGGCAACAAAAACTAGCCCTAATCATTCTTGCGGGGATGTTGGCCATCTTATTGATTTGGGGAGTAGTCAACTTAAGTTAGTATTGTTTGATAAAGTTAAACATCGCGTAACTCCGGATGCGGCCGGGGTTACGCGATGTTTTTTGCCTAGAGATGTGTAAGCTGGTTGAGACTATTGGGAATGTTTAAGATTTTATTGGATTTGGCGGATTTGTGCGACTCATTTGGGGATTTTTACATT
Source organism: Levilactobacillus parabrevis ATCC 53295 (assembly GCF_001434055.1). GTDB lineage: Bacteria > Bacillota > Bacilli > Lactobacillales > Lactobacillaceae > Levilactobacillus > Levilactobacillus parabrevis. The sequence goes on along the minus strand of NZ_AZCZ01000002.1, from coordinate 3,784 downwards.
AGTAGTAAGTGTAGGGATGTTCTCCGTTAGCGGGAGTTGACACGTACAGCATGGATTTGACTTTGCGGATTGAAAACCTGTTGACCGGGACTACTGAGATTACTGACTATTTTGGTGTAACTACTAGTGATCACTCTAGTTTGGAGCATTGAATTGGCTCTCGCCAAGATGTCCGAAAACTTGCGGCCTCCGAAACGTGTTCAGTCGGGCAGGTCCCTGCGCTTAACCCAGATAAGCACCGGCTCGGCTCCGCCAAGCGGGAGCTTATCTACGTTAATGCTCAGGACCTATCGCCCTCTTTCACACTCTGATTNTAAGCACCGGCTCGGCTCCGCCAAGCGGGAGCTTATCTACGTTAATGCTCAGGACCTATCGCCCTCTTTCACACTCTGATTGGAAACGAGTTCCGCAAGGCAGGTTCTTCCGCTTAGAAATCTAAGGCCTTCTGTCCGGCGAAGCTTGTTAATTACCACTTTGGTTTAGTTCACTAGATTTTCTCTCGCCCTAATATCCGGAAATTTGCAGCCTTGGAAACGAGTTCCGCAAACCAGACTCCTGCGCTTAGAAAGCTAAGTGACTCCTGTCCGGCGAAGCCGAACAGAAGCCCCTTAGCTCCCTAATGCTCAGAGTCTAAACGGTTTGCTCCACTCTCTATACAAAAAAACCGGAGTAACCAACTCCGGTTCCCACTAGCATCATTGAGTTTTGCAACATCCTCGAGGTGTAGTCAGGAAAACGCTGTTCACTCAGCTTAGCCATAATCTCAATATGTAGTTATTGAGCAACCTGATTGGGCCAGTTTTGGACACCAGCTCAGTCTGTAAAGGTAACTCTAATCCTTACGATAAGAGCTACTTTCACAAAGTCGAGAACCCGTCAAACTGCCGGATTATTCGGGCTTCTCTGAAAGATTGATTGGTATTACATGTCCCAGTATATCAGATGGCAGTAGAATTGCAAGCGTTTTCAGGACGAGCCTTATTACTAACATTACTTTTTAGTTAATTTTTTCATCAAACAAACTTTGTGAAACTTCCAATGGTTGAACTACCCTTTCGGCAACGCAATAAGCAACTGACCCCAGTGCAACTTGGTTTTTAACGTACAGGTCGCGGCTTGCGGTAACGAGCGCTGAAGTTTGGAGAAATCTAGCATCCCCCGCTCGGCAACTACGCGGTTCTTACCATCGACCTTGGCGTCCAATGGGACTGGAAACGTCAGTGATAGGTGCAACGACTGCGTAGTCTCCGCCAACTCTAACGTGATCATTGACGGCGTGATGTGGCTAATCGACGGAATAATCGGTGGCAATGTTTTGTCGATCGCCGCGGTCATTTCCTTAAGCGTTGCCACAGTGGCCGTCAGCGGTTCCGGGACCTTCACGAAGAGCTGCACTCCCTGGTCACGTGCCATTAGGTAATTGTGATAAAGTCCGTAGCGAAGGCTCGAACTGGGAATGTTGGACAAGTCATCAATCGTCAATTCGGCCGCATTGCTGGTTTCCCACCCCGAGCGAATATCGATATAGAGCTGGCGAAAACCCTCATAGTCCTTATCCTCCAAGTAGCCGCCCAATCCCAGCAGCATGTTTTGGTAGTCGTGACTGAATTTACGTACGGTGGCCAATTGCCGGTTGAGTTCGGTCGTATACTGCTCCCGAAAGGCCTGTTGCTGCGTCTGAAGCTGTGTGTGCTCCTCTTGCAAATGGGTCTGCATCAGCATGTATGTACTCAATGTTAAGCCAACCAGCAGCGTCCCAGAAATTCCCGCCAGAAAAATTAGGTAATGATCGGAATCCGCTAGACTCTGTAGGGAATATTCGAAGAGAATGTATATCAGTCCCAGGACCGTCATAAAAATGAGGAAGAGGTACTCTGGGGTGCGCCCCAGCATGGACTGAATCAAGTTTTCCATCGGCGCCCGCGTGAGCAAGATCCCCATTGCCACCATCGTAAAAATCACGCTGTCGATGGTCATTTCCGTGAGAGTTCCCCAGACGCTAGCCGCAAACCGGACGCTGGTCAATCGAATGGTGCCGGCAATGACCAGCATATCCACGAATTCCGTCAATAAATAGGCCAGAATCGAAACGTCAATGAATGCGGGCAAAAACTGCCAATTATTCTGAAAAGCCAGTAGGCCGACCTCTAAGACCAAGAGCACGATGATCGGCAACATGCCAAGAATTTTACTAGTCGCCGTGAAGGGATTCAACAGATCAATCGCCGTGAAGCCTAAAGCCATCACTGAACAGTAAAGCAGGAAGTTCTTCACGTGTAACCGCGGGAACCAGTAATACTGAAAGTAAACAAACCAAAAAACTAGCGAGAAATCTGCCAAGCCAAAACTAACTGCATTTACCGTAATCACGCGCTCACCTCCCCGGCTTCGTCAGAATCACTGTGAAATACAACCGACCGCGCTTAATGGCAATCTGTAGCGCGGCATTCTCCGTACGGTCGATAATCTCGTGGACCGTGCTCAATCCTAGACCGTGACTGCCCCCCTTAGTGGTATAACCCGCTCGCATGAACGCATTGATCTGCGGCGGATTATCCTGCGAGACAGGATTGGCAACGGCCAACTCGACGGCATCGGGATAGTCCAGAATGGCACAGTAAATTGTGGGATTGTCGCCAACAATTGGTGCTTCGATCGCGTTATCCAGCAGAATTCCCATAATTCGCAAAAGTTCAATACTATTCATGGGTAACGTTTTGATGGGCGTGGGAATCTCCAGGCGAATTTCGCGCTCTTTATTTTGCGCTGCCAATAGTTTCTGAAACAACAAACTCTTTAACGGTGGATCACTCAACCGCTGCAACCCATCGGCTTCGATACCGACCAAATGATGGGTAGCCGACCAGCGCGAACTCAACGTTTGGTAATAGTCCGCCAAGCCCTCGTAGTCTTCAGCCTCCAGATAATCGCCGAGTCGTAGCATCTGCCCTTGATAGTTTTGCTTAAATTGCCGAATGGCCCGTACCTGATTAGACATGCGCCGGTCATAGCGCGTCTTAAGCAGGCTCTCTTGATAGTTGGCGCGCACCCGTTGACGGTGAAAGAAACTCTGTAAAAAGGCAAATAAGCTGACCGTAATTAGCAGGATCATCACCAGCTCAATACTCAGGGCAAAGGTCAGCATGGCGTGCGTAATCTGCAGGTGGTGAATGATCAGTGAGGACATTTCAGCCAACACGGCAAGGCTACCCAGTAGCGCCATTACGGTCCACTGTTCTTTGCGGCTGAATTCCAGTGCGTCCAGATTCCCGGGTTGGATTCGCATCCCGGAGACCCCGACCGAGACTAATAAGTAAATAAAGAATTGAAAAATCAGGCGTGCCGCTACACCGGAAACGCTATCCGTAAAGGTCAGACCCCACAACTCAATGAAGACCTGACGGCACACGTCGTTGATCAATACCACCACGAGGAAGATAACGATGGTGGCGTTGACGAAAATCAGCGTTGATTTGCGGCGGTGACGAATCAGGTACGTTAGCGCACTAATTGGTGGAATCAGCAGCGCCCACAACTCCCCGATGAAGGCTGGAATCAGCCCCCACCCGATCCACTTGAGTGGCAGTTTCCAGTTCTGTGGCCGAATGACCCCGACCCACAGCGTGATGAACCACTGCATGGCCACGGCCAAGACTAAGTTTACCCAGAAATGCCGACCAAATATTTGAAGTAAGTCCACCATCATTTTTTGTGCACCTTCTTAGGACTGTCAACCACGCCCGTTTAAAAACAGACGCCTGTGAGAACCACACTCCATAGCATG
>NZ_AZCZ01000019.1 GCF_001434055.1 Levilactobacillus parabrevis ATCC 53295 | reverse complement strand
TTTACACAAAAAATTTGACACTCCCCGTTGAAGGTAATATTTTTCAAGGCCTCAAAGTGGCCAAACTTTTTTTGAAGATGATTAATTTGTAAGACTGGTTCGTTCGTCATATAGATCCCTCCTCACGGTTTCTAAATCGCTATCATCGTAAGCCCCCACCCCCTGGAAGTCAATAGAAAAGTGAACTATTTTTCCAAAATAGTTCACTAAAATTAAAAACTCTTCCGAAATGAGGTATGCTAAAATTAACAGCGGTAAATGTTTTTAAAAGGGTGGTGAAGAATGTGGCGACGAATCAACAACGACGAGAACAGCAGCGGCAGAATATTTTGAGGGCGGCTGAAAAGTTATTTATGCGGGACGGCTTTAAAGTGACCCACATTAAAGATGTGGCGACCGAGGCGCAGGTTTCTCAGGTAACGTTGTATAAGTATTTTGACAGTAAATTGACTTTGGGTCATCAGGTCGTCTTGGCACTTATTGAGACGGGGTATGCCGATTATCAACGGATGGTTGATGATCATTCACGATCTTTTCGGGAATTGATTCAGCTCATGATTACCACGAAGACCACCTACGCTGGTGAGATGAGCGATGACTTTTATCAATTTGTCGCAGACGACATGGGTGGTCGGTTAGGTAACGATGAAGCCTATCAGGCCTATCAAGATGGTAAAGAGCGGTTTTGGGACAGCGTCATTGCCCGTGGTCGTGCGGCGGGGATGATTGCGCCGTCACTTACCGATAAGGCTCTGATTATGTATTTGGATATGTACGTGCAATACTTTAGTTCTCCAGCCAGCCATCCACTGGTCGGTAGTGCCACGGAATACAAGAAATATGCGGATCAACTCATGCACTTGTTCTTCTATGGCTTTATTGGCGATCCACCTGCCAATGACGATGAACCTACAAAGGAGCAGACAAACTGATATGACAGAAGAAAAAATTTTAAACGAAGTAAAGAAGTTTTCGCAAGCCAAAATGGGGGACGATGAGACCGGCCACGGTTTCGATCATATCCAACGCGTTGTGGGACTAGCAGATCGACTGGTAAAACATTACCCCGAAGCCAATCGGGTGGTAACAGTGACAGCGGCTTATCTTCACGATGTTATCGATGAAAAGCTGGTGGCCGATACGGCTCAAGCCAGTCAAGAAGTGCGGTATTTCTTGGCTCAACAGGGATTTACGGCTGCTCAAAGCGATATGATTTTCTTGATTATGGATAACATGTCCTACCACAAAACATTAGATGGTACAGCCAAGCCGCTGCCAATCGAAGGCCAAATCGTGCAGGACGCCGACCGATTAGATGCCATCGGGGCAATCGGAATTTCCCGTGCTATCTACTTTGGTGGCCATTTTGGCGAAAAGATTTATGACCCAGCCGTTAAGCCACGGACTGAGATGACGCACGCCGAATATCGTAATCTAAATAACGAGACAATTATTAATCATTTTTACGAAAAGCTACTTACGCTAAAGGACCTGATGAACACGTCAGCTGCTAAAGATGTCGCTGAACACCGTCAGCAGGTGATGTTAGACTTTTTGGCAGAGTATAAAGCGGAATGGAACGCGGAGGCATAGGCTTTCGCGTTTTTATTTGCCGGGAAGTCAAAGTTAGGGATTTAAAGATTCTATATCAAGTGATATACTATGACTGTACGTAATGTTCACGTTAACATTTCGATGGTTATTGAATTGGTAGCGCTAACTTAAACGTCGTACATAACTAATGTACTAGATATTTTCGTGCCAAAGAAATATTTTCAAGACGTAAACTTTACAATTTTTCCTAAAGACGCGGTGCAACAAGGTTAACCCCGGTTTAGTTAAATTGAAATAGTTGACAATTCCTGAGAATATTGTATTATGAAATCGGTTACACTGTCATACTAGTATATTAGTTGGACAGCGCTGATGGGTTCGACCATTAGTTGAATTTGACAGTTCGAGACTTTGACAAATGAAAGGGCGGTTTCAGATGGTTAAATTAACGGATGATTACTTAAACAACAAGGCGGCTTTTACGGCAGCCGGGATTACGGTTCCTACTTATGATCAAGACAAATTACGGACGGCAACAAACGAACACCCACGTTGGGTTCACTTTGGTGGGGGTAACTTGTTCCGGGCATTCCACGCATCCATTGCCAACACTTTAATTGAAAAAGGCGAATTGGATTCTGGTGTTATTGTAGCCGATACCTACGATAACTCAGTTGTCGATAATGTTTACAAGCCATTTAACGATCGGATCTTACGGGTCGTTACCAAGGCTGATGGTAACTTTGACAAGGAATTGTTTGCTTCAGTTACTGAATCACTGTTCGCTACGCCAGCACGTGAATCTGACTGGAAACGGATGCAAGAAATCTTCAAGGCACCTTCACTGCAAGTGGTTTCCTTCTCTATTACTGAAAAGGGTTACAACTTAAAGACGGTTGCTGGTGACTTGAACGACATCACCAAGGCTGACTTAGCCGCTGGTCCAGCAGCACCTAAGGGGAACATGGCTGGCTTAGTTGCCTTACTGTTAGGTCGTTTCCAAAACGGCGCAACGCCATTAACTCTGATGAGTACCGATAACTTCTCCAACAACGGGGACAAGTTAAAGGACAGTGTCTTGACGATTGCCAAGGGCTGGAAAGAAAATGGCTTCGTGGGCCAAGACTTCTTAGACTACTTACAAGACAGCAAGAAGATTAGCTTCCCACTTTCCATGATCGACCGGATCACGCCAAACCCATCTGAAACAGTTAGTGCTAAGTTGAAGGAATCTGGCTTCGATGACTACAAGATCATCCACACGCCAAAGCACACCAACATTGCACCATTCACCAACACTGAAGAAGTTCACTATTTAGTTGTTGAAGACAACTTCCCTAATGGTCGGCCAAAGTTTGAAGACGCCGGTGTGATCTTAACTGATCGTAAGACGGTTGGCGAAGCTGACGAAATGAAAGTTACGACCTGCCTGAACCCACTGCACACGTCCTTAGCTATCTTTGGTAGTGTTCTGCAATTCAAGTCAATCTCTGACGAATTACAAAACAAGGACCTGGTCGGTGTTATCAAGCAAATCGGTTACGTTGAAGGCTTGCCAGTTGTTACGGATCCTAAGGTTATCAATCCTAAGGAGTTCATCGACCAATTGGTTACGAAGCGTTTGCCTAACCCTTACATTCCTGATACGCCACAACGGATTGCTACCGATACGTCGCAGAAGATCCCAGTTCGTTACGGGGTAACTATCAAGCAATACGTTGACCGCGACGGCTTTGATCCTTCGACCTTGGAATTCATTCCATTGACGATTGCCGGCTGGTTCCGTTACCTGATGGCTGTCAACGATGAAGGTGAAGCCTTCGAACCAAGTCCAGATCCTATGATGGATGACTTGAAGAAGTACGTTGGTGACATCAAGTTAGGCGAACCTACTGATGTTCACGCCCACTTGAAGGATGTTCTGACCAACACTTCCATCTTCGGTCAAGATCTTTACGCCGTTGGTTTGGGTGAAAAGGTTGAAAACTACTTCAGCCAAATGATCGCTGGTAAGGGTGCTATCGTTAAGACCATCGAAGATGCCTTAGCAAAGCACGCTAAATAATAGTTAATTAATGATCGCCACACATAGAACACATGAGGAGTGAATTTTTATGATCACCATTCAAAACAGTCGCTTTCGGGTTGCGATTAATGAAGTTGGAGCCGAGTTAACCCATTTTGTAGATCAGACTACAGGTCGTGATTTAATGTGGAACAACGATCTCTGGCCAAAACATGCGCCGGTACTATTCCCGGCAATTGGTCGTTCAAACGAAGATAGCTACTTGATTGATGGCAAGAAGTTCGAAATGCCTCAGCATGGGTTCGTTAGTGGCTTGACTTTCGCCGTTCTGAACCAAACTGACTCGGCTGTGACCTTGTCAGCCCGGGCAACCGACGAAACGAAAAAAATGTATCCCTTTGATTTTGAACTACAAGTGACCTTTAGCTTAACGGCCGATGGCTTGCACTTGAAGTTCGACGTCAAGAACCATGATTCGAAGGACCTGTCCTTCTCACTCGGTTCTCACCCAGCATTCAACGTTCCATTCGCAGATGGCGAGAAGTTTACGGACTACCAAGTTGCGTTAACGCCAGCACCTAAAGACTTAACCAACTTCGAGATCGTAAAAACGCCAAATCCATTCCGGAGCGGCAAGAGTTTACCGTTCAAGAATGAAGATGGCGTGATTGATTTGACCTATCCGATGTTTGATGCCGGCTTGATTATCCTGAACGCACCAGGCCTGGAACATGTGACGTTGCGGTCTAAGGTCAGCGGCCAATCCATTACCTTGGATGTCCAAGACTTTGACTACGTGACGCTCTGGACCAAGGAAGGTGCCAACGCACCATTCCTCTGTGTTGAACCATTCAATGGTTTACCAGATGTCTCAGGGGACTTACGTGAGCTGAAGAGTAAGGAAGGCAACCATCATGTGGCTGCTGGTGAAACGGCAACCATGGCGTACACCATGCATATCAAGGCTTAGTTGACGCGGTTGTAGGCAGTGACCTTGCCGGTAAAGCCGGCATCCGTTCCCTGCGCCACTAAGGTGGTAATCCCACCATTGGCTGGATAGTTTCCCAGAGCGTCAAAGTCCGGACCGTACCGTAGCACCAGCGAGCGAATCAAGGTGCCATGGGTCACTACGAGGAGGCGGTCGCCGTCGTGAGCTTCAGTGAGTAACTCCTGAATCCCACGGTCGACACGACTACTGAACGTGGTGCCGTCTTCTGAAAGATGACGGGGGTCCGCGGCATGCATGGCATCCCGGGCAACGTCAAACGAGTATTTCTGGATGATTTCGGCTTGGGTCTTGCAGCCTAACTGCTGGTCTTTGCCGACCGCAATCCAGGCTTGGTGATAATCCAAGCCTTCGTAAGAACCAAAGAACACTTCGCGGAAATCTTCGTGTTGTTCGGGTTCTGCCTGAAGAAAATGATTGGGCTGAATAATATGTTTAGCCGTATCAATGGCGCGTTTGAGGTCGGACGAATGGTAGCTTTGATACTTGGTGTCTTGCAATAATTGACCGACTTGATCGGCAGTTGCGATACCGTCCGCCGTAAGCGGTGAATCAGCCCAGCCTTGGAGTTTATCCATGGTGTTGAAGATGGTTTGACCGTGGCGAACGAAGTCGATGGTGATGGTTTTCATAATTAGCCTCCTAGCAGATGTCTATCAACATTATACGCATCTTTGGAAGCTACAGGTGTAAGATTGAATTTGAATTTAATTATTTTGGAGGTTTTTGGAAAATGGCACAATATAAAATTGCGGTGGTTAACTCAAGTAGTTTTGGACAAGTCTTCAAGGAACACTGGCAACAAATCGAAGAAATCGGTGAAGTTAAGCGTTTCATGCTCCCAACCGATATCGATGGTAAGTCATTAGCTAAGGAACTCAACGGCTACAACATTATCATCGCTTCCGTTACGCCAATGTTTAACAAGGAATTCTTCGACAACAAGGACGAAACCTTATTGATTTCCCGTCACGGTATTGGTTTCAACAACGTTGATATCAAGGCTGCTAAGGAACATGGGACTAAGGTTGCTATCGTGCCACAATTGGTTGAACGTGACTCCGTTGCCGAAAACGAATTGGCTAACTTGATGACTTTAGTTCGTCGGACGGTACAATCCGCAGAACGCGAACGTGATGACCGTTACGAAGACCGTGCTGAATTCATGGGTAATGAATTATCTGGCAAGACCTTCGGGGTTATCGGTTGTGGGAACATTGGTAGCCGGGTTGCTGAATTATTCAGTGTCTTTGGTGGTCCTATTCTGGTTAACGACCCAGATCCTAAGGCCCCAGCTGGCTGGTTGAAGAGCCACAACGTAGAACGTGTTGACTTAGATACGCTGTTGGAAAAGGCTGACTACATTTCTTTGAATGCTTCTCTGAACGATGGTAACTACCATTTGATCGATGCTAAGAAGATCGCCAAGATGAAGAAGGGTGTTTACCTGTGCAACAACGCGCGTGGTGCCCTCATCGACGAAACGGCCCTCTTAGACGGAATCAAGTCTGGTAAAGTTGCTGGTTACGCTGCTGATGCTGTTGAAGTTGAACCTGTTCGGGCAACCTCACCATTACTGCAAAACGACCGTGTCTTATTGACGCCACATACCTCCGCTTACACCTACGAATGCCTTCATGGAATGGGTGAAAAGTGTGTTAGCGATGTGAAGAATATTGTTGCCAACAAGCCGTTGGTTCGTGAATTAACGAGTACTTTAGCCTAGTAAACGGGCGGAACGGGACCATGTGCTGCTAATCAGAGGGCACGTGGCCCTGTTTATATCCTGAAGTTATACACTGTGTGCTGGTTATCGGCCGTTCCCAAACGGTTGAGACGACCAGGCAACCGAAAATATTGTGAAATCCAAAAATCGCCAAAATAAAAGGAAGTTGAAAATTATGGATTATTTAATCGGAATTGACGTTGGTACCACGAGTACCAAGGCCGTACTATACAACACTGATGGGGAAATCTTTGGTTATGCCAACAAGCTTTACCCCCTGATTCAAGATAACCCCGACATGGCTGAAGAAGACCCCGACGTTATCTTTGACGCCTCCGTTGAAGCTTTGAAGGAAGTTACGGCTAAGGCCGATCCTAAGGAAGGTAAGATCTTAGGGGTTTCCTGGTCAACCCAACAACACAGTTTGGTGGGGATGGATGCCGATTACAAGCCAACGACGCGGGCTATTACGTGGGCCGACAACCGTTCTGAAAAGGTTGCTTCACGGATGGCTAAAGACGGCAGTGGCCTGGAACTTTACAAGCGGACTGGTCTGCCAACCCATCCAATGGGTGTCGTTTACAAGTTACTCTGGATCAAGGAACAACACCCAGATACCTACAAGAAGACCCAATACTGGGTTGGCTTGAAGGAATACCTGTTGTACCGGTACTTTGGTCAACTCAAGGAAGAAACCAACATGGCTTCTACCACGGGGCTCTTCAACATCCATACAATGGATTGGGACGAAGAATCCATGAAGCTGACGGGGATTACTCGTGATCAATTGCCAGAACTCGTTGATACCACTTACCAGATGAAGGGTCTGCATCCAGAAATTGCCAAGAAGATTGGTTTTTCTGCTGACACGCCATTCATCATGGGTGGAACTGACGGTGCGCTCTCTGAAATTGGTTTAGGCGCGATTAACAAGGGTGAAGTGGCGGTTACGATCGGTACCTCTGGTGCTGTGCGGACGTTCGTTGACAAGCCTCAAATCGACCCTAAAGGCCGGATTTACTGCTACCCAGTTATGCAGGGTAAGTGGATCATTGGTGGCCCAGTGAACAACGGGGGGATCGTCTTCCGTTGGGTTCGGGATAACCTCTTTGCTCCTGAAAAGGAACAGGCCAAAAAGGAAGGTAAGGATCCATACGACTTACTGACTGAGATTGCTAGCAAGGTGCCAGCCGGTTCCGATGGCTTGATCTTCCACCCATTCTTAGGTGGTGAACGGGCCCCAATCTGGGATGGTAACGCGCGGGCCTCTTACTTCGGTTTGACCCGGCAACACAACCGGTCACACATGGTCCGGGCCGCACTGGAAGGGATTGTTTACAACCTCTACACGGTTGAATTGGCTTTGAAGGAAGCCATGGAACCAACTGCTATCTTGGCTGCTGGGGGCTTTGCCCGCTCACCACTATGGCGCCAAATGTTGGCCGACATCTTCGAAGAACCTGTAACGATTCCAGAAGCCTTCGAAAGTGGTTGCCTGGGTGCCATGGTGATTGCACAGATCAGTTTAGGCTTAGCCGATGACCTGTCAGTCGTTAAGAAGTTTATCGGGAAGATGAACACTTACGAACCAAACCCTGAAACTTTCGGAAACTACCGCGAAATCATGCCAATTTACATTCGCCTGGGTCGGAAGTTACAAACTGAGTACAACAGTATTGCAGAATATCAACGGAAACGCGCACCAAAGGAATAAATTGTTAGTTTTGATGATTTATTTACAAGAACAGCTTGAAATTTGTAAAAGTTTTTCATATAATAGGAGTCGTTAACTGATATATTACTTTTTTCAAGCAGAGAGGAACTTATACCATGAAGATTGGATTAGTTGGATTAGGTAAGATGGGTAGCAACTTAGCTCAAAATATGATGGACAACGGTCACGAAGTTGTTGGATTTGATTTGAACAAAGATTTTGTTAAAGCAGTTGCTGGGTTTGGCGCAGAAGCAGCTACGTCACTGGAAGACTTGCTTAGCAAGTTGCCTTCTCCTAAGATTGTTTGGTTGATGTTGCCAGCTGGCAAGCCAACTGAATCAACTGTTGCAACGTTGACTGAGGTATTAAGTGCTGGCGACTACATCGTTGATGGTGGAAACTCATTCTGGCAGAATTCCGTTGAAGATGCCAAGAAGGCTGAAGCCAAGGGAATCAACTTCTTCGATTGTGGAACGTCCGGTGGTCAATCTGGTGCCCGTCACGATGGGAACTTTATGATCGGTGGGACCAGCGCCGAAGCCTTTGAAACGTTGAAGCCAATCTTCGAAGGCATCGCTCAAAAGAATGGTTACCTGTACACTGGCGCTGCTGGTTCAGGTCACTACTTGAAGATGGTGCACAATGGTATTGAATATGGGATGATGGAAGCTATCGGTGAAGGGTTTGATGTCCTGGAACACAGTGACTTCAACTATGATAACGAAGCCGTTGCCCAGCTTTGGAACTCCGGTTCTGTTGTACGGTCATGGCTCATGGAATTGGCTCAAGAAGCCTTCTCCAAAGATGCCAACCTTGAAGAAATTCGTGGGACGATGCACAGTTCTGGTGAAGGTAAGTGGACGTTACAAGAAGCCCTTAACCAAGAAGTTCCTGTTCCCGTTATCAGCTTAGCGTTGATGATGCGTTACCGTTCGATGGAAAACGATACCTTTACGGGTAAAGTTGTTTCAGCTTTGCGGAATGGTTTTGGTGGCCACGCGGTCGACAAGATCAAATAACTTAAAATTTTAAATGGTGAAAACCAGAAGCTCAGGATGAAAATTCCTGAGCTTTTTTTATAGTGGTCTAGGACAATTATGATTATACGTAAGGTTGCCAGGGAACGCCTTGGAACGAGGTGGTCCGCTGAGAAAACATGAATTGGTAAAGGAACGGTAAAACTGGTATTTAAGTCTAGCGAATTGGAACCAATTAGTTTCATATTTTTTAGATTAATGAACGAATATTAGTTGCAAAAGTTCAGGGGTCAGGTCATATTTTCACGTAATTTCAGGTTCTAAATTAATTTATTTTTCTAAAATAATGAATGGTCATTATTAAAGAAATGTTGAAGTGACGGGCTTTGCACGAAGGATGGTTCAGAATGGCCAGTAAAGAACGACAAACATCCGTTGACAGCGCTTTCACTAACTAGTAAGATATGGGTGTTGGCGGAACTGATATATTACTATTTCAATTGTTAGGTCCCATTACTGAGAATTGGCGGGATATATCGGGCACAAGACAGCTTTTTTAGACAAGGAGTGAGATTAATGAAGTTAAGCAGCAAGATTCAATCCGTGGAAAACTGCGGCGACTATTTGGCTATCAAGACCAATGGCGCCCAGTTCCAGGTCTACCTGCTGGATAACGATATTATCCGGATGCGGGGGACTTTCAAGGATGAATTTGCTCCAGAAGCGTCATATGCTCTAGTCAAGACTGCGTGGGCAGATAAGACGGATGGATTAATGGCGGGTGAGCGGCAGCGCGTTAAGCCGTTACCACTTGATCTTAAGGAAGACGCGGACAGCTATTCAGTCTCGACGGCGAACTTAACCTTAAAGATCAACCGGGATCCGTTTGGATTTGAAGTCATCGATAAGGCGGGCAATGTTTTACATAAAGATTTGCCAAAGCGTTCCTTCCTTCAAGATGACTTGGGCCGGTCGTACCATTACAGTACGATGGGTGACCACAACTTCTTCTACGGATTTGGTGAAAAGTCCGGGGAACTCAACAAGTTTAAGCGTCGGATGCGGATGCACAACACGGATTCCTTAGGTTGGAATGCCGCTAAATCTGATCCCCTCTACAAGATGATTCCGTTCTATATCAATTTTGATAGCGAAATGGACATTGCTTCGGGGCTCTATTACAACAATTCTAATGACTCCACGTTCGATATGGACAGTGAGCACAGTAACTACTGGCACCGTTATAGTTACTTTGAATGTGACGGTGGCGACCTGGATGTCTTCTTCATCGCTGGACCAACCATTAAGGACGTGGTTAAACACTACACGGACTTAACTGGGAAAACGGCGATGATGCCTAAGGCTTCGCTGGGTTACATGGGCTCGACCATGTACTACACGGAACTGGATAAGGACGCTGACCAAGCTATTTTGGACTTCGTCGATACCTGCAAGAAGAATGATATTCCTTGTGATGGCTTCTTCATGTCGTCTGGCTACACAACGGGTGATGATGGCAAACGGTACGTCTTTAACTGGAATAAGGATCGGTTCCCTGATCCCCAAGACTTTGTCAATAAGTTGAAGGAGAAGGGTGTTCTGTTAGCACCAAACGTTAAGCCAGGTATGCTGGTGACGCACCCGCTTGCTCAAGACTTTGCCGATGCTGACGCTTACATCAAGACGCCGGATGGTAAGGCCGACCAAGAAGACCAATACTGGGGTGGCGCAGCGCACTTCGTTGACTTCACCAGTGAGAGCGGTCGGGCAACGTGGTCGAAATTTATGACGAAACAACTGTTATCGTTAGGGATCACCAGTATCTGGAACGATAACAACGAATATGAAATTAATGAAACCGCCGCCAAAGTTGATGCGGATGGCGTTCACGCAACTATCGGTGAAGTAAAACCAATCATGCCAACGATGATGGCCAAGACGGCCCAAAAGGCGATTGCCGATTACGATCCTAACGTCCGGCCATACCTGATCAACCGGGCTGGTTTTGCCGGGATCCAACGGTATGCACAGACCTGGGCCGGTGATAACCGGACGAGTTGGACCAATGTGAAATACAATATCCCAACGATTCTGGGAATGGGACTCTCCGGGGTCGCCAACCAAGGTTGTGATATTGGCGGATTCGATGGCCCAGCGCCAGAACCAGAACTGTTCGTCCGGTGGGTCCAAAACGGGATCTTCCAGCCACGGTTCTCGATTCACTCATCGAATGACGACAACACGGTCACGGAACCGTGGATGTATCCAAGCTACACGAAGTACATTCGCGATGCCATTCAGTTGCGTTACCAACTGATTCCTTACTTCTACTCACTGTTGCACGAAGCTTCAGTGACCGGAGCACCGATCATGCGGCCGTTAGTTTATGAATTTCAAAATGACCCGAAGACTTTCGAAGAGAGCTTTGAGTTCATGTTGGGGTCATCATTACTGGTTGCAAACGTGGTGGATAAGGGACAAACGACCAAGGAAGTTTACCTACCAAAGGGTGCCGATTGGTATGATTTAACGACGTATCACTACTACAATGGGGGTCAAACCATCGAAGTTCCCGTCGACCTTGGGAGTATTCCAATGTTCTTGCGGACCGGGAGTATTATTCCTGAAAGCAAGGGTCTCATGAATATTCACAATGATATGGTTGAGAACTTGGATGTCTTAGTTGAGCCGACAACGGCGAGCGACTTCCAGTTGTATGAAGATGATGGGAAGACGATGAGCTACAAGCAAGGGGACTTCTTGACTACTGATATTGCGGTCAAGCCAAGCAAGCACCAAACGTTAATTAACTTGCATAAGCAAGGAACTTACGATTCCAAGCTGAAGAGTTACACGTTCCGTGTTTGTTGCCCAGACATCGCTCCATTAACGATTGAACTTCAAGGCAAACCGTTGGCGCAATTCCTTAAGTTTGACAAGTTCAATGCCGCCACTGAAGGCTGGTTCTTCGATGGCGAAAAGCGTCAAGTTATCATTAAATTTAATAATGTAAGCGATTCAGACATTGAGCTGAGCGTTGAGTCTAGTGTTAAGGACTTAATCTCAATCTAATCATTTGCTAAATTTGCGGAATCTCACTTTAAAAATTATCTAGGCGACTCGCCGGAGGTTGGAAAAATGGATACACAAAAAACAAGTATTGATCGTTCAAAGCCGTTTGGTTGGGCTGACCGTTTTGGTTACGCCCTCGGAGATGTTGGGAACAACTTCTCATTCGCTGTTGTGAATACCTTCTTGATGATCTTCTACACCAACGTGTTGGGATTGTCAGGGGTGACCGTGGGACTCCTGTTCCTGATTGCCCGGTTTATTGATGCCATTGCTGATATCACTGTTGGTCGGTTGGTCGATAGTAGTAAGCTCCACAAGAGTGGTCGATTCATTCCGTGGATTGCCCGCTTCAAGTACCCACTACTCATCGCGACCATCTTGGTTTTTGTGCCATTCGTTAAAGATTTGGCGTTTCCAATCAAGATAACTTATGTCTTTATCACTTACTTACTCTGGGGGATTTTCTACTCCACTGTTAACATTCCTTACGGCTCCATGGCGTCCGCGTTAAGCGACTCGCCTAACGACAAGACTTCACTGTCTACCTGGCGGAGTTTAGGGTCCGCAACGGGGAGTGCCATCGTTAGTTTTGTGGTGCCAATCTTCATGTATGTCGGCGCTACGCAGAGAATTGACGGCGTGCGTTTCTGGTTAGTGGCCTCCGTCATGGCAATCTTAGGGTTTGGTTGCTACATCTTGACCAGTAAGCTACCAACGGAACGGGTACGAACCCAACGGAGCGAATCGGTTCCTCTGGGAACGGTCATGAAGGATATGTTTACGGACCGGGCACTGGTTATCCTGGTCGTCTTGGATATCATCCTGGTAATCAACCAGAACTTGTCTGGGACTAATATCTCTTACCTGTTTAACGACTACTTTAAGAACAGTAGTGCCATGTCGATCGCGTTGATTTTCAACTTTGCGACGGTGCTGTTGCTCGCGCCATTCGCCCAATACTTTACGAAGAAGTTTGGTCGTAAGGAAGTGACGGTGGTTTCCCTGTTCTTTGCCAGCATCGTGTACGGGGCCTTGGTCTTTATCCACACCAGTAGCGCCATGGTTTACCTGGTCTTCCTGTTCTTCGGAAGCTTAGGGGCAGCGATGTTTAACCTGATGGTCTGGGCCTTCATCACCGACGTTATCGATAACCAACAGGTAACGACCGGGATTCGTGAAGACGGGACGATCTATGGGGTGAATTCCTTCGCCCGGAAAGTCGCTCAAGCCTTAGGTGGCAGTTTTGGGGCCTTCATGTTGACCATGATCGGTTACGTTTCTTCCACTTCCGGTGGGGCCGAACAATCCCAACAAGTGATTGACCGAATCTACTACTTGGCTTCCGGCATTCCGGCTGTCTGCTGTGGATTGGCCGCCCTAGTGATGCTGTTCTTCTACCCACTGAACAAGAAGCGGGTTGAAAGTAACGCGGCAATTTTACGGGAAAAGAATTCTAAGAACTAATGTTTCTCAATGACTACAAGAGAACAATTGTAATCAGAAGTAATTACCAATAATTTTAAAAAAATTAAAGGAGACTTTTGAAATGGCTTTATTGAACGAAGACTTTTTACTCACGAACGAACCAGCTAAGAAATTATTCCACGAACACGCAGAAAAGATGCCAATTATTGACTATCACTGTCATCTAGACCCAAAGGATATCTATGAAAACAAGAACTATCCTAACATCACTCGGATCTGGTTGAACGATGGTAACGCCGGTGACCACTACAAGTGGCGTCTGGAACGGGCTAACGGTGTTCCCGAAGAATTGATTACTGGTGACGGTGACGAATACCAGAAGTTCTTGGCTTGGGCTAAGACAATCGACCGGGCCATTGGGAACCCACTCTACGAATGGACCCACCTGGAACTGAAGCGCTTCTTCGGTATCGACGAAGTCTTCAATGAAAAGAGCGCACCAGCCATCTGGAAGAAGGCCAACGCCTTACTGCAAACCGACGACTTCAAGCCACGGAGCTTGATCAGAAACGCCAATGTTAAGGTTGTTTGCACGACGGATGACCCCGCTTCTGACCTGCACTACCACAAGTTGTTAAAGGCCGAAGAAAAGGAAAATGGGTTCAAGGTCTTACCAGCGATGCGGCCAGATAACCTGGTACGGATCAACCAAGGTAATTACGGTGAATACATGGACAAGCTGAGCGATGTTTCTGGCGTTCAAATCAGTGACTTGTCTTCCTTGACCAAGGCCCTCGAGCAACGCTTTACCTTCTTCGCCTCAATGGGTGGGAGCCTGTCTGACCATGGCCTGAACACGTATCACTATGCCGATGCGACCGATGACGAATTCAATGCCATCATGGCCAAGGCACGTCAGGATAACTCACAACTGACTGATGACGAAATTAACAAGTACCAAACGAAGTTGCTGAAGGTCTTAATGCGCTTGAACCAAAAGTTTGGCTGGACGATGCAGTACCACATGAACGTCCTGCGTAACGCTAACGGCCCAATGTTCCGTAAGTTAGGTGCTGACACTGGCTGGGACTCCATGGGTTCACAACCAGGTATTGCTGGCGAAATGATGAAGTTGATGAGTGCCATGTCTGAAGAAGACGGGATTCCTAAGACAATCTTCTACTCCACGAACCCTAACGACTGGATGGAATTGGCTACTGGGATGCAAAGCTTCCAAGGCGACGGCGTGCAAAAGCTGCAATTGGGCTGTGCATGGTGGTTCAACGACACCCGTGACGGGATGCATGATCAACTGAACATTCTGGCCCAACAAAGCCTGTTACCAAACTTCGTGGGGATGCTGACCGATTCTCGGAGCTTCCTTTCCTACACGCGGCACGAGTACTTCCGGCGGGTTCTTTGCAACTTGATCGGTGAATGGGTCACGACTGGTCAAGTGCCAGAAGACTACGATTACCTGGGCAAGATTGTTGAGGATATTTCTTACAACAACGCTCACGATTACTTTGGTTTTTTCGACAAGAAGGACTAGGGCTAAAGTAAATAAATAAGATTGTTTGGACGTGGTGTCCTTTCCTTTGGGAAAGGGCACCACGTTTTTTGTTTTCAGAAAGGGTTGGCATAATGAAAGCAAATGTCGAACAATGAAAAAATAGTTCGGAATTTGCAGTTTCAAGGCGGGAAAGTAACTTAATTGAAGACTAATTTTAAGATAATTTTCAAATCATAGCCCCAAATCATGAAAATACTACTGAAAGCGGGTCGCAATAGGGGTATGATATTAATGCTGCTGTTTTCTGAGCGTTGATTGCATTGAGGAAGAGCGCGAACATTTTCGGCAGGATAAAAAAGAAAATATTATTAGTGAGGTATGAATTCATGCATTATTCTTTATTCGTTCGGTGTATGGCCGAATTGATTGGGACAGCCGTCATGGTGGCCCTGGGTAACGGTTCGGTTGCCAACGTTGAATTGAAGGGCACCAAGGGGTATCACGGTGGCTGGATCCTAATTGGTTTTGGGTATGGTATTGGGGTGATGATCCCAGCACTGATGTTTGCCACTATTTCAGGGGCACAGATCAACCCTGCCATGACAGTTGCCATGGCGGTGACTGGGAGCTTTCCTTGGCAGGAGGTTGGGCCGTATCTTCTGGCTCAAACGGTGGGGGCTATCATTGGTCAGTTAGTCATCGTTCTGGCTTACAAGCCGTATTATGACCGGACAACGGACACGGAGGCCATCCTGGGGACGTTCTCCACCATTGATGCTGCGAATAGCCAATTGAACGGGTTTATTAACGAATTTGTAGGGACATTCCTGTTGGTGCTGGGAGCTGTTAGTATGACGGCGGATAAGATCGATCCCCGTGCTGACTTCATTGGACTAGGATTCCTGGTCATGTGTTTGGTGATTTCTTTCGGGGGGCCAACGGGTCCGGCGCTGAATCCTGCCAGAGATATTGGGCCACGGTTGCTCCATGCTGTTTGGCCATTTCCACATAAGGGAAGTTCGCAATTTAATTACAGTTGGGTGCCAATCGTTGCCCCCACTGCCGGTGCGATTGCGGCTGCCGTATTGTATAAACAAGTCTTTTAATTGCATAAATACTTAAAAATGGGTGCCTTCATGCAGAATGTGAGGGCACCTTTTGCGTCGGATTTGAGAAGTATTGCGCAAAAACAGGCAAATTGTTTAGTAGGTCTTAACTAATTTAGAAAGGTGAACTGAAACATTAATATGTTAGTGAAATCACCCGAATTAAATATTTTTTACTAAATGGATAGCAAAATGAAAGCGCATTATCTAGACAAGTTAATCGTTTTACCTAATAATTTCGGCAAAATAGTCGCTTAAAAATCAAGAGAAATGCGGGTGAACCTGTGTTAAACTAATATACAAGTAAATGAGAGGCAAACAAGGAGGTGTAGTTGAGATGCAACAAATGACGAAGAATATGCGGAATGAGGCGTACTCTGAGCTTCGCTATCGGATTATGCATAATAAGTTTATTCCCGGTCAGAAAATTTCCGAGAAGACCATTTCTGAAGAGTTGGGGATTGGTCGGACACCGGTTCGGGAAGCTATTATCCGAATCGAGCGGGATGGCCTGATTGACGTGATTCCGCAAAGTGGGACTTATATTTCCCAAATTGACATGGAAAAGGCCAAGGATGCGCGGTTTGTACGACAGAATGTCGAAGTTGAAATCATGCTGGAAGCTACAGCAAAGATGACGGAGGCGGCGTATCGGGAACAGAAGGTAAACTTGCGTGAACAGGCGGTTGCGATTCAAAAGGAGGATCCAGATACCTTCTTTGATCTCGATGAGGCCTTCCACCATCGCTTTTATACGATTGCCGATCGCGATAATATTTGGGATTGGTTACAGACGGTCAACATGCAACTGAACCGGTTCCGGTGGATTCGCCTGAAAGTCAATGGGTTGAATTGGCAAACGATTTTGCAGCAACACGAAAGCTTGCTGGATGTCGTGTATCGGCGTGATCTGGAAGATGTGCGCTTCCAAACGACAGCCCATTTAAGGCTGATGCTGCAGGAGCGCAAGTACTTGCTAGATAAGTTCCCAGGCTACTTCATGAACGTTAGCCCAAGTGATAAAACAGATCTGGATATCTAACAGGATAGAATCGTCGGTGTTGGTGAGAGACTCATCAGTGGTGCCGGCGTTTTTTAGTGCAGGGGGATAAGGCGTGACTGGCAAAAGGAGCCGAAATTCATTATAATGAACACGTTAACATTTATTAATGAATGCGGTTCCAACCCAGTAGGCACACGTATCCCGTAAACGTGATGGGTTAAGGGTTTGTTGGACTTTCAATGACCTTCATTTTTTACTTTGAACGTGAAAGTTATTACAAGCCAGTTAGAATTAGGCTTGGCGGCTGCCTAAACCAGTGATATATGAAGGGGAATTTCCCTCAGCATGTGCTAAACTGGTAGCTGGGAACGCAAGACATACAGATTGAGAGAAACGGATTCATTAGTAGGTTAATAAATTACATATGGAGGTAATATCATGGCATTCAATATGACTACGCAGTACGCACACAGTCCTGAGGATATTGACCATTACAACACGGATCAGATGCGCGAACAGTTCTTAATGGAAAAGATTTTCAGTCCGGATGATATTTTATTGACTTACACCTACAATGACCGGATGATCTTTGGTGGGGTCACGCCCGTGCACGCACCGTTGGAAATTAAGCTTGATAAGGAACTTGGCGTGAAGTTCTTCCTGGAACGCCGCGAATTAGGCTTCATCAACATTGGTGGTGCTGGGACAGTCACGATTGATGGTGAAGAGAGTGCGATTGCACCTCACGATGGGTTCTACATCGGTATGGGGACACAGCATGTGGTCTTCAACTCCATCGACCCAGATAATCCGGCTAAGTTCTACGTCGTTTCAACGCCAGCACATAAGACCTATCCGAATAAGAAGCTGGTCTACAAGGACGCCATTGCCATGCCTAAGGGCGATCAAGAACACATGAACAAGCGTGTCATTCACAAGTATATTGATGCTTCGACCATGCAGACGTGTCAGTTACAGATGGGCTACACGGTTTTGGAACCAGGCAACTCCTGGAACACCATGCCAGCACATACCCATGCACGGCGGATGGAAACGTACCTGTATTGTGAATTTGGCGCTGCTGATACGCGAGTTTCGCACTTTATGGGGACCCCAGAAAATACGAAGCATATCTGGATGAAGCAGGATCAAGCCGTTGTAAACCCAAGTTACTCCATTCACTGTGGGGTAGGGACAACGAACTACGCTTTCATCTGGGCAATGTGTGGTGAAAACCAGACTTACGATGACATGGATCAAGTTGCCATGGGTGATCTGCGTTAATTACCGCAATTAAAGGAGAGACTAAGAGATGGAAATGGGATTTCGCTGGTATGGGCCTGATGAGGATGCCGTTAAACTCCAAGATATTCGGCAGATTCCGGGGGCTAAGCAGGTCGTCGGGGCGCTCTTTGATGTGCCGGTCGGTGAAGTATGGCCACTGGCTAAGATCAAGGCTCTGAAGGCCCAGATAGAAGCTGCTGGGTTGAAATTTACGATTGTCGAATCCGTCAACATTCACGATGACATTAAAATTGGATTGCCAACGCGTGATCGGTACATTGAAAATTACCAACAGACCATTCGGAACCTCGCACAAGTTGGGGTCAAAACGATTTGCTACAATTTCATGCCAATCTTTGATTGGATTCGGACCGACCTGCATTTCAAGCTGGATGATGGTTCTAAGGCGTTGGCGTTCCAGGAACGTTACACGGCGGAAGATCCACAAGTTTTGATCCAGCAGATTCAGCAGGGTGACAATGGCTTTAGCTTGCCCGGGTGGGAACCCGAACGGTTGGCTAAGGTTCAACAGCTCTTCAAGGCTTACGCCGACGTTGATGCGCCCCGGCTGGCGGCTAATCTCAAATACTTTTTGGATGCAATTCTTCCGGTTTGCGAGGAATGCCACATTCAGATGGCCATCCATCCCGATGATCCGCCAATGCCATTGTTTGGTCTGCCACGGATCTTCAAGAATGCGGCCGATATGCGGGCGATTGTCGCAATGAATCCATCGTTGGCTAACGGTTTTACGATCTGTACGGGTAGTCTGGGTGAAAATCCGGATAACGATATTCCCGCAATTATTCGTGAATTCGTAGCGCAGGGACGTGTGCCGTTTGTCCACGCTCGAAACATCAAGTATGCTGGGCATGGTCACGACTTCCGTGAGGCAGCTCATCTCTCCAGCGAGGGATCACTAGATATGTATGAAATTATGAAAGCTCTTCATGATACCGGTTTTGATGGTGTCATCCGTCCCGACCATGGTCGAGACATCTGGGGTGAGGCTGGTCGTCCAGGGTACGGACTATACGACCGTGCACTGGGGCTGACGTATCTGAATGGGCTATGGGAAGCAATTAGCAAGTCCTAGAGGGAAGGTGACGAGATGGGAGAGGTCCTAACGATTGGAGAACCAATGGTGGTTTTCGAAGCGCAAGAGAGCGATGTTGATCTGGCTAAGGCACAGAAGTTTCAAAAGTTTTCTGCCGGTGCTGAACTTAACGTTGCCATTGGCATGGCCCGTCTCGGGCACCCAGTTGACTATGTTTCAGCGGTCGGCGATGACCCGTTTGGCGTGTATTTACGGCACGTTTTGCGAACGGATGGCGTAGCGGATGCGGCGCTGCTAACGAAGCCAGGACTACCCACGGGCTTTTACTTGAAGCAACGAGTCAGTCATGGCGATCCAGCCGTGGCGTACTTCCGCCAGGGGTCGGCAGCGGCTAATTACCAGCCAGAAGACCTCCAGACGGTGAGCCTGACGGGGGTTCGTTTTGCCCATCTCTCGGGGATCTTTGCGGCGCTTTCACCAAACTGTTTGGCGGCTTACCGCCAGTTGAACGCCGATTTGGTGTACAACCGGATTCCGGTAACGTTTGATCCTAATCTACGGCCAACGCTATGGGATTCCCAAGCTGAGATGGTACGGGTGACCAACGACTTGGCGCGCTACGGGACGATTGTCATGCCTGGGCTTAGTGAGGGCCGCACGTTGACCGGCAAGCAGTCTCCCGAGGAGATCGCGGACTTTTACTTGCAACGCGGCGTCACGACGAAGGTGGTGGTCGTCAAGCTGGGAGCGGTGGGCGCATTTGCCAAACTGGCGGATGGCCGAAAATTTTCGGTTCCTGGATTCACCGTACCACGGGTGATCGATACTGTGGGAGCGGGGGATGGATTTGCGGTTGGCTTGATCTCTAGCTTGCTGGAAGGACAACCGCTTCCAGACGCGTTGCAACGCGCTAACGTGATCGGCGCCTTGGCGGTTCAGAGTCCAGGTGATAACGATGGTTACCCAACCAGACCACAACTAGACCAATTTTATAAGGATCATGCTCTTGCATAAATTAAACAAAATCGTCGGCCAAAACACTGTATTTGGTTGGCGATTTTGTTATAGTAGATTTAGCGAGCAGTCTAGATAGATAACGTTAACACCTTAGAAAGTCGCAAGGCGTACTTAAGTTAGCCCGTTTAACTGCAAAAATAGAGAGTCGAGCAATTGATGATCGTAACAGGAGGCAACTACATTGGAAGAAGTAACGATTTTGACGATTGCTAAGCGTGCTAACGTCTCACACACCACGGTTTCTCGTGCGTTGAACGATAGTCCCTTAGTTAAAGAGGAAACGAAACGGAAGATTCGCAAGATTGCGGACGACTTGGGCTACGTGCCAAATATTAATGCCAAGGGGCTGGTTGAGAAGCGCTCCTTCATTATCGGCATCTTCTTTTCTGAGCTAGATACTGGGACTTCACCTAGTTTCTTGGTAGATGTTATCAATCGGTCAAAGGAAGCCTTGCCGGAGGGGTATTCGATTTCTATTGACAGTATCGAAGCCCTCGATGGAACTACCGCAGTGAGCCGCCACCAATACGATGGGGCTATTGTGGTCAGTCAAAGTGTTAACGATGATGCGTTTATCAATATGATGATTGAACGGGGCCTGCCCGTGGTTATTCTGAACCGAAAGATTGCCCGGGAAGATGTGTCGAACTTTACGACGGATGATTACTTGGGTGCCCGAAAGTTAATGGAATATGCCGTCCGGATGGGCCACAAGAAGTTTGGCCTGATTAAAGGGGCCACTGACTTTGTATCGACGCAGGACCGGCAACAGGCCTTTGTGGATGTCACAGCAGCTAGTGACGCCACTGTTAAGCCGGAGTGGGTTCAGCAAGGGACCTACTTGCCAGATAGCGGCTACGAGGGTATGCGAAACATTCTTGGGGCAATTGAGACACCAACCTGCGTCTTTGCCTCGAATGACGATATGGCAGCGGGCGCTGTCCGGGCCTGCCAAGATCTCGGATATTCTGTGCCCGATGATATCTCGATTATTGGCTACGATGACATGAGTTACGCAAAATATTTAGTGCCGCGGTTGACGACGGTACGTAAACCAACTGATGATATTGTCCAAGAAGGTATCGATGCTTTGACGAAATTATTGGATGGATCGATGACAGATCCAATAAAAAAAGTGATTGTCCCAACGTTGATAGTACGGGATTCCGTGAAGGATTTGAGAAAATAATCCTTTTTTTATTAAAAAATTGTTAACGTGTGCATGAGTTTGTGATAGTATAGACATTGTTAAAGGAAAGCGCTTACTAGTACATAGCTTAAGCCCTGACGTTTAACAAATAATCCAGAAGTCAGCGAGCAGTAGCGAAGGCACACTGATAATTGTGTTAACGTGTGTATCAAAATTGTAAGCGATTTCTCTTAATGGTTCGTAGCAGATTCAAGGAGGTGCTCGAATGAGTGAAGAGGCAGCAACAAGTCCAAAACCCGCTGTAAAAGATGGGGAAATGATGAATGACTCATCTAAGCGGATTCCTACCCATGAAAAAATTGCTTATGGGTTTGGGGACTTTGGTAACGGCTTCATGTTTGACCTTGGGCAGGCGTACCTGACTAAGTTCTGGATCGATGCTTGTGGTATCGGTGCCGGAGCTGTCGCTGGTATTTTCGCCTTCACCAAGATTTTCGATGCGTTTATGGATCCTATCGCCGGTTCAGTAATTGATAACCGGAAGAATATCGGTAAACGTGGTAAGTTCCGTCCGGTCATGATGATTTCAGCCATCATTTTAGGGATTATGACCGTCGTAACGTTTACGATGCCATCTGGTCTTACTGGGGTTCAAAAGATTATCTACGCATATGCTGCATACATGATCTGGGGCCTGGTTTATTCATTTACCAATGACCCGTACGGTTCTTTAGCTTCCGTTATGTCCCGGAATTCGCAAGACCGGAGCTTCATGGCAACTTCTCGTCAAGTTGGTTCTGTCGGTGCACAATTCATCGCCGGGGTTGCATTTATTCCTTTGATGGGTTTGATTGCTAACGGGAACACTGGTGTCAAAGAAGAACACGGTTACTTCTGGGCAGCCGCAGTCTTCGCTGTCATTGGGATCGCAATGTTTGCCGTATGTTACTTAGGTACTAAGGAAAACGTTAAGGTCCACCGTGCTACTGGTGAGGCAGCCAAAAAGGAAGGTTTCAAAGATTACATCAAAGTTATCTTCAAGAACGGTCCTTTAGGTGCCTTGATTCTGATGACCTTGTTTACTATCTCTGCCATGAACACGAACAACCAAATGATGGTGTTCTACGCACAATACAACTTAGGTAACATTGGTCTTCAGCCAATCATCAACGCCGTTATGATGGGTTGCTCAATCGTCGGGGTCTTCATGATTCCTACGTTAACTAAGCACTTTGGCCAAAAGCGTACCGCAATGTGGAGTTTCGTTGTTGGTGCCGTGGCTAACCTGTTGAACTACTTCTTGCCTTCAAACGTGATTACATTCGTTGTCTTAGTTACGATTGGTTACACGGCTTTAGCTATTCCTAACGGGATTACTTGGGCCATGGTTTCCAACGCTATCGACTTCGGTGAATGGCGTTCAGGTGTCCGTAAGGAAGCTATTACATACGCTGCATTTAACTTCTCACGGAAGATCGCACAATCACTGGCTGCTTTAGTTAGTGCCGGTGTCTTGGCCTTAACGGGTTACGTTGCCAACGCAACGCAAACTCCTCGTGCCTTAAATGGTATCAAGGCCGCTATGACGTTGTATCCTGGCCTTTGCTTAATCATTGCCGCAGTTGTAATCGGTTTCTTATACAAACTGGATGACAAGCGCTTTGGTGAAATTGCCGATGACCTTGACCATGGTCGTTGGGAAGGCGGCAAGATCGGTGAAAGCAAAGCTACCGACAAGGATAAGAACTAATCGTCATACTAAATAATTTGGGATCACGGTTTTTAAAAACTTTATCAAACTTACATTATGGAGGGTTATATCAATGGACTTACAAAAGTTAGTTTCAGATGTCTATGAGATTATTGCTGCCCAAGGCAACTACGACAGCTTATCAGATAAAGAAGTTTATGCACCTTCAATTCAAGTGGATCGCCGCAACGTCTACTTCATCTTGCACGAAACCGTTAACAAGCAAACTGCCAAGACTTTGGTTGTTTACGAAGATCGCGACGACGTCAAAGACTTTGACGCCAAGGAAAGCATTGTTGACCACAACAAGACTTTAATTACTGGTGATTTAAACGAAACCAACTGGCGTGCACTTGCTAAGCGCTTTGCTTGGATCAAACCTACGTCACGTCATGGTTACAAGTACACCTTTGGTTTAGGTGACCGTTTAGGGAATGCTTCTAACGCTCACTTACGTTTGTTCAAAGGCCGTGGCATTGTCCCAGTCTTAGCACAACAATCAATTCGTGAATTACTATTGATGAACCGTACCGAAACCGATGTCTTATTGGATGCCGGCTGGGCTGTCTTTGAAGAAGGTTACACTGATGGCTGGGTTGACGATGGTGACCACGTTAAGAATCCTCATGAAGTTGACTACGCCGTTAAGGCCGGTTGCACCATGATTACTTTGGATGCTACTGAAAAGATTCATAACGAAGTTGCTAAGTTCTCTGATGAAGAATTGGACACTAAGTTCAACGCTTTGGATGACGATTTAGTAGAACGCTTCAACAAGACTTACTTGGACAAGACGTTCCAAATCAGCGACGATGCTTCCGTTCACTTCTCCAAGCGTGACGTTGAAGAATCAGTTCTGATCTTCTATGGAGCTGTTAAGTACGCTATCTTCATCTACCACAAGTTCATCGTACCTTACAACTTGGACTTCGAAATTTCTATGGATGAAACGATTGTTCCTACGACGCCTGCAAACCACTACTTCTTTGCTAACGAATTACATCGCGAAGGTATCACTCCTGAAACCATTGCACCTAAGTTCTATGGTGAATTCCAGAAGGCTATTGACTACATCGGTGATGTAAAGCGCTTCGAACGTGAATACGTTGTACATGAAGCTATTGCTGAAAAGTTCGGTTACAAGTTGAGTATTCACTCTGGTTCCGACAAGCTTTCTGTATACGAAATCATTGGCCGGATCTCCAAGCAACATGGCTGGCACGTTAAGACCGCTGGGACTAACTGGTTGGAAGCTCTCCGTGTTATTGCCCATGTCGATCCTAAGTTTATGGTTCAACTTTACAAGTTTGCTTACGAAAACTTGGATGATGTTGCATCATTCTACGTATTCAACGCCCAAACCGATGGGACTGCTCCAAAGCCAGAAACGATCAACGAATCCAACGTTATGAGTTTGCTTGATGGTGATGACTCACGGCAAGTTCTTCACACGATGTATGGTTCACTCTTGAACGCTCAAAAGAGCTACAAGTACGTATACCGTGACAAGTTCTTCAAGATCTTGAAGGAAAACCAAGACCTTTATGACAAGTACTTGAACATTCACATTGCAGAACACCTCGACTTACTTCAAGGTTTGGCTAAGTCCAAGGCAGAAGTTCAAGCTAAGTACGAACCAAAGATCAACGAAGACTAATCTAAGCGAAACTGCTTAATTAGCACTAACTCTCATAAGGAGGAATATCCTGATGGCTTTATTGGACGACAATTTCTTACTCGGCAACGACATGGCCAAGAAGCTTTTCAATGACTATGCCAAGGGTATGCCAATCATCGACTTCCATTGTCACTTGAATCCAAAGGAAATCTATGAAAACAAGAACTACCCTAACATTACGCGAATTTGGTTAAACGAAGGCGTTTACGGCGACCACTACAAGTGGCGTCAAGAACGGACCAACGGGGTTCCTGAAGAATTGATCACTGGTGACGGCGATGAATATCAGAAATTCTTGGCCTGGGCTGAAACAATTGAAAGTGCTTTGGGGAACCCACTCTACGAATGGACTCACCTGGAACTCAAGCGTTTCTTCCACATCGATGAAGTATTGAGTCGGAAGACCGCACCAGACATTTGGAAGAAAGCTAATGCTGAACTCCAAACTGATGCCTTCAAGCCACGGAATTTAATCAAGAACTCCAACGTTAAGGCTGTCTGCACCACCGATGACCCTGCCTCTGACTTGCACTACCACAAACTGTTGAAGGAAACAGAAGCTGAAAACGGCTTCCGGACCTTACCAGCTATGCGGCCTGACAAGTTGATCCAAGTCGATCGTGATGGTTTCGCCGACTACCTGAAGGAATTGGGTGACATCTCTGGTGTTAAGATCACTTCATTTAAGACGATGATCGATGCTGTTAAGCAACGGTTTGAATTCTTTAATGAAATGGGTGGCCGTTTATCTGACCATTCTCTGTTGACTTACCACTTCATCGAAGCTTCAGACAGCGAGCTGAATGCTATCTTTGATAAAGGTGTTAACAACGAAGAATTATCACCTAAGGAAGTCGACCAATACTTGACCGCCTTATTGGAAAACTTAATGAAGTTGAACAAGGAATTTGATTGGACGATGCAGTTCCATATCAACTCAATCCGTGACCTTAATCGGCCAATGTTCGACAAATTAGGTCCTGATACCGGTTATGATGCCGTTGGGACACAACCTGATATCGCTGATCAAATTGCTAAACTCTACACTAAGATGCAGATTACTCATGACATTCCAAAGACGATCTTCTACTCTTTGAATGACAATGACTGGATGCAATTGGCTACGATGATGGGTGCCTTCCAAGAGGGTGGCAAACAACGCTTACAACTTGGTGCCGGCTGGTGGTTCAACGATACTGCCGAAGGTATGAACGAACAATTGCGGGTCTTCGCCGAAGAAAGTCTGTTGCCTAACTTTGTTGGGATGCTGACTGACTCACGGAGCTTCCTGTCATACCCACGTCACGAATACTTCCGTCGGGTTCTCTGCAACTTCTACGGGAACTTGGTAGAACAAGGTCGGGTACCGGATGACGAAGAAATGTTGGGTAAGGTTGTACAAAATATTTGCTACAACAATGCTTACAATTTCTTCAAATTCTTCCCAGACAAGACACCAGATGAGATTTTCGGTAAGCTAACCGTTAATAACTAGGTGAATGAAAGAGTCTCGCATGAACTTCCGTATGGGAGTCCTGCGGGACTTTTTGTTTCTAAAATTCCTTGTTTAAGTCATGATGACCATCTATGATAAAAATAAGTGTTTGATTTTACGAGAGGATCCTGAGAGTATGAATAAAAATCCGTTAAATATTCTACACACGATTGGCTTTGATCAACTCTATCCGATGATTCGTTGCCAGTTAAAGTTTGCAACGCCAATCGATAGTGACCGGCTCATCAAGGCCGTAAACTTGACAGCACAGGTTGTACCAGAACTATTCTGTCGCTATGAAATGCGTGACAATAGCTGGCAACCAGCAGTTAAGGACGCCAGCGAGGTGATTGAAACAGTTGATGCTGATGCGGATGTTGATACCACGCCGGATTGGGAGAAAAATGCACAGATCCGGTTTGATATTCAGGCCGATGGTCGGGGGAACAGGATGACCATCACCATGAGCCATATTTTAACTGATGGCAGCGGGTTTAAGCAGTACCTCTACTTACTCAGTGATTGCTATAACCGTGGCGCAGCGGCCATTACAGGCGTTGAAAACGTGGTTAATCTGGACTGGTTGGAGGACCTGTTAAAGTCCCATCCGGCCGCAGCCAAACATGGTGACGTGGATCATCCAGCTAAACCATTAGCTTTACCACAATTAACGAATGAGACCGATGAACAACCGCGGCATAATGTTAGCGGGTGGCGCTTAACGCCGGAGCTGACAGCAGCGTTGATTCAGGCAACGCATAGCCAGGGCGTCACGGTCAACGATGTTTGCCTGACGACCTTTGGGAAAGCCGTCCAGGCCTATGATCGCGGTGGGGATGAACTGGCTATTCCGTGTCCAACTGACATGCGGCAGAAGATTAGCAAGGCACATGCAGCGTTACGAATCGCTAATCACACGGCACGGTTTAATCCGGCCATTCACTCCCCACAGGACGAGCCAATTGCCACAGCCGTGGCCAAGATGCATGTTGAGATGCAGCGACTGAAGGATCAAGACCAATTCCTAGACTCAGTACGGTCACTGATGGCACAGTACAAGTCAGAGCCGATTGAGAAGTTGCAACAGATTGTGGAGGACAATTACCACGTTCGGGCCATTGCCTTCACGAACTTTGGCATCATTGATGATTCACGGTTGGTCTTTGAAGGGACACCGTTAACGGACTGCTTACTGACGGGTTCTTTCCGTTATGCGCCAATGTTCCAGGTGGCTTGCAGCACGTTCAAAGGGCAACTGAACCTTGGGTTTAACATGATTGGGACAACTGATGAGGTTCAGGTTGGTCGTGTCGTCATTCATGACATGATTTCACGCATCAAGGACTTCATTGCTGAAGCGGCGATTGGGGCCACGGTTATTAGATAATTTATAAAGTGGATTGTAAAAGAAAAGCTCTCCCGAAGACTTCGGGGGAGCTTTTTCATAAAACCGAACTACTTGAGGGGTTCAGTTTGCTTTTGGATTAATTGTTGGTAAGCACTCGTTAAGGTTTGGTGCGTTGCAACACCGTCAGGGTTTGACGTGGTAGAAGCAATGGCTTGGGTAGCGAAGACGCCTGAACCGAATACGGCAACAGCAGCGACAACAGCTAAAACTCGATTGAATACATGCATTATATAAGTACCTCTTTCTTTTTCTCTTCTCTTTTGTTCACGTGAACATAGTATAATTTTCTGAAAGCTGAGTCAAGGGCTGAAACTCAATGTAATGGTTTTCATTGAAAACTTTTTTATTTTTTTGTCAAAGAGCGAGAATTAAAGGGTTCTGTAACCGATTTAATGGCATTTTACCCATGAAAGTACTTTTGAAAGTGAGTATGATAGAACATAGAAGTTCAATGAAAGTGAGATGTTCAAATGACGCAGGTACAAAATGACCCGGATAAAATTTCACGGCAGAACCTAATTGCCATTTTCGCGGTCGCCTTGATGGCCTTTCTAGGAATCCTAGTGGAGACTTCTATGAATGTTACTTTTCCGACACTGATGGCAACGATGCATGTTTCGTTGAGTACGGTTCAGTGGATTACGACGGGATACTTACTGACGGTGGCATTACTGATGATTACATCGGCCTTCCTGAAGCAGCGATTTACGAATCGGCAACTCTTTGTAGCCGGAGCGTCGCTGTTTATCCTCGGAGACTTGATCTGTGCGCTAGCACCAGTTTTTCCCGTGTTACTGTTTGGGCGACTGGTTCAGGCCGGTTGTGCTGGTATTGCTATTCCATTGATGTTTAACGTTGTTTTGGAAAGTGTGCCACGTTCTCGCCTTGGTTTTTACATGGGGATGGCTGGTCTGATTCTGATGATTGCCCCAGCTAGTGGGCCAACCTTTGGGGGAATTATGGCATCGCTAGGTAACTGGCGGTTGATTTTCTGGTCCACCTTACCAGTAGAAGCGATTATTTTACTTTTGGGCTTTGGTGTGATGAAGCAGTTTTCACCAGTCAGAAAAGTTTCGTTTGTCTGGGGGCAATTTGCCCTTCTGGCGGTATCTTTTGTGAGCTTTACGATGGGGCTAAACAGTCTGACGACAGCGGGGTGGCTGAGCTGGCAGTTCTTGGGTGGCCTGATTCTGGCAGCACTCACGTTGACCGGCTATATTCTAGTGTCAAAGCGTAGTAAAAATCAGTTATTAAAACTCGAGATTTTTCGGAATCCAGTCTTTACATTTAGCTTTATGGCGTACGTGATTTTGCAGTTTTGTAATATTGGGATCAACTTTGCTTTGCCAAATTATGCGCAAATCGTTGTCGGTGCGAGTTCCTTGTTTGGTGGATTGATGTTGTTCCCGGGGAGCTTGGTCACGGCGCTCTTACAGCCTTGGTTCGGTCATCTACTGGACGAACATGGTGCGCGCTTGCCAATCCTGTTAGGGAGTAGTTTGTTCTTTATTGCGGCGCTGTGCTTTACCGTGATTGGACAACGACTAACGGTCATTATTATTGCTGCACTGTACGTGGTCTTCAGTATCGGTCGTTCGATGGCGTTTGGAAACACCATGACTAATGGGCTGAAAGAAGTTGATTTTAGTCAACGGGCTGATGCCAATGCCATCTATAATACGGGGCAACAGTTTGCGGGGTCAGTTGGGACGACGATTTTGGCAGCACTGATGTCTTCAGTTAAGGTTCACGGCATGTCCTATGCTCAGGAGACCGCGATTGGGAGTCGGTTAGCGTTTGGGCTGATTCTAGCATTAAGTGTCATCAATTTCGGCCTTTACTTTATTGTGTTCCATTACCAAAAGACTGATAAGTAGCGGGTTTCGTCGATGTCGGCGGACCCTTTTTATTTGGGGTGATTTAGCTGCGATAGAGTTGGGGCGAGTGTTCCAGCAGACCAGAGATAGTTAAGTTCTAGCAATTGCTCGTAACGTTGTTTGCTGAGGATGATAACGCTTTGATGGGGGCGGATGGTAACTTCCAAGGTGTGATTGGTTTGAATGACCTGAGTGAAAAGGCGTTTAGGGTCGGTGTGGAGTTGCGTAAATGGGCGAGTTTTCATTGAGTTCCTCCAGGCTGAAAGTGGCATGACTTAAGCAGTAATCGTAGTATAGCAGGTTTGTTGAAAAATAAAAAGAACAAATGTTCGTATTAAGATTTTGATGGTGTTCCGTCCCGGATGTTCACTAGCGGAAGCGTAATTTAAATAAATATTTCAATAAAAAAGCCAGCACCCAACGGAAAGTTAGGTGCTGACAAGCGTAATCGGCTAGTGCTCCTTGATTTGGAAGGCTAGCCGGACGACTAGGTTGGTTAATAGAGAAATCAAGAGTGCATATCCTAAAATCAGGGCCAATAGAATTACGGCCGCGGTAATTACGCGCAAATAGCCAGCGGCGATGTTACCCATAGTTAAGAGTACGGTTAAGGCAACGACGACGATAACAAAGCCAATCAGGCCAATTCGTGAATTGGCAAAGTCGGCGGAACTGAGATCAAAGCCACCAATACTGATATTGAGGGATAGTAAAATCATAATGAGCCAACGAATCCACGGATAGTTGTCACCACCCAAGGCTGCAACGAAGCCATTCCAGTCGAGATTGAACGGGTCTGCAACCAAGGCTAACATGCCGTCGAAGAGACTGGGTACCAAGAGGGCAGTCAGCGCCAGCAAAACCAAAGCGCAGCCAAAGATCGGGGCGACACCAATAAATAAGTTTCCAGTCGTCTGGTACCAATTACGTTGATTCCAAGTGTGATTGACGTAACCTAAAGTCAGATCTGGCTTCCCATCTGCGCCTAGCCGATCGGGATGGGGCCGTTTAAGTAAACGAACCTGCGAGATGCGGTGGCCAAAGAGAATCGCCGTCAGTAAGTGACTGAGCTCGTGGAGAAAAATACCGATAAAACCTAAATAGAGCTCACTGTTTAGGCCAAGGCCATTTGCCAAATACTTTTTAGTATCGCGATTCAGGTAAGTCAGCAGGGTCACAAAGATAAAGGGAATCACCAAGAGGTCTAAGCCCACGATCCCAAGATTCTTAAAAATCAGGGTGAGGTTAGTATTCATCACCTACTCCAGTAGGTCGGTAAAGGTACCGTGGACCAAATTAGCCAGGTCCGTAGCATCTAATTCAACTGAACGGCCGATTTGCCCGGATGAAACGAGAATTGTCCCTTGTTCTTTGGCGGTATTGTCAAAATAAATTGGAAAATGGTTCTTTTCCCAAATACCGACGGGGGTGTTGGCCCCATGCTCGTAACCTGTGGTTTTCACCAAGTCTTTGAGAGGAACCATGTCCACTTTCTTATTACCGGAAGCTTTCGCCAATTTTTTCTCGTTCAGATGTTCATCGATAGGCAGAACCCCAACAACGGGACCAGTCGTCGGACCGCTCAACACCAATGTTTTGTAGATGTGATGTTCATCAACATCCGCATGGTCAACGTCCATTTGGGCGACATCACCTTTAACGTGAGTTGCAAATTCAAACTGTTTATAAGCAACCTTGTTCTTATCTAAAATTTGTTCGACCAGGGTTTTGTGAAGCCGTTTGTCTTTCTTTTTCTTAGCCATTTAACTCACCTTTCAACATCAAAATTAATAATTGGACCGCACTTTAAAAATAAATGGAACGGTTGTTTCCTGATAAAAAGCAGACACCGCCGCCAAAACCTGTTATACTCTATCACAGTAGAAGTCAAGTTGAAGAGTTATGAGGAGATATCATGGCAGATTTAGTTTATCGACAGGTAATGCGGGATCTAAAACAACGCATCCATCAAAATGAATTTCCCAATAAGCGGCTGCCAGATGAACGGAGCTTGAGCGAAGCGTATGGGGTTAGTCGCAGCTCAGTTAAGCGGGCCCTCAGTGTGCTCGCCAACCAGGGGATTATTTTTAAAAAGCGTGGTTCAGGAACCTTTATTAATCCATTATATATGAAAAACCAATCAATTTTTCAATATGAGGGCTCAAATTTAGGAATTACTGACAGTATGAAGTCAGCCGGGACGACGCCGGGCATTCGTTTGCTCAAATTCGATGTTATTCCGGCTAGCAAGGAAATCCAGCAGGATCTTTTCTTAGCTGAAGGCGACTTCGTTTATGAGATTAAGCGGCTAAGATTGTTTGAGGATAAACCCTTTATGATCGAAACGGGTTATATCCCCATCAAAATTGCACCAAACTTATCACAGAAGACCGTTGCTGACTCCATCTTTAATTATTTGGAATCACAGGGTAAGGTTGTCACTAAATCTTTCATGTCCATTCGGACCCAGCCCTCAACGGCGGAT
The DNA here is from genome assembly GCF_001434055.1 of Levilactobacillus parabrevis ATCC 53295. Classification (GTDB taxonomy): domain Bacteria; phylum Bacillota; class Bacilli; order Lactobacillales; family Lactobacillaceae; genus Levilactobacillus; species Levilactobacillus parabrevis. The sequence continues at coordinate 13,396 of NZ_AZCZ01000019.1, read as the reverse complement.
GATCAGAAGCTTTTGCATCTGAAACCTGTGGAGCCGGTCGGCATCATGGAAGGGGTCTTCTTCCTAGATGATGGGACGCCATTTGAAGTCTCGAACATGCGCTTACACTATCAGTATTTGAACTATAACACCTTTGTTTCCCTAGATGAAGAATAAAGAACTTTAGATGACGCCTGTTGTAAGGAGGGTCATCTTTTTTTATGCAGAAATCTGAAAACACGAACAATACCATTGCGCTTGCTTATATTGCTATAATTTATATCACTAAAAGCCGCGAAAATTGGGATGACTTTCGGGGTTTAGAAACTATGGAATTCGCTTGATAGCAAGGATTGTTGATGAGGTTCTGCTTTTTAAATAATTGATACGGTCCAATTTATAAAAAGGTTGACTTTTTTATAAAAAACGTTATGATAGAACTGTAAAAATCATCCCGGTATTCATTACGAGGTAAATTTTACAACATTTTCTATCAACTAGATTGTGCAGTTACGAATTCAAAGAAGGAGTGTTAATTACATGGCAAATGCAGACTTCGACTCCAAGGCATACTTGGAAGGCGTTGACAAGTACTGGCGTGCAGCAAATTACCTGTCAGTTGGTCAGTTATTCTTGCGTGACAACCCATTATTGAAGCGTGACTTAACCTCTGACGATGTTAAGATTAAGCCTATTGGTCACTGGGGAACTATTGTTTCTCAAAACTTCATTTATGCCCACTTAAACCGGGCTATCTTGAAGTATGACTTGAACATGTTCTATATTGAAGGTTCAGGTCACGGTGGCCAAGTTATGGTTTCTAACTCATATCTTGATGGTAGCTATAGTGAAATTTATCCTAACATCTCCCAAGACGAAGAAGGCTTGAAGCGTTTATTCAAGCAGTTCTCCTTCCCAGGTGGTGTTGCATCCCATGCCGCACCTGAAACACCAGGTTCCATCCACGAAGGTGGGGAACTTGGTTACAGCCTTTCACACGGTACTGGTGCGATCTTAGATAACCCAGACGTTATTGCCGCTGTTGAAATTGGTGATGGGGAATCTGAAACTGGCCCACTGGCTGCTTCATGGTTCTCTGACAAGTTTATTAACCCAATCAAAGATGGTGCTGTTTTACCAATCATCAACATGAATGGGTTCAAGATTTCTAACCCAACTATCCTGTCACGGATGTCCGACGAAGACTTAACGAAGTACTTCGAAGGTATGGGCTGGGATCCTCACTTCGTTGAAATTGAAGCCGGCGACACTGACTTCATGCGTGTTCACGAAGACATGGCTAAGACGATGGACGAAGTCATTGGTAAGATCAAGGCTATTCAAAAGAATGCCCGCGAAAACAATGATGAAACGTTGCCTAAGTGGCCAATGATCATCTTCCGTTCACCTAAGGGCTGGACTGGTCCAAAGGCTGACTTAGATGGTAACCCTATTGAAGGCTCATTCCGTGCTCACCAAGTGCCAATTCCTGTTGCCGCTGGCGACATGGAACACGCTGACATGTTGGTCAACTGGTTGAAGTCTTACAAGCCAGAAGAATTATTTAACGAAGATGGCTCTGTTAAGCAAGAAGTCCGTGACATGGCACCTAAGGGTGAACAACGGATGGCGATGAACCCTATCACTAATGGTGGGATCAAGCCACAACCATTGAAGTTGCCTGACTACAAGAAGTACGCCGTTGACACGACTGAACACGGCAAGACGATTGCTCAAGATATGTTGGTATGGTCCGACTACCTGGCTGATGTTATGAAGTTGAACCCAGAAACGTTCCGTGGCTTTGGTCCTGACGAAACGAAGTCTAACCGTCTGTACGCTGCCTTGGATTATGGTAAGCGTCAATGGATGGAAGGTATCAAGGAACCTAACGATGAAAACATGGCTCACGAAGGCCGGATCATCGATTCTCAACTTTCAGAACACCAAGCTGAAGGTTGGTTGGAAGGTTACGTTCTGACTGGTCGTCATGGTTACTTCGCAACTTACGAATCATTTGGTCGGGTCGTGGATTCCATGTTGACGCAACACTTCAAGTGGTTGCGTAAGGCCGCTGAACAAGAATGGCGTCATGACTACCCATCCTTGAACTTCGTTGACACGTCAACTGTCTTCCAGCAAGACCATAACGGTTACACCCACCAAGATCCTGGGATGTTGACCCACTTGGCTGAAAAGAAGCCAGCATTCATCCGTGAATACTTGCCAGCCGATGCTAACACCTTGTTAGCCGTTGGTGACGTTGCATTCCGGAGTCGCGAAAAGATCAACTTGATCGTTACGTCTAAGCACCCACGTCCACAATGGTTCTCCATTGATGAAGCCACTAACCTGGTTCACAATGGTTTGGGCTACATCGACTGGGCATCTACTGATCAAGGTCAAGAACCTGACGTTGTCTTCGCTGCCGCTGGTACTGAACCAACTTGGGAATCATTAGCCGCAATTTCATTATTGCATGACGAATTCCCAGAAATGAAGATTCGCTTCATCAACGTGGTTGACCTGTTGAAATTGCGTTCTCCTAAGTTGGACCCTCGTGGTATCTCCGATGACGAGTTTGACCGTCTCTTCACGACGGACAAGCCAGTTATCTTTGCCTTCCATGGTTTTGAAGGCTTAGTTAAGGACTTATTCTTCGACCGTCACAATCACAACTTACACGTTCATGGTTACCGTGAAAACGGTGATATCACCACGCCATTTGACATGCGTGTCCTGAACCACTTGGACCGTTACCACTTGGCTAAGGAAGCCGTTGATGACATCGATGCATACGCTGTTAAGGGCGCATACTTCGCACAACGGATGGACGACATGGTTGCTAAGCACAATGCTTACATCCGTGAAGTTGGGACTGACTTGCCAGAAGTTAACGCTTGGCAATGGAAGCCATTGAAGTAGTCCTAGATTACTTTAATCGGTGATTAATCCGAATTAAACTGGAGCGCCAATCTGACTCATTAGAGTTGGATTGGCGCTCTTTTTGTGATGTAAAAGGGGTCGTCTCTGATGGGAGACGGCCTCTTTTATGAGTGGTGCGTGGTTATTAAAATACTTGTTGCGGCCAGTGACTACTTACCGGGTAGATACGATACTTCTGCCGATTTTTCGAAAACTAAGGTAATCGGTAGTCGTTTCCTGTAGTATGGGTCAAAAGAAAGCGAAGCGTGGAGCTGCTAAATAACGTCGAAGCCAGCAGTTGCTAATACCTGATTCACAGTCGTTGCTTGGTCACTGTCAATGTGGAGCTCAATGACCCGCTCCTGCTGCTCGCGAACGACCATTAACGTTTGAATACTGAGCTCGTGTTCGGCTAAGACCTGGCCGATACGGAAGATGACACCCGTGTGGTCGTGGTTGACCTTAATACGACTGACGATGCCAGGTTCCCCGTAACCCGAAATGTTGAGAAAGGCATCGAGAATGTCGTTGTTGGTGATGATGCCTACCACCTGTTCGGCTTGGATTACGGGGAGTACACCAATTTTGTGTTGGCGCATTTGATAAATGGCATCCTCTAACTGGGCGGAAGCGTGGATGGTCTGAACGTGGCGTTCCATGATGTCGGCAACGGTCGTCTTAGTCAATAAGTAGTTGGTCTCATACACGGATAAGCTGGTGGCTTGTGAAGGTAAGGCTCGGGCAATGATGCCTTGGGTCACGATACCGACTAAGGCGTTGCCGTCGAGAACGGGGAGTCGGTGAATTTCGTTGGTTTTCATCAGTTCAACCGCGACACTAACCGTGGTTTGCGGGGTAATGACGACTAATTTAGTACTCATGTAATCTGCTACACTCATAGTTAACCTCCTAAGTAGGCCTGTTGTACGGCCGTATTGGCCAACAATTCCTGGCCAGTACCACTAAGTTTAATTTCACCGGACGCGAGGACGTAACCACGGTCGGCGATGGAAAGGGCTTTGTTAGCATTTTGTTCGATCAATAGAACTGTAGTGCCAGCGGCGTTGATGGCCCGGATGATGTCGAAGATTTCGTTAATGAAGATGGGAGCCAATCCCATTGAGGGTTCATCGAGTAACATCAGTTTCGGTGCGGCCATTAAGGCGCGGCCCATGGCTAACATCTGTTGTTCCCCACCGGAGAGCGTGGCGGCATCCTGATGGCGCCGCTGTTTGAGAACCGGGAAGTAGTTGTAGACGTCTTCGTAGGCCTGCGCAATGCTGCGCCGATCTTTACGGAGAAAAGCCCCCATCTGTAGGTTTTCCTGTACGGAAAGTCCAGGGAAGATGTGGCGGCCCTCGGGAACCTGGGAGATGCCAGCTTGAACGATCCTGGGTGCTGCAACCTTTTGAATCTGACGATCTAAGTAGGTGACCTGACCACTGACGGGGCGCATGATACCGGAAATTGTATGAAGAATCGTGGATTTGCCAGCACCGTTCGCTCCGATCAGGGTTACGATTTCACCGGTGTGAATCTCAAAGCTCACCTTCTTGATGGCCTGAATGGCACCGTAGTTAACGACGAGATCTTTGACTGACAGCATTAAGCTTCACCTCCTAAGTAGGCCTTAATAACGGCGGGATTGTGTTGGATTTCGTTGGGGGTCCCCTCGGCCAACAGTGCGCCGTGTTCCAAGACGTAGAGGCGTTCGACGACGTTCATGACCAGGGACATGTCGTGCTCGATCAGGACAATCGTGATGTGAAAGTCACGCTGAACCTGGCGAATCAAGCGGGTTAAGTCAGCAGTTTCTTCCGGATTCATGCCGGCGGCCGGTTCATCCAGGAAAAGTAGTTTGGGCTTGGTTGCCAGGGCACGGACGATTTCTAGCCGCCGCTGAATGCCATAAGGTAGGTTTTTGGCCGGCTGGTCGGCAACGCTGGTTAGGTCAAAAATAGCGAGTAACTTCTGAGCAGCCAGCGTCATGTCGGCTTCAGTGCGATAGAACTTGGGGATGCGAAAGATACTGGCGAGAAATCCTTCGTGGTAATGGTTGGTCATGGCAATGCGTACGTTGTCGAGGACACTGAGTTCTTTGAATAAACGAATGTTTTGAAATGTTCGTGAGAGACCGGCTTGCGCAATTTCAGCGGGGCGCTTGCCATTTAAGGATTGAACGCCCTGATCGGTGTAGAGGCTGATGGCACCGGAGGTTACGGGGGTGACGCCGGTGAGTAAATTGAACAGGGTCGTTTTACCCGCGCCATTGGGTCCAATCAGGCCGATAAGTTCGTTCTGGTCGAAGTGGACTGAGACATTGGCAACGGCGGTCAGGCCACCGAAGTTCTTCACGATTTGTTGTGCGGTTAGTAAGGGACTACTCATGAATGGATTGCTCCTTTCGTTGGTGCGTGCCGAGATGTTTGAAGGACAGCTCCCAGTTGCCTAAGAGGCCAGAAGGTTTGAAGATCATAATTAGAATGAGGGCCAGCGAATAGATGATCATTCGCAAGGTGCCGAAGTTCTGCAGAATGGTATCGAGGGCACCCAAAACGATGGCGGCAACGAAGGTCCCCGTGATACTACCTACACCACCGAGGACGACGATGATCAGGATGGCGATGGAGGCCATGATATTGAAATCACCGGGCGCAATCGTTTGGATGTAGGCGGCGTGGAGCGAACCACCGATCGCGGCGGTGCCGGCGCCAAAGACGAAAGCGGCTAACTTCCAGCGCGTGGGATTGATTCCCATGGCCTCGGCGGCAATCTCGTCTTCACGGACCGACATGATGGCGCGACCGTTGCGACTGTGAATAAAGTTGACCGTCACAATGGTGGTGAGGCACATCAGAACGTAGACGGTTGCCCAAGTGACTAATGGGGGGATGTTGAAGAGTCCTGCCGCACCGTTCGTGATCTTTAAGTTATTGATCAGGATGCGAATGATTTCGGCAGCGCCCATGGTGGCAATCGCTAGGTAATCACCACGAAGGCGTAACGTGGGAATCCCCACGATTAGGGCGGCAATCATAGCGATGACGATACCGACGACCATAGAAAGATAGAAGCCCAACGGTGTGGCAATAGTTTGGGTCATGATTCCGGTCGCATATGCGCCAATCGCCATAAAACCGGCGTGGCCGAGTGAGAATTGTCCAGAGAAACCAATAATTAAATTCAAGCCGGTTGCTAGAATAATGTTGATGCCAATGGTGACCAGCATGTTTTCGATGAAAGCGTTGATGATGCCGAGAAATTCGCAGGCGTCAATCGCCACAAAGCCGATGACCATGACGGCCAGCCAGGAAAAGTTATATTTAAAATTTGCTCTCATGAGGAATCACCTACACTTTCTCTTTCGTCTTATGCCCAAAGATCCCGGCTGGAAGTACCAATAAGATAACAATCAGGACGAAGTAGACCACAGCATCTTTGTAGGCGGATAAGCCAATAGCTTGAACGCCGGTCTCCAGCAGACCAATTAAGAAACCACCAACAGACGCCCCTGGGACTGAACCGATACCACCAATAACGGCGGCGACAAAGGCTTTGATGCCGGGAGTCATCCCCATTAATGGATCAATGGAATTGTAGTACAGTCCGATCAGAACGCCGGCGGCACCCGCCATTGCGGATCCCAAGGCAAACGTGAAGGAAATCGTGTGGTTAATGTTAATCCCGACTAATTGAGCGGCTTCGGGGTCGACGGAGACTGCCCGCATGGCCCGGCCCATCTTGGTACGTTTGATAATTAGCTCGAGGAGTAACATTAACAGGCAAGCGGTCCCGAGAATCAAAAGTTGAATATTGGAGATTCGAAGGCCGCCGAGGTGATAGGTCACGGTCTTGATGACTTGCGGAAAACTCCGGGTATTGGCCGTGAATAGGTAGGTCATGCCATTCTCCAATAGGAAGGAAACGCCGATTGCCGTAATGAGCGCGGTGATTCGAGGGGAGTGGCGGAGTGGCCGGTAGGCGAAGTACTCAATAACGACGCCGAGTAAGGCACAGAAAATCATGGCGGAAAGCATGGCCCAAATAAAATTAAAGTGTAGTTGGTTGATCACGAAGTAGCCCCAGAAGGCACCCAGCATGTAGATGTCACCATGAGCGAAATTAATCAGCTTAATGATGCCATAGACCATGGTGTAACCCAGTGCCAGCAATGCATAAATGCTACCGAGTGAGAGACCGTTGATCAGTTGTTGTCCAAATGTCTGCATGAAATCCCTCCGTATCTGCTTGGTTTATTTAACGGTATATGCTTGTGAGACCGTCCCGTCAGTCAATTTTTCGATAGTCATTGATTTTTCAGGATTGTGGTTCTTATTCATGGTGATGGTTCCCGTAACGCCCTTGAAGTCGGTGATCTTGGCCAAACCAGCGGTAATCTTCACAGAATTAGCGGACTTTTCACTTTCAATCGCGGACTTGATCATGTAGACGGAGTCGTAAGCTAGCGCCGAGAAGGTTGGGGCCGTGGTGTGGTACTTAGCTTGATACGTCTTCAGAAAGGCGGCTGCAAGGGTGTTGGTCTCACCCGCCTTCGTTGAGAATGGGGTGGTGTAGTAAACATTGTTGGTATTTGAATTCCCAGCGATTTTGGCCAGCTTGGCATCGGCCATACCGTCACTGCCGACGATTGGAACATTGATTCCGGCTTGGCGCGCTTGTTTGATGATCAACCCCAATTCTGAGTAGTAACCTGGAGCATAAATGGCGTCGATTTTCTTATGTTTCAGTGACGTCAGGATAGCGTTGAAGTCCTTGTCGCCTTCTTGGAAGGTTTGACTGCTGGCCACTTTGCCGGTGTAGGTCTGCTTGAATGCCTTGGTCAGCCCAGTACCGTAGTCACTGGAATTGTCTGTCAGAATGGCGACGTTCTTAGCCTTCAAATTGCTGGTCATGAACTTTGCTGCGGATGAACCCTGAAAGTTATTTTGGAAGCAAGCGCGGAAAATGTATTTCTGGACAGCACCATTCTTCTGCAGTGTATAGCCAGGATCGGTTGCGGAGGGACTGACGGATGGCACTTGTGCCTTGGTCATGTTGGGAATCGATGCGGTGCCGGCGTTGGTCGCTGCCGGGCCAACCACGGCGACGACCTTGTCATTATTAACCAATTGGGCGGCAACTGATGCGGCAGTGGTGTTGGACGTCTTGTTGTCACGGACTACCAATTGAATCTTCTTTTTGGTGTTACCGACCTTGATACCACCGGCCTTATTAATCTTATTAACGGCTAATTGAATCCCTTGTTTCTGCTGTTGACCATAGCCAGCGGCTGAGCCGGAGAGCTCCATGTTGACCCCAATTTTGATGGTCTTGCCGGGATTGTTGCCTTGACCACTACCGTTAGACTTTGCCGTGCTACAACCTGCGAGTGCCAGAACGATTGTTGCGAGGGCCCCGATTTTTACCATGTTTTTCTGCCATTTGATCATATGTCATTCCCGCTTTCTAAATTGTGTTTTAATGGTGCGCACTTGCTAACGATCCTCCTTCGAACTAACAAAAAGACCTCATCCACTGGGTGAATGAGGTCTTACACGTGTACCGAGCCCTCATTACCACACGGGAAAGAAGGGCTCAGAACTTGAATTTTGAGTGTTAGCTCAAGGTCAAGTAACCGGGTCCTTCTTCGTTAATAATAAGGCTGCGTTTTGAATAGCGAGGGTCGTCATCATTTTAGTTGGTTGTTCTGTTTGCATTGTCATCATGAAGATCCCTCGCTTTCAAAAGTTTTGTTTTGGTTTAGTTGATGTGTCCTACAATAATTAAAATTAGATGAGATGTCAAGCCTAATTTCAATTTGACGATTGGCTGTTATCTGTAAATACCAGTGCGACAGGCATTAGCACGGCATTAAATTTTGAGATTAATGTCTAATTCTTTCTGTGACTTAGGAACCAAGCCGGAATGGCAGTAGCAACGATGAATCCGACCGACCACATAAAGGCGGTTTGGTAAGCGGCGTTCATCCCGACGTGCGGTGCCTCGTGTTGAATAATCGTGGCGAGCACGGCGGTTCCCATGGCCCCGCCAATATTTTGAAGCATTCGGGTGGCCGTTGTGGCTTCGGCAATCAGCGGCTTTGGGACGCCCGTATAGCTATCAGCCATAACCGGAATGGTCAGTCCCCCTTGACCAATTCCGCGTACAAAGAGGGCAATCAAGATCCACCATACGTTGGTCGTGGCTGTGAAGTAGACGAATGGCACCGTTCCGATCACGGCAATCGCAATGGAACCGAGGACCACCCACCGGGCGCCGATGCTATCGGTCAGCTTACCAATTTGACTTCGAGAAACCAACAAGCCAACACCTTGGGCAATGAGATAGGTCCCGGACCAAACAGCGCTCAGCCCACGACTATTTTGCAAGTAGAGGGGCAACAAGAACATGGCACCGTTAACCGCAATTCCGGAAAGCATCAGGATAATGACCGAGGCATCGAACGTTGGCGATTTGAATAATTGAAGGCTAACCAGGGCCTTAGTTGGTCGATAGTAGGCGTAGAGAACATAGACCACGAGGCAAGTGAGCGCCACAATCACCGGTGTCAGCACCTTGGTTGAGGTCAGACCATCACCGGTACTGAAACGCGTGATGCCGATAATGGCGAAAGTGAAGAGTCCGGCGAGTAGTGCCAGACTGGGGAAATCGAGTCGCTTTCCTCGCTTTGGTGCAGGAAAGGCGGGCATTTTCCAGGTCAATAAGACTAAGGCAATCAGAACTAGAGGAATATTGATGAAGAAGATCCAGTGCCAGTCGAGTGCTTGAATCAAGTAGCCGCCAATGGTTGGTCCTAGGACAGGGATGAGAACGGCCGGCATACCAACCACGGCCATTAACTTTCCCAGACCACCGCTACCGGCGACTTGGACGACTAGGGTCGTGATCAAGGGGATGATCACACCGGCAGCGGCCCCTTGGACGATCCGACCGATGACTAGCAAGGGCAGTGTTGATGCCCAGCCAGACAGCACTGAACCGATAAGGAAGACGACTAGTGCCCCCAGATAGAGGTGCTTGCCATCGAACCAGTTGCTGGCCCAACCAGCAACCGGTACGGCGATTCCCAAGGCTAAGACATAACTTGTTGTGACCCACTGAACGGCGTTGACGGAAACTCCCAGGGACTTCATAATAGTATCTAAGGCAACGTTGGTCATGGTGGTATCTAGGAGGGGCGCAATGGCTCCGACGACCAGGAACAGCGCGATTTGAATAATGTTTTGCGTTGATTTTTGAGTGGACATAGAATCACCTGAGTTCTTTAATTAGATACGGCCGTATCTTATAGTCGAAAATACTACACCCACTCACAGCGAAAAACAAGGAGATTGACAATAATGGCAGAAAAAAAGATCCGGCGGCGGGGACAGGCTTTGGTGGATGCAATTCTTGCGGCGACGTGGGAGCAGCTACAGGTTAAGGGCTATCAGGCGCTAACCATTGAGGGCGTAGCGCGGGCGGCCGCGACGACTAAGACCGTTCTGTACCGCCGCTGGCCGGACAAGGCGCACTTAGTGTTGGCCGCCTTGAGTAAGTACGATAACTTTACCGGTTACGTGGTGCCGGATACCGGCGCTCTACGAACCGATCTTTTAGATCTCATGGGGCAGATTGCGGCCTTTCTTGAGAAATTAAAGGGTGAGACTTTCCGCGGACTACTAGCGGAACGCCTGCAGCATTTGGAGCTGGATAAGCTGATGTCCCGAGCCAATGGTAACGCGGCTATCCGCGGCATCATGCAGCCGATGCTCGATCGCGCGGCTAAACGGGGTGAGATTACCCGAACGGATTGGCCAGATCGCGTCATTAATTTGGTTGGAATTCTTCTCATCAATGAAGTTGTGAGTCGCCAGGAGTTGAGTCAGGCGGCCCGTAACGAGATGGTGGATGATATTTTACTGCCCGTTTTCGGTCAGCAGGGCAATAGCCATTGATCAGTTGACCACACCAAAAGACTGCTGAGAATCGTTTTGGGCGATTCCAAGCAGTCATTTTTTAAATGGTATAATGTGAATAATATTATTCAGGTTGGTGACGTGTAACGGCGATGAGCTGGACCTGGTAGCTGGTGTTGGGCGCCTGAATGGTGACCGTTTCGCCGGGGTGATGTCCCAGTAGCGCCTTACCCAAGGGTGAGACTCGCGTGATTTTACCAGCATCCAGATCTGCTTCTTGAGTGCCGACCAGCTGGTAGTTCACCTGGTCGTCATCGTCCATGAATTTGACGGTGACCCATTTCCCCAGTTCGACCTTGTCGTCTTTGCTGGGTTCCACAACCTTGGCATACTGCAGCTGCTTGTTGAAGAAGCGCAGTTGACTCTCCAGGTGGCGCAGATCCCGCTTTGCCGCCGAATATTCGGCGTTTTCGGAGAGATCTCCGTGGGCCCGAGCCTCCGCGAGAATTGCAATTTTCTCGGGACGGTCGGCCTCTAATGCTGCAATTTTCGTTTGTAAATCGTGATAGCCGGCCGCCGTGATGGGATTGAAATCTCCTGCCATGGTTTAACACCTCGTTCCCTCAGAATTTACCCCAATTTTACCAATTTTTGTGAAAAAGAAAAGGAGTTCTCCCCATGAAATTATCCGCACGGTACTGGTTACGGCAGGCGGGCATTGGTTTAGTCTTCGCATTGATCATCGCCACGTTCGGTCACTTAAATTACACGCAATGGCGCCTGCTACCCGGGATGACCGGAGCCGACTGGTACTTCCTGTTCAGTTGGCTGTGTTTCCCGTTCGCCAAATGGGTGACCTTGGAGGACAAACGTGACGTCAAGGCACCCACGATTCGGCGGAAACGGAAGCGCCGGGCGGCTGATCAGACGGCCTCCGTGTATGAGCAGATGCAGCAACCGAAGCGCGAGCCGCGGCTCGAGGCCGCGCCCAAGGCGCCACTAAAGTGGTACTGGCGCGGTTTGGTCGACGTTGTGCTGGTCTTCGTGGGCCCCCTGATTTTAGGTGGGTTCGTCACTTATTCGCTACGACACAATTAAATTGTGCTGATTTTTACTGCTTTAACGTGCAAATATTGACGTTTTTGCGACTTAACGCCTGATAAACCGAAATCATGTTAAAGTTATGACAGTTGGAAGGGGTCAGTTTTCACAGGACTGATGTTGCGAATCAACTAATTAAAGTATGCGTGGTTAAGGTCACACTTTGGGGGAGGCCTTAACCGGATTCGTACCCCGAGATTATCTAATCAAGAGGTCAGCTTGGCAGAATAGAATTGGTCGGAAACTTTAGGACGACTAGTAGCAAGAATTTCAGCGATCGGCTGAAGAGTAAGTGCACGAAACGGGTTATTTCGAAATACCTAAGGCTTTCACGACTTAATTAGAACTTGGGGGAGTGCTAATTTAGCCAGCACCGGTAATTAAATAATCCAATTAAAGGAGAATCATCTGAGGGGATGGTTCTTTTTTTATAGGCAAAAACGATTGCAACCATCCGGAAATCAAGGTACATTAATGAGTGATAGGGTTACGGTATAATTGAGTTGTGGCAGTAACAATTTTATAATTGTAAGAAAAGCAATGAGAGGACGTGATTTGGTGTTAGCCGTGTATCTTTGTGAAGATAATCAGGAACAATTGGCGCACTATACGGACGTGGTGAAACGCTACATCATGATCAATGATTATGATATGGAAATTCGATTGGCTACGCCCAGTCCACAGGCACTATTGAAGGATTTGGTGGACAATCCACCGGAGTATGCCCTGTTCTTTCTCGACATTGAATTTCCAGCTGAAGACACGACGGGGTTGGAGACAGCCATTGCCATTCGTCGGCAGCTCGGGTTTGCGGAGATCGTCTTCGTCACGACCCACTCGGAAATGGCGTTACTGACCTTCGAACGAAAGGTGGAGCCTATGGACTTCGTGGTGAAGGACCTCGGCCGCGCGCAGATTGATCAGAAATTACGAGAGAATGTTGACTACGGCTATCAACGGTATACCGATTACTTGGGCAATACTGAAAATTTGTTTAGCTATAATATCGGCGGGCGAACCTTCAGTCTGCCCATGGGTGACGTTTATTTTGTGGCAACCGCGGAGACGCCCCACAAGGTGACGGTGCACGCCGCCAGTCAGCTCGTTGAGTTTCCCGGATTCTTGAAAGATATCGCTGATCAATATCCGGAACTGTATCGAACGGATAAGAGCTTTCTCGTTAACCTAGATAATGTTAGTGGCATTGATGAAGCAACGCGGCGGTTAGTTTTCCCAAATGGGGATACTACCGATGTCGCTACTCGTCGCTTCCATGAGGTCAAAACTTTGGTTCAAAAACATTTAAAGTAAATTAGGCAGAATTCCCTTGCTTTCAAACAAGGGATGAATGCCACTATGCCCTTCGCTGACTGGCAATGTAGCTTTTTACGTTTTTGCTCATATGATACCTTCATAAATATTATTATAAATCGTTTTTTATGGATAAAGTATACTCATATGGTATGCTTCTA
>NZ_AZCZ01000018.1 GCF_001434055.1 Levilactobacillus parabrevis ATCC 53295 | reverse complement strand
GACAAGATGCTAAATCTAAAAAGGGGCGCTCTCAATGAGCGTCTCTCCAGTGGTCTAATCGGTTATAGGCTTTGCCAGAAATGGGTTAGGTGTCGATCAAAAGTCGACCGATCTAAAATAACATACTTTTCACGTGCTACCTTCCGCACCGTGATCAAACCCGCCTCCTGTAAAATTTTAAAATGGTACGAACCGGACGTCTTGCTAATCTGCATCGCCTGACTGATCTCACCACAAGAAACCTCGTGGGCCAGTTGACTCAGATACTTAACGATTTCCAAACGAATTGGATCAGCTAGTGCCTTAAAGACTTTGATGCTCTCTTCAGTTGTCTGCGCTTGTTTTTTCATAACCCTTATCCTACTAGACTTATTTTTTAACGCAAGTGGTTACTCGTGATTTTTGCGAATCACGACCTTCTCACTAGCATTCTCAACGCAAGCTGTGTAAATTTAACGTAAACCATCGACCAGAGGAGGGAATCACAATGTCACTCGGAACCACGCTCAAACGCGTTCGCAAGCAACAAGGCCGCTCGCAGAAAGATGTCGCAACTGGCATCTGTGCACAATCCATGCTATCGGCAATTGAAAATGATCGGTACACGCCCAATGCAAAATTGCTGGTCGCACTGTGCCGCCGATTAGCCATCTCACTCGATGAGATCAGCTTAGCTACAGACTTTGCCATCAGTGGAGATGACGACCTGAACACACGTATGCAGGCGCTCTGCAACCAACACTGTTATCAGGAGCTCCGGGACTTTCTATTCGCACCCGAAACGGTCGCCGCCGTGACCACAGCACAACAGACCCAGGCCTATTACTATTACCTTGGCGTGGCCCAGCTACACGTTGATGCCAAACTGGATGACGCCAAGCAGAACCTGCAATTTGCGATGACCATGACAGAAGAACGCATGCCCACAATGCTGCCCCGCCTAGCCATGGCATCGCTCGCCACCGTTCAAGCCAAACAGGGCCTCCGCCACAGCGCCACCCAATTGAGCGATCAGGCACTCGCCGCCATTGAACAAGCCCCCTACGAAGAGAACAGCAACATCATTTTCTACCTCGCCGCGTTAACCGCGTACTTTTTACAAAATGCCACGTTGGCTACCCAGCGACTATTAACAGGCATTGCCTACATCACTGCCCACAATTCTCATTATATGCTGGCCAACAGCTATCGCCTGCTGGCGGAAATTGCCGATCGTGCCGGACGGGAGAACGAAGCTACCGACGCACGTCAAAAGCAACAATTCTTAACGGATCTCTTTCACGAGCAAGTACCGAAAAAATTTTGAAAGTATCAGTATCCTGATTTTTAAAGCAAACAATTATCGGTTAAAGTAAGGCCATCCAATCAAGGAGGCCTTTTTATGTCAGAAATCCTATTTCAAAACCACGTACTCACCCGTGCACCCCAGCAGCGACTACAAACAATTCTTAGCAATCCAGAAACTTTGCGCCTTTGGGACAACGAGATTACGCAGATCGCCGCGGTAGGCAATGGCGTCGACATCACTCGGCAAGCACCCGCACTCAATACGCACGAACATCTGACTGTTACCGCGTCAGCCAACCAAGTCATTTACCACAGTCAGGACGGAAACCTCGCTTATCAGTTAACTTTCACGCTATCTGGGGTTGATAACCAGACAACCCTCACGGAAACGCTCACCGTACCCGCTACTGCTGGGAACCTTGTTCCACTCAACCTGCTAGCCCCCATTGCCAAACACGCTTTTGCACAAAAGCTAGCGGCATTGGTCGCCCTTGCCGAATCGGATTGGGAGGTGAGTGACTGATGCGCGCCATTACACAAACATCATATCAAGGTATCGATGCGCTAACCTTAACGTCATGCCCGATACCCCGACTAAATCCGCTGGCCGTTCGTATCGAAACGCGCTACACACCCATCATGCCCTACGACATTCTCACGGAGACGGGACAGCTAAAAGCCTTGCGCCCTGTCAAATTACCAATTGTCATCGGCTACGGCTTTGGTGGCATCGTTCGTGAGGTCGGCGGTCTACGCAATTCTCAGTTGCTAAATCGTCCCGTCATCGGCATCCAACCAACCGGCAGTCATCAGGAACAAGTCCTGTCGACGTTGCCACCACTCTTGTTTCCGGTTCCACAGAATGTCTCGCTGGCGGACGCGACCACCCTCATCGGTGGTGCGGATGCTGCCTACTTTGCCTTCAAGAAGAGTCAACTGCGAGCTGGTGAAACCACCTTAGTCACTGGCGCGAGCGGCAGCGTTGGCACTTACTTTCTACAACTGGCTCAGTTCTTTGGTGTGCACACCATCGCCATTGGCCATTCCAGCCGTCACAAGCTTTTGCAAACACTGGGGGCAGAACAGGTGCTCGACTATGATCTCCCACTCGACCAGCAGTTAGCTGAGGCACCTGCCGTTAGCCAAGTGATTGATCTGGCCGGTTCAACCGCACTGCTCGACCAACTGACGGCTGCGTTGGGACCAGTCAAAATTCTTTCATTGGCGCAGCAACAGTATCGCACACGACCGCAGCAGTCCTTTAGTTTCGTAAGTGGTGCCATTACTCCGAGTGATTACCGTTGGCTACTAACGCAACTCGCCCAACACAAACTCAGGGCGGTAATCCACGAGCAATTCCCGTTCACCGCTGTCAAGACAGCGCAACACCACCTGTTGTCGGAACACGCGGCCGGACGAATTCTATTAACCTACAATCAGGAGGCTTGACAAGAATGTTATTAACGATTGATTGGAATCACCTGTTACCACAACTTCTCTCACTATGGCTCATTGGCTGGGGCGTTCGCGCCCTATTAGTTGGGGTGATTGTCGGTGGCCTGTTCTGGCTGTTTAAGCGCAGTCACTGTCGGTGAACCCCAACTACTAGCACCTTGACACATCCGTCCAAAGGGTCAGGCCTTCGTTATACATGAAAACTAACCTTAACATTCCAGTCCTTTGGCGTGGCCTTACTTCAAAGGTAATGATACGATACGGACGTTAAATTGGGTGTACCTTTCGCTGAAATAAGTTATTTCTGGAGGGGATAATTATGCGTATGGTTCGACAAAACACAACCGCACAGTATCTTTTATTTGGATCCACGCTAATTTTGATGGGACTTACAATCGTCTTGTTTAAACCCGTTGCCTTGGCAGTCATCGGTTTCCTTTCCCTGGCAACGCTGACGTTTCACTTCGACCTCTTTGCCTCCACCCACGACCGACACTTTCTGAACGAAGCTGATTTCATTCTTCAACTCGTCTTAGTGGTAACCACATTGACCAAGCTCTTCTTGGTGGCACGACCACATTTAGTTTAGTCAAATATCTCATCAGACTGAATCTCAAGCGCCGACTTTTCCCAACCTTAACATGCCCGTGTCATCGCGACAATGGTTATCGTATATACCCACTTAGCTGTTGGCGTCCGAACTGGATTCGTCAATAATAGATTCGAAACAGAGATCTAATCTACACGAATAAAGGCTCATTCATCGCTCTAACAACGATGGATGAGCCTTATATATTTGA
Organism: Levilactobacillus parabrevis ATCC 53295; assembly: GCF_001434055.1. Lineage (GTDB taxonomy): Bacteria > Bacillota > Bacilli > Lactobacillales > Lactobacillaceae > Levilactobacillus > Levilactobacillus parabrevis. The sequence goes on along the minus strand of NZ_AZCZ01000018.1, from coordinate 49,551 downwards.
ATTTCAGTCTAATTTATTTCGTAACAAGTCGCTGACGTGCGGCATCCAGAATTGGTTGCGCCAAACCTAAACGTTCGGCCAGCCAGATTGCTTCACTTGCGCCGACTTGATTCAGCAACAAGCGATACGTTGGCTCCAACGTCTGCGGATCGAAGGCCATCGTGGCCGTCATAAACGTCGGGCAATCAACGGCATATTCCTTGATCGCACTAAAGTGGGTCGTGGCAATGATGGTTGCCTTTCTTTGACGAAGATATTCGATGATCGAGATACTCAGTGCAGACCCTTCTTCCGGATCAGTCCCGCTCCCAATTTCATCCAATAAGACCAACGCGTTCTCCTTAATATTATCCGTCATATCAACCAGCGTCGTCATTTCAGCGGCAAACGTACTCAGTTGAGCCGTAATACTTTGGTTATCGCCAATGTCGACCCAAAACTGACTGAAGACTGCCATCTGGGTTCCAGCAGCAGTTGGTAACTCAAGGCCAACCTGAATCATCAGGGCAAATAGCGCGATAGTCTTCAAGACAACCGTCTTCCCACCCGAATTGGCTCCAGTGATCATCAGTCCCTGCTGCGGTGTCAGTTCAATATCGAGCGGTACGGCGTTCTTGAGCAAGGGATGACGACCCGCAACGATCTTAATGTGCTGATCCGTATTTAACTCGGGTAAACGACTAGCCGTTTCCAATCCATACTGACCACGTGCCATGATCTGGTCGAACTGGCTGAGTAGCTCCTGATTCTTAGTCAACGCGTCCCAGTTATCCAGTACGTCCCCAGTCAAAGTTACCAACAATTGGTAGACTTCGGCACTTTCATCGGCAATGAGTTCTGCGAGGACGGCGCCCTTCTTAGCTGCCGTGGCTGGCTCGAAGAAAATGGTTGAACCGGTCGCCGACTGATCGATGACCTGCCCCTTGAATCGGTTCTTTTCACCGGCCTTGAGCTGCACGCAGACCCGCTCATTTCGCGTGATCAGCCGGTTACTCTGCACGGAACGGGGATGCTTCTGAACGAACTGTGTCAGCGCCGTCTGAACCTGTTGGCGTTGCTTTACAACTTTCCCACGAATCTCGGCCAGTTCCGGCGTTGCGTTGTCGGCAATTTGGCCGTAGATGATCATATGCTCCAGCTCTTGTTGAAGACTTCCCAATTGCGCGGTGGATTGCATGAACGCTGCCAGATGTGGTGCTAACTGCTGGTGTGTGTGTAAGATGGCCTTTAGCCGCCGCAGATTAATCAAAAAGTGATTGATCTGGTCTAGCTGTTGCGCGTTCAACATGAGGCCCTGATCAAGCTTGGCCTGTAACGCCGCTAGTTGATCTAGGTCAAAATAAGTAAACGTCACATCATTGGCCAGTAGCCGGTGGGCTTCCGCCGTTAACGTTAATTGTGTGTGAACAGCCATCAATTCGGTTTGATTGGCCGTTTCCTGTAGTGCTTTGGCTGCCCGATCACTGTGCGTGTACGTGGCAACTGTTGCTAAAATTTGATCTAATTGGGTAATTTCCTTTAAATTCATTTACTCTCCTTGCAGCAAACAGCATGGAGAGACCTTCAGTTATTGGCTTGTCGGTCCTGCTATTTGCTATGACTTGCACGATCTCGTGCCGGACACTTCACGGCAATTTCGCACACTCATTAACGTCACTCCTCGTCCTTATTTACTGTGTTAACCGTAACATACGCCGAGTCTTTGAGCAAACGCAGGTCCACTAGTCTACGCGATACCAGAGTCATCACCCCGCTACCCGTTTCTAAATCTCTGCCTCATTCTCTTCGTTCAACTTGTCACAGTCGATGATCAGCTGGCAAACTTCCTTCTCTGGTGCTAACTTCATCGAATACTTGCGGCCGTATTCAATCATGGTGTGATGCGCCTGATGCAATTCTGCCGGATTCAAAACGCTGACAATCTTATTCTCCACCTGTAAAGGTGAGGCCGACTGCTCTACAAAATGAAGGCGCTTGGAAATAGCCGAGACGTGGGTATCCACGGCAAATGTCTCCTGACCAAAGACATCGCTCAAAACAACGTTGGCCGTTTTCCGGCCGGCACCGGGCAAAGCCATGATACCCTTACGATCAGTCGGCACCACGTCGTTTAAGTTCTCGTGAACGATGCGCGCGGTCTTGATGATATTCTTAGCCTTGTTGTGAAATAGACCAACGCTTTTAATAATCGTTTCAACGTCGCCCACATCTGCCACCATTAACGCCGCAGGATTCGGATACTTGGCGAACAAGGTTGGCGTCACCTTATTGACCGAGACGTCCGTAGCTTGTGCACTCAAAATAACGGACACCAAAAACTGGAAGGGCGTCCGAGCATCCAGTGACGACCCCACCGGTCCAATGTCGTCTTCCATTTGATGAATGGCCCAGACAATCTGTTCGTCTTTTAACATAAATAGCCTCCCGCTTCTATCGTTCTGTAGTTGTCCTCTTAATAGTACTGCAAAGGATCCGCATATAGTTATTTTGTTTGAATTTCGAGGCTTACCATCTTTGGGTAAATGACGATGGTCTCGTCATGCGGCAAGGCAACTGGCTAACGGTGGCCCTGTGGGTGGTCGGCATTGCTGGCTACCTTGTCGTCGACCGTCCGTGAACGGGTAGCTCAACGTGCTCCACCTGGACGCCTCCGCTGCTGCTTCAGCGAAGTTGCGTCTGGCTACTCGCTCGGCGCCAATACTCAGCAGGGACGCGGGCCAACGCAACCTTACAAGCCGAGAATCGTTATGATTGTCACGAACGCCAGCGAGCACTTCGCAACAAATAAAGCTAAATTTTGCAAAACAAAGGAGCTGTGACGGACGTCATGGCTCCTTTGTTTTCGTTAGTCGTATTTTAACTCATCCAACAGTTACTCATTGTATCAAATTATGCTGAATCGTTTGGCCCTGATGTGCCTGATTCAAAGATTCCTGTAACCAGCCACGATTAGCTGAATTTTCCAGTACATATTGATTTTCGCGCATATTGTGATAAGTCTCTGCTGACATGAGAACCGCATTTCGATGATTCTTACGTGCGATGGTTAAAGGTTCAAGATTTTCTGTCACCTGATCCAGATAGTGCTTCGGGTTCTTACAAAAATTACGATAGGTGATAACTTTCATACTCGTGTACGCCTCTCCTCGTCGTTGAGCTACCCAGTCTATCTCTAGCAGTCTCATTATGCGGCCATGTCTGCAATAAAACAACTATTCTCTACGACCATCCTTCAGACGTAACAGATAATGTTTTACTTTTCATTCTTAAATCGTGCCGTCAGCTTCTTCTCGCTCGCCTCAAGCAGGTCCTGTGCGTCAATATCGTAAAGGCTACTGAGCACTAGAACCAAGTCCAGCGTATCCGCCAGTTCTTCCTTCAAATTCGCCCGTTTCTCAGCAGACGTTGCGGCTTTTTCACCGGGATGGTCGCGGCCAATTTCGTTCGCACGAACTGCTCGTGAGACCTCACCCACTTCCTCCGTGAGAATCGCCACGTGAACAAAGGGGGAATACTGATACCAATTGCGATGTGTATAGAAATCGACAAGCCACTGTTGATGATCATTGATTGTCAAATTGTCTGTCTCCTTTAGTTTAAGAATTTGCTAATTATATTGGTTGCCACGCAATTAATCATTAAAACTTGAGCCCTAGTCAAATGGAAACATAATGCCATTTTTCTTCAAATATCTAAAGTAAGGCATTATGATTCCTTTTCCCTGTTAAAATGTCCATTTCAATCCCGAAACCAACTACTCTCCAGTCTCACCCAATCGTTTCAACTCCACCGTCAGTAACGCTCATTCCATTATCCGCAAGCTGGCTTCTTCGCCACCAACGCAAACGTCAGTGGAATCTTCGGCGCATCAGCCGGCAGTTCAAACCAACCGTCGCGTTGTACCAAATTTGGTAGCGCTGGCCACTCCGTTCGTGGATACTCACCTAGAAATTCAATGGTCAATCCCGCTGTCAGGAGGGCTGTGGTGATTTCTTGAAAATCATGATTCCAATTGTGATTTGTCGTATGTTGCACGCGATGAGTTGAGTGGTCGGTATATGAGCCATCCTGTTCGTAGGTCAACGTGCCGTCGTTGAAGTAATCGGCGTGAACGACCATCGACTCGAAATCTAAGGCATTTAGAAAAGGATGATCATCACGAATCATAAATGTGCCGCCAGCCTTCAGCAACGCCGCAATCGACTGGGCCCAGTCCGTCAGATTCGGCAACCATGTAATCGTCCCCATACTGGTGTCCACGACGTCAAACTTTCGTTGAATCCGCTGACTGGCAAAGCGGGCATCGCCCTGCACGTATGTAATTTCCGCCCGCGCTCGTTGTGCAATCTCTCTGGCATACGTCAGCGATTGTGATGAAAAATCCAAACCCGTGACGTGGGTAGCGCCGAGACGTTGCCAGGACAGCGTATCCGTTCCAATGTGACACTGCAGATGAAGCAGGTCGCAGCCCTTAATCGTGTTGTCAGGTAGCCATTTCCGCAGAACGGCATAGTCATGCTGAACGGTCACCGTCGTTTCGTCTGGGGTTGCCACCAAGTGATCGACATCGTAAAAGTCCGAGATCATGTGGACCTTAGCACGGTCGTTCCAATTGGCTTGATTGTCTCGCAACTCACTTTGATAATCTGACTGATCCATACCTGCCACCTCCTCAATTAATTTGTAGTTATCATACCACGCAGACAGAGTGCCAGCGACACCCGTCGTCCACTTTCTCAGTCGAAATCTCCCACGCCGTACACCGAAGCCGCGAAAGAATGTGCTGTTTCCTTGCCCAAAAACTTATGAATTTACTAAAGGGCCAAAGAAACCTTAAAAACCCTGGTATTTTTCCCACAGACACGTCATTCTGCGGTAGTCTAGGAACATGTTGAACGACACGTATAAATGGTTAGCATCTTTCGGAGGTGATTCGATGCGCTGGGAACCCCTATTAATTATCTTACTCATGACCTGCTTGAGCGGCCTGCTCATCGTCACAACCACACACAAACATCGATGGTTCGCCCTGCTGACTTTAGCCTACTTAACTGGCTTAGCAGCAATCCTATTTACCCCGATTTCTTTCTCTGGCACTGGCGTCTACATTATGCCCGTTGGCTTCGGCCGCGTGAACTTAACGAACCTAGATGCCTTTAATCTCGGCTTTGCGGAAAACATTCTTCTGACCCTGCCACTGGGTCTCCTACTAAAATGGCTCGTCCCGAAGCTTTCCATCTGGGGGGTTGGGGTACTGGGTCTCTTCACCGGTAGCAGCATCGAAACCATTCAGTATATTCTCTCACAACACTGGCTGATCAACCGGAGTAGTGATATCAACGATGTCCTCGCCAATGCCATCGGTATCGTGATTGGTGGCGTCCTGGTTGCCATCTATTACCGCGTTCGCGTTGGCCATCGCAACCGACAACGGCAGCGTGCAGTTGCCTAATGTGAAAGTTAAAGCCAAGTCCAATTCGGTTAATACCGAATCAGGGCTTGGCTTTTTGCTTAGCAAATGGTGTCCCTACTTACTACTAATGTAATTTTCGAAAAATCTGTCTCATCTTTTTTAGGAAAAATGGAAGAATCGTTTTAACGACATAATTATAAATTTGTTAGACTTTTACGTTGAGCATCTAATTCATCAATCAATTATCCCTACGGATTATCTAGACCGCAATAAGGACTAATCTTGTCGTCAAATGCATAGTTTGCCACAACTAGCTTAAAATACAAACTACTCTTCGTGCATCCATTCATCAAAATTCGGTGACTTTGTCGCATCATAATTGCCCGCCGCATCGAAATCAACGTGTTCAACTGGAATTCCAGCAATTAAGGCTTGCCAATCAAGAGCAGACAGGAGCTTTTCAAGGCACAATTTTCCTTCGGCATTCAGTGTGGCCTGCAAGTGATCGCCACTCGAAAGTCCCATCTTTTCTCTAAACGTAGCCGGTATAACTACTCGACCTTCACTAGACATTTTTATAATTTTAGCATCACTATTGGAATTCATAATAGGTCTCCTATTCTTTCAATCATTATTATCAATAATTCTAAAAAATCACGCCATCCATTCAGACAGCGTGATCTACTCATTTATTCATTCATTGACGATGAGGTTGCCTTGGTCTTGCGAAAGACGAACCATTTGCTGAAGAAGTAGTTTGCCAAGACAACAATAACTTGGTCAACCAACTTAGTCAGCATTTCATTTTGCGATAATAAGGATACCCCAATCCACATGATACCTTCATCCATAATCAGCGTGGCCGCTCTGACGGAGAAGAATGTAATGATCTCGCGCCACAGGGCTTCAAACGTGGTGAAATGGGAATGGAAGACCCATACCCGGTTCGTCACGTACGCAAATAGTACGGAAACAAACCACGCCATCGCCGTTGCGATTTGGTAGTTCCAGCCCCACATTGTCGCCGTCACGAAGAAGACGACCAGGTTAACTAGTGTGGTGAGCCCTCCGAAAAATAGGTACGCAATGACGCTCTTATACTTGTCATAGAGTTGCAGTAATTGCTTCATAAATATCCTCCCCGAAATGGCACCTCGTCAATCCTTGTTATAACTGAAAAAGCAACGGGAAACAAGGCAAATCCCCGATTCAATAGAAAAAGTTAAAGGTTCACGTACTTGACCATACATTCTCTAGGGACCAGTTTGGCTGTGGTGTGGGTTTAGCAAGTGAAATTGGTGTGGTGTTTTTTTTGAATAGACTAAGTTAAAGTAATTTATTTAATCTTGCCTATCTCGCCCCATACCAACTAAAAACACCATCCCAGTTTCTCAACCGAAATGGTGTCCGTTTTCTCTAAAGGTTTAAACGTTTTTGAATTAAGTTAACGATATGACTCTTGAATAGCGCATAGAGCAACACGACTTGAATCGGGGTCATAATCACCTGTTTTAAGAGCCGCACGGGGAATAGTCCCCAGAATGGGGTCTTATACATGATAGCCACCCACAACGTGTTCAGCAGCGCGTTAACCACCACTGAGATGATAACCTGTGCGATGATCAACCGCGGCCAGCTCACCGGCTTTCCATACAGGAACAGCGCATAAATCAGTGAACCCAATACCGCCGAGATCGTAAACCCGATAAAGAACGGGCCACCCGACATCAACGTACCAATCACATCGACCACTGCCGCCGTCATCATCCCCCACCAGGGGCCAAATAACCGGGCGACCAGTGCCGCGACCAGAAACGTGAAGCTAAACTTCAAGAATGCTGGTCCCACCGAAAAACTCTTGATCACCAATTGTAACGCCATCAATAGGCCCATCGTGACCAAACTCAACGTGCTCAGCTTAGGTAGCCGAGTCTCTACAGTCATCTTCAATTCAGACATCTCCTAAGGGAGTTGCCACATCGCTGCGGCCAATGCGGAAATAAAATCGCGGGCCAATTGCCCTTCGTCCGGTGTTCACATTGCGTTCCACCAGCACTTGACGCTTTATTTCCTACTCCGTAAATTTAATTACAGCGAATAGCTTACCATAACCGCATAGAAGATGCACGCTTTAAGCGCGATCGAAATCTTTTAACCAAGCTAAGGCCAAAGCCTTTTCCCCTAAGTGGGTCCCGATGACCGGTCCAAAGTACGACCGTTCCACCGGAATCTCGGGGTATTGCGTGGCAATCTTGTTAGCCCAAGCCTGCCCACCCTCGGGATCGTTAGCATCTAAAACTAACGCTCGGAGTGGATAGTCGACCTTGGACTGCGCCTCGACGAAGAGGTCCTCCACGCGGGCTAACGCCTTCTTACGCGACCGAACCTTTTCGAAGGCGACAATCTCGTGGGTCTCGTCGTCAAAGGTCAATAATGGCTTGATCCGTAGGACACTTCCGATGAACCCAGATGCGTTGGACAACCGTCCACCACGCACCAAGTTCTGCAGGTCATCAACCACGAAGTATTCGCCAATTGTTGACCGCAAGTCGTCGAGTCGGGCGATGATCTCGTCTGGCTCGGCACCCTTTGCGGCCATGCGTGACGCTTCAATCGCTAAGTAACCCATTAATTTAACGGTAATTTGTGAATCATATGGAATGACCTTGATGTTTTCAATCGTTGGTGCCAACGCCTTTAACTGGTTGACGAACCCAGAAATTGTGCTGGCCAAATGAATGCTGATAACCGCATCGTACCCCTCGTCAGCCAACTGATCATATAAGTTGATCATTTCACCTAATGGCGGTTGGGACGTGCTGGGGAAGGACTTGGAATTTCGTAATCGCTCGTAAAATTCGCTCGTGGTAATATCAACATCTTCATCATAGGAGCGACCATCAATGATCACCGGAATAGGTACGACGTGAATGTGATACCGCTCGACCTCTTCTGCGGACAAATAGCTGGTACTATCGGTGACCACAGCAATCTTCATGTTTGTACACCTACTTTATCTTTCGTTTAGGACTCATTTCCCCCACAATTAAACCGCACCATTAATCACTACTCAGTGAGCAGGATCAACTGGTACGGCCAGCAGAATAACAAAAAAACAGAAGTCCACTGGGGGTCAAAATTAAGTTTCAAAAACTAGAATACCATAATTTTGACGAGACGACTAGGATTTACCCGTCGCCGACCGTGGAATTGTGAGAAAAATTATCAGACCAATTACAAACAAGATCGACAGCGATGCCGCCCCAATACGGGATTGTCCCGTCATTTGGGTAATGACCCCAACCAAAATGGGGCCCAGCACTGCCGAAAACTTTCCCAAAATGTTATAGAAACCAAAGAACTCACTCGACCGCTCCTTAGGGACCAACCGACCGAAGTAGGACCGAGATAGGGCTTGAATCCCCCCTTGACTCGTCCCAACCAGCACGGCTAGAATCCAAAAGTCCGTAGTCGATTTTAGATTCAAGGCATCCACACAGATTACCAGGTAAACCATAATCGCAATGAGAATCCCCGTCCGCGTACTCGTCTTACCGGCTAGCCACCCGTAGAAGATGGAAAACGGAAAAGCCACCAGTTGGACGACCAGCAGTACCATGATCAACGTGGTACTGTTAATGCCAATGTCTAAGCCGATGGAGGTCGCCATGGTAAAGATGGTATCGACCCCATCGATATAACAGAAGTAAGCAATCAGGAACCAAGCTAAGTATTTATGTTGCCGCAGATGAATAATGGTCTGCCAGACGCGATGCCAGCTCTGCTTCAGTGGCGCTGACGCGACGTCTAAGGCGTGACGTTGGTGCACGTTACGCTGGAACGGGATGAAGAAGACGATCCACCACACGGCCGCTAAGGCGAACCCCCAGCGCGCAACAGCCAGACTCGACAGCTGACCAAAGCCATTGGTGAACTCGAGAACCATAAACAGGAGAAAGGCAATCACGCCCCCTAAATAGCCAAAGCCGTAACCCACGCTGGACAACCGGTCCATTTGCCGATCATCACTGACATCAGTCAAAAAGCTATCATAGAAAAGATTACCACCCGAATACCCTAAAATCGACAGAATATAGATCAACAGCAACCACTGCCACTGCGAGGACGGCAACAGGGCTAACCCCAATGTCATCACCATCCCCAGACTGGCAAATCCAGTCATCAGACGCTTCTTGAATCCCCGGTAGTCGGCCAACGCTCCCAGGAAGGGCGCCAAGATGGCCACGAGTAGCGTTCCAAAACTATTGGCATAACCCCAGTAGGCCGTGGCATTCGCCGCCGCAACCCCACTGCTCTCGGCAACACCCTTAAAGTAGATTGGCAGGACTGCCGTGGTCACGATGATGCCGTAACCAGAGTTGGCCCAGTCGTAGAAAACCCAACTCCACTGCTCCTTATTTAACGTCATCGTGGCCCTCCTTAAAGGCCGCGGTCAAAGCTTGGCCCGGTAATTTTTCAGGGAACTGCACATTCAGGAGTTTCGCAAAGGTTGGCGCCTCAGCGATCAGCCGTGCCTCATCAATGATTTGGTTAGGTTTAATCGCCGGTCCGTTCAGTACCAGCGTGGTAAAATAATCCGGCTTATCCGGATCATACCCGTGAACTCCGTGATAGCGGTCCGGTTGCCCGAGACTCTCTGGGTCAACCGCCTCCACCACATCAGGACGACCGGTCTCATCCGTAAAGTAATATCCAGCATCCGCCTCTACCATGAACCGGCAGTGCGGGTCGGCACCGCGTTTAGCTGCCGTGCGACCATCGATCACCCGGGCAACCCCGGGAGTCTCTTCGAGCACTTGTTGCAGGTGCTTGCTATCCGCAAAGTTGCGGGTATACACGTAAGTACTCCCATCGCAGGACTTGGCCCACACGTGCCAGTCGTTCTTAACCGTCCCGTTGGCTGTAGGCGTCAACCACCCACGTTTAGCAAAAGCCTGATTCAAGTGAATCATGTGATCCACGTTGATCTGGTAGTGATCGCCTAGAATGGCAAAGTTCGTAGCCGAGAAGGTTCCCGCCGCAATCGTCGCATCAATCAACTTGCCGACTCGAGCATCTAGACGTTTCAGAGCCGCCATCGCCTCTTCCGACCGAACCCCGTAACGATGGCGCATGCTATCCATATCGACCAGGTGAATCAGGGTCAACGTCGGCTTCTTATGGACCAGTGTGTCAATTGCACAGGCCGTGATAAAGTCATCCAGCTCTGGTTGTTGAATTCCCCGCCGCAAGTGACCGTAACGCTGATTCATCCGCAGCAGAAAGGCCGGACTGCTAGCCTTTAACGAAACGAGCACTTGATTCGTCCAGATTCGGTTGGGAAAGATCTCTGCTAGGTTATAAGTAATTTTACTTCCAGCCGTAACGGGCCACAAGAAAGCCGCGGTTTTCTCGTGCTTTTGTCGTACAAGATCATACAGCGTTGGCACCTTCACATCACGTTGATACCAGTACCAATCTGGTGACTGCCGTTGCGGCTGCATTTTGGTATTATTCACGATACCGTGAACCGCCGGGTACTGCCCGGTAATGATCGTGGTATGTGAGGGATAAGTCAATGTCGGATAAATGCCCCGCACCTTTCTAACTCGGGTTCCCGTGACCACCAGGCGCCGCAGGTTGGGCAACTCTTCTAAGTGTTCATCCAAGTCTCGACTCCCCATTGCATCTAAAGAAATCACAACTAATCTTTGCTGAATAATCATTCACTCCTTATGCTCAAACGTCCTCAAGGTTCCTTGACGGTACGTTGCCGGTCCATACTCTTATCGAGCCGGTTTAATAATATTTGTAATAAATTGCGTTCATCGGTTGACCAATGTTCAAAAACATCATCGGATAAGGTCTCAAACGCCGTATTGATTGTGGCGGCCGTTTCTGTACCGTTATCCGTTATTGTATATACCAACTGTCGTTTGTCTCGCCCAATGGCTTTCTTGGTGACCATGTCTTTGGCAACCAAGCCCTTCAGTTGACGACTCAAAGTCGAGGTATCCAACTTCGTTTGTTGGGCAAGAATTTCTTGGGTATTTTCACCGCCGCCAATGTGGTCGAGTAACTGCCACTCGGAAACGGTCAGGTGATGCTGCTTGGTCATCCGCTGCAGCAGCGTTTGCTGCACCTTATTGATGGCCATTAACGCGGCTAGACTGGATTTCATTTTGCCCTCACTCCTTTGCTTGTATTGTACAACGATTTGCTTGCTAACCACAAGTCAATTTGATGACGATTTTATCTTAATATTATTGGGATTATAAGGGATCTTCTTTGCACTTAATCCACCGGCCAGTTATACTTAAAGTTGCGTCATTTTTAGGAATCCATCTGTGACCGAACGCTTATCAGCTTCAACTTAGCTCACGAATAATCCTTCGCCATTATCCGGATTCTTATTCATCCGTGAGCCCGCACAGACAGCTCCCCCACCATCACAAATCTCTTTTAAAAATAAAATTTTCACTAGAAAGGTGTTGTTTCCATGTCATTTGACGGATCCTTTACCCACGCAATGGTTCAGGAACTCAGCCAAAATCTGACGACCGGCCGCGTTAGTAAGATTAACCAACCTTACGATAACGAAGTCGTCCTGACGATTCGCACCAACGGCCATAATTATCCGATCCTTCTTTCGGCTAATCCAACCTACGCGCGGATCCAAGTGACGCAGATTCCTTACGTCAACCCACCCATTCCCACCAACTTCACGATGATTCTCCGGAAATACCTGCAGGGAGCCATCGTCAAAGGCATCACCCAGGCCGCTAACGACCGGGTCGTTCACCTCCACTTTACGTCGCGTAACGAATTAGGGGATCAGCAGGAACTGCTCCTGATCATCGAAATCATGGCCCGGCACAGTAACGTCATTCTCGTCGACAGTGCCAGTGGTAAGATCCTAGACGCTATCAAGCACGTCGGCTCCGATCAGAACCGTTACCGGTTACTGCTCCCGGGTGCACAATACATCACCCCACCGAAGCAGGACCTCGACAACCCCTTCGATGGTCCCCGGGCCGATCTCGCCCAAACCTTACGCGACTTCCCCAACGAAGAGGTTCTCGCTCAAACCTTGCAACATCAATACCAGGGACTGGGCAAGGATACGGTCGCCGCACTGTCAACGGTTCTACACGAACCCGGCGACGCTGACCAACATTTCCGTGACTTCTTCGCTCGTTTCGACGCGCCACAACCCACGCTGACCATTTCGCCAAAGGGCAAGACCAGCTTTACCGCCTTTCCTTATCCGACGGCTGGCACGCAACACACCTCTGAAAGCCTGTCCGCGCTACTGGATGCCTATTATCAGGACAAGGCCGAACGGGACCGTGTTCAGCAACAAGGGAGCGTCTTGATTCGGGTCGTTCGTAATGAACTTAAGAAGAACCGCAACAAGCTCAAAAAATTACAGCGAACGCTAGCCGAGACAGAGAACGCCGATGACTACCGCATCAAGGGTGAAATCCTCACGACTTATCTCAACCAAGTTGACCGTGGTCAAACCGAAGTTTCCCTACCCAACTTTTACGATGAGAATAATCCACTGAAGATCAAGCTCAGCAATCAACTCTCTCCAAACCAAAATGCGCAAAAGTACTTCAAACGGTATCAAAAGGCTAAAAATGCGGTGATCTACGTTAACGAACAGCTTAAAATTACCCAGGCCGATGTGGACTACTTCTCTAACATCATGGCCCAGATCGAACTGGCCGCACCTAAGGACCTCGTCGACATTCGCTTGGAGCTCCAACAAGGTGGCTACCTCCGCGACCACGATCACCAAAAGAAGAACAAGAAGCAAAAACGGCAAAAGGTCAGCAAGCCAGATCGGTTCACTGCCAGCGATGGCACCAAGATCTCTGTTGGGAAGAACAACCTGCAAAATGATCAACTCAGCCTGCACACGGCTAAGCGAACCGACATCTGGTTGCACGTAAAGGATATGCCGGGGTCTCACGTCATCATTCACGACGATGACCCTAGTGAGGCAACCATCATGGAAGCCGCTAATCTAGCTGCTTACTTCTCCAAGGGGCGGGCCTCCAGCAACGTTCCCGTGGACTACCTGCCAGTCAAGCGTCTGCATAAGCCTAACGGTGCCAAACCCGGTTACGTGATCTTTACCGGCCAACGGACCGTTTACGTCACGCCTGAAAGTGACTTAGTCGAAAAGCTAGCAGATAATTAGCTTAATTGTACGATACAAATAATTTCCAAATAAAAAGTACGCCATCAATTAACGTTGATGGCGTACTTTTTGCTAGTTACAATTTCTTTTTTATTCCCGAAGAATACCGGCTGTTAAATCGTCCGGTTAATAATCTTATCGAGCTGTTCGGTATCGCTCAAATTACTCAGAGTTAAGGCCTCACTCGACCCAAAGGCAATTGTGGCCCCCATTTCCTGATCGGTCGTTCCCGGCCGGTTCAAGACGTGGAGCTGCTGGAATGGGAAGACGGCGTTCATTAAGGCGACACGCTTACTATTCAGGTCAATCTTAATGGCGGCCAGTTCCTTCTCGTCCAGCGTTCCGATGTGTTGTCGGGTGAGCATTCGTACCCAGTTGACGCCGGTGACTTTACTCAGAAAGGCCATCTCCGTCAAACGCGTCGGTCGGATGCCAACGACCGTCAGTTGTTGACTGTCCTTGCTCTTCGGTGCAAATAACACTTGCACCATCCCCGTCAGCTGATGCTCGCTAACGGCTTCCTTAGCTTGTTCGACCAACTTCAGTCGATCAGCTTTGGCCCGTTCAGCGGGCATCCGAAAGGCGGTGACTTGGGCGATATCCTGATTCATCCCCGGGGCAATCATGTCCATGACCCCCACCGCAATCTTGTGTTGCTTGTGGACGAACAGACTCACACTGATGGTCGCTGTCTTCGGTTGTGACTTACTACTCTCCTGATCTGGGGGCAGCACATGCAGATTCAAGTTCAGCTTACCCAGCTCACGTGTCAGGTAATGCCGATTTCCTGGAACAATGACGATGTCGGGGTGCTCGACCTTGATCACGTTGAGCACGTCACCCAGTTGAATGGGATCGACGTACTGCTTATCCGTGAATTCAGGGGCAATCCCGATGGCATTTGGATTGGTATTCATCAGGATCGTGTGATACCCCGCTCGCTTCAGCTGCTTGAGCATTTCAGTTGTGAAATACTCCGCTGCGGAGTTGGGACCGAGCTGATTACCACCACGTCCCAGTACCAATGCCGTCCGGTCGCCTAATGGTTTGCTTTCGTTCTCATACTCAAAGGTACTGTAGTAGCCACTAGCATGCTCGTCAAACTCCCCAGCGGTAGGCTCAATCATCTTGTAGGTCGGCTTGATATCCGCCTCGGCAGACAATCGCCGAATGGTTGCCGTATCCGTCTGCCAGATGCGGGCAATCATCCCATCCCCAAACCCGTAGTAGCGGGCATCCTTGAGTGTGTCCACGTCCAGGGGATTTTCCTTGATTTGTTTCTCGATTTTCAATAAATGTTGGAGCTTAACGAAGTAGAAGACATCGATCTTGGTCAGTTCACTCAGTTCATCGGGGGTGTACCCGCGCCGAAGTGCTTCAATCAGCACCAGAATCCGGTTAGCCAACGGATGAATCAATTGACTGATCATTTCCCCGTCGGTTAGGTTGCTGACGCTGGGTAGCACATCTCGAGGCGAGAACTGCGAACTCCGCACGGACTTTAACATAGCCTCTTCGACAGACCGGCCCACACCAACCGTGGACCCAACCGCCTTCATGACGGTATCCAAGTGTTGATCGGCATCGGGTACCTCCTGGAAGGGCCAGATTGGGATGCGCACGCTGACATGGTCGATGGTCGGCTCCATGATAGCGGTCTGCTTAACAAAGCGGCTCGGCAATTTGATGTCGACGAGTCGTTGACCGATCAGCAGAGCGCCGGTGACCAGCGCCAGTGGATAACCGGTCGTCCGCGCGGCCAAGGCCACCCCTCGCGTAAAGTACGGGGCAATCTTAGTCACGTAGAAATGCTGATTATTTGGATTCAACGCAAAGTGAATGTGGATGACTCCCACAATTCCCAGTTCGGTTGCAATCCGAAAGGTGGCGTCCCGCAGGTCTTGGTACTCCCGGTCATTCAACGTTTGTGGTGGCGTCACCACAATCGAGTCTCCCGAGTGAATCCCAACGGTGTCGATATTTTCCAACCCTGCGATCAGGATCTTGGTATCGGCCACATCGCGAACCGCAACCATTTCAATTTCCTTGTAACCAACGACACTGCGTTCCAGCGTACATTGGTCAAATCGTGACTGAGCGAACCCCTGATTCAGGGCGTCCAGCATGTCATCGACATTTTCACAGATTGTGCGGTTGGTATCCAAGCGTGGTGCCACCGGCTTTACAATCAGTGGAAAACCAATCGACTCAACCAACCCCAGAGCCTCGTCTTCTGTAGACACGACCTGTGCCTCGATGACTGGCTCGTGAATCTCCTTGAGCGTGGCGTTTAAGGCGGCTGGATTGTTAATCTGCCGTAGAGTCGCAGCGGGCATCCCTAAAATAGTGACGCCAAAACGACCAATATCACCATTTTCAATGAGCTCCTGAGTGATTCGAATACCCAGCAGGCCACCCAGCGTCGGTAAGATGGCATCCGGCTGGTCACGTTCAATGATGTGTCGCACGTTAGCGGTCGTCACCGCCTGGACGTACATGTTGGTTGGCTGAATTTCTTCCAGCGCCACGGAGAATGGATTGTTATCGATCACCAGCGTCCGGACGCCGTGTTTCTTGAAGCCCGTAATGATCTGGACGGTGGCACTGTCGAGCTCGGTCTCATGACCAATTTCCGTCGGACCACTCCCAATGATCAAAACTTTTTGTAAGTCATCCAAGTTCTGCAAACTTATCCCTCCCGCCGTGCTGTCATGGCTTCCATGAATTCATCAAACAGGTCCCGACTCTCATGAGGTCCCGGTGCACCATCCGCGAAGAACTGCACGGAGAATGCTGGGTAGTCACGGTGTCGCAGTCCCTGAACGGTGCCGTTGATCAGGTCCACGTAGGTGGTGATCAGCCGGTCACGGTCAATCGTCTTGGCGGTGACGGCGTATCCCTGACCCTGCGTGGCATAAATAATATCGTTCGTAATGATCCGGCGAATGGGATGGCTACTGCCGTGATACTCCACGGGCAGTGCCTCTAATTTCGCCCCATTAGCCAGCGCAAAGAGCTCGTGGCCCAAGCCAATAGCGAATAACGGAATCTCCGCTTGAACGGCTCTAATCATCTCTAAGACCCCTTCACCGAGGTCTAAGGGTGAACCAGGCCCCGTCGACAGGAGCACCCCATCCGGATCCAAGTTCAGCACGTCTTGAGCACTCGCTGTCCATGGTAGAACCGTGACGTTGCACCGGCGCTCGGACAACTGCCGTAAAATCCCGTGTTTCAGCCCAAAGTCGATCACGACCACGTTCTTACCGGTATCCGGGTTGGGATACGGTTTGGGCGTGGCGACCTGATCGACCTGGCGATTCGTCAGCACCGTGGCGTTGAGCTGATCAAAGGCGTGGGCGTCCGCAACGTCCACGATACTCCCCTTGACCGGCCCATCCATTTTGCGGAGCTTACGAATCAGGTGGCGGGTATCGATGCCACTGATCCCCGGAATGTTGTGTTGTTGTAAAAATTCATCAAGCGACAGCCGGGACAGGCGGTTGGTCGAGATGTTCGTGACATCGCGGACCACCATCCCCTTAGCCGTGGGCAGAATCGACTCGTAACTATCGTGGTTGATCCCCACGTTACCAATGGCTGGCTGCGCAAAAATGATGATTTGGTTGTGATAAATCTGATCGGTGATTGTTTCCTGATAGCCTAAGAGATTCAAGTTGGAAATGACTTCGCCACTCGTTGTCGCGCCGGCACCAAATCCTTCACCGGCGTAGGCCGAGCCGTCTTCTAAAATCAAATAGCGTTTTTCCATGCTAAATCGGCCCCTTCGTCAAGTCTATGCCTGTTGGATTTCCACGGCGTCGCGGTCGTCAATCTCACTGACGGAGACCTTGATCCGTTCGCGC
This sequence comes from Levilactobacillus parabrevis ATCC 53295, assembly GCF_001434055.1. Classification (GTDB taxonomy): domain Bacteria; phylum Bacillota; class Bacilli; order Lactobacillales; family Lactobacillaceae; genus Levilactobacillus; species Levilactobacillus parabrevis. Next base: position 32,066 of record NZ_AZCZ01000018.1, on the reverse strand, counting down.
TGAGAGCTAGGAATATTTTTGCCCACAAAGTCGGCCCGAATTGGCAGCTCCCGGTGTCCACGATCGACCAAGACGGCCAGGTTAATAGACTTCGGCCGGCCAAGATCCATGACGGCACTCATTGCGGCCCGAATGGTGCGACCCGTGTACAGAACGTCATCGACCAGAATTACTTTTTTGCCGGCGACTGAAAAGTTGATGTTCGCTGCAGATACCGTAGGATCGGTCGCAGCGTCGTGTTCGATATCGTCGCGATACGACGTAATGTCGAGGTCGCCGACTGGTACCGTCACGTTCTCCAGTTGTTGTAAGCGGCTGGCAATTCGTCGTGCTAAATACACGCCACGCGTCTTGATGCCTAGAATAACGAGGTCATCGACACCCTTGTTTCTTTCAATAATTTCATATGTGATTCGGGTCAGGGCCCGTTGCATTGCCATTGCGTCCACAACTACCTTTGCCATCTTAAATTCCTCCTTAAAGTTTCACGCGTTCATGTGCAGGAAACGGGCAGATCTCTTCGGCAAAATGGTGAAGAAACCCGCCCGCCTAGCTACCGGCAAACCCGCTTATCTCGTACATTTAGTTTAAAAAGCTTAGATTACTTTGTCAACCGGTAAACCGGCCTCGTGCCGTAGCTTATTGACGACCGCCATAAAGTGCGGCGGAACGGGCGCAGTGAAGTCTAACTGCTCACCCGTTGTCGGGTGGACGAACCCTAATTCGCGAGCGTGCAGGAACTGACCTTCACCCTTTAGCGTCTTCTTAGGGCCATACAACGGATCACCCGCAACCGGATGGTTAATGTACGCCATGTGCACGCGGATCTGATGGGTCCGACCGGTCTCCAAGCGACAGGAAACCAGCGTGTAGTTGCCGTAGCGTTCCAATACGCGGAAATGAGTCACGGCAGGGCGACCATCGGCCACGACGGCCTGCTTCTTACGGTCCTTAGGCGCCCGACCAAGTGGCGCGCGAATTACGCCCTCTTCTTCCTTGAAGTTACCGTGCACGATTGCCACGTACTCTCGGAGGTTGGTCTTGGCCTGCAGTTGCGCAGAGAGGCTCTGATGGGCGTGGTCGTTCTTGGCCACCATCAGTAAGCCCGATGTATCCTTATCAATGCGATGCACAATCCCCGGCCGCAACGTCCCATTGATGCTAGACAAGGGGCTATGATACAGGAGTGCGTTGACCAACGTGTGATTAGGATGCCCCGGTGCGGGATGAACGACCATCCCCTGCGGCTTGTTCACGACGATGACATCATCGTCTTCGTAAACGATATCCAGCGGAATGTTTTCCGGAGTGACATCGAGTGGCTGTGGGGCGGGCAATTCAATGTGAATTGTAGCCCCCACGGCCGGTTTATCCTTTGGCTTGGCCGGTTGGCCGTCTACCGTGATCTGTCCCGCTTCAATGGCGCCTTTGGCCTGTGAGCGAGAAATTGTGGTTACCGTTTCGGCAACGAGCTTATCCAGCCGCGCCGTCTCCGTTACCGTAAATTCATGTGTTTGCATTAATGTGCCTCCCGACGATCGGCGAGAAAGACCCCGATCGCAATAAATATCACACCGACCGTTAAACAACTGTCGGCAAAGTTAAAGATTGGAAAATTAATAAAGTCGAGTTGGAACATGTCGACGACGTAACCCTGTGTGAGCCGGTCGATGAAGTTCCCAATGGTTCCGGCCATCATTAGGGCGAGCCCCAATTCTTCCGGCCAGTGTTCACCACGATTGCGGTACTGCCAGAAGAAGTAGCCCATGACGCCCAACGCCACGATGGCGATGACGGCAAAGAACCACATTTGGCCCTGTAAGATACTCCAGGCGGCCCCATCGTTGCGCAAGTGGGTCAACGATACCAGCCCGGGGATGAAGCTCTGTTCGCCACCGAGGGGGATGTTGGCCACCACGGCGTATTTGATCCACTGGTCGAGCCCAACCAGCAGAATAATTAAGATGGTATCAGCAATCAGCATAACTTCTGGAGCACCTTTCCTATAAGTCGTTGTTGAAAATTATACCAGAAAAAGCCGGGCTCTGACGGTTTGGGCAAAATAAAAATTGGAGAACCATTTCATGGGGGTTATGGATTCAGGGGCAACAGAATTCTTGTTGGGGTGTGATGACGAGTGAACACGTGCCGAGTTTGGCGTTTAGCCGGAGTTTTGCCGATCGATCATCTCCGCAATGAATTGCGAATTAAAACAAATATTACAGCTATTTTGAAAAATTATGAGACTAAAATTGTGAAAATTACATTAGTAGTAAATGGAGAGTGTAAAAAAAGCGATGATTGTTCATCGCCTTAATCGTGTCATGTTCTTCTAACTATTTGGCTGCGTTTTTCCTCTGAGCTTATCCGAGACAGCTCAAACGGCATCTTTTTATTGGCGACAATCTGTTCACCGAATGACGTTAGTGCCGACTGAGAGACAATTCTAAGTATTCAGCTCAGCTGATTCAAGTTAAAAGCGGATCTAAAAAAAGCAGTCACCACCACTGATGACCGCCTCTCGGAAAAACTGACTATTGTTGAATGAGATAAATAATACCTTCTCCTGGGTCAATGCCTTCCAGCGCATCATCTAGCCCCGTGACACTACCACCAACGGACCACCCTTTGAAGTTCTTCCTGGTTGCCGCATCGTATCCCTGAGCAGTCAGGGCTTGGTCAATCGACTTCATACTAGCCGGATTTTTGCTGTAAAAATCGATATACTTCATCCTCTTGAATGACACGTATCTGGAAATCACCTGACTCATGCCTTCTTGGCTACGCAGTTCGTTAACGTCAGCGGAATCATCAATCGTTTCAAAGGAGTTTGCCGCATCCGTCAATTTTGAATTGTATGTAGACTTAGGAAACATGGTCCGAATCATAGTTTTACTATCGACAGTCACATCATCTGTGACCTGTGTCTTCGTCGTTTTGCCATTTCTAGCCTTCAGGTAACCACGCCAGATCCACCCCTGCAAGGATCCATCTGCGCTCTTCACGTGATAGTAAATGGCATTGTGTCCCGCGTACTTCTTATACAACATTTCATGGGCATCCGTGTACCACGTCACCTTCGCCGTCGTCTTATTGTTGCCATAACGGATGCTGAGGTGTTTCGAGAACCGTGAACCGGTCGTTGCCGTGTAAGCATGCCGTTTCATGGCCTTCCGCCAAACTAACCGTACCGAACTGGCACGCGAAGCCGAATACTGGCTACTTGCAGAAGCCGTCATACTGACAACACTTGAAAGGCCAATGCCAACACCGATAATCGTCATGATTTGAATCACTTTTTTCATACTAAATTCCTCCCACTATTGGCTAGTTTAGCACTGACGCACCGACTGTCAAAGTTCACATTAATTGCGCGACGATATAAAAAAACGGCCAACTCCGGTAGGTTGACCGTTCACAAAATAATTTTAATAATCGGATTCAGATAGTCTAGAACAGGCCCGTAATCTTCCCGTCAGCGTCAATATCCATATCCAACGCCGCTGGATGTTTAGGCAACCCCGGCATTGTCAAGACGTTTCCCGTCAAGGCAACCACGAAGCCGGCACCTAACCGTGGCGCGAACTCGCGGACGTGAATCGTAAAGTCCGTGGGCGCCCCGAGCTGGTGGGCATCATCAGTCAGTGAATACTGTGTCTTGGCCATGCAGACGGGCAGTTTGTCCCAACCATGCTTGGCAAAGGTCTTCAGTTGACGAGTCGCCTTGGTCGATAGTTCAACCTTAGCCCCACCGTAGATTTTCTGCGTAATGGCCGTCATCTGGGTGACCAGATCGGCATGTTCTGGCGTTAAACGGGTAAAGTGACTGGGCTGCTGCGTTGCCGCAACGACCTTGTCAGCCAGGTCCATAGCCCCGGCACCACCATCGGCCCACACCGTCGTCGTTGCAACGGGCACGTTCAGCGCTTCGATGTTGGCCGTCAGTGCAGCAATTTCGGCATCGGTATCGCTGGTGAAGCGATTGATGGCCACGACCACCGGCACGCCGTACTGTTGCATGCTGGCGATGTGCCGTTTCAGGTTGGCGCTTCCCGTCTGGAGAGCCGCCACGTTTTCCGTTTCCAAGTCAGCACGCTTGACACCACCGTTGTACTTCAGCGCCCGAACGGTAGCCACAATGACCACGGCATCCGGTGTCTTGCCGAGCACCGGTGTCTTAATATCCATGAACTTCTCACCACCGAGGTCGGCCCCGAAGCCGGCTTCAGTCACGGCGTAGTCGCCGAGTTGCAACGCGGTCTGCGTCGCCAAGACGGAGTTACACCCGTGGGCGATGTTAGCAAATGGCCCCCCATGAATAATGGCTGGGTTGTGTTCCAACGTCTGGACCAGGTTAGGCTTGATGGCATCCTTCAGTAACAGGGTAATTGCCCCGCCAACCTTCAGATCACCGACCGTGACCGGCTCCTTGTCCTCGTTGTAACCGATCAGAATACGGTTGACCCGGCGCTTTAAGTCGCTGAGGTCTTCACTCAAGCACAAGACCGCCATCAGTTCACTGGCAACCGTGATGTCAAAGCCATCCTGGCGTGGTACCCCAGACGTGCGACCACCGAGACCGATGACCGTTTGCCGCAGCTCACGGTCATTGATATCCAGCACCCGTTTCCACACGATACGCCGCGGATCGAGCCGTAATTCGTTGCCTTGTTGAATATGATTGTCAATCAACGCCGCCAAGGTATCGTGAGCCTCGGTCAAGGCGTGGAAGTCCCCCGTAAAATGCAGGTTGATATCTTCCATGGGCACTACCTGAGCATAGCCCCCACCGGTCGCGCCACCTTTGAGTCCCATGACGGGGCCCATTGAGGGTTCCCGCAGCGCCAGCACGGTCTTGTGGCCCGCACGGTTCATGGCATCCCCCAGGCCGACGACAACGGTCGATTTTCCCTCCCCAGCCGGAGTTGGGTTGATCGACGTGACCAAAACGAGTTTCCCCGTTTGATGATCGCCGGCCAGTGGCAGGTTGATCTTAGCCTTAGTGTGACCGTAGGGTTCGATTTGATCGGGCGTTAACCCCACCTTTGCCGCAATTTTTTCGATAGGTTCTAACGGTGTTCCCTGTGAAATTTCAATGTCGCTCAATTGATTTCCTCCTTCACTGTTCCCGGCATGGCAGCTTGAATCAGCCCAGCCAATTCAATGGCCGAGTTACGGGGCAGTAAAAATTGATAGATTTTACCCTGGGCAACGATCCCCATCCGATAACGCGAAACGCGGACCGCGCTGACGTGCGCCAGTGGAATGACCAGATGGCGATGGTTCAAGACGGTGCTAACCGTCAAGACACCATTGGCCATGGTGATATTACGATAGTGAACCTCCACCCAACATAAAATAGCAAAGGCCACGAAGAAGCCGAGCGTCCACCAGTTAAAGTGGGTCACTTCCAGCCAGAAGATGGCCCCAACCATCAGGACCATCAGCGTCCAACTCCAATTAATAATGCTGCTAACGGGGTTGGGTTGATACAAAAATCGCCGTTCTTGGGTTATCATAATTTACAACACCTCACGAAAAAGATTGGAGTGATTCTGTGTTTTCTTTGTATACCGATGCCGCAACACAACCACAAAGCGGCCTGAGTGCTGGGGGCATTCTGATCATTCACGACCACGAACAGACCCAACTCAAGAGCCGCCTGTCTGCCACCAACAATCACGCTGCCGAGTTCGAGATCGCCCGATTGGGATTTCAACGACTGGCAGAGATTGCCGGGGACGCTTGCGCAACGACTACCGTCTTATTCTATACCGATAGCCAGATTGTTAGCGATAGTTTACAGAAACATTATGCAAAACATTACCAAAACCTTGTGGACGCACTCCTAGCCGCTCAGGCACCCTTTCAGTTGGTGCTGACGCAATGGGTCCCTGAGAAACAGAACCAGGGCGCACACACGTTGGCCAATCAGGCCCTTCACTCCGCGGAGGAGGCTAAATAAGTCGTCAGTGGCTTCTCGTACTGGCTCCAGTCCGGTGTCCCGCCATACAATGCGGAACCCGCTAGAAACTTCCCGATCTGAGGACCAGTCGTCAACCCTGATGAGCCTAAACCGGACGCCACCAGGAAGTCCTCGTGTTCCGGAACCAGCCCAAAGAATGGGGCGAAGTCGCTGGTGTAGGCCCGTGTACCGACCCGCACACCGGTGAGACTATCCGCCGTAACACTCTTGACCAGTCGCTGGGCACTGCCCAACAGGTCGGCCGTCACTTCCGAATTGACGCTGATATCGAACTTGCCATCGTCTTCATGGGTGGCCCCAACGATCAGCTTCCCGTGACCAAATGGTACAAAGTCCCGTTCACCTTCAGGCATCACGACGGGCATGTGTTCTTGTAAGGGATAGTCTTTCACGGCGAGCTCAATCAGTTGACCCTTCTGTGGTCGAACGTCGGCGTTCACTCCCAATGGGGCAATCAATTCCTTGAGCCAGGCCCCGACAGCCAGGATGACGCGATCAAATTGACGCGCCCCCAGTGACGTGATGACTTGTCCCTGTGCATTGAGCTTGACGCGTTCGTGACTGACTTTCAGGTTGCGTTTGCTGGCACTCGCTAGCAGGCCGTTAACCAAGGCAGCACCATCGACCCGTGCCCCCCCGGTAATGACAACACCGGGTTGCGGATTAGTCAATAATGGCACCTGGTCCTGTACCTCTTGCGCCGTTAACGTGGCAACATCCCCCATGGTTGCGGCGGTCTTACGCCGATCTTGGGCCAATGCAAACAGTGTTTCCAGGTCCGCTTCATCCTCACGCGTCACGATGGTCCCCGTCTGTTGATAGACGTCGGTACCCAGCTGCGCATCGTGGATCAATTCCGGATAGAGATCGGCACCGGCCTTGGCCAGGCGGTACCACTGCTGATTCCGGCGCTTAGAGAGCCACGGTGAAATGATCCCCGCTGCGGCCTTTGACGCCTGGCCCACATCGTCATCAAACAGCGTGACCTTGATCTTTTCACTACCTGGTAATTTACTCAAATAATAAGCCGCGGTGGCACCAACGATACCGCCACCGATGATGGCAATTCTCTTTTGCATGCAAATTGACCTCCTAATCAAGTCACTACTTCACTAATTTTCATTTTAGCATAACTTGCGCCAGATAACGCTTAGTTAATCTACGATTATTGGGTTGCGTTTGGGTGCTAACCAGTCGATGCTATCCTTTGATAGGCCGATTGGTGACTAAAGCCTCACGTTCATGTGCACAGGCCCTCGGCACAAATCGAAGGCCATCAACAACCATCACGATCTCACCCATCATGCTCGGAGTGTCCCCTTAAAACAGAAGTTATGCCAAAAAATGGATCTTGCCCTTCTTCGGCAAAATCCATTTTGCATTAGCAGATTATTTAAAAACCCGGAAACGTTCGTCATCATCCATGTAGGTCTTAGTATCGGCCGGGGATTCAATGGACCCAAAGTCCATCTGTGCCCGTAACCGCCAGCTTGCTGGGACATTGAAAGCTTCACGGACAGCGTCGTCAATCAGAGGATTGTAGTGTTGGAGGTTCGCACCCAAGCCGTTTTCGGCGAGTGACGTCCACACGGCATACTGCGCGTTCCCTTGTGACTGTTCGGACCAATCTTGGAAGTTGTCCGCGTATAGTGGGAAGTTCTCTTCAAACTCTCTAACCGTCTTGGTTTCGGTAAAGTACAGGATGGTTCCATAGGCAGCCTTGAAGCCGTTGATCTTAGCCTGTGTCTTAGCGAAAGCAGCATCGTCCTTGACAACCTTACGCAGTGAACCGGCAACGATGTCCCAGAGTTTGTCGTGGGAATCATCAAATAAAATGATGGCCCGCGTCGTCTGGTTGTTAAAGGCAGAGGGTCCTTGCTTAATGCTGGCTTTAATCAGCTCGACCAATTCGTCCTGAGAGGAGGCAACGTTCTTGCCTAATGCGTAGATGCTGCGCCGTTGCTTAGCTAATTCAATAAACTTAGTTTCCATAATTTAAAAAACCTCACTTTTAAAGTTGTCATCATTTTAGAGCGATGAGTGGTGATTCAAACGCTGGCATTAAGTTTACCACTTACTTTTAGGAAGTAAAGCAATTATTTAGGAACCTGGTAGGCATTTTCAAAGGTTGCCGTCATCCAATCTAACCAATACTGCGGATTGAGGGCTTCCCCGGAAACCTGCTTGATCAAGGCCTGGGGCGTCAAACTAGCACCGAACCAGTGGATATTATCCTTACGCCACTGGGTAATCTGCGAATAGTCCCCACTGGCCAAGATATCGGTAACCGGCAATGCCTGGCTCATGGTGTGATAGAACTGAGCCGCGTAGATTTGGCCCAGCAGATACGTTGGGAAGTATCCCAGGTCGCCACCCGCCCAGTGAATGTCTTGGAGAATACCCTCCGTGTCGTTAGCGGGCGTGATCCCCAGGTATTCCTGGTACTTTTGCCGCCACAGTGCGGGTAACTCCGCTACCGTGGTGTCGCCATTAAACAACGCCTTCTCGAGCTCGTAGCGCACGACGATGTGGAGCGGATACGTCAACGGGTCGGCTTCCGTCCGGATCATGGTTGGCTTGGTTGCCATGAATCCCTGGTAGAAGGTCGCCTCGTCAATGTCCGCAAAGATATCGCCAGTTGTCTGCTGGAAGCGACCATATTCACCTTGCCAGAACGCCGCGTTACGACCGATAAAGATTTCATTGAACAATGACTGTGATTCATGCAACCCCATCGATGGCGCATCCGCCAGCGGCGTGTAGTCGTAATCGGGATTGAAGTTTTGCATGTACAGGCCATGACCCGCCTCGTGAATGCCACCAAGCAGGGCCATTTGAAAGTCGTGGACGCCGTAGCGGTTGGTGATCCGGGCATCCCCACGATTCAAAGCCACGGTGAAGGGATGCGTGCTCCGTGACAGGTTCCCCTTTTTGAAGTCGTAGCCCAGCCGCGAGACGGTCGCTCTAACCAACCGTTCTTGCACAGCCTCGGGAACCGCACGACTCATGAAGTCCGTTCTGGGCTGCGTGCCCCGCGTTGCTAAGGTCCGTTGAATCTTTTGAATGCCGGCCTTCAGGGTAGCCATGATAGGGTCCAATTGGACCACGGTCATCCCCGGTTCAAACTGATCGAGGAGCACGTCGTAATCGGTCGCTTGGCCTCGTTTCCAGTAAGGAATGAACTGCTTCTTGAATGCCACGATTTTTTCCAAATACGGTTGCAGCAAGCTGAAGTCTTGAGCCACGCGGGCCTGTTCCCAGACCTGTTGGGCATCGGAAACAACCTGCTGGTACGCTGCGTAGTCTTCGGCGGGGATGTCATGATTCAGATCATAATCCTTCTTGACCAGTCGCAAGACCTGCTGACCCTTCTCGTCGAGTGCCGTAGGGTGTGCCGCAAAGTAATCGAGGAATTGCCCCATTGCCGTCCCCGTCCGCAAAGCCAGCTCCTGTCCGCTGATGTAGCCGGTCAATTCACCCCGAAAACTTGCCCCGTCCTGCGGTAAGTTCGTGTGAGAATCCCAATCAATCAGCGTTAAATTCATATCTAATAGGTTGATTTGCTTAACCAATGCCAGAAAATCCTGTTCCTGTGTCGCCATGGCTATCCGCCTCCATTTTTTTAGTTAGATTAAGTCTAGCATGGTTGATTGTAAAAATCTCGTGAAATTCCTCATTGCTTTTTAATTTAGTGAACGGCGCTAGCATGGCAACCAGTAACCCCAGTCGGCATAGTAGCCAGTAAATTATTAACTAAACATTTTTACTGGCCATTTTGATTTTACTAAAACATTCAGGGCGGTAGTATTACTCACCGCCACTCCGAATTTAAATGCTTACCCTCCAAGCAACGCCAACAGATGAGCCGTCACCCACGCTTCATCAATCTCCGTAAATGGCAACCGCAGTAAGACGCCCAGTAAAAACGTCCAGATGGCCGGCGTGACCTGTTCAACCGGCGTCGTAACCTGTTGTTGGGCCGCCAGTAAGGTCACCACTGTCTGTAGGCTCTGTGGCACGGGTAATGGTCCGGTCAGGCTGAAGGCGACGGCGTTTGGATGTGCTCGCGCATAGTCCAGGAGATTGGTCACCATCCGTTGGAGCATGGCCTTGGCGTTGGCCGAATCCAAGACTCCTTCCCGCAAAGCAGCCGTGATCTCTGCCACGATATCCGTGCGGAGCTGGGCCAAGAGACTCGCTTTGTCCGGAAAATGTCGATAAACGGCAGCCGGCGTCACCGCCAAAAATCGGGCAATTTGACGCAGAGAAAGCTGGGTGGCTCCCTCATTTTCTAATTGAATTCGGGCCTGCTGCGCGATGGCCGCCGCTAAATTTTGACGATGGTACGGTTGTTTTGCCACAATTACTCACACTCCTCGAAAAGCGATGTTATCGCTATTTACGCCCTATGTTATCACTGTTCACATTATATGTAAACAGTGATAACATGTACTTTGAATTACGAATCCTTACAGAAGCTTTACACCGTTATCCCATTAAAAGCCTTATAATAAAACCAAACCTAATTTTAGAAAAGAGTGCCGTCTATGTCACGAACCATTTCCACCCGTCGCTTCACCTTTCAAGTTATCGGCTTTTGGCTAATCTGGTTAATTGTCCAGGTTGGGGTAAATTCCCCTATCGAACACCATCTGAATGGCTGGCCAGAGGAGCTAGCCCTCGATGCCACCAAACTGATCGTCTGGGTTGGCGCTGCCGCCTGGCTCCTTCACCAAGCCCATCCCGAAGAACTAGCCATCGGTCGCCGCGAGCAGTGGCGGCCCAACTGGCACTTTACGACCGGCTACATCGTTTGGGCAGCCATCGTGGTGTATCTCCTAGTTGAGTTTTGGGTCGTGCACCATGGCCTGCGCATTAGTCCCAGTTTCACCCCAGAATATTGGGGACGGTATTTCTTGGTCGTCGGTGTGGCGGAAGAATTTCTTTTTCGGGGATACTTCTTCAACGTCCTTCTAAAGAAGTTCAGTCTCACCCAAGCTAACCTGATTCAAGCACTGGCCTTTGCCAGTCTCCACATTCCACGCTACCTAACCACGGTACCAGCGATGAGTCCGATGACCTGGGTGGGTAACCTGATCACCGTCACTGCCCTCGGGGCCCTCTTCGGTTGGCTGTATGCCAAGAGCCGTTCACTGTGGCCCGGAATCATCGTCCACATGACTTGGGATATTTTAGTCACGTTATTTGCCTAATCGTCAGTAGACAAAAAATCTCGCCACCCGAAATGGGGGACGAGATTTTTTGATTAGCGGCTGATATAGCGTCGCAAGTAACCCAGCAGAATCGCCAGAAATGCCAGCGGCAACAAAAAGCTTAGCAAGGGTGTCACTAATGCCGAGGTCGTGGCAAACGTCACGCCGACGTCCAAAACTAACACCACCACACTGACAGCCAGCAAAGCTCGCCACCAGTCACGGGTGATCCGCGCTTCATACGTGAGGCCGTAGACCAATAGCGTTAACGCGGTCGTCAACAAGAGAGCCCGTTGAAGCAAAGTGACTCCTATGACCGCCGCCAACAGCAGTGCCACCGCACTGAGTACGATAAAGAAGTAACCGTACCAGCGTTGGGTTTCCTTAATGGATTTCACGATTATCGCTTCCTTTTGGATCTACCCTCAGTGTAGTGGCCCACGCGATTATTTTCAAATCATTTACAGTTGTTGACTCGCATCGACGTGAAGTTCGCCGTTCCATTCAGCACTAGTGACGGCCGGTACTTCGCTGCGAAAGACCCGTAGCAGTGTCAGTAGACTCTCAGCACTATTTTCGACAGTCAATTTCTGTGGCGCTAACCAGTAGATGGGTCCCTCTTCACTAGCCTTAATTTCACCGGTAAATTGGTCACCACGATACAAAAGGCCCAGCTTTCGTTGCTGCCGGTCGGTGCTGAACCATTCGCAGGTCCCACAGAAATCAACCGTCTTCAGTGACAATCCCGTTTCCTCGAAGACTTCGCGCATGGCCGCGGCCGCACAACTCTCGCCGACTTCTACGTGACCGCCCGGAAAACTGTAGCCAGCCTTCCAGGGAACGTTAACTTTATCTTCTACCAATACATTGCCCGTCCGTGGATCGGTCACCATCACCATTGTTACCAATTCTACCGGTTGCGTTCTTGCCATCTCGTCTTCCTCCATTTCAAAGCTTTATCTAGTAGTGCCGTGAATCCAAATGACCAACACCATGTTAATAGGTAGCAACTTGCAATTCCTAACAATACATGTTGACGTGTGAACGCCGCACCCCCTAGCAGCCAGATTAACTGTAGCCAAAAGACATTGGCTAAATACGAGGGGTACGCGTAACCCGCCAGCCGATGAATCACCGGTAGCCACCGGGAATGTCGTGACTGTTGATGACCGGCCAACGCCAAAATCAGCCCAATAATACTTAATATGTAAATCACCGTCGCCGGTAAATAATAGCTGGTATGGCTAAAGCTCACCGGCAAAGACCAGTCCAATAACGTACGGTCCTGTTCGACCAATGCCACAACGCCAATCACCAGCAACAGCCACCACCAACGACGCAATTGCCGCTGAACCGTGGACCAGCCATACCACGCCAAGATTCCCAAAATTGCGTATGGGAAGAACCCCAGAAAGATCCGATCCAAGAGATACCAATCTGTAAACTGAGCCGTGGGGTAAACCCGTAGCGTGTACCAAACCACCCACGCTAGATAACCAATCGCCGTCAATCCCAGCGTCCACCAGGCCGTCCAACGACTGTGAATCAACCGCCGAATTGCCCAGAAAAGAGGCATTAAGAAAATCATTTGCAACATCATCGTGTTATACCACAGATGCGGGGCAGCATTGCCATTCACAAATTGCCAGACAAAGCTTAGTCCATCGTGATAGGCCCGCTGTTGCTGCAAGCCTGGAAAAATCAGCATGTAGGCCAGTGTCCAGCAGATTGTCGGGAAAAACAGTGCCGACCACTGTTGCTTCAGGTAATACCGATAGGTTGGCTGTCGACGAGCCGTCGTTCGCATGGTCGTCAACAGGATGCCACAGATAAACGCCGGCGCCGTAAACTTCACCAGCAGATAGGCCCACGCCAAACCACGCTGAAGTGCAACCGGCTGTGTCAGCCCTAGAGCGAATCCTAGAACGGACTGTAGCATCACTGCCGTGCAGGCAAATACTTTCAGGTAGTCACCGCCATCCGCTACTGCATGCAATTCTTCATTCTTCACTTGTCGTCATCGCCTTTACCCTTTTCATTTTAGCAATCCGGCGACAGGTCTGTAAAGACAAAAAAAGAGGCTCACTGGCCTCTTTTATTTCTTCACTAAGCTTCGCGTTCGCGATTTTTGAATTTTTCAACTAAGCCATCAACGCTGTAGCAGACCGCTGCCAAACCGGCAAATGCCAGTGGAAAGACGATCCAAAGCGGTGACTTCATTAACACTAGCACCAGGCTTAAGAAGCCAACTGCTAGTATGACCAAGACTGTTAAAGCAACCATGTCTTTTGTCATTTTGCTCCCCCCAAGCTAAGTTATTTTCTGTGGCCCCTAACCACAATTCATAGTTTAGCAGGTCTCCACGAAAACGACAACGACTTTGACCAAGCTTAATAAAGTCACTAACTTTTGCAGCCTTTCCGCCTTAATTACCGCCGCTGTGATTCGACTGTGGTAGCGGGTGTTCCAAGTGCTGTAGTTGCCCACGAAATTCGGAAGCGTACCGCGCCTGATCCGGCTGGAACTCTGAAAGACGTTCACTCAGACCAACCGCATAGTCGGCCTGCTCGCCGTGTTCGCCCTGATCCAGGCCGAGCTCTTCTTCACCAGCTGTGACCCGCATGGGCATGAACCGCCGTAAAATGACAACTAGCAAGCAACCCATCACGGCAACGAAGGCAATCGTGAAAGCCGTTGCCAGAATCTGAACACCTAACAGGTGCCAGCCGCCACCATAGGCCAAGCCATTTTCTACAATCGTTGGGTTAACTGCCTTGGTCGCAAAGACACCGGTCAAGATACTCCCAACGATCCCGCTCACACCGTGACAGCCAAAGGCATCCAGCGCATCGTCCACACCCAGGCGTGGCTTCAGCAGGCGAATGAAGGCATAACTGGTCATCGTCGCAATCAAGCCAATGGCTACCGACCCCATAATCGTGACGTAGCCGGCCGCCGGCGTAATCGCAACCAAACCGCAGAGAGTCCCGGTACAAACACCGACCAGCGTTGGCTTACCCGTGGTCCAAATATCCAAGAACATCCAAGTCACCATAGCCATAGCCGTGGCCACCGTACTGGTGATGGCTGCTTGTAGAGCCACCCCGTTTACGGCTAAGGCACTGCCAGCGTTGAAGCCGTACCAACCAATCCAGAGAATCGCCGTTCCCAGCAAAACCCAAGGTAAGTTGTAATGCGGATTGTCCCGATTGCCCGACAACCGTGGCCCCAACCAAGCGGAGAGCACCAGTGCCGTAACCCCCGCGTTGATGTGAACGACGGTCCCACCGGCGAAGTCCAGTACACCCAGCTTGGCCAGCCACCCCAGCGGGCTCCAAACCAAGTGAACCATCGGGTAGTAAATGAAGATCGACCAAGCAATCAGGAAGATCAACAAGAACTTAAAGTGAATCCGGCCAACGACCGCTCCCACAAACAGTGCCGGGGTGATGATGGCAAACATCATTTGAAATAAAGAATAGGCCCCGACCGGAATGTGAGTCGCCGTCAAGCTAGCCAGGTTGACCCCAGCCATGAAGACGTGGTGTAAATTACCCACGATCCCCGCAATGTTCCCGGAAAATGCCAAGCTGTAGCCCAGGAAGATCCACAGCAGAATTGCCACACCAGTCATGATAAAGACCGACAGCATAGTGTTGACCACGTTCTTTTCCGAGACCAGTCCCCCATAGAAGAAAGCCAGTCCTGGAGTCATGAATAAGACCAAGATACTAGCGATTAAAACGAATGCAGTGTTTGCAAGATTCATCAACGACGCCCTCTTTATCTCTTAATGTCATAAATCCTAACATTAAAAATGGTCTACGTCCACCACTGACTTTGATTTGGCCTATTGTTTGCGGTTTTGACTTACTAACGAGGGTAATTCAAAGCTTTGGTCTAATTACGCTCCCACTAGACCGGCTTAACGTGTTATTTTTCCTAACATGTTTTATACAAAAATATAAATATCAGCTTCTATGCACAAAAAAGGCCATCCAGCGCTAAATAACGCTGAACGGCCTCTCGTTTTCATATTTCTCAGCTAGCCTTTACTTCAACCAGCCCTTAACGGCATGCGGAATCATCTTACGAATCCCGCCGCGTGGGTCCTTGACATCACCTTCATAGCGCGGAATCAGATGAATGTGCGCGTGCATCACGGTTTGCCCAGCCGCTGGATTGACGTTGATGCCAATATTATAACCGGCCGGGTGATAACGTTCATCCAAGAACGCCTTCGACGCCGTCAACAGATCATCTAATGCCTGCTTAGTCGTTGCCGGTACATCAAAGTACGTGGTGTAGTGTTGCTTGGGCACAATCAAGAGGTGCCCCTCGCGTACGGGATGAATATCCCAGAACGCCTTGGCTAGCTCATTTTCAAGCACGATATCCGTCTTTTGACAGAAAATGCAGTCCGTCTTGATCACGCCGATCTACTCCTTGTGTTGCCGTGGCTTACGCTTACCCCAGAATTGGAAGTAATCCGTCCGTAATGCCCCGTTATAAAGCTTCCGCGTTTTGGTGGCTTTTTGGCCATAGAAGTGTTCGAACTCCAGGTCAGCCGTCAAGATGTACTTGGACCAGTCCGTGTAAGGCTTGAAAACCTTGCCCATCTGCGTATACAGTTCCCGTACACTGGCTTGGTCGCTCAGCCGTTCCCCGTAAGGTGGGTTAGCGACGATGACCCCATGTTCCAAATCCGTCTTGAAATCTTGAACCGCCAACTGAGTGAACGTAATGTCTTGCGACAACCCAGCTTCTTCGGCGTTTTTCTTGGCAATGGCGACCATGTTTTCGTCAATGTCACTCCCAAAAATCTGCAGTGGCGTATCGTAGTCAGCCTTGGCATCCGCCTCATCACGCACCTTGTCACTGAGTTCTTGTGGTACCCAGTCCCAATGTTCGCAGGTGAAATCGCGGTTAAACCCAGGAGCTAGGTTGCGGCCAATCAGAGCGGCTTCGATCGGAATTGTCCCAGACCCACACACGGGATCCCAGAATGGCATGTCCTTGTGCCAGCTGGTTAAGGCAATCAAGGCTGCGGCCATGTTTTCCTTAATTGGCGCGCCACCTTTACCAACCCGGTAGCCCCGTTTAAAGAGACTTGGTCCGGTCGTATCCAGCGTCAGCATAACGTGATCCTTGTCGATCATGACTTCCAACGGATAGTTAGCCCCAGTTTCGGGCATCCGCGTCCGCCGGTGATAAACAGCAGCCAGCTTAGTAGCAACGGCCTTCTTCACGATGGCTTGAGCATCCGGCACACTATGTAACTGTGACTTCTTTGAACGCCCTTCAACCGGGAACGCCGCGTCCATAGGCAGCAGTTCATCCCAGGCAACGGCTTTCGTGGCTTCAAACAGTTCGTCAAAGGTCACAGCATCGAATTCAGCCACGATGATTCGGATGCGGTCAGCCGTCCGCAGCCAAAGGTTGGCCCGCAAGATGTCCTCAATCGTCCCATCGAACCGAACCCGACCGTTTTCAACCTGCGTCTCGTAGCCCAGATCGCGTAATTCCCGACCGGCCAAGGCTTCGATTCCGCTGGCAGTTGCGGCATATAAATGAAATTTCTTCATAAAATCCTCCTTATTTACACGTGTTAAATGAAGCAGTTAAAGGCTGAAAGGTGGCAACTAATCTTCTTAGCGCCAAACATCTTTCACTTCTCGACCTCAATGTTGATTCTGCAGTAAGATCCCATACACATTGATTTTACCACCAATCAGAGGGGGTTACCCCGTTTTAATGTCTAAAAAAAGGGCGGGAGCAAGCTCCCACCCAACCTGACATGGTGTAAATCCCTGTAAGCCATGTTTTGTACCACCCAACCGTTTCAGGCAAACGGCTGACTGGCAGTAATCATCTATCTCGAGAGTTTCCTCTCCCCCCACATTTCGTTCATTTCCATATGTGAAGCGCCCCTACCAAAAGTTTGGGTTGCCCGCTCGAGGGGTTTACCGCGTTCCACCGCCTAAGTTTCCTTAGACGTATCGTCACTGTGGCACTTTTCAGGGATACTAGGACATAGCCGAAGCCGTAGCCGTGTTTTCCCGCCGTAACGTTATTGCTAACGTCCCCCGGCTTATTTTTTCACCGAGCACGAACACTACAGACATCTCAGTCTGTGCGAGCATGGACTTTCCTCAGCCGACAAAAGCCGACCGCGATTACTCAGGATTTACACCAGTCTTTATAATTCTACAAACGATGTGATTCGTTTGGATCATTATCTAATTGTGAACCGAAAACGTGCCGTTCCAAATTGGAGAGCCGCTTCAAGATATCCATATTAGTGGCACTTGAAGTGGGTTGGCTGGTCGTCGAAGCTTGCCGTTGACTACCGCCCACTTGCACTTGCTTCGTGAGCTCATCAACTTTCGCCAACAACCGTTCGTTCTCGTCTTGAAGCCGCTGATTCTCCTTAACAAAGGTGTCATAGTCCTTAATGACGTTGTCTAAGAAACTATCAACATCATCTGGATCGTAACCACGCATCTTTTGTCGAAATTGCTTTTGCAAAATTTCCTTGGGAGTGAAATTAACGTTTTCCATTGATCTTTACACCTCGTTGTCTTATCAAACCGGCAATTAATATAATACCAGTTTTCATTCGATTTGGGAACCATTATTTAAATTTTCTTGATATTCATTGGCACTTTCTTGTAACCAATCCATATCGATTAGTGTTAGGGGGTAAGTATGTTGCTTCTGAAACTGCGTAACAGCGCGGTAATCATACTTCGGTTTCCCTTCAACCTCTAAATCATATACCATTACGGCCTCGTCTGTATGGGTCAACATAAATTCTTGATAGTTTCTTAACTGTTGGGGCCCATGATAGGGTTGCTCGCTAACGGATTGGTGAAAATCAACCTGACTGGCCAGGGTCGCATACTGAGCCTGATTGCCCTCATTCCAATTACCACCGAATTCGGCGAACGGCGTCATCATGGCGACCTTCAGCTCCGGATAATCCGCTTTGAGCTTCAGTCCCACCTCGGCAGCCCACTGCTCAACGCCTAATTGGCCACCGGTAATCAACCAATCCGTTCCTGATTCTACCTTATTGATCAACAATTTACGCAGGGTATCTTTGATGACCAGGAGTTTCGGGTCCTGATTCCCAAAAACACTCAGTTCATAGCTCCGATACCCCGTTAACCAAAGTCGACTCACCAAACTACCCCCTTTTTGACTGGTCTATTCAAGTGTAGCGAAAATTAGGGGTGGACGCAATTAAAATAGTTAAGTTATAGGAAAACAATTCTCAACCGAACGTTTGGGAGTTTTTATTTCACGGTCACCTTGGTATAATGTCAATAACTGGGCCACAAATGAAAGCCAGCTTTCAATAAGGAGTGAGGAGTCAATGACTATTCGGTATCCCAATGGGAATGCCTACCAAGCGCCAGTATCAGCTACGCGGCCCAAGTTTGCCAGCCACTACACCAACTATGGTAAACGGGGTATGACGCTGGAAGAGGAATTGAACCAGAGTAATACCTATTATCAGACGCATGGGCTCGCCGTCGTTCACAAGAAGCCGACCCCCATCCGTATCGTCAAGGTCGATTACCCCAAGCGAAGTGCGGCAGTCATCAAAGAAGCCTACTTCAGTACGGCATCGACCACCGACTACAACGGTGTCTACCAAGGACACTACCTGGACTTTGACGCCAAGGAAACGAAGAACAAGGGGTCATTTCCACTTAAAAATTTCCATCAACACCAGATTGATCATATGCGGGCCTGCACGGCTCAAGGCGGTATCTGTTTTGCCATTATCAAATTCGTTAGCCGCCAAGAGACCTACCTGTACCCCGCTGAAGATCTGTTTCACTTCTGGGATGACCAAGCTAACGGTGGGCGCAAGTCCATCCCCTACACGGAGATCGCCGCTAGCGGTATCAAGCTCACCGCGCAGCTTCAATTGCCGGTGCCCTATCTTAACGCCGTGGACCAGCTGCTAAAGCGGTAGCTGACACGTTTAAACGTAAAGGAGATTACCATGTCTAGTAACAATTCAACCAGAGAGACTCGGATGAGCCGCAACGCTGAGCGTAATCCGAGTCCAACCGGCAAATCCGGCGGGCCCAAACGACCGCGCAACGGTTGGCGGACCTTCCGCCGGGTACTTTTCGTCATCGTCGCCATTGGCGTCTTAGGAATTCTGTTCGGCGCCGGATTGTTCTTTTTCTACGCACAAAGCGCACCAAAGATCTCACAGTCCGCACTGTCCAGTGATGCTTCTACGCGGGTCTACGATGCCAACGGCGCCGTCATTTCGCGCTTAGGTGCCCAGAACAGAAGCTACGTGAAGTCCAGCAATATTCCGGACGGTCTGAAACAAGCCGTCGTCTCCACCGAAGACCGACGCTTCTACAAGAACAACGGGGTCGACCCCATCCGAATCGTCGGGGCCGCCCTCGCCAACGTCACCGGTTCCTCACTGGGGATGCAAGGTGGGAGTACCTTGACGCAACAGCTGGTCAAGCTCTCCGTCTTCTCCACAGCTGCCTCGGACCGAACGCTCAAGCGTAAGGCTCAAGAAGCCTGGTTAGCCTTAAAGGTCGATCACAACTACTCTAAGGATCAAATTCTGGAATACTACATTAACAAGGTCTACATGGGTAACGGGGTCTACGGGATGCAGACGGCCGCCCAGTACTACTACGGTAAGAACCTCAATAGCCTGGACTTGTCTCAACTCGCCATGCTGGCCGGGATGCCACAGTCCCCAACCAACTATGATCCCACTACCTACCCCGCACTAGCCAAGAAGCGACGGGATCTCGTGTTGGATGCCATGGCCAAGAACAACGCGATCACCTCGGCACAAGCCGCACAGGCCAAGGCTACCAGCATCAAAGCCGGCCTATCCAAGACCCACAAGTCAACGGCCGTGGCCAGTGCCAAGACCACCAAGGTCATCGACGCCTACCTTAAACAAGTTTATGCTGAACTTAAGTCCAAGGGCTATAACACCACTACCGGTGGCCTGAAAGTTTACACCAACCTCGATATGGGCGCCCAAAAGAAGCTCTACAACATCGTTAACGGCAGTAGTTACGTGAACTTCCCATCTAGCAAATTCCAAGTTGGCTCGACCATTGTTGATCCAAACAACGGGAAAGTCGTGGCCATGATTGGTGGCCGGAAGACTGGTAACGTGACCTTCGGGCTGAACCGGGCCGTCCAAACCGACCGGTCCAGTGCCTCAACCGCCAAGCCCCTGATGGACTACGGCCCTGCCATCGAATACCTCAAGTATCCGACGTATGAACCCGTGAAGGATACCGCGTTCACGTATCCCGGCACGACGAAAAACCTTTACGACTGGGACCGTCAGTATCAAGGGACCATCACCATGCGCAAGGCCCTTTACGAATCACGGAACATCCCCGCTATTCGGACTCTCCAAAACGTAGGCATCAAGAAAGCCACGACCTTCTTGGACGGTCTCGGGATGTCCTTTGATAAGACGTTAACCTTACAAAACGGGATTGGCCTGTACATCTCAACCGAGCAGGAAGCCGCGGCCTACGCCGCCTTCGCCAACGGTGGAACGTACTACAAGCCTTACCTGGTCTCTAAGATTGTTACCCAGGACGGCAAGGCTCACAACTACGCTTCGACTGGCAAACGTGCCATGAGCGCAGCGACCGCCTTCATGTTAACGGATATGATGAAGGATGTTATGACCAATGAAAATGGGTCTGGACGTTCCGCTGCCATTTCCGGCCTGTACCAAGCTGGGAAGACCGGGACGGACTCCTACCCTGACGACTACGCGGACAAGGTTCCAGATGGTGCCACGATGGACTCCTGGTTCACTGGTTACACCAAGAACTACGCCGTTTCCGTTTGGACCGGATACGATAAGCAGTTCCAGGCCGGTCACTACGTCAGCGAAACCCAGACTACGATTGCTCAAGAAATTTACAAGTACACCATGAGCTACCTGGCCACCAAGAGTACCAATACCGACTGGACTAAGCCAAGCACGGTCACCCAGACTTCACAGAACGGTAAGACCGAGTATTACGTTACCGGTCATCCGGGTACCGTTACCGACGCAACGGCAACTAGTCCGTATGGGTCCACGAACACCACGAGTTCTTCGGTCTACAGCAGCAATGGTCAAGTCACGACCAACTCCAGCAGCTCGAAGACTGAGTCATCCACCACTGAGTCCAGTACCAGCAAGGAATCTTCCAGTACGGAACAAACGCCTGGCGGTAACAATGGGAATGACGACAACGACACCACGACCAATTCAAGTTCCACGAACACGTCATCCGCAACAACTACGAAAAATAAGGATGATAATAAAGATTAACTGATTGTCAAACACAAAGGGCGCCACCATTCATCTCAAACGAGATTGATTGGTGGCGCCCTTTTTCAGTTAGCATAGCGTATCCTAGAAGTCAGTGATCAGTTAACTTAAAAATCGGCACGTCCGGAATATCATTACCCGGCGTTGCGGTTGGCTTCGATGATGGCCGCGGATTCTGACGTTCCTTATCACGCTGGACCTGGGCGGCCGTCTTCAAATTCTTCTTTTCCCAATTCAACAGAATTCGGTCCATATACTTGAGGCTATATGCCTGGCTCAGGACGGCCTCCTTCAGAGCCAGCTGAATCAACTCTGGTCGGTAGTGGTCGTCATCCAGCCACTGATTGATGCTCTCCATCTCGAGAGGCGATAGTGGTCGGCCAAACTCCGTTTCAATCTGATTGAACACAGTTGATCGGTCATTGGTGACTGCCGCCTTGACTTCCCTTTGCGTGGTCTGAACCGCCAGTTGGCTCAATTTTTCCGTTAACAGCCGGAAGTCATAGGCATCGCGTTTCTGCCCGTTGCCGTCTGGTACGCTGGTAATCACCATGAGTTTATTCGCAATCAGCTCGTGTAAGATCTGGTAGACGCGTTGCTTGTCCCACCCCAAGTGAGCCGCCATGACATCGGCTTCAGGCATCGATTGCCCCCGATCCATGTAGCGTCGTAGTTGGAGAAAGACCAACAGTTGGTCGGTCGTCATCCCCACTTCGCGAAAATGATCGAGCAAGTAGTTGGCAATGCTCGTCTGTCCGTCTTGAATGTAGCGCTGTGTAAAGTCTTCCATGAAAGGTCCCCCTGATTCTAAAACTTGTCGTTTGAATTTCGGCATTAATTAAGTTGACCGATTAAAGGCAAGAGACGACCGAACCCACTTACAGTTCGATCGTCTCACCAACTCCTCTAAAACACGTGTTAGTCCGTTTAGTCAAGCATTCATAAACGTCTTGAGCCGGTCTACCGCCGTCTGAAGCGTATCCAAATCCGTCGCGTAGCTCAGTCGGATATGTCCCGGCAAACCAAAAGCTTCACCAGTAACCGTGGCCACGTGTGCCTCATTCAGAATCAGCGTCACAAATTCTGCGGTCGAGGTCACACCCTTTAAGGCCATCGCGCCCGTCACATCGGGGAAGAAGTAAAAGGCCCCGGCCGGCTTGGCCAATTTAAACCCTGGTAAAGCCGCCAATTGTGGATAGATCACATCGCGCCGTTGCTTAAAACCGGCCTTCATCTGAACGACCGACTCCTGACTCCCCGTCAAAGCCGCTGTAGCCGCGGCTTGACTCACGGCCGCCGGATTTCCCGTCATGTGGGACAACACCGTCTTCAGTGCACCCACAATCGCTGTATTTGCCACGGCGTAGCCAATCCGCCACCCAGTCATCGCATAAGTCTTCGAGACCCCGTTGATCAACACGGTGTGGTCATCGATAGCCGCTGAGATGCCCAGCATGGAGGGCGCTGCCGTCGTTTGATCATACAGCAGTTCCCCGTAAATTTCATCGGCAACAACGATCAGATCATGAGCCACCGCGAAATCGCCAATCGCTTGTAGTTCAGGCTGCGTATAGGTCGTCCCACTCGGATTCTGTGGCGAATTCAAGACAATGGCCTTGGTTGCCGGCGTGAGTGCACCGGCTAACTGGTCGGGCGTGACTTTAAGGCTAGCCGTTGGCGCCACCTCGACTGGTTGGCCACCAGCCAGCTTGACCTGTTCGCTGTAGCTGACCCAGTATGGTGCCGGTAAGAGCACCTCATCGCCAGGATTCAATAGCACTTGAAACAGCGCATAGAGCGCCATCTTGGCGCCAGTCGTCACCACTACTTGGCTGGGATCGACCTGCACACCATGCAAGTCGGCTAGATTCGCCGCAATCGCTTGCCGTAAGGGTAAGACCCCTTCCGTTGCCGTGTACCCGTTGACTTGGTCGGCCTGAATCGCCATAACCGCTGCATCCTTGATGGTCTGTGGCGTGGCGTAGTCTGGTTGACCAACGCTTAAATTAATGACATCAATGCCCTGTGCTTGCAAGGCTTGGGCCCGCTGACCGGTCGCCAACGTTGCTGAGGGACTGACTGCTGAAGCTCGCTTAGACAATTGCATGTGAATCTGCCTCCGTTAAACGATTATGTAGGACCACCCGCACGACAGAGTTGTTGTGCGGGTGGCATTTATTCGATGGCCAAGCCGACGCTAACCGCCGCCTCGATCATCACAATTAGATATTAGAAATTTGTTGTAATACTTTACCATTACGATACTCGTACGTCAGGTAGCAGAGCTTGCCACTCTTATTCAAGTAGCTGATCTGCCAAGCCGGTTTGCCATTAAACATACTCAACGCCGCCGACAGAACCTTCTTCGGATTCCGATTCCAAACGCGTTGAAGGGCCGCATTCCGAGAAAGACCCTCGCTTTGTTTGAGCACCGTCACATTATCCCCTGACTTGGGCACAATGGCGTAGACAGCCTGCTTGGCCTTGTTCTTCCCAGCAACCGTGTAGTAAGTCGTATCCAGATTCGTCCAGTAGAACCCACTGGTGCTGGTCAGGTGGCCAGACTTCTTAGCGACCGACTCGGCCCGCGTTTGGTCTTGGCTGAGGGGTTTCGTGGCTTTATTGATCACGTAGCCCGCGCTCAGCAACAGCACGAGGATCACGATTAACACACTGAGTAACACCCAATGCCGTGGTCGCTGGCGCCGCTGATATTGTTGTCTCATCAATTTTCCATCGTACTCCCTTGTCAGAATTCAATCTTGTTCAATTATATCAAACTTCTGGCGGTGTCACCGGTTTGGCTGGCTTTTTTTCGAAAAAATTAACTAAACCTTGGGAAATAGCCGTAACATCCCCGGTCGTCCGCGGCAAATCAGCCGGCAGTGCGCGTAGGATGCTTTGACCGTAATGACGCTCAATCAGCCGCTGATCCAGAAGCACAATGGCACCACGGTCCGTCGGCGTCCGAATCAACCGGCCCACCCCTTGCCGAAGCTTCAGGGTAGCCGCGGGTAAGGCC
The DNA here is from genome assembly GCF_001434055.1 of Levilactobacillus parabrevis ATCC 53295. Lineage (GTDB taxonomy): Bacteria > Bacillota > Bacilli > Lactobacillales > Lactobacillaceae > Levilactobacillus > Levilactobacillus parabrevis. The sequence goes on along the minus strand of NZ_AZCZ01000018.1, from coordinate 7,497 downwards.
GCGTTGTAGAATGGATTCTTTCCCGCCGCCTCTAACCGTGCATAATCGGCCTTCACGAAGACCCGGTCCGGTGAATCGAACGGCAACCGCGTCACAATCAGCAATTCTAGTTGTTCGGCGGGCAGATCAATGCCCTCCCAGAAACTAGCTGCCCCTAACAAGATGGCGCCGTGACTGGTGGCAAATCGTTTAGCAATTCGTTCCCGACTGCCGCTGATACCTTGGGCGAAGATCTCTCGTTGGGCAAACTCGGGTTGTTCGACCAACTGCTGGTAAACTTGTTCAATGACACTCAGGGAATTAAACAGAATCAGGGTTTGCTTATTGACGGCCCCCGCAATCTGACTGATCGCCGCGGTTAGGTAGACCACATAGTCTGCCGGTGCCACGCGACTCAGTTCGGGACCCGTGTTGGCAATGAATAACTGGGCTTGCTCGCTGTAGTCAAAGCTTGACCGCATTCGGTGAGTCACAGTCTCATCCCGGTCCAAATCAAACTGGTCCAGAATGTACTGGGAACGACCGGAAGAAAAGAGGGTTGCCCCCGTTAACAGAACCGGTTGGAAGTGCGCATAAATTTGGCGACGCAGGAAGCCCTCAGTTGCCAACAAGCCACTCGCAAACTGTAAACTGTTACGGTCACCCACATGATTGATGGTCACCCAAAAGAGGCTGGCCGTATGGGTCTTCGTCACCTGAGCAAAGATGTCTTGTAACTGTGAGACTTCGTCATCAAACTGATGAATTCGCGTATCGACCTGCTCGAATAAGTGGCGTTCGGATGCCGAAAAGCGGTCCTGCTGGCGATCGAAGCTCTGCCGTAGTCCGCCTAACTGGGCTAACAGATCGGTCGTGTCGCCCACAATCGTCGCAACCAGTGGATCGGTCTGCGGACGCAAGGCATCGAGCTCTTCAGTTGGAATTAACTTTTCAATCGTTTGGTTCTGATTGTTCCCTCGTTGGCGGGCGAGAAAGGCTAGGAACAACTGATTAACCAATTGATTCAGCGTTTCCTCTAGCTCTTCACTCAGTAGAACCAACCGATGTAACGTGTTGGTTGCTTGCGTATCACCGGTGAACAGCGCCAACAGGCTCGGACCGATCTCCCGGTTAATATCGCGTTGAATATGGTGCAACGCATTAGTCAGTTGGGCAAATTTAATCTGGGTTCGCCGCTGTCGCAAGGTATTCTCTGCCAGATGTTGGGCTTCATCGATGACCAGATATGGCCGATCGAGGCGCTCACCTAAGTCACTGGCATGCTCGCTAAGGTAGGCGTGATTGACGATGATTACTTGAGCCTGCGTCATCTGCTGATCCCGCCGTCGTAAGAAGTCGTCCTCATAAAACGGATTATCTTCACGAATCGTTCCCTCATGGACGACCTCTTGGAAGTACGGCGCCCGGTACGTAGCTAAATGCAACTCATCCAAATCACCGGTCGTGGTCATCGTCAACCAAACCAGCAGGCGGAGCTTCAGTAGCTGCGTTTGCTTCGAGGTTTCCGCCACTTTTAAGGTCGCCGCAAACTTCTGTAAGTCCAGGTAGTGGCGACTCCCCTTGACCAGCACCGCATTGATCTGAAACGGCACAATCTGATTGAGCAGTGGCAAAGTCTGATCCAATAGCTGTTCCTGCAGAAGCGTTGTCGCGGTACTGATCACCACCGTTGGCCCTTGCTGATTCAGGTAAGCCATTGGCAATAGGTAGCCCAGACTCTTCCCAATCCCAGTTGGCGCCTCGACGATCATCTGCTTGACGGGATGCTGGTCGCTGTTGGCATAATTATTGTAGATGTAATTCATCATTTTAGCCTGTTCCGGCCGCCATTCCAGGTTGTCCGGCATCAGCTTTTGCTTCTGTTTCTTGGTCTTAGGATACTTGACCGGTTCCGCCAAGGTCGTTGCCGGTAGCGCTGACGCGTGTCTCAGAGCCAAGCCATTCTTAATGTACAGATAGTCTGGCAGCTTCCGAGGCTTCTCATGATTCAGCCGCATTGCCACGTCAAAAAGTGCCGCCGTTTGTAGCGGTAGTTCAGGGTGCAAATCGATCATCTGTTGCAGTGTGACCAGCGGCAAGGCCCGCAACCGCCGAAAGAGGAAAATAAAGAGTTCTGCGGTAGCACTGGCATCGCTGTCCGCGGAGTGCGGATTGTCATGCTCAATGTTGAAGAGACTACTCAGGTCACGAAGACGGAAACTAGCCGCCGTAGGAAGTAAGATCTGACTGAGTGAGACCGTATCGAGGCCTTCAATCGTCAGTTCCGGATACCCCACCCGAGCAAATTCCGCATTGATAAAGGGTAAATCAAAGTTAACGTTGTGGGCCACGAAGACCGTATTGGTCAGCTGGCTGTACAACGTCGCGGCAACGTCGTCAAAGAGCGGCGCGTGACGGACTCGTTTGTTCGTAATTCCGGTCAACCGTGAAATCGACGCGGGAATCTCCCGCAACGGATTCACATCGGTCTCAAAGTGATTAATAATCCGATTATGTTGGACGAAGACGCACCCGATCTGGATAATGCGGTCGCCATCTGTCACACTGGTTCCGGTAGTCTCAATATCGACCACCGCGTAAACCGTGTCTTTATCCATAATATGCTCACCAATTTCTGCATAATTGCGTTAATAACTGGCACTATGATACACCACTTGAGCCAGTAGCGCTACTACGGTCTCGGTCTAAATATGGTCCAGGCAACACTGTCGCTGCACGCCGCCTCCGGATGCCCAGGGTTCCGCCTGCTGTGGGGACCGGTGAAAGCCTAAGAAGGCGGTCTTTCACCTTGACTTGAAGCCTTGCCAAAGTCCAGCAAGGCTTCAAGCTCATCCCATGCCGTAAGCACGGGTAAGACCAAGCGCCCGTCCTAACGGCATCGTCACGGCCGGCTACACCCTCGTCCTCCTATGGCTACAACAGTTTTCTCGCACCTCTTATCAATGTGCCACCATCATTATCTGATTTTCGATTTTTAAACAAAACTGCTGGAGGCCGGATGCTCTTCGATTTCATCTGGTCTCCAATAGCAACAAAGTTCCTAACTACCGTAAACAGCCACCAATTATCCGCACTTTCTACTAGATTTCGCCGTTTTTTGGGAAACTTTCTATAGAAAGGGTTAATTTTTCGTAGTTTTACGAATTTTCGACGGCAAAACTAGCGCAATACCAATCAGTAGAGTATGATATTCTGGTAGGAAATTTAATGAAGAAAGTGAGCGAGTGACCTTGGGTAGAACCGTCAGCGGACAAAGTAATGCCAAAATTATTCTTATTGGTGATCATAGCGTGGTCTATGGTCAGCCTGCGATTGCCCTGCCACTACCATCCGTAACGACTAACGTTGCGATGCGGTCAGTGACCGCCGGACAACGCCTGACTAGCCGGTATTTCGACGGTCCCATTTCCCAATTGGGTCAAAACCTGGCCGGCGTTGCCAAGCTGATTGACACCTTGCTCACCCGTTTTGACGGTCACGAAACACCGTTTGAAATGAATATCACCAGTGATTTACCGGCCGAACGTGGCATGGGATCTTCTGCGGCCGTCGCCGTGGCGATTACCCGGGCCATGTACGCTTTTTTTGACCGCCCGTTGAATCGCGATCTCTTGCTGGCCAATGCCGAGATTGCAGAGAAGATCACCCACGGGAATCCCAGTGGTATCGACGCCGCAACGGTCAGTTCGGACGTCCCCATCTGGTTTGTCCCCCACCAAGAAACGACGCAGATTCCTTTCGCCTTACGAGGATACTTAGTGATTGCCGATAGTGGCATCAAGGGGCAAACTGGTAAGGCCGTTTCTGCCGTGGCTCGGCGGAAGACGACGTTGCCCACCGAAACGGATTTACAAATTCAAACGTTGGGCCGCTTGAGTGGTGAAGCCCGAACGGCACTGGCTAAGCCCGACCTAACCCGTCTGGGAGCCATCATCAGTGAGGCGCAAACCCAGTTACGCGGTCTGGGCGTTAGTTCACCCGAACTGGACCATCTGACACAGGTCGCCACAGCTAACGGTGCACTAGGCGCCAAGCTCACTGGCGGCGGCATGGGTGGCTGCCTCATCGCCCTGTGTCCCGACGTGACCACCACCCAGCGCGTCCAGCAAAGCTTAGTCGCTGCCGGCGCCACGGCGACGTGGATCGAAGCCTTCAACTTAGAGGAGGAACCCGAATGAACGCACCCGTAACCGCAAGAGCCCACACCAACATTGCTCTAGTCAAGTATTGGGGCAAGGCCGACACCGAGTTGATGCTGCCCCAAACGAACAGTCTTTCACTGACTCTCGACCAGTTCTACACGGATACTACGGTCACATTCGATGACCAACTGACTGCCGATGAGGTGACTGTTAACGATCAGTTGCTCTCGCCGACAGCAGCTAAAAAAGTACATAACTTTCTCAACTTGGTGCGCCAACAAGCTTCGCGCACCTCTTTTGCGCGAGTAACTTCCGTGAATCACGTACCAACCGCTGCGGGATTGGCGTCCTCGGCCTCCGCTTTTGCGGCGTTAGCCGGTGCCGCCAGTAAGGCTGCCGGCATGAACCTCGACAAGACCGCCCTGTCACGACTTGCACGCCGTGGTTCCGGTTCCGCCACTCGCTCCATCTTTGGTGGCTTTGTCGAATGGGAAGCAGGTCATGATGACCTCAGTTCCCGTGCCGTTCCCCTGATTGAAGAGGTAACTTGGCCAATCGCCGTGGTGGCACTGGTCTTGGACCCTCACCACAAAAAAGTCAGTTCACGCCAAGGGATGCAGAGTAGTGTGACCACCTCACCGTTCTATCCGGCTTGGAAACAGGTGGTTGTCGATGACCTCGACGCCATCAAGCCCGCCATTCGGGCGCAGGACTTCACGACGATGGGGGAAACGCTGGAAACGAACGCCATGCGCATGCACGCCCTGACGCTCAGCGCCTGGCCACCCTTTAGCTACTTCAACGGCGACACCCTTATCGCCATGCAGATGGTCAAGGGTCTCCGAGCAGCTGGCTTAGAATGCTACTACACCCTAGATGCCGGTCCGAATCTGAAGGTCTTCTGCCAGACGGCGGACGTTCCCGCGATTCAAGACCGTTTCGCTCGCCAGTTTGGGAGCGACAACGTTATTGTGGCCCATCCAGGACCTGGTATTCAGTTTCTAAACGAAGCCTAATCGCTTCAGAACTTAAATCAATGACAAACCATAAAAAATATTAACTGTTACAGAAGGGACCTGATTTTTTGATTTCCGCGCAAGCACCCGGAAAACTCTATATTGCTGGTGAATACGCCGTGGTTGAGCCGGGCTATCCGGCCATTATTGTGGCCTTGAACCAATTTGTGACCGTCACAATTACCCCTAGCCACGACTATGGACGTATCGCCTCCAAACAATACCAAGAGAACTCCCTCTACTGGCAACGCCAGGGAACCGAGCTCGTTTTTGACAACCGGGATAACCCCTTCCACTATATTCTGTCGGCCATTCGCTTGACCGAACAGTACGCTCAAGCATTGGGCAAACCCTTAGCTATTTACCATTTGAACGTCAACAGTGACCTCGACAGCGCCGATGGTAAGAAATACGGGTTAGGATCTTCCGCTGCCGTCACTGTGGCGACCGTGAAGGCTCTGTGCCAATTCTACGACATCGAGATGCCTAAGGACCGGCTGTTCAAGCTAGCCGCCATCGCGCATCTAGACGTCCAAGGCAACGGCTCTTTGGGTGATATCGCCGCCTCCGTTTACGGCGGCTGGATCGCCTATCAAGCCTTCGACCGTGACTGGCTGGCTTCCGCACGCCGTGAGATTAGTCTGACCGACCTGTTGACGATGGATTGGCCTGGCCTGCAGATCGAGCTACTGACGCCACCAGAATCGTTACGCCTGATGATCGGCTGGACCGGTACACCGGCTTCCACCTCCCACCTCGTCGATAAGGTCGCCCTCTTTAAGGCCACCCGCCGTGACGACTATCACGCCTTTCTACGGGAAAGTAAAGCTTGTCTACAACGGATGATCGCCGGTTTCCACGACCAAGACCTCGATGCCATTCAAAAAGAAATTGCCGTCAACCGGCAACTGTTGAATCAACTGGCCAATTTGAGCCACGTTACCATTGAAACGAAACTACTGAGAACCATGTGCGATATCGCCGTTCATATCGGCGGTGCGGCTAAGTCTTCCGGTGCCGGTGGTGGTGACTGCGGTATTGTCATCATCAACGCTGCCAAAGACCTGGCCAGCCTGCTCAAAGAATGGGAGCACCGCGGTATCGAACCATTGAAACTAAACGTCCATCACGTGATTGAGTAAGGAGACCACTTATGGCACAACTATCCCGCCACGCCCACCGGAAGGACGAACACCTTTCGCTGGCTGAAAAATTTTATCAGGAACACGCCGCCAGTCAATTCGACCAGTTGCGGTTCGTGCACCAGAGTCTGCCAGAAATGGCGGTCAGTGATGTGAGCCTGCAAACTCAGCTCGGACCGTTAACGCTACCCGTGCCGTTGATGATTGAAGCCATGACCGGTGGGAGTCCACGGACGGGCAAGGTCAACGCTATGTTGGGTCGGATTGCCGCCGCTACGGGGATGCCCGTAGCCAGTGGCTCTCAGAGCATCGCACTCAAGAATGCCGCCGCTGTCCCCACCTTCACCGTGTTACGGGAAAACAATCCCGACGGTCTGGTCTTTGCCAACATTGGTGCCGGTCACTCGGTAGCCCAAGCCCGAGCAGCCGTGGCCATGCTGGCGGCAGATGCTCTGGAAGTCCACGTCAACGTGGCCCAAGAGTTGGTCATGCCCGAGGGTGATCGCGACTTTCACTGGTTGGATGAAATCGGTGAAATTGTGGCTGCACTCGACGTTCCAGTGATTGTCAAGGAAGTCGGCTTCGGAATGGCCCACGAGACGCTGGCACAGTTGGCCAATGTCGGCGTAAAGCTCGTTGATCTCGGCGGCCGTGGCGGGACGAACTTCGCGCAGATTGAAAACTTCCGCCGTCCAGAAAAGGAACTCAGCTACCTGGCCGGTTGGGGACAATCAACGGTCGAGTCCCTGTTGGAAACCCAACAGGCGCCAGATTTAACGGTCATCGCGACTGGTGGGGTTCGCCAACCGCTCGATGCAGCCAAAGCCTTATCCTTGGGCGCATCGGTGGTTGGAAGTGCCGGTCAAGTGTTACACAGCTTAATCAAGACCGATGAAGCCACGACCACGCAAATGCTGCTGGAGTGGCAAACCGGACTCAAAACGATCATGACGTTACTTGGTACTCGCAATTTGGCGGCACTCCGGGAACAGCAGCTTCTTTTGTCCCCCGAATTAGAGAGTTATTGCCGACAACGCGGCCTAACGCAGTAGCGCTTTTTGGCCCTTACAAACATTAGAATTTAGAAAATCCCCATAGCAGGACAAACGTGGTTGTTAACAGCCAGTGTTGCCGTGCTATGGGGATTTTTTTTAACCGTTTAAACCAACAAACGTAAGCACCTAATAACTGACCGTA